>DATKOR010000001.1:0-2501 GCA_035524495.1 Steroidobacteraceae bacterium
GGCATCGAGGCCGTCACCGACAACCCCGACGGCCGCAAGCTGCTCGCACGCGAGCTCGGGCAGGCGCTGGCCCACGCGATGCCCGACTGCTATGCCGACATCCTGAAGAGCCTGCAGCAGCGCGGCGTGCAACCGGTGAACCTCACCGTGCGAACGGTCGAGGGCCCCGGCGTGCATCTGGGCGCGGCGAACTCCGGCTACGCGAGCGCGAGCTCGTTCGATCGGATCTCGACGCGCAGCGGCTACGGCGAGATGGGCGGTCCGTCGACGGGCAGCGGCATCGACCTCATGTACGAGCATCGCCGCGCGATCGCCGCAGCGGAAGCGGCGTCGCTGCCGCCGGCCAGCCGAGCCCCGGCGGCCACCCGCGCGGAGGGCCGTCTCGGCAGCCGCGGCGATCCGCGCCAGGACCTGCGAGCCGACTCTCGACATCCGCTGCCCGGTCGGCGCCCTCCGGCGAACGACGCCGGCCTCGATCCACGCCACGCCGATCCGAGCTACGCGACCGGCCATGCACCGAGCCTCTACGGCGGCGATTACGGGGCCGCCGAGGCCCGCGCCGCGCGTGCCGCGTCCGACGCCGACCAGCAGCTGATGACGCTGCTGCGCCGCCTGACCGCGATCGCAAGCCGTCCCGGTGACTTCTCCGCCGCGCCGATGGAGCGCAACCTCGGCGCGGCCGGCAGCGGGTCGGCGATGGCGGCCGATGGCGCGGCGAGGACCGCGGACTTCGCGCGCTCAGGCGGCTCCGCGAGCGGTGCCTCCCTCGCCGGTGGCGGCGCTTCCGTCGCTGGCGGCGCGCCGGCGGCGTACGCGGCCGACGGGCTGACCGGCCTCATGGCGGTGAACCTGATCCGCGCGCACCGCGAGGAGCTGCTGCAGGCGTCGACGGGCAAGCTCGACCACATGGTCATCGACGTGGTCGGGAGCCTCTTCGACCAGATCCTCTCCGACTCGCGCGTGCCGCCGCAGATGGCGCGCCAGATCGCGCGCCTCCAGCTCCCGGTGCTGCGCGTCGCGCTCCAGGACCAGACGTTCTTCTCGACGCGCCGCCATCCGGTGCGGCGCTTCATCAACCGCATCGCGTCGCTCGCCTGCGCGTTCGAGGAATTCGACGACGGGCCGGGCAAGCAGTTCCTCGGCCGGGTCTCGCAGCTCGTGCAGGAGATCGTCGAGGGCGACTTCGACCAGGTCGACCTCTATGCCGAGAAGCTGCGCGAGCTCGAGCGCTTCATCCACGAGCAGACCGAAGGCGTCGTCGAGCAGACCGGCGCCGCGACGACGCTCGCGAACAAGGAATCGGAGCTGCGCATCCAGCAGCGCTACATGCTGCAGCTGCAGGGTGCGCTCAATCCGCTCGAGCTGCCGGCCTACCTCTCCGAGTTCCTCGCGCAGGTGTGGACGCAGGCGCTGATGACCGCCGTGCGACAGGACGGACCCGACTCCGATCGGGCCAAGCGCTTCCGCCGCGTCGGCCGCGACATCGTGATGAGCGTGCAGCCGAAGGGTTCGCCGGCGCTGCGCAAGAAGTTCCTCATGCAGTTGCCGCCGCTGATGAAGGACCTGAATGAAGGGATGCAGCTGATCGGCTGGCCCGAGGCCGCGCAGCGCGAGTTCTTCGGCAAGCTGTTGCCGGCGCACGCGGAATCGCTGAAGAGCGCGCCGATGACGGAGCTGGCACACAACCTGCTCATGAAGCAGCTCGAGGGCATCTTCGCCATGCCGATCCCCGGCAGCGAGACCGTGTCTTCGCTCGACCCGGTGACCGACGTGCCGGAGGAAGTGATCGAGCGGCGCTTCACGCCCGAAGAGGCCAAGAAGGTGGGGCTCGTGCAGGAGAGCGCGGTCGACTGGAGCGGCGGCAGCGGCAGCGGCGGCGTCGACATCGACATCGGGGGCGACGACCCCGCTGCCGACACGGGCAGCGGCGCGTCCACCGTCGCGCCGCCCACCGACTCGCAGGGCGGGGCGCTGGGGCCGACCTCGACCGAGGCCGGCGATCCGGGTGAACCCGCGCGCGGCGCAGCGCTGATGGACCATCTCAAGGTGGGCTTTGCGTACCAGATGCTGCTCAAGGACGAGTGGCAGCGCGTGCGGCTCTCGCACGTGAGCACGGGCCGCAGCTTCTTCGTCTTCACGCGCGGCGCGAAGCACCAGGAGACGATCTCGATGACGTCGCGCATGCTCGCGCGCATGTGCGAGACCGGCCGCATGCGCGCCGTCGAGAGCGCCTACCTCATGGAGCGCGCGACCGTGCGCGCGCGCAAGCAGCTCGCCGAGCTGAAGGCATCGCCGACGCGGCACTGAGCGCCGTCACCCCGCGCCGGTCGCCGCCGCGCCGGGAGAGCCCACGAGCAGCTGGGCCATGCGGATCGCCGCGACGAGGCTCGAAGGGTCTGCGCGTCCCTGCCCCGCGATGTCGAACGCCGTGCCGTGATCGGGGCTCGTGCGCACGAACGGAAGCCCGAGCGTGATGTTGACGCCGTGCTCGACGCCCAGGT
>DATKOR010000002.1:0-3316 GCA_035524495.1 Steroidobacteraceae bacterium
GCCTCGCCGTTGTCGCGCACGAGCTCGGCGTCGTGCTCGAGCGCGCGCAGCGTGTCCGCCACCTGCTCGAATGCGGTCAGCACGACCTGCTGATAGTCCGCGCGCGCCGCGCGGTAGGCATCGACCGCCGCCCTGCGCCCGTACCAGGCCTGCCCGCCCTCGAAGACCGGCACCGAGAGGTCCGCGCCGCCGCTCCAGATGCGGCCGTTCGAGTTCCTGAGGTCGCTCCACACCGCGGCATCGCGCCCGAGGCTCCCGGACAGCGTGAGTGTGGGCAGCAGGTTTGCCGTGGCAATTCCGACCTCGGCACTCGCGACGTGCAGGCGCGCCTCGGCGATCAGAATGTCGGGGCGCTGGCGCACCAGCGACGAGGGCAGCGACAGCGGCAGCTCCTCCGGCAGCGTCAGCTCCGAGAGCGCAAGCTCCGGCGGCTGCCAGTCGGCGGGCACCTTTCCGACCAGCACGGCGAGCAGGTGGCCGGCCTGGTCGGCGCGCAGCTCGAGCGGCGGAAGCGTCGCCTCGAGGCTCGCAAGCTCGCTCTTCAGGCTCATCACGGAGGCGTACGCGGTCGTGCCCGCCTGGTACTGCGTCTGCGCGAGCTTGAGACGCTCGGCAGCCGCGCCGATCGAGGTCCGCGTCGCCGCGATCTCGGCCTGGTAGCCCGCGCGAGCGATGCTCGTCTCGACGACGTTCGCGGTCAGCGCGAGGTAGGCGGCGCGCAGCGTGTTGCGCTCGACATCCGCGCTCGCGCGCAGCGACTCGACTTCCCGGCGCGCGCCGCCGAAGAGGTCCGCCACGTAGCCGACCGTCCCGCTCAGCGTGAAGAGGTTGAAGATGCTCGCCGCCCCGCTCTGACCGAAGCGCAGCGGCGAGGCGCGCTGGCGGCTGGCCGCGAGGTCGACGCCGACGTGCGGCATGTAGAGGCCATAGCCGGCCCGCAGCGCGTCCTCGCTCTGCTCGAGCGTCGCGCGCGCCGCGGCGAGCGTGCGGTTGCCGGCCAGCGCCTCGGCGACCGTCGCATCGAGCGGCGCCGATCCGAAGCGCGTCCACCACTCGGCGGTCAGCGCGGTCTCGGCGCTGAAGCGCTGGCGCGCGCCGTCGCCGGCCGCCGCCTCGGCGGGCGGCGTCCCCGGCACGTACTGCGTCGTCGCCGGCGGGGCCGGCCGCACGAAGTCGGGCCCGGCGGCGCAGCCGCCGAGCACGAGCGCGAGCGCACACGCCGCGCGGCGCAGCACGTCACTTCTCGCCGATGTACACATCGACCAGTTGCCCCGGGTAGAGGGAGACGTCAGCAGGCTTCGGGAAGCGGAACAGCACCGGCAGCACGCGCAGGTCGACGCGCTCCTGGCGCTGGTCCGAGAGCTCGACCTTCGGCGTCACGTACGGCTGCACGCCGACGAACTCGAGCGCCAGCTTCGTATCGGTCCCGCGCACCTGCATCTGCGCGACCAGATGCTCGGGCGGCGGCAGGCGGTGCAGCAGGATTTCGTCGACGAACACGCGGACGGCGAGGTAGTGCTGCGTCGCGCTCATGACGATCGGCGGCCCGGCACCCCCGGTGTAGGTCTGGTAGGCACCCTGCGGGGACACGTAGCCGCCGATGCCGACGTTGACCGCGAGGACGGTGCCGTCGACGGGCGCGCGCAGCGTGTACTTCGAGAGGAGCGCGTTCGCCGACTCGTACTGCTTGACCGCCGCCTCGGTCACCCTGCGCTGGCTCTCGATGTCATAGGACCAGGCGCCGGCCTTCGTGAGCTCATACTGGCGGCGCGCGACCTCGAGGTTGGCGGCCGCGACCTTCGCGGCGTTCTCGGCGGTGTCGAGCACGTCCTTGCTGACCGAGCGCGGATCGAGCGCGTACGACTCGCGCTGCTTTGCGAGCTGGTCGCCGACCTGCTTCAGGTTCGCGGCCGCGGCCTCCATCTGCGCGCGCGCGACCTCGAGTGTCTCGGGGCGCGGCTGGCGGCGCAGCGCCTCGAGGGTGCTGCGGGCCGCATCGGCCTGGGCCTTCAGCTGCGCAGTCGTCGCCTGCTGGACCGTCGGGTCGATCGTGAGCAGCGGCGCGCCCGCGGCGACCGCCTGGCCGTCGCCGACCATCAGCCGGACGACGCGCCCTGCGACCTCGGGGTAGAGGTTGATGTTCTCGCCGCCCGCCTGGGCGCTTTCGATGATGCCGCTCGCGTAGATCGCGTGCGCGAACGGGTTCGCAGTCGGATTGAAGGCCGGCGGCTGCGGCGGATGACGGATGCCGAAGTACACGGCGCCGGCGATGCCGAGCAGGAGCCCGAGACCCGCCAGCGCGAACACGATCTTGTTACGCACTCGCCTGCCCCTCGTTGATGGCGACCACCCGTCCGTCCTCCATCGTCAGGATCCGGTGCGCGAACTCGTAGATGCGCGCATCGTGGGTGACGATGACGATCGAGCGCTGCGCGTTCAGCAGCTCATCGCGGATGAACGTGACGATGTTGCGGCCGGTATCGCCGTCGAGCGACGCGGTCGGCTCGTCGAGGATCAGGATGTCGGGGCGCCCGACCATCGCGCGCGCGATCGCGACGCGCTGCTGCTCGCCGCCCGAGAGCTTCACCGGCGGCAGGCTCGCGCGGGCGCCGAGGCCCACGACCTCGAGGTACTTGAGGCCCTCGGCGACCGCGTCGTCCCAGGCGCGCCCGCGCAGGATCAGCGGGATCGCGACGTTCTCGGCGGTCGTCAGCCGCGGGAACAGGTGGTAGTCCTGGAACACGAAGCCGATCCTGTTGAGGCGAAAGTCCGCGATGCCGTCGTCGTCCAGCCCCCAGAGGTCGGTGTCCTCGACGACGACCTTGCCCTCGTTCGGGCGCAGGATGCCGGAGATCATGCTGAGCAGCGTCGTCTTGCCGCTTCCCGACGGGCCGACGATGTAGAGCATCTCGCCGAGGCGCACCTCGAAGCTGACGTCGCGCACCGCGAGCGTGCGCGCCTCGCCCGTTCCGAACCACTTGCTCAGGCCCTGTGCGGCGATGGCGGTGCTGGCCATGTCAGCCCCGGAAGATGTCGAAGGGCTCGATGCGCAGCACGCGCCGCACGCCCGCGTAGCTCGAGATCGCGGCGATCACCAGCACCATGCCGAACGCGAGCAGCAGGTTCCCGGCGGTGATCGCGGCGGCGTAGCCCGGCAGGCGCATCTTGGCGAGGAAGATCAGCACCGTGCACAGCCCGATGCCGAGGCCAAGCCCGGTCAGCGACACGAACGTCGCCTGGAACAGGATCATCCACACGAGCTCGTGGTTCTTGGCGCCGATCGCCTTCAGCGCGCCGAACTTCTCGAGGTTCTCGA
>DATKOR010000003.1:0-7845 GCA_035524495.1 Steroidobacteraceae bacterium
ACCGTGAACGAAATCCCGACCCGCGCCCTGCGCGCCCATGACACCGCCGGCAAGGTCTTCCAGGTCTATTCGAAGCGGCTGCGCCTCGCGCAGGAGCGCTACGCGAAGAGCGTCGCGCAGGCCTTCAAGGAGCACGCGCCCACCGAGGGCGCCGAGGCATCGCAGGCGGCGCGCGACTGGCCAGGCTACGCGGTCGACTTCGCGCAGCGCGCGATCCTCTTCTGCGACACGCTGCGCCAGCGCGGCAACCTGTTCCTCGAGCGCGAGCAGGCCGGCAAGCCGCCGGTGCTGCACTTCGGCTACGAGACGGTGCTGGACGGGCGCACGCTCGCGCGGCCGGTGAACTACGCGCTGGTGCGGATCGTGCCGCCCGAGGGCGTGGCCATCGACCCGGCGCGCCGACCGTACGTGATCATCGACCCGCGCGCCGGGCACGGCCCCGGCATCGGCGGCATGAAGGACGACTCGCATGTCGGCGTCGCGCTGCGTGCCGGCCACCCCGTGTACTTCGTGATCTTCTTCCCGGACCCGGAGCCGAAGCAGACGCTGGCCGACGTCTGCGACGCCGAGCGCCAGTTCATCGCGCGGGTCCGCGAACTGCACCCCGACAGCGCGAAGCCGGTCGTGATCGGCAACTGCCAGGGTGGCTGGGCGGCGATGATGCTGGCCGCGGCGAACCCCGCCGACGTCGGCCCGATCATCATCAACGGCGCGCCGATGTCGTACTGGGGTGGTGCGTGGAGCGAGGGCGAGGGCGACAACCCGATGCGCTACGCCGGCGGCAACCTCGGCGGCACCTGGCTCGCTTCGCTCGCATCCGACCTCGGCGACGGCGTCTTCGACGGCGCGTGGCTGGTCGAGAACTTCGAGGGCCTCAATCCCGCCAACACCTACTGGACCAAGTTCTACAACCTGTTCGCCAAGGTCGACACCGAGGCGCCGCGCTTCCTCGACTTCGAGCGCTGGTGGGGCGGCTTCTACCTGATGAACCGCGAAGAGATCGAGTGGATCACGCAGAACCTGTTCGTCGGCAACCGCCTGTGGAAGGGCGGCGTGCCGGTCAACGGCCGGGCGCTCGACCTCAAGTCGCTGCGCTCGCCGATCGTGCTGTTCGCCTCACTGGGCGACAACATCACCCCGCCGCAGCAGGCCTTCAACTGGATCGCGGACGTCTACGGCTCGACCGACGAGATCAAGGCGCACGGCCAGGTGATCGTCGGGCTGATGCACGAGGACGTCGGCCACCTCGGCATCTTCGTCTCCGGCAAGGTCGCGCGGAAGGAATACACGCAGCTGGTGTCGGTGCTGGAGAGCATCGAGGCGCTGACGCCCGGGCTCTACGCGATGAAGATCCTCGAGACCCGGGGCGACGGCGGCGAGCTCGTGCACCAGGTCGAGTTCGAGGAGCGCCGCCTCGAGGAGGTCATGGAGCGCCTCAACCGCTTCGAGCGCGCCGACGAGAAGCCGTTCGAGGCGGCCGCGGCGCTGTCGCAGTTCAACCAGCGCGCCTACGAGCTGTTCGCCCGGCCGTGGGTGCAGGCGCTGTCGAATCCGTACACGGCGCGGCTCGGACGGCAGTTCCACAAGCTGCGCGTCGAGCGCTGGGCGCTCTCCGACCTCAACCCGGCGACGTGGTGGCTGGCGGTGGCCGCCGACGCGGTGCGCGCTGCGCGCAAGCCCGTGCCGGCCGAGCACCCCGGGCGGCGCGCCGAGGCGCTGACCTCGGCGCTCGTCACGGCCTCGCTCGACCTCTACCGCGACCTGCGCGACGCCCAGTCCGAGGCGCAGTTCTTCCAGACCTACGGCAACCTGCAGCACCTCGCCGACGAGCCGGGTCACGCCGGCGCCGAGGCCGCGCTCGATCCGCGCGAGCGGCCGTACGTGCGCGAGGCGCTGGCGGCGATCGGCGCGGGCGGCTACGCCGCGGCGGTCGCGCGCTGCGCCTACCTGCTCGCCGCCAAGGGCCGCCCGCTGCCGCTCGACCGGCTGCAGCTGAAGGCCGAGCTGCTGACCGAGTACCGCGAGCTGCTGCCGGAGATCGCGCCGGACGAGGCGCGCCGCGTGCGCGGCGAACAGGAGATCATCGTCGACTACGAGCGCGAGCAGGCGATCGCGACGCTGCCGCAGCTGCTCGCCGACCGCGCCGAGCGCAGCCGGCTGCTCGAGCTCCTGGAGCGCGTCGCCGCGGACGAGCGCGTCGCGGGCACGGGCCTCACGGCGGCGCAGGTGGCGATGCTCGCGCGCATCCGCACCGCGCTCGGCGGCCGGCCGCGGCTCGCGAGCACGGCAGCCTAGGAGAGACCATGGACGCACCGACCCAGACCCCCGCCAAGCACGACAAGTACCAGCGCCTCCTCGAGGCCTGCCAGGCGCTGCCGCCGACGCCGACCGCGGTCGCCCATCCCTGCGACGAGGCGGCGCTCGAGGGCGCGCTGAACGCGGCCAAGCTCGGCCTGATCACGCCGATCCTGGTCGGCCCCGAGGCCAAGATCCGCGCCGCGGCCGCCCGCGCCGGCCTCGACCTCGGCGCGCTCGAGATCGTCGATGCGCCCTACAGCCACGAGTCGGCGCTGCGCGCCGTCGCGCTGGTGCGCGAGGGCCGCGCCGAGGCGCTGATGAAGGGCAGCCTGCACACCGACGAGCTGATGGCGGCGGTCGTGCGCCGCGACACCGGCCTGCGCACCGCCCGGCGCATCAGCCACTGTTTCATCATGGACGTGCCGGGCCGCGCCGAGGCGCTGATCATCACCGACGCGGCCGTCAACATCGCGCCGACGCTGTCGGAAAAGGTCGACATCACGCAGAACGCGATCGATCTCGCGCACGCACTGCGCCTGAAGGAGGTGCGGGTCGCGATCCTGTCGGCGATGGAGACGGTCAACCCCGCGGTGCCGTCGACCATCGAGGCCGCGGCGCTGTGCAAGATGGCGGACCGCAAGCAGATCACGGGCGCGCTGCTCGACGGGCCGCTGGCGCTCGACAACGCGATCGACCCTGAGGCGGCCGCGATCAAGAAGATCGACTCGCCGGTCGCCGGCCGGGCGAACGTGCTGGTGGTGCCCGACCTCGAGGCCGGCAACATGCTCGCCAAGAGCCTGACCTTCCTCGCCGGCGCGGACGCCGCGGGCATCGTGCTCGGCGCGCGCGTGCCGATCATCCTCACGAGCCGCGCGGATTCCGTGCTGAGCCGGCTCGCCTCCTGCGCCGTGGCCGCGCTGCTCGCCCAGGCGCGGCGCGAGCACTCGGCCGTCGTGAGCTGACGCCATGGCCAACGTCTACGCCGTGCTTAACGCCGGCTCCTCGTCGATCAAGTTCTCGCTGTTCACGGCCGCGGGCGCGGCGCTCGAGGCCGGCCCGCGCGGCCAGGTCGAGAGCCTCGGGAGCGCGCCACGCTTCGTGTCGAAGGACCCCGCCGGGCGGGTGCTCGGCGAGCACTCCTGGGGCGAGGGCGCCGCCCTCGACCACGACGGCGCGCTCTGGCACATCATCGGCCACCTGCGCGAGCAGCTGCGCGGCGACCGGCTCGCTGGCGTCGGCCATCGCGTCGTGCACGGCGGCCGCGACTACGCGCAGCCGGTCGTGGTCGACGCCGCGGTCGTGCGCGCGCTCGAGGAATTCGTGCCGCTCGCGCCGCTGCACCAGCCGCACAACCTGACGCCGATCCGGCTGCTGCTCGAGCGGCTGCCGGAGCTGGCGCAGGTGGCGTGCTTCGACACCGCCTTCCACCGCGGCGCGCCGCCGGTGTCGCAGCGCTTCGCGGTGCCGGGCGCGCTGCACGAGGCGGGCGTGCAGCGCTACGGCTTCCACGGCCTGTCCTACGAGTACGTCGCCTCGGTGCTCGGCCAGTACGACGCCCGCGCCGCCGCCGGGCGCACCGTGGTGCTGCACCTCGGCAACGGCGCGAGCATGTGCGCGCTCGAGTCGGGCCGCAGCGTCGCGAGCACCATGGGCTTCACCGCCGTCGACGGCCTGCCGATGGGCACGCGCTGCGGAGCGATCGACCCCGGCGTGATCCTGTACCTGCTGCAGCAGCGCGGACTGGATGCGAAGGCGGTCGAGAGGCTGGTCTACAGGGAGTCCGGCCTGCTCGGCGTGTCGGGCCTGTCGGGCGACATGCGCGTGCTGCTCGCGAGCCCGGAGCCGGGCGCGAGGCTCGCGATCGAGCTCTACGTGTACCGGATCCGGCGCGAGCTTGGCTCGCTGGCCGCCGCGCTCGGCGGGCTGGACGCGATCGTCTTCACCGCCGGCATCGGCGAGCATGCCGCCCCGATCCGCGCCGCGGTCTGCCGCGACGCGGCCTGGCTCGGCGTCGAGCTCGACGACGCCGCCAACGCGAGCGGCGGTCCGCGCATCAGCACGGCGGCGAGCCGCGTGTCCGCCTGGGTGGTGCCGACCAACGAGGAGCTGATGATCGCGCGCCATACGAGCCGCCTGGTCGGCGCCGCCGCCGGCCTGCCGCGCGAGGTGGCCGCGTGAACGCCTCGGTACCGCGGCCGGTGCTGCAGGGCCGCAACGCACTCGTCGTCGGCGTCGCCAACGAGGACTCGATCGCCACCGGCTGCGCGCGGGCCTTCCACGAGCTCGGCGCCAGCGTCGCGCTGACCTACCTCAATGAGAAGGCGCGCCGCTTCGTCGAGCCCGTCGCCGCCGCGGTCGACGCGGCGCTCTTGCTGCCGCTCGACGTCGCCGTGCCCGGCCAGCTCGAGGCGGTGTTCGAGCGCCTGGCGCGCGACTGGGGGCGGCTCGACATCCTGGTGCACTCGATCGCCTGGGCGCCGAAGGACGACCTGCAGGGCGGCCTGCTCAGCTGCTCGGCCGACGGCTTCGCCAAGGCCATGGACGTCTCCTGCCACTCGTTCGTGCGCATGGCGCGGCTGGCCGCGCCGCTGATGACCGAGGGCGGCACGATGTTCGCGATGAGCTACCACGGCGCGCAGAAGGTCGTGTCGAACTACAACGTCATGGGGCCGGTCAAGGCGGCGCTCGAGGCGGTGTGCCGCTACCTCGCCTTCGAGCTCGGGCCGCAGCGCATCCGCGTGCACGCGATCTCGCCCGGGCCGCTCAAGACACGCGCCGCGTCGGGGCTCAAGGACTTCGAGCTGCTGCTCAACGAGGCGGCGAGCCGGGCGCCGACCGGCGAGCTCGTCGACGTGCTCGACGTCGGCTTCGCCTGCGCCTACCTCGCGACGCCCTACGCCCGGCGCATCACCGGCGGCACGGTGTACGTGGACGGCGGCGTCAACATCATGGCGTGACGGCGCGGCCGGCGCCGGTCGCGCGGCGGGGCGTCAGTTGCGCACCAGCGCCGCGACGAACTCGTGGACCGGCAGCGCGTCGAGCCTCGCGGGGTCGGCGAACAGCGCCCTGATCGCCGCGGCCTGCTTGGCCCCGTAGTGCGCCGCCACCGACTCCTCGAACTTGCGGACCAGCAGCGGGTAGCCCTCGGCGCGGCGCCGGCGGTGGCCGATCGGCACGTCCACCTGCACGCGGCGCGTGCAGCCGCCGCCCTTCCAGAACACCTGCACCGCGTTGCCGATGTGGCGCTTGTCGGCCTCGTAGTACTCGCGCGTGAAGGTCGGGTTCTCGCGCACCTGCATCCGCGCGCGCAGCGCGTCGACGCGCGGGTCGTTCGCGACCGCGTCCTCGTAGTCGGCGGCGGTGAGGCGGCCGAAGATCAGCGGGACCGCGACCATGTACTGGATGCAGTGGTCCCGGTCGGCGGGGTTGGCGAGCGGCCCGGTCTTGTCGATGATCCGCACCCCCGGCTCCTGCGTCTCGATGACGATCCGCTCGACGTCGTCGAGCCGGCCCTGCAGCTCCGGGTGCAGCGCCATCGCGGCCTCGACCGCGGTCTGCGCGTGGAACTCGGCCGGGAAGCTGATCTTGAAGAGCACGTTCTCCATCACGTAGCTCCCGAACGGCTGGCGGAACTCGAGCGGCTTCTTGAACACCACGTCGTAGAAGCCCCACTTCGGCGCCGTCAGCGCCGACGGATAGCCCATCTCGCCGGTCAGCGCGATGAGCGCGTGGCGCACGCCGCGGCTCGTGGCGTCGCCGGCCGCCCAGCTCTTGCGGGAGCCCGTGTTCGGTGCGTGCCGGTAGGTCCGCAGCGCGCCGCCGTCGAGGAACGCGTTCGAGACCGCGTTGATGACCTGCTCGCGGCTGCCGCCGAGCATCGCGGTCACGACCGCGGTGGTCGCGACGCGCACGTTCAGCACGTGGTCGAGGCCGACCTTGTTGTAGGCGTTCTCGAGCGCCGTGACGCCCTGGATCTCGTGCGCCTTGATCATCGCGGTCAGCACGTCGCGCACCGCGAGCGGCGCGGCGCCCTCGGCCACGCGGCGGCGCGACAGGTAGTCGGCGATCGCGAGGATGCCGCCCAGGTTGTCCGACGGGTGGCCCCATTCGGCCGCGAGCCAGGTGTCGTTGAAGTCGAGCCAGCGGATCATGCAGCCGACGTTGAAGGCCGCCTGCACCGGGTCGAGCTCGTAGCTCGTGCCCGGCACGCGCGCGCCGCCCACCATCGTCGCGCCCGGCCCGACCGGTCCCATCAGCTTGGTGCAGGCCGGGTACTGCAGCGCCTGGAAGCCGCAGGCGAGCGTGTCCATCAGGCAGTAGCGGGCGGTGTCGTAGGCGATCTCGCTCGCGATGCGGTGCTCGCGCGCGTAGCGCGCGATGTCGACCAGCACGCGGTCGGGATCGGGGCGCTGCGCGGACTTGTAGTCGTGGCTGGACATGGCGGTGGCCGGCGGTGGCGGGCGGGGCCGCGATGTTGACTCACCGCCCCGCCCTTGCCAATGGGCGCCGACCGCCGCCGGCCGCCGGGGTCCCGGCTCAGCCGCCCTGCGAGCGCGCGATCCACTCGTCGACGAAGCGCTCGAGCAGCGTCAGCGGCACGGCGCCGTCCTCGAGCACCACCGCGTGGAAGTCGCGCAGGTTGAACTTCGGGCCGAGCGCGCGCTTCGCCTTCTCGCGCAG
This sequence comes from Steroidobacteraceae bacterium, assembly GCA_035524495.1. Classification (GTDB taxonomy): domain Bacteria; phylum Pseudomonadota; class Gammaproteobacteria; order Steroidobacterales; family Steroidobacteraceae; genus CAIKZZ01. The sequence goes on from DATKOR010000003.1 coordinate 6,979, forward strand.
CGCCAGGATCTTGAGCTGGCCGACCTTGTAGGCGCAGGCCTGGCCGGGCAACGCCATGTAGCGCTCGACCTCGGTGACCACGGTCGCCTCGGGCAGGCCGGTCTCGCGCTCCTCGAAATCGATCGCCTGCTCGCGGGTCCAGCCCTTGGCGTGCAGGCCGGTGTCGTCGACGAGCCGCACCGCGCGCAGCATGTCGTCCTGCAGCCGGCCGAGGCGACCGAGCGGATCGCCCTCGTACATGCCGATCTCGTCGGCGAGCTGCTCGGCGTACAGCGCCCAGCCTTCCGCGTAGGCGGCGTAGATCGTCTGCTGGCGGATCAGCGGCACGCCCTTCAGGTTCTGCGCGGTCGAGATCTGGAAGTGGTGGCCGGGGATGCCCTCGTGGTAGGTCACCGACTTCATCTCCCAGGTCGGCAGGTCGTTCATGTCGCGCAGGTTCGCGAAGTAGGTGCCGGGCCGCGATCCGTCCATCGCGGCCGCCTCGTAGTACGCGGCCGCGGTGCCCTTCTCGGACGACGGCGGCACGCGCTCGACCACCAGGCGCGTCTTCGGCAGCGTGCGGAAGTACGCCGGCATCTTCGCGCTGACCTCGTCGAGGATCTGCTGGTAGCGCGCGAGCGCCTGCTGGCGGCCGGCATCGGTGTTCGGGTACAGGAACCGCGGATCCTTGGTGAGCTGCTGCACGCGCTCGGCGACGCTGCCGGCCACGAGGCCCTGCGAGCGCAGCAGCGCGTCCATCTCGGCGCCGATGCGCGCGACCTCGGCGAGCCCGAGCGCGTGGATCTGGTCCGCTGAGTAGGCGGTGGTCGTGAACTGCCGCAGCATCGCCGCGTAATAGGCGGCGCCGTCCGGCAGCCGGTCGACGCC
>DATKOR010000004.1:0-4114 GCA_035524495.1 Steroidobacteraceae bacterium
GGCTTGCCGAGGTAGTCGTTGACGCCGAGCTCGATCGCGCGCGCGCGGTGCTTCTCGCCGACGCGCGAGGTGATCATGACGATCGGCACGTCCTTCAGGCGCTCGTCGGCGCGCACGTGCGCGGCGACCTCGTAGCCATCCATGCGCGGCATCTCGATGTCGAGCAGGATCACGTCCGGCAGGTGCTCCTCGAGGATCGAGAGCGCATCGACGCCGTCCTTGGCCGTCATGACGCGCATGCCGTTGCGCTCCAGCAGGCGCTGCGTGACGCGGCGCACGGTGATCGAGTCGTCGACGACGAGCGCGAACGTGCGCCGGTCGCTGCGCTCGCGCGCCGCATCGCCGCCCGGCCGGGCGCGCCAGTCGGCGCGCACCAGCGTCCCCATGTCGAGGATGATGACGATGCGGCCGTCGCCGAGGATCGTGGCGCCGGCGATGCCGCGGATGCCGGCGATCTGCGGCCCGACGCTCTTGACGACGATCTCGCGGCTGCCGACGAGCTCGTCGGTGACGAGCGCGGTCGAGCTGTCGCCCGCGCGGATCAGCACCACCGGCACCGGCACCTCGTTCTCCGGCAGCTGCGACGGCGGCCCGCCGACGAAGCCGCCGAGGTGCTGGAAGCGGTAGCGCTGGCCGCCGTACTCGAAGGCGGGCGCGTTGTCGCCGAGGTGCTGCTGCACCTCGCCGCGCGGCAGGCGCACGACGCTCTCGACGGTCGGCAGCGGCAGCGCGTAGAACTCGTCCGCGACGCGCACGATCAGCGCCTGCGAGACCGCGAGCGTGAACGGCAGCCGGATCGTGAACTTCGTGCCGCGCCCGGTCGTCGTGTCCATCTGCAGCGCGCCGCCGAGGCGCTTGATCTCGGTCGCGACCACGTCCATGCCGACGCCGCGGCCGGCCGCGTGGGTCACGCTGCTCGCGGTCGAGAAGCCGGGCTCGAGGATCAGCTGCATCGCCTCCTGGTCGGACAGCGACTGCTTGGGCTCGATGAGCCCTAGCGACAGTGCCTTCTCGCGGATCGCGCGCAGGTTCATGCCGCCGCCGTCGTCCTGCACGATGATGACGACCTCGGCGCCCTCGCGCTTCAGCGTCACCTCGATGCGGCCCTGCTCCGGCTTGCCGCGCTGGATGCGCTCGGCTGGGGCCTCGATGCCATGCACGACCGCGTTGCGCAGCATGTGCTCGAACGGCGGCAGCATGCGGTCGAGCACCTGGCGGTCGAGCTCGCCGGTCGCGCCGGAGACGACGAGGTCGACCTTCTTGCCGGTCTCGGCGGCGACCTGGCGCACGGTGCGCGTCAGGCGCGGCACGTGGCGCTGGAACGGCACCATGCGCGTGCGCATCAGGCCGTTCTGCAGGTCGGTGACGATGCGCGCCTGCTGCATCAGCAGGTTCTGCGCCTCGCGCGCCTGGCTCTCGAGGAGCCCCTGCAGGCTCGCGACGTCGCTCGTCGACTCGAGCAGCGCGCGCGAGTACTGCTGCAGCGACGAGTACTGGTCCATCTCGAGCGGGTCGAAGTCGTCGCGCCGCCGGTCGTCGTGGTGGCGGTGCATGATCTGCGCCTCGGTCTCGATCTCGAGCTTGCGCAGCTGGTCGCGCAGCCGCTGCACGACGCGTGCGAGCTCGGTCAGGTTGAACTCGACCGACGACAGCTGCTGCTCGAGCCGTGCGCGGTGGATGCTGACCTCGCCCGCGCTGTTCAGCAGGCTGTCGAGGAGCTCGGCGTCGACGCGCGCGAGCTCCTGGCGATCCTCGCGCGACAGGGGCTCGCGGCCGGGCGGCAGCACGAAGGAGCGCGACTCCTCGAGCGACTGCGCGGTCGTGGGCTCCGCCTCGGCCTCGGCGGCGACGGGCTCGGCCGGTTCGGGGGCGGCGGGTGCCGGCGGCGCCGCGGGGGGCGGCGGCGCCGCGCGCGACGTCGCGATGTCGGTGACGACCGGCGGGGCGGCCGCGGGCGGCGGCGGCTCGGTGTGCGAGGGCTGCGGCAGCGGCTGCTCCGCGGCCGGGCTCTTCAGCACGGGCGGCGCGGCGATGCCGCGGGCGAGCGCCCGGATCCGCGTCAGCAGCTCGCGCGCGTTCTGCACCGGCCGGCCGCCGGCGACGGTGTCGCGCATCCGGTTGAGCTCATCGAGCGTCGCCTGCAGCACCTCGATCGTGCGCGGCTCGGCGGAGGTGTTGCTGGCCTCGCTGTGCGTCAGCAGCGTCTCGACCTCGTGCGCGAGGTCGCCCATCGACATGACGCCCGCCATCCGCGCGCCACCCTTGAGCGTATGCAGCACGCGCTTGAGCTCGGTGACCTTGGCCGTGTCGCGGGGGTCGGCGCGAAACGCTGCGAACGCGCGCTCGGCGACGTCGAGGAGCTCGGTGGCCTCCTCGCTGAAGATCACCGCGATCTCCGAATCGAACTCGTCGTGGGCCTCGGCCGGCGCCCGCGGCGCAGCGGCGGCCGGCGGCGGCGCGGCGGGCGGCGCGGCCGGCGCGGCCGGCGCGGCCGGCACCGCCTGCACCTCGTCCATCATGTCGTCGGTCGACAAGAGTTCCTCGCCGATGCCGGGGGCGAGGCTCGACTCGCTCGCCTCGCCGACGGGCGTCAGCCCGCGCGCCGCGATCTCGCGGTTGGCGTCCGCGTCGAGCCATTGCAGGCGCGCGAGGATGTCGGCGTTGGACTTGAAGAACGAGGTCGGCTCGTCGAAGTGCTGGGCGATGTTGTCCATCGCGGCGACGACGTCGGTGAGCACGCGGCGCGCGGCCTCGGGCAGCCCGAGCCCGTGGTCGTGCAGCTTGCGCACGTAGAGGTTCAGCGGCTCCGTCAGCTTGATGCCCTGGCGCGCCTCGGCCATCTTCGAGGCGCCGGCCAGCGTGTGGCAGGCGCGGTGCAGGGCCTCGGTGACCGGGAACGGCGCGAAGCGCCCGACGCAGGTGTCGAGGAACTGCTTGATCGCCGTGACGTGCGCCGCCACCTCGCCGCGGTAGATGTCGAGCAGGACCGGGTCCGAGCTCGCGTCGGCGGTGTCCGGCACGCCGACGTTGAACTCGCTGCCGGACGAGGGCGGCGGCGGCGGAATGGCCGAGACCTTCTCGGCCTTCTGCGGCTCGTCGGAGGTGATGCGCACGAAGCGCGACGGCACCTCGAGGACCGGGCCCGATCCCGACGCCGGCAGCGGGGCCGGCGCGCGCGCCGCCGGCGGCGCGGCGGCAGGCTTCGCAGCGGCGGCCGGCGCCGCCGCGGGACGCGGCGGTGACGGTCGCGGCGCGGGTTCCGGGATCGCCGGATCGCCGCTCAGCAGCACCTCGGTCGCGATCAGCGACGGGCTCTCCTCGCCTTCCGGCGCGCGCCACGGCGCGCCCGGCGGTGGCGGCGGCGCGCTCGGCGGTGGTGCGCTCGGGCGCGGGGCGCCCGGACGCGGGGCGGCCGGGGCCGGCGAGACGGCCGCCGGTGGCGGCGGCGGGGGTTCGGGCGGCGGGACCGCGAGCCTGGCCTTCTCGGCCCCGAGCACCTGCTCGACGTCGCGGCCCTCGGCGTAGCCGTGGGCGCGGCCGATGATCAGGCCGACCTCGGGCGACGGCGCGCGGCCGTTCTCGAGCTGGTCGATCAGCTGCGGCAGCGTCGCGACCGCCTCGCGCAACAGGCTCAGCATGCCGGGCGTGCGCGAGAGCGTGCCGCTGATGACGCGGTTCAGGAGGTTCTCGATCGCCCACGAGAACTCGCCGATCTGGCGCGCGCCGACCATGCGGCCCGAGCCCTTCAGCGTGTGGAACGAGCGCCGCAGGCGGCCGAGCGCGTCCTGGTCGAGCGGGTTCTCGTACCACTTCGGGAACAGCTCGCTGATCTTGCCGATCTCCTCGCGCGCCTCCTCGATGAAGAGCGCGAGCAGGTCGGCGTCCGGCGCCGTCGCGCCCGCGTCCACCGGCGCCGCGGCTCCGCCGGCCGGGCCGGCGGCGCCGCGCGGCAGCACTTCGGTACGGTCGGCGAGCACCTCGGTACGCTGCCCCGGCGGCTCGGCCGCCGGCGCCTCGCCGATGCGCTGCGTGCCGCCGTGCACGTCGGTCGCGGTGGCGGCAACGTCGATCTCGACCTCGCCGCCGGGCAGCGGCGCGAGCTGCGCGTCATCGG
>DATKOR010000005.1:0-39691 GCA_035524495.1 Steroidobacteraceae bacterium
GCTCGACCTCGAGCGCGCGCTCGAGCGCCTGCCGCCGAGCGCGCGCCTGGTCGTCTGGCTGCACGACGTCGAGGGCTACACGCACGAGGAGATCGCCGCGGCGACCGCGCGCACGCCGAGCTATTCGAAGTCACAGCTGGCCCGAGCCCACGCCCGGCTGCGTGCCTGGCTCGAGCCGCCGCCGCCGCCGTGCGCGGCGCTGCCGGACTGTCCGGCGGAGGGATCGTGATGGACACCGACGAGAACGAGGCCGCGATCGCGCGGGCGCTGAAGGCGCTGCCCGACGTCGCACCGCCCGCCGATGGCTGGTCGCGCATCTTGCGCGCGCGTGCCGTCGATCGTCCGCGCCGCCGGCCGAGCGCCTCGTTCGCGCTCGCGACCGTCGCGCTCGCGCTCGCGACGCTCGCGCTCCTGCCGCTGCTCGGCCGCGGTCCGCCGCCGCCGGAGCCGGCCGACGCGGGCCTCGCGGCCGACCCCGTCGCGGACCTCGCGGCGCGCTCGGCGGACCTCGAGCAGCTGCTTGCGGCACTGCCGGCGCCCCGCAGCGCGCGCGCCAGCACCGCGCTCACGGCCGCGGCGCTCGAGGATCGGATCGCGCTCGTCGACGAGCGCCTGACGGCGCCGGGTGACGCGCCGCTGTCGGCGAGCGCGACGCGCGCGCTGATGCGCGAGCGCGTCGTGCTGCTCGACTCCCTGGTTCGCGTCCGCTACGCCACGTCGGTCGGGCAGACGCTCTGATGTGGTCTGGAGGTTAGCGATGAAGACGACGTTCCGCCCGCGCCACGCGCTTCTAGGCACACTGCTCGCGCTCGCGGCGGGGCCGCTGCTCGCGGACACGAAGCCCGCCGAGTCCGCGCCCGCCGACGAGGCGCAGCTGGAGCGGCGCCTCGAGGACGCGCAGAAGCGCCTCGAACAGGCCGCCAAGGAGATCGCCGAGCTCTCGGCCGGGCTCGTGCCGCAGCAGCTGAAGGAGCTGAAGCTCCACGTCGGCGAGCCGCACGCCATGCTCGGCGTGCAGCTCGCGCCGGGGCAGGGCGGCGCGCGCGTCGCGCGCGTCAGCCCCGGGGGGCCCGCCGCCGAGGCGGGCGTCAAGAGCGGCGACCTGATCATCAGCGTCAACGGCCACCACACCGCCTCGTCCGCTGACGTCAGCCACGAGATGCACGCGCTCAAGCCCGGCGACCGCGCGCGGCTCGACATCTTGCGCGACGGCAAGCCCGACCATCTCGACGTCACGACCCGCGCGCTCGACCCGCGCGTGATGCTGCTCGGCGGCGACTTCCTGGCCGGCCCGCTGATCGGCGACCTGTCGGGCATCGGCGAGGAGTTCCGCGGGCACGGCGGCTGGGGCGAGCTCGAGCTCGCGGCACTGTCGCCGGACCTCGGCCGCTACTTCGGCGCCGAGCGCGGCGTGCTGGTCGTCAAGGCGCCGTCCGACGGGTCGCTGAAGCTCAGGGACGGCGACGTCATCAGCGCGATCGACGGCCGCGAGCCGCAGGGCGTGTCGCACGCGCTCAGGATCCTGCGCTCGTACCAGCCGGGCGAGCACGTGACGCTCTCGATCCTGCGCGATCACAAGGCGCAGAAGCTCGAGCTGACGATGCCGGCGCGGCCCGTGCACTCGATGCGCGCGGTGCCGCCCGTGCCGCCGGCGCCGCCCGCGCCCGCGGCGCCGCCCGCGCCGCCGGCCCCGGGGGCGCCGCCGGCGCCACCCGCGCCGCCGCACGCGGGCGAGACCTGAAAGCCCGGGGGGCCTGCTACGATGCGCCCCCCATGGTCGAGCCCCCCGCGCAGCGGCCGCTGACGCGCGCTGATTTCCACTACGCGCTGCCGCCCGAGCTGATCGCCCAGGAACCGCCCGCGGTGCGCGGCGCGAGCCGGCTGCTCGCGCTCGAGGGCACGACCGGCCGCCTGCGCGACCTGCGCTTCGCCGACCTCGCGACGCTGCTCGGGCCGGGCGATCTGCTGGTGCGCAACGACACGCGGGTACTGCCGGCGCGCCTGCACGGCCGCAAGGAGACAGGCGGGGCGGTCGAGATCCTGATCGAGCGCGTCACCGGCGAGCGACGCGTCGTCGTGCAGCTGCGCGCGAGCAAGGGCGCGCGCGTGGGACAGCGGATCCTGCTGCCGGCGGAGGCGATCGCGACCGTCGTCGGCCAGGGCACCGGGTTCGTCGAGCTCGAGCTCGACCGCGCGGTGCTCGCCTACCTCGAGGCGCACGGCGAGGTGCCGCTGCCGCCCTACATCGCGCGTGCCGCCGACGCGCACGACCGCGAGCGCTACCAGACCGTCTACGCGCGCGCGCCGGGCGCGGTCGCCGCGCCGACCGCGGGCCTGCACTTCGACGCCGCGCTCCTCGCATCGCTCGAGGCGCGCGGCATCGGGGTCGCCGACGTCACGCTGCACGTCGGCGCCGGGACCTTCCAGCCGCTGCGGAGCGACGACCTCGACGCGCACCGCATGCACGCCGAGCGGCTGATCGTGCCGCCGCGGACGGTCGAGGCGGTCGCGGCGGTGCGCGCGCGCGGCGCGCGCGTCGTCGCGGTCGGCACGACCGTGGTGCGGGCGCTCGAGACGGCGGCCGCGGGCGGCGCGCTCGCGCCCTTCGAGGGCGAGACGCGGCTCTTCCTGCGGCCGGGGGCGCGCTTTTTGGTCGTCGATGCGCTGGTGACGAACTTCCACCTTCCGGAGTCGACGCTGCTGATGCTGGTGTGCGCCTTCGCCGGGCGCGAGGCGGTGCTCGCCGCCTACGCGCACGCGGTCGAGAAGCGCTATCGTTTCTTCAGCTACGGCGATGCGATGTTCGTGACGCCGGCGGCCGGCGCGAGGCAGGCGACGTGAAGTTCGATGTGTTCGGCACCGACGGGGCGGCGCGCCGCGGCCGGCTGATCTTCCCGCGCGGCTCGGTCGAGACGCCGGCGTTCATGCCGGTCGGGACCTACGGCACCGTCAAGGCGATGACGCCCGAGGCGCTCGTCGAGGGCGGCGCCGAGATCGTGCTCGGCAACACCTTTCACCTGTGGCTGCGGCCGGGACTCGAAGTCATCGCCGCGCACGGCGGGCTGCACCGCTTCATGCACTGGGAACGGCCGATCCTGACCGACTCCGGCGGCTTCCAGGTCTTCAGCCTCGCGAAGCTGAGGAAGCTCACCGAGGCGGGGGTGCGCTTTCGCTCGCCGGTCGACGGCAGCGAGGTGTTCCTGTCGCCGGAGGAGTCGATGCGTATCCAGCGCGTGCTCGGCTCCGACATCGCGATGCAGTTCGACGAGTGCACGCCGTACCCGGCGACCGAGCGCGAGGCGCGCGACTCGATGGAGCTCAGCCTGCGCTGGGCGCTTCGCAGCCGCGATGCCTACTACGGCGCGGGCGGCGCGCCCGGCGTGCTGTTCGGCATCGTGCAGGGCGGGATGTACCGCGCGCTGCGCAGCGCCTCCTGCGAGGGGCTCGCTGCGCTCGACCTCCCGGGCCACGCGATCGGCGGGCTCGCGGTCGGGGAGCCGGAGGAGGAGCGGCTGCGCGTGCTCGAGCAGACGCTGCCGCTGCTGCGCCCCGACCGGCCGCGCTACCTGATGGGCGTCGGCCGGCCCGGGGACCTCGTCGAATCGGTCGCGCGCGGCATCGACATGTTCGACTGCGTGATGCCGACGCGCCACGCGCGCAACGGACACCTGTTCACCGCCGCGGGCACGCTCAACATCCGCAACGCCCGCCACGCGAGCGACCTGTCGCCGATCGATGCGAGCTGCGACTGCTACACCTGCCGCCACTACACGCGCGCCTACTTGAGGCACCTCGACCGGGCCGGCGAGATCCTGGGCAGCATGCTGAACACGGTCCACAATCTGCACTTCTATCAAGCGCTTATGCGGGCGGTCCGGACCGCGATCGAGACCGGCCGATTCGCGGCGTTCCGGCGCGAGTTCCACGCGGCCCGCACCGGGGAGGACGAGGCGCCTGTGGCATAATGCCCGGCTACGCCCATCACAACGTATCCCGGGGAAATCGCATGGATTTTCTGATCTCGAGCGCCTACGCCCAGGCGGCCGGCGCCGGCTCGCCGCAGTCTCCGCTCATGACGTTCCTGCCCATCGTGGTGCTGTTCGTCGCGTTCTACTTTCTGCTGATCCGCCCGCAGACCAAGAAGGCCAAGGAGCACCGCGAGATGGTCGCCAAGCTCGCGGTCGGCGATGAGGTGGTCACGGCCGGCGGCATCCTCGGACGGGTCACCGAGGCCGGCGAGACCTTCGTCAGCGTCGAGATCGCCAAGGACGTCACGATCAAGGTCCAGCGTGTCCAGGTCTCGCAACTGATGCCGAAGGGCACCTTCAAGAGCGCCTGAGAAGGCGCCCGCCACGGAGCACCGTCCGGCATGAACCGATATCCGCTGTGGAAGAGCCTGCTGTTCGCGGGCGTGATGCTGCTGGCGCTCGTGCTGGCGCTGCCGAACGTGTTCGGCGACGCGCCCGCACTGCAGCTGTCGCGCCGCGACGGCGAGCTGTTCAAGGACGCGGGCGCCGCGCAGCCGTTCCTCGACCTGCTCGCCAAGGAGCACATCGTCCCCGACGCCAACTTCGTGCAGAACGGGCGCGTCGTGCTGCGCTTCGCCGACGTCCCGACGCAGCTGAAGGCGCGCGACCTGATCGAGGCCTCGTCCCCGGGCGCGTACGCGATCGCGACCACGTTCGCCTCGCGGGCGCCGGCCTGGGTGCGCGCGGTCGGCCTCAGGGCCATGAGCCTCGGCCTCGACCTGCGCGGCGGCATCTACCTCGTCTACCAGGTCGACGTCGATGGCGCGGTCAAGCAGACGCTGCAGCGCCTCGAGCGCGACTATCGGCTCGCGCTGCGCGAGAAGCGCATCCAGTACGAGGCGGTCGATGCGAGCGGCGGCGGCATCGCGGTGACGCTCAAGGATCCGGCGAGGCTCGACGATGCGCGCGCCGCGCTGGCCGCGGTCGACCCGAACGTGACGCTGACCGCCGCCGACGTCACGATCCGCGCGACGCTCTCGGACCAGCAGGTGCGCCAGCGGCAGGACTTCGCGATCCAGCAGAACATCACCGCGCTCGGCAACCGCGTCAACGCGCTCGGCGTGTCGGAAGCGAGCGTGCAGCGCCAGGGCGCGAACCGCATCGCCGTGCAGCTGCCCGGCGTGCAGGACGCGAGCGAGGTGATCCGGCTCCTCGGCAAGACCGCGACGCTCGAGTTCCGGCTCGTCGACCAGACCGGCAACCCCGTCGAGGCGCAGGCCACCGGGCGGCCGCCGCTCGGCACCAAGCTCTACAAGGACCGCAGCGGCCGGCCGGTGCTGCTGAAGCGCGACGTGATCGTCTCCGGCGAGCAGCTGACCGATGCGACCTCGACCTTCCAGCAGGGCGAGCCCGCGGTCAGCATCCGGCTCGATGCGCGCGGTGGCGAGGAGATGCTGCGCACCACGCGCGAGAACATCGGCAAGCCGATGGCGGTGGTGTTCATCGAGCGCGAGCGCCAGCTGCGCGAGCAGAACGGCGCGAAGGTCGCCGTCGACGTCACGCGCGAGGACGTCATCAACGTCGCGACGATCCGCGGCGTGTTCTCGAACCAGTTCCAGATCACGGGCCTGACCGCGCGCGAGGGCCAGGAGCTCGCCAAGCTGCTGCGCGCCGGCGCGCTCGCGGCGCCGGTGTTCATCGTCGAGCAGCGCCTGATCGGCCCGAGCCTCGGCCAGGACAACATCGACCGCGGCGTGCGCGCGCTGCTGATCGGCTCGGCGCTGCTGTTCGTGTTCATGGTGATCTACTACAGCGCCTTCGGCCTGATCGCCGACATCGTGCTGGTGTGCAACGTGGTGCTCCTGACCGCGTGCCTGTCGCTGATCGGCGCGGCGCTGACGCTGCCCGGCATCGCCGGCATCATGCTGACCGTCGGCATGGCGGTCGACGCCAACATCCTGATCTACGAGCGCATCCGCGAGGAGCTCAGGAACGGCAGCACGCCGCACGCAGCGATCAAGGCGGGCTTCGAGAAGGCGCTCTCGGCGATCGCCGACGCCAACGTCACGACGCTGATCGCGGGCGTCGTGCTGTTCCTGTTCGGCACCGGCCCGATCAAGGGCTTCGCGGCGGTGCTGTCGGTCGGCATCCTGACGACGCTGTTCACGGCGCTGATGGGCACGCGCACGATCATCGGCCTCATCTGGGGCCATCGCGCGACGATCAAACACCTGCCGGTCTAGCGCGCGAGGAGTCTCAACAGTCATGGAAATCCTCCACAAGGTCCCGCGCATCCGCTTCATGGCGCAGCGCAGGATCTGCTACGTGATCTCGGCGCTGATCGTGCTCGGCTCGCTGGCCGCCGAGGCCGTCAACGGCCTCAACCTCGCGGTCGACTTCACCGGCGGCGTGGTCATCGAGGCGAGCTACGCCCAGAGCGCCGACCTCGACCGCACGCGCGCGGCGCTGAAGAGCGCCGGCTACGCCGAGAACCAGGTGCAGAACTTCGGCTCCTCGAAGGACGTGCTGGTGCGGCTGCCGCCGCTCGGCCCCTCGGAATCGGCGCAGGCCGTCACGCAGAAGATCGAGCTCGCGCTCAAGACCGTCGACGCCGGGGTCCAGATCCGGCGCACCGAAGTCGTCGGCGCGACCGTCGGCAAGGAGCTGATGGTCAAGGGCGCGACTGCGATGGCGATCACGGTGTTCCTGATCCTGATCTACATCGCGTTCCGCTTCCGCTGGAAGTTCGGCGTCGGCGCGGTGCTCGCGACGCTGCATGACCCGTTCGTCGTCGTCGGCGTGTTCGCGATCTCGGGGATGACCTTCGACCTGTCGGTGCTGGCCGCGGTGCTGGCGGTCATCGGCTACTCGATCAACGAGACGGTCGTGGTGTTCGACCGCGTCCGCGAGCTCTTTCCGCAGATGCGCAAGGCCGAGCCGATCGAGGTCTTCGACCGCGCGATCAACGAGACGCTGTCCAGAACCCTGATCACGAAGTTCGCGACGCTGATCGTGGTCGTGGCGCTCTACCTCTTCGGCGGCGAGTCGCTGCGCGGCTTCGGCCTGGCGCTGATCGTCGGCATCCTCGCCGTCACCTACTCGTCGATGTACGTCGCGAGCGGCGTCGCGCTCGACCTCGGCTCCTCGCACCGCGACCTGATGCCCTCGGAGCGACGCGCGCCGGTCGACGACCTGCCCTAAGCCGCCGGGGCACGGCCGGTGCTCGAACTGCTGACGGACCCCTCCGCATGGCTGTCGTTCGTCACGCTGACCGTGCTCGAGGTGGTGCTCGGCATCGACAACATCGTGTTCCTCGCGATCCTGGTGTCGCGGCTGCCGGCCGAGCGTCAGGCGAGCGCGCGCCTCGGGGGACTGGCGCTTGCGATGCTGACGCGGATCGCACTGCTGCTCTCGATCACGTGGCTGATCGCGCTGCAGGCGCCGCTCTTCACGCTGCTCGGGCGCGAGATCTCGAGCCGTGACCTCGTGCTGCTCCTTGGCGGGCTGTTCCTGCTGTGGAAGAGCGTCACCGAGATCCACTCGACGATGCTCGGCACGCGCGCGGCCCGCAACGTGCGGGCGCCGAGGCGCGTCACGACCGTGATCGTGCAGATCGCGCTGATCGACATCGTGTTCTCATTCGACTCGGTGTTCACGGCCGTCGGCCTCGCGCAGCGCGTCGAGATCATGGTCGCGGCGATCGTCGCGGCGGTGTTCTTCATGATGTTCGTCGCGCGCGGCATCAGCAGCTTCATCGACCGCTACCCGACGCTGAAGATGCTGGCGCTCGCGTTCCTGCTGCTGATCGGCCTCGCGCTGATCCTCGACGCGGTGGACGTGCACATCCCGAAGGGCTACCTGTATTTCGCCATGGCGTTCTCGATCGGCGTCGAGATGATCAACCTGCGCGTGCGGCGTCAGCCGCCGGCGCGCTGAGGGAGCGCCGATGAGCACGCCCCAGGGCGCGGAATTCAACGGCGAAGGGCCGGTCGCCTCGGCCGAGCGCTACGGCGCCGCGCCCGGCCACGGCGGGCCGCTGCACCTGCTCGCGCTCGGCGCGCTCGGCGTCGTGTACGGCGACATCGGCACGAGCCCGCTCTATGCGTTCAAGACCTGCCTGACCGCGGTCGGGCCGCTGGCCGCGGCCCCGGCCGCGGTGCTCGGCATCCTGTCGCTGATCTTCTGGGCGATCACGCTCGTCGTGACCGTCAAGTACGTCGGCCTCGTGCTGCGCGCCGACAACCGCGGCGAGGGCGGGGTGCTCGCGCTGACGGCGCTCGTCGTCACCGAGGGTCGCGCGCGGTACCCGGTGCTGCTCGCGGCGCTCGGCCTCGCCGGCTGCGCGTTCTTCTACGGCGACGGCACGATCACGCCGGCGGTGTCGGTGCTGTCCGCGATCGAGGGTCTGGAGGTCGCGAACCCCGATTTCGCGAAGGCGGTGATCCCGCTGTCGGTCATCGTGCTCGTCGTGCTCTTCGCCGTGCAGCGCCGCGGCACCGGCAGCATCGGCAGCCTGTTCGGCCCGGTGATGCTGGTATGGTTCTTCGCGATCGCGGCGCTCGGCGTCGTGCAGATCGCGCACCACCCGGAGGTGCTGCTGGCGATCAATCCCGCCTACGCGGTCTCCTTCCTGGTGCGCCACCCGGCGATCGCGGGCGCAGTGCTCGCGGCGGTGTTCCTCGCGGTCACCGGCGGCGAGGCGCTGTACGCCGACCTCGGCCACTTCGGGCGCGCGCCGATCCGCCTCGCCTGGTATGGGCTCGTGTGGCCGGCGCTGACGCTGAACTACTTCGGGCAGGGCGCGCTGCTGCTCGCCGATCCCAAGGCCGCCGAGAACCCGTTCTACCTGATGGCGCCGCCGCCGTTGATGATCCCGCTCGTCGTACTCGCGACCGCGGCGACGATCATCGCCTCGCAGGCGGTGATCTCGGGCGTGTTCTCGATGACCCAGCAGGCGCTGCAGCTCGGCTTCCTGCCGCGCATGAAGGTGTCGCAGACCTCGGCGCAGTCGATCGGCCAGATCTACGTGCCGGCGGTCAACTGGATCCTCGGCGCGGCGACGGTCGGCCTCGTGCTCTACTTCGAGTCCTCCGACCGGCTGGCGAACGCCTACGGCATCGCGGTCGTCTGCACGATGCTGATCACGGCGCTGCTGCTCGACGTGCTGCTGAAGGGCCGCGGCGCCACCGACGTCCGGAGCCGCTGGCTGCTGGCGCTCGCGCTGCCGCTCGGCGCCATCGACGTCCTGTTCATGGTGTCCAACATCGAGAAGATCCCGCACGGCGGCTTCTTCCCGCTGCTCTTCGGCCTCGCGGTGTTCGTGACGATGCGCACCTGGATGCGCGGCCGCACCGTCGTCAGCGAGCAGATGCGCCGCCAGGAGCGCGCGGTCAAGAGCTTCCTCGAGGAGCTCGGCCGCCAGCCGCCGCAGCAGGTGCCGGGCACGGCGGTGTTCCTGACCAGCAACAGCGACGCCGTGCCGCGCACGCTCGCGCGCAACGTGCGCTACAACGGCGTTCTGCACGAGCACACGGTGCTGATGTCGGTGGTCACCGAGCGCATCCCGCGCGTGCCGCGGGGCGGGCGCCTGAAGGTGACCCGGCTGGCGCCGCAGCTGTGGCGCGTCGAGGCGCACGTGGGCTTCATGGAGCGGCCCAATGTGCCGAAGATCCTGCGCGAGGCCGAGCGCCTCGGGCTCGGCTTTCGGACCGACAACGCGACTTATTTCCTCGGCCGCGACGACATCGTGGTCGCGAGCCCGCGCGGCATGGCCCGCTGGCGCAAGCGCCTGTTCCTGTTCATGGCGCGCAACGCCGAATTCGCCGGCGCGCACTTCGCCATACCGCCCGAACGCATCATCGAACTCGGCGGCCAGGTTCAAATATAACGACGCGGCGCTTGCCTGCGCCGCCGTCGCCGTGCCTACAATCCGCGATCGACCTAGGGGGGGTGCATGAACCTGCGCATCAAGTCGCTCGACGACATTCTCGCCACCGCAGAGAAGAAGACGCTGCATCGCACGCTCGGACCCTTCCAGCTCACGATGCTCGGCGTCGGCGCCATCATCGGCACCGGCATCTTCGTGCTGACCGCCGAGGCGACGCAGCTCGCCGGGCCCGGCATGATGGTGTCGTTCGTCCTCGCCGGCTTCGTGTGCGCGGTGTGCGCGCTGTGCTATGCCGAGCTCGCCTCGATGGTGCCGGTGTCGGGGTCGGCGTACACCTACTCGTACGCGGTGATGGGCGAACTGGTCGCCTGGATCGTCGGCTGGGCGCTGATCCTCGAATACGCGGTCGCGGCGAGCGCGGTGTCGGTCGGCTGGTCGAACTACTTCGTCGGCGTCATCGACCGCGCCTTCGGCTGGCACATCCCGCGCGAGCTCGCCAAGGGCTACTTCGCGGGCGGTTTCATCAACCTGCCGGCGGTCGTCATCGGCGGCCTCGTCACCTGGCTGCTGTACATCGGCACCCGCGAGAGCGCCTGGGTCAACACCACGCTCGTCGTCATCAAGATCGTGGCGCTGACGGCGTTCTGCATCCTGGCGATCCCGGTCATCCACATGGAGAACTTCCACCCCTTCGCGCCGCTCGGTGCGCTCGGCATGGGCGGCGCCGCGGCGTCGATCTTCTTCGCCTACGTCGGCTTCGACGCGGTCTCGACCGCCGCCGAGGAGACCAAGAACCCGCAGCGCAACGTGCCGATCGGGCTGATCGGCAGCCTCGTGATCTGCACGGTCTTCTACCTGCTGGTGGCCGCCGGCGCGATCGGCTCGGTGGGTGCGCAGCCGGTCGTCATCAACGGCGTGGGCCTGACGCCGGGCAGCGCCGAGTTCGTGCAGACCTGCAAGCAGGCGGCCTACGCCAACACGCTCGCCTGCAGCGATGAGCCGCTCGCGCACGTGCTCGCCGTCATCGGCTGGACCAAGATGGCGAGCGTGATCGGCCTGGCTGCGTTCCTGGCGCTGCCGTCGGTGATCCTGATGATGCTGTTCGGCCAGACGCGCATCTTCTTCGTGATGTCGCGCGACGGGCTGCTGCCGAGCGTGCTCAGCAAGGTGCACCCGAAGTACAAGACGCCGCACGTGGTGACGGTGATCACCGGGCTCTTCGTCGTCGCGGCCGCCGCGTTCTTCCCGGTCGGCGAGCTGGCCAACATCTCGAACTCCGGCACCTTGCTGGCCTTCGCCATGGTGGCGATCGTCGTGATGATGCTGCGCATCCGCGACCCGGGCCGGCGACGCAGCTTCCGGACCCCGTGGATCTGGGTGGTCGGGCCGCTGGCGGTGATCGGCTGCGTGCTGCTGTTCGTACTGCTGACCGGCGCTGCCAAGATGGTGTTCATCGTCTGGGCGACCGCCGGCCTCGTCGCGTACTACGTGTACGGCTTTCGCCACAGCCACCACGCGCGCGACGAAGCCGCCGCCGGACGCTGAGCGGCGAACGCGACCTCAGCGCAGGTCGGCGGGCAGGTGCGGCGCGAGCAGCGCGACGAGCGCTTCGTAGGTCTTGGGACTCCCGGCGAGGATGTCGCCGCCGAGCTGGTACTCACCGCCCGCGAGCGTGCCGACGCGCCCGCCGGCCTCGATGATCAGCAGCGTCCCCGCCGCCGTGTCCCACGGGCTCAGGCCGAGCTCGAAGAAGGCATCGGTGCGGCCGGCCGCGACCCACGCGAGATCGAGCGCCGCCGAGCCCGGGCGCCTGAGGCCCGCGGTCGCGAGCGCGACCGCCTTGAACATCGCGAGGTAGCTGTCGAGCCAGCGCAGGTTGGCGCGAAACGGGAAGCCCGTCCCGATCAGCGCGCCCTCGAGCCCCTTGCTCTTGCTGACGCGGATGCGCCGGTCGTCGAGCTGCGCGCCCTGGCCGCGGCTCGCGGTGAAGAGCTCCTGGCGCATCGGGTCGTAGATCACTGCGTGCTCGAGGCGCCCGCGCTGCTGGACCGCGATCGAGACGCAGAACTGCGGGAAGCCGTGCAGGAAGTTCGTCGTGCCGTCGAGCGGGTCGATGATCCAGACGAATTCCTCGTTGCCGGCGCCACTCGCACCGCTCTCCTCGGCGAGGATGCCGTGGTCGGGATAGGCCCTGCGGATCGTCTCGATGATCTCCTGCTCGGCATTGCGGTCGACGTCGGTGACGAAGTCGTTGCGGCCCTTCGAGGAGACGTCGAGCGATTCGAGGCGATTCAAGCTCCGGATGATGACGTTGCCGGCGCGGCGCGCGGCGCGGATGCCGATGTTGACGAGCGGATGCAGTGGCACGGACGGGTCCCGGGGTGCAGGGTCGTGAGCGGCGCGTAGAATATCAGACGAGCCCCACGGTCCCGCCTCGGTGTCGCTGCGCTTCATCCTCGTCGCTCCCCGTCATCCCGGCAACATCGGCGCGAGCGCGCGCGCGATGAAGACGATGGGCCAGGAAGAGCTCTGGCTGGTGCGCCCGGAGTCGTTCCCGAACGCCGCGGCGACCGCGCTCGCCTCGGGCGCCGACGACCTGCTGATGCGCGCCCGCGTGGTCGCGACGCTCGCCGAGGCGGTCGCCGACTGCGGCCTCGTGCTCGGCACGAGTGCGCGGCTGCGCACCCAGTACTACTGGCCGGTCGAGACGCCGCGCGCCGCGGCGCCGCGGCTGCAGGCGGCCGCGGCGGCCGGCGCGGCCGCGGTCGTGTTCGGCCCGGAGCGCACCGGGCTCAGCAACGCCGAGCTCGACCTCTGCCACGGCCTCGTGCACATCCCGGCGAACCCCGCCTACGAGTCGCTGAACCTCGCACAGGCGGTGCAGATCATCGCCTACGAGCTGCGGGTCGCGGCGCCGCCACCCGCGCCGCGCGTGCGCCGCAGCGCCCCGCTCGCGCCGGCGATCGAGCTCGAGCGGCTGCGCGCGCACGCCGCCGAGGTGCTGAAGGACATCGATTTCACCGACCGGCGCGGCGGGCCGCACCTCGTCAGGCGCCTGGCGCGGATCTTCGGCCGCGCCGGCCTCGACCAGCACGAGGTCAACATCCTGCGCGGTATCCTGACGGCGGTGCAGGCGCGCCGGCGGCGCGCCGGGAGCGGCACGTGAGCGACTTCATCTACCTCGACTACGCGGCGACGACGCCGCCCGACCCGCGCGTGTGCGCGGCGATGCAGGCGGTGCTCGAGGGTCCGCCCGGCAACGCCTCCTCGACGCACACGGCCGGGCGCGCGGCGCGCGCGCGCGTCGAGGCCGCGCGCGCCGAGGTCGCGGCGCTCATTGGCGCGCCGCCCGCGTCGATCGTGTTCACCTCCGGCGCGACCGAGGCCGACAACCTCGCGATCCAGGGCGCGGCGCGCGGCAACGCCGCCCGCGGCCGGCACCTCGTCAGCCTCAGGACCGAGCACCGCGCGGTGCTCGACCCCCTCGCGCGGCTCGAGCGCGAGGGCTTCGCGGTGACGCTGCTGAAGCCCGGCCGCGACGGCCTCATCGACCCGGCCGCGGTCGGCGCGGCGCTGACCTCGTCGACGACGCTGGTGTCGGTGATGCTCGTCAACAACGAGATCGGCGTCGTGCAGGACATCGCCGCGATCTCCGCCGAGTGCCGCCGGCGCGGCGTCCTGCTGCACGTCGACGCGGCGCAGGCCGCCGGGCGCGTGCCGCTCGACGTCGGCGCGCTCGACGCCGACCTCGTGAGCCTCGCCGCGCACAAGGTCCACGGGCCGGTCGGCGTCGGCGCGCTCTACGTCCGCCGCGAGCCGCGCCCGACGCTGGTGCCGCTCAGCTACGGCGGCGGCCAGGAAGGCGGCTTGCGGCCGGGGACGCTCCCGGTACACCAGATCGTCGGCATGGGCGCGGCCTACGCGCTCGCGCAGGCGGCGCAGCACGATGAGCCGGCGCGGCTCGCGGCGCTGACCGAGCGGCTGTGGGCGGCGCTCGCGACGCTCCCGAACGTGCACCGCAACGGCCACCCGACGCGGCGCGCGCCGCACATCCTCAGCGTCTCGTTCGAGGGCGTCGACGGCGAGGCGCTCGTCTACGCGCTCGGCGACGTCGCGCTCTCGACGGGCGCCGCCTGCGGCGCGGGGCATGGCGAGCCGTCCTACGTGTTGCGGGCGCTCGGCCGCGACGATGCGCTGGCGTCCGCCTCGCTGCGCTTCAGCGTCGGGCGGCCGACGACGACGGCCGAGGTCGACGCGGTAGCGGCACGGGTCCGCGCCGCGGTCCTGAGGCTGCGGGCGCTGGCGCCGGCGTGAGCGCGGCGTACTCCGCACTCGTCGCGAGGCTGTTCGCCGACCTGCCGCTCGCGGGCGCCCCCGAAGGCCCCGGCTGGGCGGTCGGCGAGGCCGCCGAGCCCCTCTCGGGCACCCGGGTGCGGTTTTTCCTCAAAGCGGAAGCCGGGCGCGTGGCCGCCGCCCGCTACCAGGTGCGCGGCTGCCCGCACGCGGTCGCGGCCGCGGCGCTCGCCGCGGGACGGCTCGCCGGGCGGCCGCTCGCGGACCTCGACGTCGATGCGGCGGCACTGGCGGCCGAGATCGAGGCGCCGCCCGAGAAGCTCGGGCGGATTTTCGTGATCCAGGACGCGATTCGCGCCGCGGCGCTTCATTTAGCGCCAGGCGGACCCTAGAATCTGACCGACCGCGCCCCGACATTAAGTCGCAGAGGACCCCACGCCCCCATGGCCGTCACGCTCTCGCCCGCCGCCGCCGAACGCGTCCGCAGCTTCCTGGCCGCCCGCGGCCACGGGGTGGGCTTAAGGCTCGGCGTCAAGCGCACCGGCTGCTCGGGCTACGCCTACGTCGTCAACTACGCCGAGGACATCGGCCCGGCCGACACGGTGTTCGAGGACCAGGGCGTCAAGGTCGTCGTCGACGCCGGCAGCCTCGCGCTCGTCGACGGCACCGAGGTCGACTTCATCAAGCAGGGCCTCAACGAGGCCTTCAAGTTCAAGAACCCGAAGGCGCGCGCCGAGTGCGGCTGCGGCGAGAGCTTCTCGATCTAGACCGAGGCCTTCGGACCCGTGGCGTCGGCGGGCAAAAAGTCCTTAAATCACGCCGACTTCCGTTGATCTGCGCGTTGCGGGGGCACCGGCCCGGGCTATAGAATGGCCGGTCTCCCACAGCCCAGGCGAGGATGTTCCATGGCGCTCGAGCGCACCCTGTCGATCGTGAAGCCCGACGGCGTTCAGAAGAACCTGATCGGGGACGTCTACCGCCGCTTCGAGCAGGCCGGACTCAAGATTGTCGCCGCACGCATGCGCCACCTGACGCAGCGCGAGGCCGAGGGCTTCTACGCGGTGCACCGCGAGCGCCCGTTCTACAAGGACCTCGTGCGCTACATGACCTCGGGGCCCGTCGTCGTGCAGGTGCTCGAGGGCGAGAATGCGGTCGCCAAGAACCGCGACCTCATGGGCGCAACCGACCCCAAGAAGGCCGCCCAGGGCACGATCCGCGCCGACCTCGCCGCGAGCATCGAGGAGAACGTCGTGCACGGCTCCGACTCCGCGGAGAACGCCGCCCGCGAAATCAGCTTCTTCTTCGCCGAGACCGAGCTCTGCCCGCGCACCCGCTGAGCGAGACGAGCGCGCATGACTGACACCGCGACGCCGACGCGCACCAATCTCCTCGGGCTCACGCCCGAGGAGCTCGAGGCGTTCGTCGTCACGCTCGGCGAGAAGCCCTACCGGGCGCGCCAGCTGCTCGTGTGGATCTACAAGCGCTGGGTGTCGGACTTCGAGGCGATGACGGACCTCGGCAAGGCGCTCAGGGCCAAGCTTGCCGCGGTCGCCGAGATCCGCCCGCCCGAGATCGTCTCCGAGCACGCCTCGGCCGACGGCACGCGCAAGTGGCTGCTGCGCGCCGGACACTCGGACGGGCGCGAGCAGGCGATCGAGACCGTGTTCATCCCGGAGGTCGGCCGCGGCACGCTGTGCATCTCCTCGCAGGTCGGCTGTGCGCTCGACTGCTCGTTCTGCTCGACGGGCGCGCAGGGCTTCAACCGCAACCTCGACAGCGCCGAGATCGTCGGCCAGGTGTGGCTCGCGAACCAGCGCCTCGGCTCGGGCCCGGGCGGCGAGCGCGCGGTGACGAACGTCGTGCTGATGGGCATGGGCGAGCCGCTCGCGAACTACCGCAACGTGCTGCCGGCGCTGAAGCTCTTCCTCGACGACCGGGCCTTCGACCTGTCGCGCCGGCGCGTGACGCTGTCGACCTCGGGGCTCGTGCCGCAGCTCTACCGGCTCGCCGAGGACACCAACGTCGCGCTCGCGGTGTCGCTGCATGCGCCCAACGACGCGCTCAGGAACGAGCTCGTGCCGATCAACCGGCGACACCCGATCGCGGAGCTGCTCGAGGCGTGCTGGCACTACCTCGACGCGCAGAACGGCCGCTCAATCACCTTCGAGTACGTGCTGCTCGAGGGCGTCAACGATCAGCCCGAGCACGCGCACGAGCTCGCGGCGCTGCTCAAGGGTCACGACGCGAAGGTGAACCTGATCCCGTTCAACCCGTTCCCGGGCACGCGCTACCGGCGCTCGCCGCCGCCCGTCGTCGAGGCGTTTCGCGACGACCTGAACGCGCGCGGCGTCACAGCGACCGTGCGCCGCACGCGCGGCGACGACATCGATGCGGCCTGCGGGCAGCTCGCCGGGCAGGTGCACGACCGCACGACGGTGAGGCTCGGCTCGAAACTGATCAGCGTGGAGGTCGAGGCATGAGGCGCATCCTGTTCGGCGCGGGGCTGCTGGTGATGGCCGTCGCCGCGGTGGCGCAGCCGCACGCGCCGACCGAGAAGCCGATGGTGACCGCGGCGCGCCTCAATGCGCAGCTCGCGGTCGCCTACCTCAAGGAGAACGAGATCGCCGCGGCGCAGGAGAAGATCGACAAGGCGCTGACGCAGAATCCGAGCGACCCGGGCGTGCAAGTGAGCGCCGGGCTCGTCTACGAGCGGCTCGAGCAGCCCGACAAGGCCGACCACTTCTTTGCCGAGGCCGTCCGGCTCGATCCCAAGAACCCGGACCTGCTGAACAACTACGCGGTGTTCCTGTGCCGCCGCGGCCGCTACGACAAGGGCCAGAAGCTCTTTGAGCAGGCGGCGAGCAACCCGGCCTACAGCACGCCCGAGGTCGCCTACGCCAACGCCGGCGTCTGCGCACGCAGCGCCAAGAACCTGCCGCGCGCCGAGGAGCTGTTCCGCAAGTCGCTCGCCGCGCGCGACAACTATCCCGATGCGCTGCTGCAGCTCGCCGACCTCACGTTCGGGCGCGGCGCCGGCCTCGCGGCCCGCGGGCTGCTGGCGCGCTACTTCGCGGTCGCGCCGGCGTCGCCCGAGGCGCTGATGCTCGCGATCAAGGTCGAGCGCTCGCTCGGCGACCACCCGACCGCCGACCGCTATCGTCAGCAGCTCATGGAGAGCTTCCCGGACTCGCCGCAGGCGCGCCAGCTGCGTGGCGCCGTGAGTGCCGAATGACCGACGCCGTCGCAGCACCGCCGGCCGCCGCGGCCGGCGCGGGCCGGTCAGGGCCCGGCGCGCGCCTGAAGGCGGCGCGCGAGCAGCGCGGCCTCTCGGTCGGCGAGGTCGCGGAGTCGCTGCACGTCGCGCCGCGGCTGATCGGGGCGCTCGAGGCCAACGACTTCGCCGCGTTCGATGCCCCGGTCTACGCGAAGGGGTTCCTGCGCAAGTACGCGACCTTCGTCGGCGTCTCGCCCGACGAGGCGCTCGCCGCCTACCAGGCGGCCGTTGGCGAGTCCGCGCCGCCGGCGCCGGTGCCGGCGCTCAACGTCGCACCGGCTTCGCCCGTGCTCGGCAGCGTGCCGCTCGGGCCCCTGGTCGCCGTGGTGGCGCTCACCGTCGTCGGCAGCCTCGCCTGGTGGTGGAGCGCACGGCCGGCGGCGCCCAAGGCACCCGCCGCGCCGATCACCGAGAGCGCGCCCGCCGCCGCGGAGCCGGTCGCCGAGGCGCGGCCCGCACGCAGCGCGCCGGCGCCGCTCGACGAGCCGCCGGCTTACGTGCCGCCGGAGCCGCGGCCGCGGCCGACAGCGACGCTGCCGGTGATGCCGGCGACCGCCGCGGTCGCGACGGCCTCGAGCGCGCGCCACAGCGTCGGCGGTCGCGGCGACGACTCGCTCGTGATCCACGGGTTGCGCGACTGCTGGGTCGAGGTGTACTCGCCGAGCGGCGGCCGCCTGGTCTACGACCTCGTGCGCACCGGCGAGACGCGCTCGGCACCGGGACCGGGCCCGTGGAAGGTGTTCCTCGGCACCGCGGACGGCGCGCGGCTGACGGTCGGCGAGCGCGGCGTGACCGTCCCGGCCACGCGCCGCGGCGCGACGACGGCGCGCTTCGTCGTCGCCGGCGACGGCGCCACGCAATAACCCCGGGGAGACCAGCGAGTTGAGCGAGATCATCGAGCCGCTGCGCGGCATGAACGACGTGCTGCCCGACGAGGCGCGCTGGTGGCAGCGCCTCGAGTCGGCGGCGCGCGCCGCGTTCGCGCAATACGGCTATCGCGAGATCCGCGTGCCGCTCCTCGAGCGCACGCAGCTCTTCAAGCGCGCGATCGGCGAGTACACCGACATCGTCGAGAAGGAGATGTTCACCTTCGAGGACCGCGACGGCGGGAGCCTCGCGCTGCGGCCGGAGGCGACCGCCGGCATCGTGCGCGCGGCGATCTCGAACGGCCTGCTGCACAACCAGCGCCACCGGCTCTTCACCTTCGGACCGATGTTCCGCGGCGAGCGCCCGCAGAAGGGGCGCTACCGCCAGTTCCACCAGATCGACGCCGAGGCCTTCGGCTACGAGGGCCCGGACATCGACGCCGAGCTGATCCTGGTGTCGGCGCGGCTGTGGAAGATGCTCGGCATCGAGCGCGTGCGGCTCGAGCTCAACTCGCTCGGCACCGCCGAGGCGCGCGCCCACTACCGCGAGGTGCTGCGCGCCTACTTCGCGAAGCACGAGGCGCGGCTCGACGCCGACAGCCGGCGGCGGCTCGTCGGCAACCCGCTCAGGATCCTCGACAGCAAGAACCCCGAGCTCGCCGAGCTCATCGCCGGCGCGCCGCTGCTGACCGAGCACCTCGACGAGGGATCGCGCGAGCACTTCGCGGGCCTGCGCGCGCGGCTCGATGAGGCCGGCGTCGGCTACACGCTGAACCCGCGCCTGGTGCGCGGCCTCGACTACTACAGCCGGACCGTCTTCGAGTGGGTCACCGATGCGCTCGGCTCGCAGAACGCGGTGTGCTCGGGCGGCCGCTACGACGGCCTCGTGACGCAGCTCGGCGGCACGCCGACGCCGGCGATCGGCTGGGCGCTCGGCATGGAGCGCGTGGTGATGCTGATGCAGGAACTCGGTTGCGCGGCCGCTGCCGAAGTCCCGCACGTGTACTTCGTGCTGGCGGGGGCCGCCGCGACCGCCAGGGGCCTCAGGCTCGCCGAGGAGGTGCGCGACGCGCAGCCCCGGCTTCGGATCGAGACCGACCTCGGCGGGGGCAGCTTCAAGGCGCAGTTCAAGCGTGCCGACAAGAGCGGCGCGGCGGTCGCGGTGGTGCTCGGCGACCAGGAGCTCGCGCGCGGAGTCGCGGCCGTCAAGCCGCTGCGCGGCGGCGGCGAGCAGCAGGACTCAGGCTTCGCGGACCTTCCGGCCTGCCTCGCGCGGCTGGTGGACGCGGCGGGCCCGGCTCGGCAAGATCCGGGCCGCTAAACGACGACTATCAGGCGGGAGAAGTTCGTGGACGAATATCTGTCCGAGCGTCAGCAGGTCGACTGGCTGCGCCAGGTCATCAAGGAAAACGCCCCGTGGGCGGTGGCCAGCGTCGTGCTGACGGCGGCGGGCTTCTTCGGTTACTTCCAGTTCCAGGGCTGGCGCGACCGCGAGGCCGCGGCCGCGAGCCAGAAGTACGAGACGACGCTCGACCTGCTCGCCAAGGGCGACGCCGACGGGGCGCTGAAGCTCACCAAGGAGCTGCGCGCCTCCTACGGCCGCACGCCCTACAGCGACCTCGCGGCGCTCGCGGTCGCGCGCTTCGACGTCGAGGCCGGCAAGCTCGGCGACGCCGCCGGCATGCTCGAGGACGTCGTCAAGAACACCCGCGACGAGGACCTCGCGATGGTCGCGCGGCTGCGCCTCGCGCGGGTGCAGCGCGCCGACGGCAAGCCCGACGCCGCGCTCGCGACGCTCGCCGCGGCCCCGGCTGCCGCGACCTCCCCGGCGTTCGCAGACGTGCGCGGCGACGTGCTGCTCGACAAGGGCGACAAGGCGGGTGCCGTCGCCGCCTGGCGCGAGGCGCTCGCCGCGAAATCGGCCGGCATCAACCGCGACCTCGTCGAGCTCAAGGTCGCCTCGGTCGAGTCGGCGGCACCGCCGGCCAGCGCGCCGAAGCCGTGATGCGCCACCCGATGTTGCGTCCGGCCGCCGCGCTCGCGGCGCTTGCACTCCTGATCGGGGCCTGCGACTCCGACAAGGACATCGAGCCGCCGGTGGCGCTCGTGGCGATCAACGCCAAGCTCGCCGTGCAGCGGGTCTGGAGCGCGAGCATGGGCGGCAAGGACCGCTCGCTGCGCCTGGAACTCGCGCCCGCGGCCGCGGCCGGCAAGGTCTACGCCGCCGGCGGCGACGGCGCGCTCGCCGCGTTCGAAGGCGCGTCCGGCAAGACGCTGTGGCGCAGGGACA
The DNA here is from genome assembly GCA_035524495.1 of Steroidobacteraceae bacterium. Classification (GTDB taxonomy): domain Bacteria; phylum Pseudomonadota; class Gammaproteobacteria; order Steroidobacterales; family Steroidobacteraceae; genus CAIKZZ01. The sequence goes on from DATKOR010000005.1 coordinate 20,579, forward strand.
CCAAGCTCGCGCTCTCCGGGGGACCGGCGGTCGGCAGCGGCCTCGTCGTCGCCGGCTCGAGCGACGGGCAGCTCGTCGCGGTCGACGCCGCGACCGGCGAGCCGCGCTGGCGCGTGCGCGTGTCGGGCGAGGTGCTGTCGGCGCCGGTGATCGCGCCGCAGGCCGTCATCGTGCGCACCGTCGACGGCCGCGTGCGGGGGCTCGCGCTCGACAGCGGCAAGGAGCTGTGGAGCAACGAGCAGCCGGTGCCGCGCCTGACGCTGCGCGGCGTGTCGCGACCGGCGCTCGCCGGCGACACCGTCGTCTGCGGTTTCGACAACGGCAAGGTCGCCGCCTACGGCGTCGCCTCGGGCGACACGCTGTGGGAGACGGCCGTCAGCCCGCCGCGCGGCAAGACCGAGCTCGAGCGGCTCGTCGACATCGACGGCCCGCTCGCGGTCTCGGGCCACGACGTGTTCGTCGCGGGCTTCCAGGGCCGCGTCGCGATGATCGCGCTCGACTCGGGCCAGATCTGGTGGTCGCGCGAGGCCTCGAGCTACCGCGGCATCGCGCTCGCCGGCGAGACGATCTACATGACGACCGCGGACAGCCTGGTGATGGCGCTCAGGCGCCGCGACGGCACGCCGCTCTGGCAGCAGGACCGCCTGGCGCGCCGCGGCCTCACGGCGCCCGCGATCGACGGCGATGCGGTCGTGGTCGCGGACTTCGAGGGCTACGTCCACTGGCTCGACCAGTCGAGCGGCGCCCTGATCGGCCGCATCTCGGCCGGCGGCACGCGCTACACGAACGCACCGGTCGCGGCCGACGGCTTCGTGTACCTGCAGAACGACGCCGGCGAGCTGTACGCGCTGCGCGCCCAGCCGAGCAAATGAGCGCAGGCGGGCGCGCATGCTGCCGGTCATCGCGATCGTCGGGCGGCCGAACGTCGGGAAGTCGACGCTCTTCAACGTGCTCACCGGTACCCGCGACGCGCTGGTCGCGGACCTCCCGGGGCTGACGCGCGACCGCCAGTACGGCTTCGGCACGCGCGGCGGCCGCTACATCGTCGTCGACACCGGCGGCCTCGTGGTCGCGCCGTCGGGCGTCGAGACGCTGATGGCCGCGCAGACCGAGCGCGCGGTCGCCGAGGCCGACCGCGTGCTGTTCGTCGTCGACGCGCGCAGCGGCCCGACGCCCGAGGACGCGCACGTCGCCGAACGCCTGCGGCGCAGCGGCAAGCCGGTGATCGTCGTCGCCAACAAGAGCGAGGGCGTCGACGCCGACGTCGCGGGCGCGGAGTTCCACGCCTTCGGGCTCGGTGCGCCGGTCGCGACCTCGACCGCGCACGGCGAGGGCATCGATGCGCTCGTGGCGCGCGCGCTCGAGGGACTCGCGGTCGGCGAGCCGGAGGCGGGTCCCTCGGACGAGGAGTCGGTGATCCGCGTCGCGGTCGTCGGCCGCCCGAACGTCGGCAAGTCCACGCTGATCAACCGGCTGATCGGCGAGGAGCGCCTGGTCGCGTTCGACGAGCCCGGCACCACGCGCGACAGCGTCGAGGTGCCGTTCGAACGCAACGGCCAGCGCTACGTGCTCATCGACACGGCGGGCGTGCGCCGCCGGGCGCGCGTCGAGGACGCGGTCGAGAAGTTCAGCGTCATCAAGGCACTGCAGGCGATCGACGAGGCGCACGTCGTGATCGGCGTGCTCGATGCGCACGAGACGATCGCCGAGCAGGACGCGACGCTGCTCGGCCACGTCGCCGAGCGCGGCCGGGCGCTGATCCTCGCGATCAACAAGTGGGACCACATCCCCGTCGACCAGCGCGACCACATCCGCAACCAGCTCGCGCTCAAGGTCCCGTTCCTCGACTTCGCGCCGCAGCACTTCATCTCGGCGCTGCACGGCACCGGCGTCGGCGATCTCCTCGGCGCCGCGCGCCGCGCCGCGCAGGCGGCGTTTCGCGAGCTGCCGACGCCCGAGCTCACGCGCGTGCTCGAGAAGGCGCTCGAGGCGCACCAGCCGCCGCTGGTGCGCGGCCGGCGCATCAAGCTGCGCTACGCGCACCAGGGCGGGCGCAACCCGCCGCTGATCATCGTGCACGGCAACCAGGTCGCGCACGTGCCGGAGGCCTACCGGCGCTACCTGATCAACACCTACCGCGAGGCGTTCCGCCTGCACGGCACGCCGGTCAAGGTCGAGTTCCGCTCGGACGCGAACCCCTACGCGGGGCGGCGCAACGAGCTCAACGAGCGGCAGAAGCAGAAGCGCCGGCGTCTCATCAAGCACGCCAAGCGGCGCTGAGACGGCCTAGTCGCCGTCGATGCGCGTGACGGTCGCGGCGAACGCGCCGCCCGCGGTGCGCGCCAGTACCTCGTCCCCGGGTGCGACGTCGCTCGCGGCGCGCACGACGCGCCCGTCCGGCCCGGTCACGATCGCGTAGCCGCGCTCGAGCGTCGCGAGCGGGCTCACCGCGTTCAGCGTGCGCGCCGCCGCCGCAAGGCGCGCGGCGGCGGTGGCGAGCTCGCGCCTGAGCGCCCGAGCGAGGCGCGCCTCGAGCTCATCGAGGCGCTGCGCGCGCGCCAGGAGCCTGGTGCGCGGGTGCGTGAGCTCGAGCCTGCGCATGAGCCACGCGAGCCGCTCGCGCGCCCGGGCACCGAGGCGGCGAAAGGCGCGCGCCAGCCGCTCGCGGCCGGCGCCGAGCGCGCGCAGCCACTCGGCGCGGTCGGGCACGACGAGCTCGGCCGCCGCGGTCGGGGTCGGCGCGCGCACATCGGCCGCGAAGTCGGCGATCGTGAAATCGACCTCGTGCCCGACGCCGCTGACGACCGGGATCGAGGCGGCGCGGATCGCGCGCGCGACGACCTCCTCGTTGAAGGACCACAGGTCCTCGAGCGAGCCCCCGCCGCGCGCGAGTATCAGGACGTCGGCGTCCCGGCGCGCGCTCGCGAGCCTGAGCGCCGCGGCGATCTCGGCGGCGGCACCGGCGCCCTGCACGGCGACCGGGTAGATCAGCACCGGGATGGCCGGGAAGCGGCGCGCGAGCACGTGCAGGATGTCGCGGATCGCCGCCCCGGTCGGGGAGGTCACGACGCCGATGCGGCGCGGCAGGCGCGGCAGCGGGCGCTTCAGTGCCGCGTCGAACAGGCCCTCCGCGGCGAGCCGCGCCTTCAGCTCATCGAAGCGGCGCCGCAGCGCCCCTTCGCCGGCCTCCTCGAGGTGCTCGGCGATCAGCTGGTACTCGCCGCGCGCCTCGTAGAGGCTGACGCGCGCGCGCAGCAACACGTGCATGCCGTCGCGCGGCGTCGCGCGCACGCGGTTGTTGGCGTTCCTGAACATCGCGCAGCGCACCTGCGCGTCGGCGTCCTTGAGCGTGAAGTACCAGTGGCCGGAGGAGGGGCGGGCGAAGTTCGAGAGCTCGCCCTCGATCCACAGCGCCGGGAGCCCGGCCTCGAGCAGCAGCCGCGCCTCGCGATTGAGGCGCGAGACGGTGTAGACCTCGCGCGTCGGCGCGGCGTCGAGCGGGCGTTGCATCGCATCGATCTTAGCGTCGCGCGCCCGGGCCCGAGACCGGCAATCGTGGTTTACGAGGAATCGGAATCCGAGTAAACTGCCCGGCTTTACCCAAGGCTCCCCGGCGGAGCCCCTGCCGCGCATCGGCCCCGCCGCAAGGAGTTGCGGCCGAGGAACGCCCATGCGTATCGACGAAGAAGCGCTGACCTTCGACGACGTGCTCCTCGTCCCGGCGTACTCGGACGTACTGCCGCGCGACGTCGACCTCTCGACCCGCCTGACGCGCAACATCCGCCTGAACCTGCCGACCGTCTCGGCCGCGATGGACACGGTCACCGAGGCGCGCCTCGCGATCACGATCGCGCAGGAAGGCGGCATCGGCATCATCCACAAGAACATGACCGCGGCGGCGCAGGCGCGCGAGGTGCTGCGCGTCAAGAAGTACGAGAGCGGCGTGATCTCGGACCCGATCACCGTGACCCCGGACAAGACGATCCGCGAGGTCATCGACCTGACGCGCAGCAAGGGCATCTCGGGCGTGCCGGTCGTGACCGCCGACAGCGAGGTCGTCGGCATCGTGACGCACCGCGACCTCCGGTTCGAGCAGCGCTACGACGCGCCGGTGACGACCGTGATGACGCCGAAGGAGCGGCTGATCACGGTGCGCGAGAACGCCCCGAAGGACGAGGTGCTGCTGCTGCTGCACCGGCACCGCATCGAGAAGGTGCTGGTCGTCGACGCCGCCGGGCACCTGAAGGGCATGATCACCGTCAAGGACTTCCAGAAGGCGACCGAGTTCCCGCGTGCCTGCAAGGACCCGAGCGGGCGGCTGCGCGCGGGCGCCGCGGTCGGCACGAGCCCGGACACGCTCGAGCGAATCGCGCAGCTGAAGGAGGCGGGCGTCGACGTCGTGGTCGTCGACACCTCCCACGGCCACTCGCGCGGCGTTCTCGAGATGGTCGCGCGCATCAAGAAGGCCTATCCGGACCTCGAGGTCATCGGCGGCAACATCGTGACCGCGGAGGCCGCGCTCGCACTTGTCGATGCCGGCGCCGACGGCGTCAAGGTCGGCATCGGCCCGGGCTCGATCTGCACGACGCGCATCGTCGCCGGCGTCGGCGTGCCGCAGATCAGCGCGGTCTCGAACGTCTCGCGCGCGCTCGCGAAGAGCGGCGTGCCGCTGATCGCCGACGGCGGCATCCGCTTCTCCGGCGACATCGCCAAGGCGCTCGCGGCCGGCGCGCACTCGGTCATGATCGGCGGACTCTTTGCCGGCACCGAGGAGTCGCCCGGCGAGGTCGAGCTCTACCAGGGCGCCTCGTACAAGGCCTACCGCGGCATGGGGTCGCTCGGCGCGATGGCGCAGCGCCACGGCTCGGCCGACCGCTACTTCCAGGACACGACCAGCGAACTCGAGAAGCTCGTTCCCGAGGGCATCGAGGGCCGCGTGCCGTACAAGGGGAGCCTGGTGGCGATCCTGCACCAGCTGACGGGCGGACTGCGCGCGGCGATGGGCTACACCGGCAGCAACAGCATCGAGGAGCTGCGCCAGAAGCCCCGCTTTGTGCGCATCACCAACGCCGGCGTGCGCGAGAGCCACGTGCACGACGTGACGATCACCAAGGAAGCTCCGAACTACCGGATCAGCTGAACGTGAACGCCGCACCCGCGCCCGCCGACCCGCGCGACATCCACGCGCACCGCATCCTGATCCTCGACTTCGGCGCCCAGTACACGCAGCTGATCGCGCGGCGCGTGCGCGAGCTCGGCGTCTACTGCGAGATCCACCCGTGGGACGTCAGCGACGCCTTCGTCGAGTCCTTCGGTGCCCGCGGCGTGATCCTGTCCGGTGGCCCTGAGTCCGTCACCGAGTCGGCGGCGCCGCGCGCGCCCGACGCCGTGTTCCGGCTCGGGGTCCCGGTGCTCGGCATCTGCTACGGCATGCAGACGATGGCGGCGCAGCTCGGCGGGCGCGTGCTGCCCTCGACCCACCGCGAGTTCGGCTACGCCGAGGTCGAGACCCGGCCCGATGCGGTGCTGTTTCGCGGCATCGCCGACCGCGAGGCCGGCGCCGGCGGCGTGCTCGACGTCTGGATGAGCCACGGCGATCGCGTCGAGGCGCTGCCGCCGGGCTTTCGGGTCAGCGCGAGCTCGCACAATGCCCCGCTCGCCGCGATGGAGGACCCTGAGCGGCGCTTCTACGCGGTGCAGTTCCACCCCGAGGTCACGCACACGCGCCAGGGCGCGCGGCTCCTCGAGCGCTTCGTGCGCGAGATCTGCGGCTGCGATGCGCTGTGGGACGCCGGGCACATCGCCCGCGACCTCATCGAGCGCGTGCGCGACCAGGTGGGCCCGGACCGGGTGCTGCTCGGGCTCTCGGGCGGCGTCGACTCGTCGGTGGTCGCGGCGCTGCTGCACACGGCGATCGGGCCGCAGCTGACCTGCGTGTTCGTCGACCACGGCCTGCTGCGCCTCGGCGAGGGCGATCAGGTCATGGCGACCTTCGCGGCCCACATGGGCGTCAAGGTGGTCCGGGTCGACGCCAGCGAGCGCTTCCTCGCGGCGCTCGCCGGGGTCGAGGATCCGGAGGCCAAGCGCAAGATCATCGGGCGGCTGTTCATCGAGGTGTTCGACGAGGAGGCCGGGAAGCTCGAGGGCATCCGCTGGCTCGCGCAGGGCACGATCTATCCCGACGTCATCGAGTCGGCGGGCGCCAAGACCGGCAAGGCACACGTGATCAAGTCGCACCACAACGTGGGCGGACTGCCGCAGAAGATGAACCTGAAGCTCCTCGAGCCGCTGCGCGAGCTCTTCAAGGACGAGGTGCGGCGCCTCGGGCTCGAGCTCGGCCTGCCGCGCGAGATGGTGTTCCGCCACCCGTTCCCGGGGCCCGGCCTCGGCGTTCGCATCCTGGGAGCGGTGACGCGCGCGGCCGCCGACCTGTTGCGCCGCGCCGATGCGATCTTCATCGAAGAGCTCCGGCGCCACGAGCTCTACGACAAGGTCAGCCAGGCGTTCGCGGTATTCCTGCCGGTGCGCTCGGTCGCCGTCATGGGTGACGGGCGCAGGTACGACTGGGTGATTGCGCTGCGCGCGGTCGAGACGGTGGACTTCATGACCGCGCATTGGGCCCGCTTGCCGTACGACTTCCTCGCCCACGTGTCGCTTCGCATCGTCAACGAGGTCGCCGGCGTCTCGCGCGTCGTCTACGACGTCTCCGGGAAGCCGCCGGCGACGATCGAGTGGGAGTGACGAGGGTTAAGTCATACCTTGAATATTGAGCGTGGACCGCTCATTATGCGAGGCATGCTTGAGCGACCACAGCTCTTGGACAGGCTGCGCGCCGGCCTAAGAGCCAGTCCTGCGGTAGCGCTGCTCGGTCCCCGTCAGTGCGGCAAGACGACTCTAGCAAGGCAGCTTGCCGGCGCCTCAAAGAGCACCTATTTCGATCTGGAAAACCCGGTCGATCTGGCACGCCTGTCCGAGCCGCTGACGGCGCTTGAACAATTACGCGGACTGGTCGTGATTGATGAGGTGCAGCGTCACCCCGATCTTTTTCCGATTCTCCGGATATTGTTGGACCGCAAGCCCATCCGGGCGCGTTTTCTGATTCTAGGCAGCGCATCGCCAGAGTTACTACGGCAGAGCTCCGAAACCTTGGCGGGTAGGGTGGCCATTGTCGAGATGGCGGGATTCACGCTCGACGAGCTCAACCACCCGCAGCTTGACCGATTATGGTTGCGTGGAGGCTTTCCGCGGTCCTTTCTCGCGCGCACGGAAGCCGCAAGTACAGCATGGCGAGAGGATTTTATCCGTACGTTCCTTGAACGCGATTTGGCGCAACTCGGGGTGCGAGTGCCCTCCGGCACCATGCGCAAATTCTGGACAATGACCGCCCACTACTCAGGTGGCATCTGGAACAGCTCGGAGATTGGGCGATCTCTGGGCGAGGCTCATACGACCGTCAAACGCCATCTCGACGCTTTGTCCGGCGCGCTTGTTGTGCGTGTGCTGGAGCCTTGGTTCGAGAATGTCGGTAAGCGATTGGTAAAATCCCCGAAGGTTTACGTTCGTGATTCGGGGCTCCTGCATACGTTGCTCGGAATTGGCGACCGCCGTCAACTCGATGGGCATCCCGTTGTCGGCGGCTCATGGGAGGGTTTCATTATTGAGCAACTTCTCGCTCATGTGCCCAAGTCCAAAGCCTATTACTGGCGAACGCAGGCCGGCGCAGAACTCGATTTGCTGTTGTTTCTGAAAGGGCGGCGTATTGGAATCGAGATTAAGCGGGCTGATGCACCGAAGATGACGCCGTCGATGATTTCGGCGCTCGAAGACCTGCAATTACATCGGTTGCTGGTGGTTTACCCGGGCTCGGCGCGATATACGCTCCGTCCCAAGGTGGAAGTGATGTCGCTGGCGCAGTGCGCGGCGGAGCTCGCCTGACCAGGAAGGACGCGCGATCCAATCGCGGGTTGTGACGAGCATAAAGCGGACCGCGGCCGGGCAGCGACGGATTCATTGATTGCTGCTCGCGTCGCATGGATCCTAAAACACCTCGTCTTTCTGGCATCTATCGCGTTCTGTCGGCATCGAGTGGAATTTTCTGGCCGTGCATCTGAGGGTAATTTTGGCGTACGCGGAAGAGAAGTCTATTGCTTTCAGTGACTTATAGGTGCCTAAGACAAAGTGAGTGGGAGTGAGGGGGGCTTCCCATTCAATTTGCCGCTGATTGCGGTCAAGCCGTAACCGCGGAAACTTGGGTCGAACTGGCAATAACCCGATTCGCACCTACGCCAATGCTGACCAGTCTCCAGCGCGGATCTTGAGCAGACTTCCAAACGGGTGAACGGCCAGTATCGGGGAAGGCGCTGCCGCCGCTTCGGCGCGAAGCAGTCCCCCGGCTCGTGCATCGGATCGCTTAGAACCGGGCATTTTCGGTGGGCCATCAAGCGGAATTGCCGATTGTCCGCCGGGCGAGCTATTTGCGCTGCTTGACCAGATAGTCCGATGGATCGGCGCGGGGTGATTGCTTACAATATTACAAATCGTAAGAACCGGTGGAGACCGAAATGGCATTTGCAACAGTGACCAGCAAGGGCCAGGCGACTATCCCGAAGGACGTGCGAGCGGCCGCGAAGATCAGGCCTGGCGATCGCATTCATTTCACCGTTCTCGAGGACGGCACCATCATCGTGCGTGTAAAGAATCGAAGCATCCGCGATCTGTCGTTCAAGCCCCCGCGCGGCAAGCGAGTTTCAATCGCGCAAATGAATCGGTAGCCGAAGTCCGATGTTCGGCATCGACACCAATGTGGTCATCCGACTCGTCGTCGCCGACGACGCGGAGCAAACACGTCGAGCGCGCGGACTGATCGAACAGGCACTCAGCCGCGAGGAGCCCGTGCTGGTATCGCTGCTGGTGCTTCTCGAGTCCGAATGGGTGCTGCGCAGTCGCTATGGTTTCAGCCGGGAGTCGATCCTGAAGATCTTCCGTGCGCTTCTTGAGGCGCGCGAACTCTCGTTCGAGGATGAACCGGCCGTGGAAGAGGCGCTCTTTCACTGGAAGGACAGCGCGTGCGGGTTTTCAGATTGCCTCATCGCAGCGCACGATCGCCAAATAGGATGCCGCGCGACTGCTACCTTTGACGACAAAGCGGCTCGCCTCCCCGGCATGCTACCGGCCTAGTCGGGACAGCGCAGCGCAGCGCTCAGGATGAATTGTCGCTGTCCGGTAAAGCCGGCCATCCACCCGGCCAAAATGCCTGCGGGGAAGCCGCCGTCCCGGTACAACAGGCACTGGCCGCTTACCACGAGCGGTGGTGGGATCGAACGCAACTTTCTCTATGTCGCCAACGGGGGCGCTGCGAATGTTAGCGGCTTCACACTGGACGCCTCGACCGGCGCACTGACCCCTATGCCTGGATCACCCTTTCCGGCAGGTCACCACCCGGAATTCATGTCGACGTTATTCCCGGCGCTGCATTGACAGCGGAGAAACTCCAATATTGAACTGCGCATCGATCGCGGGCGCCTGGTTGGTTCGGAGCCTTGCTCCGGCTCGGCCCGGATTGGATTGTTGCGGCTCACCGGCGCACTCATGACCTTATGCGTACTCATCGCCTGCGGCGGGGGCAGACAGGCATCGTTGGCGGCGCCGGGGCTTTCCCACAACGGGTGAATCCCCTTTCCGGCGGTGATCGGCGAGTCGATCGCACTGACGCCTGCGGATTCCACAATTTTCGGCCACTACACCGTAAGTCCCCCGTTGCCGGCAGGCCTCTCGCTCGATGAGCAAAGCGGCGAGAGGAATGGCAGCCACCCAGCTTCGAGACGCGCGGCGCGCAGGGCGTCGTTGCCGCCAATCGCGACCCCGCCGGTGGTCCCAATCCGGGAAATGGGTGGTCCCCAACCGAGGAAATCGGGTGGTACCCATCAGAGCAGATCGTCCGACCATCGGCCGACGCTGACCGAGGCAGTGATTTTGAGCGGGGTTTCCTGAGCCGCAACGCGGGCGCAGGTCCGGCTCCTTGCCGCCGTCACTAAATTGATCACGCGGTGAATGATTATCATCCATGGCATGAGGACTGTCCCCAGACTGCGAGCCGGCCTCCACCGGCGCTCCGGGGCAAGGGATTGCGAACCGCGGCTTGGCACGGCAATGCGCGGCGGCCTCGTTTCGCTAAGCGCCTTCGCTGTAGACCGGGTTCGAGAGGATCCACCGAACCGAGTCCGCGCGCGCCTGGTTGATCGGTTCATCCGGAAATGAGGCGAGGAGGGCGTCGTGGCGCGCGCCGATGACGTCGCGAAACTCGGGGTGGCTCAGGATCCAGAGCCGGTTGGCGCGAATGCCCTCGAGCACGTAGCGGCCGGCGTCGACCGCCTCCATCGCATGGACCATGAACTCGGGCGGCGGCGCACCCGCGATGCGCTCGGGCGATGAATAGCCGGTCGCCGCCAGCGCCGCCGGCCGGCCGAGGCCGCTCTCAGCCATGTTCGACTTCACGGGGCCGGGCAGGTAAACCGAGACGCCGATCGGACGACCGATCATGTCGGTGCGCAGCGCCTCAGTGAGGCCGACGATCGCGAACTTCGACGTGGCGTACAGCCCGACGGACCCGAGCGCCGCGATGCCGCCGATCGAGGCGACGTTCACGATGTGGCCTTCGAGCCCGCTCGCGATCATGCGCGGCAGGAACGTGACGATGCCGTTGACGGTGCCGCCGAGGTTCACGCCGAGCACCCAGTCCCAGTCATCGTAGGTCGCGTACTCGACGAGCCCATGCACGCCGACGCCCGCGTTGTTGACGAGCAGCTGCACGGGGCCGAGCTCGCGCTCGATCGTGTCGGCCGCCACCTTGAGGCCCGCGCGGTCGGTGACGTCGAGCCGCAGCGGCAGCAGGCGCGCATGCGCGCGCCCCTGAAAATACGCGAGCGTCTCGTCGAGATGGTCCCGGCGGCGATAGGTGAAGGCAACCTTCATTCCCTCCGCGACCAGCACCTTGACGATGCCGAGCCCGATGCCGCTCGTGCCGCCGGTGACGAAGGCGACCTTGCCTGCGAGATCCTTCATGGGCTGCCTTTCCTTGCGATCCGGGTCTGTCAGACGCTCGCGCGCGGAAGCGCTCGGCCACGGATGAGGTCCGCACCCTTCTCCGCGATCATGATCGTCGGCGCGTAGGTGTTGCCGCCCGGAACGTTCGGCATCACCGAGGCGTCGATGACGCGCAGCCCCGCGACCCCGCGCACGCGAAGCTGATCGTCGACGACGGCCGCCGGATCGGCGTCGACGCCCATCCTGCAGGTGCCGACGGCGTGCTGGGTGATGGCGCCGACCTGGCGCACCCAGTCGCCGAGCGCCGCATCGGACTCGAGGTCGCGCCCGGGCAGCAGCTCGCTCTCGACCATGTCGGCCAGCGGCTTGTGCCCGTAGATCGCCCGCGCGGCACGGATGCCGCGCACCATGCGCGCGACGTCGGACCGCTGCTCGAACAGGTTGAACAGGATGCGCGGCGGATCCGCCGGATCCGCCGAGCGCAGGCTCACGGCGCCGCGGCCGTCCTGGCGGATCATCGAGACGCCGACGCCGAGCAGCGCCTTGGGCGGCCTGCCGGGGAACGACAGTCCCTGTGCGCAGACCTCCGTCGACATGCACGTGAACTGCATGTCCGGCCTGTCGCAGGACGGGGCCGTGCGTATGAAGATGTTGCCGGCCGCACCGTTGGTCGCGAAGAGGCCGGTGCCGAACAGCCACCAGCGCAGTGCCCAGATCATGGCGCGGTCGAGACGCAGTTGCTGCCGGTAGACGCCGTTCCTCGGTTGCCAGCCCATCAGCAGGAAGGGATGCTCGATCAGGTTGCGACCGACGCCGGGGAGGTCGACGATCGGCGCGACGCCAACGCGGCGAAGATCATCGGCCGGCCCGATGCCGGACAGCATCAAGACCTGGGCCGAGCCATAGACGCCGCCGGCCAGGATGACCTCCTGCGCCGCCCGGACGACTTCGGCGCGGCCGTCGCGACCGAATTCGACGCCCACGGCGCGGCCGTTCTCGACGATGACGCGTGTCGCGAGCGCGCGCGTCTCGACGCTGAGGTTGCGGCGGCCGAGGGCAGGCCTCAGGAAGAGCCGCGCCGCGTTGCCCCGCCGGCCGGCTCGGACCGTCATCTCGCTGCGCTGCACGCCTTCCGTCTGGGCGCCGTGCACGTCGTCGGTGGCCGGGTAGCCTGCCGCGATCGACGCCGCACGCAGCTCCGCGTACATCATGTTCGCGGTCGGCACGACGACCTCGAGCTCGCCGGTGTTTCCGTGGTAGGCGTTCTCGCCGAGCCAGCTCTTCTCCGAACGACGAAAATACGGCAGCACCTCGGCGTAGCTCCAGCCGCGCAGCCCCTGCCGCGCCCAGTCGTCGTAGTCGAGGCGATGGCCGCGCGCGTACACCATGCCGTTGATCGCGGACGAGCCGCCGAGCGCCTTGCCGCGCGGCACCTCGATCGTGCGGCCGCCAAGGGCGGGCTCGGGCTCGCCGATGAAGTTCCAGTTGAGGTCGCGGCGCTGGACGTAGGCCTGGAAGGCGATCGGCATGTCCTTGAAGAGGCCGGTCACGGGTCCCCCGGCCTCGAGCAGCAGGACCTGGCGGCCCGGATCCTCGCTCAGGCGGTTCGCGAGTACGCAGCCGGCGGCGCCGCCGCCGACGATGATCGTGTCAACGCTGCGCATGGCCTCGTCCGCGGCTCAGCCCGGGAACTCGTAGACGAGCTCGTCGACCTGGAACGTGGGCTGCTGCTTGGAGAAGAGCGGCACCTCGGCGATCAGCTCCGCGGCGCGCGCCGCCATCGCCTTCTCGTACGCGTCCCAGTCGCGGATCCAGAACGTGATCGTCGCGATGTGCGGCGGGAGCTTGCCGTCCGGCCCCGGCAGGCCGCGGCGGATCTCGGTGCGGGCGAGCGCGGTCCCGAGGATCTCCTCGATCAGCTTGGCGTGGCGCTTCTTGTAGAAGTCGAAGTTGAAGTCTTCGTTGTCCTTGGACGGGTAGAGCACCGTGATGCACTTCATCTTTCGTCCTCCCGGCATGGCGCGGCACCGAGGTCCGGCGCGGCCGCCCCTTCGATGGCGATCGTCGCGAGTCCGGTCGTCAGGATGAACCCGGGTGCGCTGGCGCTCGAGCGCCGACGCGTCGCATCGTCGCGTATCTCGGTCGATGAAGCTCGCGAAACGGAATCCAGATTATCGACTATCGGCGAAATGTCGTTCCGCGGACGGTCCCGACTTCCAGAGCTCGGCAGGTCGCGATCGCCGACGTCCGTGACGGTGGTCTGGGCCCGCCGGTGTGCGCGCCAAGGTGTTCGGGCCCGGCGCGTGCCGATCGGTACTCGGGTGCCCGAGCGTCGCGGGCGACGGTCGTCGCGTTCGCCTGTCCCGATCAATGAACGCCGGACGGACGAGCGGCGCGGTCATTTCGATCGCAGGGGGTTGCATCGGTATCAGAAGCCGTTTATTATATAAGCTATGAGTTATGCAAAGATTGATGCGAGCGAGGTGTTCGCGGCGCTTGCCGATCCGACACGGCGCGCGTTGCTTGCACGATTGGCGCAGGGAGAAGCGGCGGTGATGGAGCTCGCCGCGCCGTTCGAGATCTCGCAGCCGGCCATCTCGCAGCACCTGAAGGCCCTGGAACACGCCGGGCTCATCACCCGTCGTGTCGAAGGCACGAGGCGTCCATGTCGCTTGAGTCCCGCGGGATTGCGGGCGGTTGACGATGCGCTGGCGCCGTTGCGTGCGGCACTCGCGCGTAATTACGACCGACTGGACGATGTCCTCGCAGACATGAGCCGACCCGGATCGGGAAGGAGACGGGGATGAGCAAGCTGACGCTGACAACCGTAGGCGACCGTCACGTGGTGGTGACCCGTTGGTTCGCGGCATCCCCTGAGGCCGTGTTCCGCGCCCATACGGACCCGGAGCTCATCAGGAGGTGGATGCTGGGTCCCGAAGGCTGGACGATGCCGGTGTGCGTTTGTGATGCGCGGCCGGGCGGCAAGATCCGCTACGAATGGGCGACGCCGGGTAAGCCTGGTTTCCACCTGACGGGCGAATTCCTGGAGCTCGAGCCGCCGCGCAGAATAGTGCACGTTGAGCGTATGCACCTGCCGGACCCGACGCCGGACAACCGGATCGAAACGGCCTTCACGCCCGAGAAGGGCGGAACGCTGATGACTATGCGGATGACGCTGCCCGACGCAGAGACGCGAAAAGCGATGCTCGCCACCGGCATGGAGAGCGGGATGGAGGCCAGTTACGCGCGGCTCGATCGCTTGGAACCGTAGTCAACGCGGAAGGAGTGCCTCATGGCACCGGCACGACGCGATTCCCGCGGAACGATGAAGTTTGCGAATTATTGCGAGTACGAGCGCCACCTGCCCACTGCGCGCCGCGCGATCCTGCGGCGCGTGCGCGCGACTATTCGGCGCGCTGCCCCCGCTGCGGCCGAGACGATCAGTTACAACTTGCCGGCGTTCCGTTCCGAGGATGGTGCGCTGCTGCACTACGCGGCGTTCGTGCAGCACATTGGTCTGTTTCCTCCCATCCGCGGTCACGCCGAACTCGAGAGAACCGTCGCCCGATACGCCGGACCCAAGGGAAACCTCCGCTTTCCTTACGGCGACCCGATTCCCTTCGGGCTGATCGCGAGAATCGCCGCCTGGCGTTTAAGCGGCACGCATGGTGCAGCGCGCTTGCGACCGGCGACGCGGCGAGTGCGGGCTGCGATCGCGACGTGACCGCGGACCGTCCTGGAGGTCGAGCGCACGGCCAACGGCCAACGGCCAACGCACGCCGGGCACCGGCGTGGCGAGTCGGGTGGGGCCGGCCGCTAATGCTCGCGGCGCGGCGAAGGCCATCGTGCGCCGGCCTCATCGTCTGCCGGTCCCGTCGTCGACGTGATCCTCGGACGCGTCAGGTCTTGCGCCATCCCCGCGGCACGGCCGCTCGAGAGCAGTATCCGAAATCTGCAAGCGGCTCGTCCCGCGGCGACGGATAGGCGCCGAAACTCGCATCCGACCGTGACGCAACGGCGCTACCGCTTGACATGCAGGTAATAAGCTGCATAATAGTCATGCAGGTCATAGCCTGCATAATGTCGCCGGGCAGAACGTGAAAGACACCGATTCGGTCTTCAAAGCCCTCGCTGATCCGCATCGCCGCGAGCTGCTCGACCGGCTCTACGAGTCCAATGGCCAGACGCTCGGCGAGCTGTGCGAGGGCCTGCCGATGGCGCGCCAGTCGGTGTCGCAGCACCTCGACGTGCTCGAGGCGGCGAACCTGATCGCGATCGAGTGGCGCGGGCGCGAGAAGCTTCACTACGTGAACCCGGTCCCCATCCACGAGATTTACGAGCGCTGGATCCGCAAGCACGAAGCCCAGCGCCTCGCGGCGCTGCACGAGTTCAAAACGAAGCTGGAGCGAGGCCGCAAATGAACGCCGAACGGTTCGTCTACGTCACCTACATCGCCTCGACGCCCGACAAGGTGTTCCGCGCGCTCCTCGACGGCGAACTCACGCGCCAGTACTGGAAGCACACCAACGAATCGGACTGGAAGCCCGGGTCGAAGTGGAGAAGCGTCGCCGACGACGGCAAGGGGACGGTCCGCATCGTCGGCACCGTCGCCGAGATGGTGCCGAACCGCCGGCTGGTGCTGACCTGGGCCGCGGGCACGGAGGCTGCGGATCCCGCGCAGCACTCGCGCGTCGCGATCGACCTCGAGACGGTCGGCGCGATGGTCCGCGTCACGGTGACGCACGAGGAGCTCGGGCCCGACATGGCGAGGGCGGTGACCAACGGCTGGCCGCGCGTGCTGTCGAGCCTGAAGTCGTTCCTGGAAACGGGGCACCCGCTCGACACCTGGGCGTCCTAGCGGCGCGCCAGCTGGCGCTGCGCGCATTTCGCCGCGGCGGCCGATTCGGATTCGCAAGGCGACCGGTGGCAGCAGCAGGGAGGAGACATGGCCGACGCAACCTTTCGATCGCAATCGCACCCGGTCGTCGCGCACGCCGAGTGGCTCGCCGCGCGGCGCGAGTTCCTCAGGAAGGAGAAGGAATTCACGCGCCGTCGCGACGAGCTCAGCGCCGCGCGGCGCGCCTTGCCTTGGGAGGAGGTGACGAAGCCGTACGTGTTCGACGGGGCGAGCGGCCGGCGCACGCTGGCGGAGCTCTTCGACGGCTGCTCGCAGCTCATCGTCTATCACTTCATGTTCGCCCCCGACTGGGAGGCAGGCTGCAAGTCCTGCTCGTTCTGGGCCGACAGCTTCAACGGGATCCCGCTGCACCTGCGGCACCGCGACGTGAGCCTTGTCGCGATCTCCCGCGCCCCGCTCGCGAAGCTCCAGGCCTACGCCAAGCGCATGGGCTGGAGCTTCCCGTGGTATTCCTCGCAAGGGAGCACCTTCAACTTCGACCTCAACGTGTCATTCACGCCGGAGGAGCAGGCCGCCGGCGAGGCCTTCTACAACTACGAGAAGCGCCGGATCCCGACCTCGGACCTCGTCGGCATCAGCGTGTTCGCGAGGGACGACGCCGGCAAGGTCTTCCACACCTATTCGGCGTACGCGCGCGGCGTCGACATGATGAACGGCGCCTATCACTACCTGGACCTGACGCCGAAAGGGCGCGACGAGGACACGCAACCGGGGAACCCGCAGGCCTGGGTGCGTCGCCACGACGAGTACTGAGGGCAGGCGGCTGTTCGCAGCCGTCTCGCCCGCGGCCCGGCCGCGCGGGCGACACGAACGACTTCTCGGACGCATTCATCGGGAGTCCAGACATGGCAACGCTCAATACCTCCTCCGGTGCCAAGCCCCACGCGGTCGTCTCGCACGCCGAGTGGACGGAGGCGCGCCGGCGGCTTCTCGTGAAGGAAAAGGAATTCACGCGCCTGCGCGATCAGCTCAACGAGCAGCGTCGAGCGCTGCCGTGGGAGCGCGTCGAGAAGGCCTACGCCTTTGATGCCCCGTCCGGCAAAGCCACGCTCGCCGATCTCTTCGACGGCCGCAAGCAGCTCGTCGTCTGGCACTTCATGTTCGGTGCCGACTGGCAGCAGGGCTGCTCGCATTGCGCGTTCTGGGCCGACGGCTGGAACGGCGTCGTCGAGCACCTGAAACACCGCGACACGACCTTGATTGCGATCTCCCAGGCGCCGCTTGCGAAGATTGAGGCGTTCAGGAAGCGCATGGGCTGGACGTTCAAGTGGGTGTCCGCCGCGAACACCGACTTTAATTTCGATTTCCAGGCCTCCGCCCGTCCCGAGGAGCTGAAGGCCGGGAGAGTGCTTTACAACTACGAGACCGTGGAGCCGTTCTCGGATCAGATGCACGGCTGCAGCGCGTTCTATCGGGACGGCGACGGGGCGATCTACCACACGTACTCGACCTACGCGCGCGGCGTCGACACGCTGAACGTGGCGTTCCAGTTCCTCGACCTCACCGCGCTCGGACGCGACGAGGACTGGAGCCAGCCGCATCCCTCAGGATGGGTGCGGCACCGCGATCGCTACGAGCGCTAGGGCGGGGGCAATTCCATGTGCCCGCTGTGTGTCGGGTCTGCGGCCCTCGTCGCGACGGTCACCGGGTCGGGGATGGGAGTGACCGTGGTGCTCGGCCGGCGCTGGCGCAGCTTCCTCGGGTTGTGGCGCGGCCTACGCTGGCGCGGGTCGTCCCGCGCTGATCGCTGACCGCCCGACTGCGGCGGCGCGCCCGCCGCGGCGGGCGGCACTCGACTGGCGCGCCAATGTCCTATAAACTTAGGCACATGCCTAACAATTCAGCAGCGCTCGACCATGTCTTCCACGCGCTCGCGGATCCGACCCGCCGCGCGGTCGTCGAGCGGCTCCGGCGCGGGCCCGCCGCGATGAGCGAGCTCGCGCGGCCGTTCTCGATGGCGCTGCCGTCGTTCGCACAGCACATGGGCGTGCTCGAGCGCTCGGGGCTCGTCCGCTCGCGCAAGGACGGACGCGTTCGGACCTACCGCCTCGCACCTCGACCGCTGCGCGTCGCGCACGGCTGGCTCGGCGAGCAACGGGCGCTGTGGGAGAAGCGACTCGATCAGCTGGACCGCTATGTCGCCGGACTCAAGGAGACGCCGCGATGACCCGACCGATCGTCCATGTCCCCGACCCCAAGCTCGATCTGCTGCTCGAGCGCGTCGTCGACGTGCCGAGGGAACTCGTCTGGGCGTGCTGGACCGTCCCTGACCACCTGAAGAAATGGTTCACGCCGGCGCCGTGGCAGACGATCGACTGCGAGATCGACCTGCGGCCCGGCGGCGTCTTCCGCACCGTGATGCGCGGGCCCGAGGGCCAGACGATGGACAACTCGGGCTGCTTCCTCGAGATCGTCCCGGCCGAGAAGCTGGTGTGGACCGGAGCCCTCGGCCCGGGCTACCGGCCGCGCTCCGCGGCCGTGATGCGCCAGGTCCCGTTCCTGATGACGGCCGTGATCTCGCTGAGCGCCGAGGGCGCCGGCACGCGCTACCGCGCGCTCGTGGTCCACGGCGACGAGGCCGGGCGCGAGGCGCACGAGAAGATGGGCTTTCACACCGGCTGGGGCAAGGCGCTCGAGCAGCTCGTCGACGTCGCGAAACGCCTGCCGCGCTGAACCGGCGGCGGCACGGGACTTGGGATCCGGGCCGCCCCGGCGCCTCGGCAGCCGAGGCCGCGCGCCCGAAATGCCGTTATCCTCTGCGCCATGAGTGAACGGGACGCCACGGTCAGCGCGCGCGACGACGTCGACTACATGCGTCGCGCGCTCGAGCTCGCGCGCACGGCCGAGTCGGCCGACGAGGTGCCGGTCGGGGCCGTCGTCGTCACGCCGGACGGCCGCATCGTCGGCGAGGGCTGGAACCAGCCGGTCGCGAGCCACGATCCGACCGCGCACGCGGAGATCGTCGCGCTGCGCGCCGCGGGGCGCGCGCTCGGGAGCTACCGCCTCGGCGGCGCGACGCTGTACGTGACGCTCGAGCCCTGCGCGATGTGCATCGCGGCGATGGTGCACGCGCGCATCGCCCGGCTCGTGTTCGGCGCCTGGGACCCGCGCCAGGGCGCGGCCGGAAGCGCCTTCGACCTGACGCGCTCGCG
>DATKOR010000006.1:0-19577 GCA_035524495.1 Steroidobacteraceae bacterium
TCAGCCACGTGCTTGACGGGCGCTTCAAGGGCGGGTACATCACGCGCCACTACGGTCAGCCGGCGAGCGGCGTGCATGCGCTGCAGATCGAGCTCGCGCAGTCCGGCTACATGGACGAGTCGGGGACGCGCTACGAGGACCAGCGCGCGGCGCCGCTGATCGAGCTCCTGCGCAAGGTCGTCGGCGCGCTGCGCGCGTTCAAGCCCGCCTAGAGTCGAGGGGCGTGCGCCCCGAGGAGCACCCGTGAGCACGAATTCCCGCGCAGCGATCGTCACCGGCGCCTCGTCCGGCATCGGCGCGGCCGTGGCGCGCGCGCTCGCCGCGCGCGGCGTCGACGTGCTGATCGACTACGCTCACAACCGCGAGGCCGCCGACCAGGTCGCATCCGAGTGTCGCGCGCTCGGCGTGCGCGCGGTCACCGCGCCGGGCGACGTCGCGGACGATGACGCGTGCCGGGCGCTCGCGGCGACCGCGCTCGAGGCCTTCGGCCGGATCGACTTCCTCGTCAACAACGCGGGCGTCAGCAAGTTCGTGCCGCACGCGAAGCTCGACGGCCTCGACGCGACTGACTTCGGGCGCATCTTCGCGGTCAACGTGACGGGCGCCTTCCAGATGGTGCGCGCGGTGTTGCCGTCGCTGCGCGCGAGCGGTCAAGGCGCGATCGTCAACGTCGCCTCCGTCGCCGGCACCTGCGGGGTCGGCAGCTCGGTCGCCTACGCGGCGTCGAAGGCCGCGCTCCTCAACCTCACGCTGACGCTCGCCCGCGCCCTCGCGCCGGAGGTCCGGGTCAACGCGGTGGCGCCCGGGTTCGTCGACACGCCGTGGCACGCGGCCGGCATGGGCACCGAGCGCTACCAGAAGGCCAAGACGATCGTCGCGGCTGGCACGCCGCTCAAGGCCGTCACCGAGCCCGCGGACGTCGCCGAGCCGATCGTCTGGCTCCTCGAGCACGCCCGCCACGTGACCGGCGAGACGCTGCACGTCGATGCGGGCCTGCACCTGAAGGTGGGGCAGCTGGACTGAGGCGGGTCCTTCCGGCGCCCCTAAGTAGATCTACCGCTCCCCCGCCGGCCCTGCCGGCCCAAGATGTAGCGACCGGACAACCAACCCGGATCGCACCATGGGCGATGGGCAGACTGATCGCGTCCGCGCCGTCGAGCCCGCGGATGCAGGCGTCGTCGCGCGGGCGATGAACGAGGTGCTGGCGGCCGAGCGTGCCGCGGCGGCCGCGATCGAGGATTGCCGCACGCAGCTCGCGGCCGCGCTCGCCGAGGCCCGGCTCGAGGCGCGCCAGCGCATCGAGCGCGCCGAGGCGCTCGCGCAGGCGATCCACGGCCGCAGCGAGGCCGTCGCGAGCGCGCGGGCCGCGGCGCTTGCCGCGGCGGCGCAGGCCGCGGCGCCGCCGGCGCGCCCGCTCTCGACGCTGGTCGATGCGCTCGCGGCGTGGCTCGTCGGGGCGGACGATGACTGAGGCACGGCAGGCCTATGCACTCGCGCGGCTCGGTGCGCGCCACTCGCCGCCGGGACGCGCCGCGGAGCGCGCCGCGCTCGCCGCGAGCCGCGGCCCCGACCGCTTCCTGGAGGTGCTGCGCCAGGCGCAGCTCCTCGCTCCGCCGCCGAGCGTCACCAGCCACGACGTCGACGCCTTCGAGGCGTGCGTGGTCGATGCGTGGCGCAGCGCCTGCGCCGAGGTCGCCACGTGGCATCCGCGACCCTGGCGCGCCGCTTATCGTTGGTGCGCGACGCTCGCCGACCTGACGCCGCTGGAAGGGGTGCAGTCCGGCCAGCCTCCGCGCGCCTGGATGCTCAAGGATGCGCGGCTCGCGCCACTGCTGCGCGCCACGCCCGAGGGCCGGTCCGCCGCGTTCCGCGCGGCCGGGATTGCGCCGCTCCACGCGGCGTTCGCGGCCGGCGAGCCGCTGCTCGCGGCGTGGCGCGCGCACTGGCGCACCCTCTGGCCACGCGCATCGCGCGCGACGAGCGCCCGGCTCGATGAGCTCGAGGCGCTGTGCGTGGAGGCGACCGTCGATCCGTTGCCGCTCGCCGAGCGCCGCGCGCGGTTCGCCGCGCGACTCGAGCGGCAGTATCGTCGCTCGGCCGGCACGGCGGCGGCCGGCTTCTGCGAGCTCGCGCGCCGCGCGCTCGATCTCGCGAGCTGGCGCGGAGGCTTTGCAGCGCGGCTCTATGTTCCGGCGACCCAGCCGCGCGGCGAGGGCCCATGATGCTGCGCCCGATCGCCGCCCGCTGGTTCGAGGTGCTCACCGACCGCGAGCACCTGGGCTCGGTCCTCTCGTGCCTCGCCGCGACCCACGCCGTCGAGCTCGAGGCCCGCAGCGCGGTCGCGGGCGTCGCGGCGCTCCCCGACTATCGGGCGGTGCTCAGCGAGTTCTCGGAGCTGCGCGAGCGCTACGCGCCGTTCTGGCCGGCGCCGGCCGTCGATCCCGATGCGCCGCCGCCCGAGTCGCTGGCCGGCGCGCGGGACGCGCTCGGTGCGCTGCGCACCTGGGCCGCGGCGGCGGATCCCTTGATCGCGCGTCATGAAATGCTCGGCCGCCAGCACGCCGCGCTCCTCGAGTGGTCCGAGGTGCTGACGGCCGCCGGCACCGCGTGGCCGGATCTCTCGGCGCTGACGCGTGCGGGGCCGGCGCTCGCCGTACGCCTTTACGCGCTCGGCGGCGGCGCGGCGGCGGAGCTCCCGGCCGCGGTGCTGCAGCAGACGATCGACCTGCCAACGGCACGCTACCTGCTGTGCGTCGGCGGGACCGACGACATCGGCGAGGCCGACCGGCTGATGGCGGCCGCCGACGGACGGAACGTCGCATTGCCGGAGAACCTGCCGGCGGAGCCGCGCGCCGCGCTGGCGGCGATCGCCGCCAGGCGCGCACCACTCGTCGCGGAGCGCGCCGAGATCGAGTCGGGGCTCGCGAACCTCGCGGCGCAGCACCGGCTCGCGGGACTCCTCGGCAGCTTCCGCTTCCTCGAGTGGCTCGTGCACAACGTGCCGCAGCTGCCGGCCACCGAGCACTTCGCCTACGTGACCGGCTGGACGCGGGACCTGTCCGGCGCGCGCCTGGAGAATGCGCTCGCGGCACGAGGGCTGCCGCACCTGCTGCATTTCCCGGAGCCGCCGCGCACGCTGAAAGCGCCGATCGTGCTCGCCAATCCGCGCCTCCTGCAGCCCTTCGAGGGTTTCGTGCGGCTGCTCGGCACGCCGGGTGCGGGCGAGGCCGATCCGACGCCGGTGGTCGCGGTGATCGCGCCGCTGCTGTTCGGCTACATGTTCGGCGACGTCGGCCAGGGCCTCGTGCTGATCGTGCTCGGGCTCTATCTGCGGCGGCGCGTGCCGGCGTTCGGCCTGCTCGTATCGGGCGGCGTCACGGCGACCCTGTTCGGGTTCGCATTCGGCAGCGTGTTCGCGCGCGAGGATCTGTTGCCCGCGCTCTGGCACCGGCCGCTCGATCAGCCGCTCGCGATGCTTGCGACCAGCGTCGGCTTCGGCGTCGTGGTGCTGCTCGGCGGCTTCGCGCTCGATGCACTGCAGGCGGCGTGGGTCGGTCGCGGCCGCGAGTGGTGGCTGAGCCGGGGCGGGCTCGTCGCGCTCTACGTCGGCCTCGTCGCGACGCCGTTCGCGCCGGCGGCGCTCGCGGTCGCGGCGCTCGGCGTCCTCTGGTACACGGTCGGCGCCGCGCTGATTGCGCGCAGTCCGCTCGCGGCGGGGCGGGCCTTCGGCGAGCTGCTCGAGTCGGTGCTGCAGCTGCTCGTGAACACGATCTCGTTCGCGCGCGTCGGCGCGTTCGCGCTGGCACACGCGGGCCTCGCCGCGGCGGTGGTCGGCCTCGCCGCGGCGACCGGGCGCGGCGTCGGGTACTACTCGGCGCTCGCGCTCGGCAACCTGCTGATCCTCGTGCTCGAGGGTCTCGTCGTCGGGATCCAGACGGCGCGCCTCGTGCTGTTCGAGTTCTTCATCCGGTTCCTGAAGGCGGAGGGCCGGCCGTTCCAGCCGCTGCCGGAGCCCGCGCAAGTCACGTTCAAGGAGTCCCCATGAAAATGGCCAAGCCGTTGATGTTGGTGCTCGCGGCGCTCGCGCTCGGCGTCGTCATCGCCTCGACCGCGGCGCTCTTCGCGCTGCCGGCGCGCGCGGCGGCAGCCGCGACCGTCGGTGCCGATCCGGAGGTGCTGCGCTGGGCGTTCGCCGCCGCGGCCGCGGCGGCGGGCCTCGCGGCCGGCGCCGCCGGCTACGCTGTCGCGCAGGTCGGTTCCGCCGCGGTCGGCGCGGTCGCCGAGAAGCCCGAGCTCTTTGGCCGGATGCTGATCCTCGTCGGCCTCGCCGAGGGCATCGCGATCTACGGCCTGATCGTCGCGGTGCTGATCTTCAACCGCGTCGGGACCTGAGGCGGCCGTGCCGGTTCCGCAGGTCGCGCCGATCGTGATCACCGAGCGCCTCGGCGCGATCGGCTGGCACCTAGCCGGCGCGCGCGTCGAGGTCGTCGCGCCCGACGAGGTCGCATCGACCTTCGCCGCCGCCTGCGCCGCGAGCCCGCTCGTGCTGCTGTCGGCCGCCGTGGCGGCAACGCTGCCGCCGGCGACGCTCGCGGCGGCGCGGCGCGGCACGGCGCCGCTCGTGCTGGTGCTCGATGAGTCGCTCGACTCCGCGGCCGCGCGCCCGGTCGCGCGCTACGCGCGCGGCGTGCTCGGAGTCGAGGCATGACGGGCGTCATCGAGCTGCAGGTCGCGGCGCTGCTGCGTCGCGTGCACCACCAGCGCGATGAGCGCGTCGGCGAGTTGCGCGCCGCGGGCGCGGCGCAGGTCGAGGAGGCGCGTGCGGCCGGCCGGCGCGAGGCGCGGCGGCTCCTGCGCGCCGCGGTTCGCGCCAAGCAGGAGCGCGTACGCGAGCGCTGCCGTGCCGCGCTCGCCGAGCTCGACGCCAGCCGCCGCAAGCATGATTTCGAGGCTGATGCGCGCCTCATCGACGCGGCGCTCGCGGCGCTCCCCGCGGCGCTCGAGGTCCGCTGGCGCGATCCGGCGGCCAGGCGCAGCTGGTGCGAGCACGCGATCGGCGTCGCGGCGGCGCGCCTCGTGGCGCGCGACTGGACGATCGCGCTCGTCGGGGACGCGAGTGCCGCCGAACGCGCCGCGCTCGAGGCCGCGGTCGCGGCGACCGGTGCACGGGCGGCGTACACGACGAGCGGCGGGCGCGCCGGGCTCACGATCAGCGCCGGTCCTTCGCGCGTCGATGCGACCATCGACGGCCTCGTGGCGGATCGCGACGCGATCGCGGCACGGCTGCTGGCGCTCGCGGCGGGGGGCACGCCGTGAGCACCGCGATCCTGACCGCGGCCGCCGGTCCTGTGATCCGCGCCGAGGCGCGCGGACCGTTTCACGTGCACGAGGCGCTGATTGTCGGGCCCCATCGGCTGCTCGGCGAGATCATCCAGCTGAACGGTGCCGAGATCGTCGCGCAGGTGTACGAGGACACGACCGGACTCGTGCCCGGCGTCACGGTCGAGGGGTCGGGGCTCCCGCTCTCGGTCCGGCTCGGCCCGGGCCTTCTCGGACGCATATTTGACGGGCTGCTGCGCCCGCTCGCCGCAGGGCCCGGCGGCGTTGCCGCGAGGCGCTGCCGCTTCGAGCCGCGCGCCCGGGCCGGCGATGCGCTGTTGCCGGGCGCGACCTTCGGTGTCGTCGTCGTGGACGGGCGCGAGGAGCCCTGCATCGTCCCGCCGCCGGCGGGTGGCCAGCTCGTCGAGCTCGCGGCGGCCGGCGAGGTCGACGAGCGCGCCGAGATCGGCGCGCTGCTCCTTGCCGACGGTACGCGGCGGGCGCTGAGCATCGCGACCGACTGGCCCGTGCGCACGCCGCGGCCGGTCGCGCGCCGGCTGCCGCCGACCGGTCCGTTGATCACCGGTCAGCGCATTCTCGACACGCTCTTTCCGGTCGCGCGCGGCGGGCGCGCGGCGCTGCCGGGGGGGTTCGGCACCGGCAAGACGATCCTGCAGGAATCGCTCGCCAAGTGGTGCGATGCGGACGTCATCGTCTACGTCGGCTGTGGCGAGCGCGGCAACGAGATGG
Organism: Steroidobacteraceae bacterium; assembly: GCA_035524495.1. Lineage (GTDB taxonomy): Bacteria > Pseudomonadota > Gammaproteobacteria > Steroidobacterales > Steroidobacteraceae > CAIKZZ01. The sequence goes on from DATKOR010000006.1 coordinate 6,070, forward strand.
CCGAGGTGCTCGACGAGTTCCCGCAGCTCGAGGACCCACGCACCGGTCGGCGCCTGATGGAACGGGCGGTCATCATCGCCAACACCTCGAACATGCCGGTCGCGGCGCGCGAGGCGAGCATCTACACCGCGGTGACCGTCGCCGAGTACTTCCGCGACCAGGGCCGGCACGTGGCGCTGCTCGCCGACTCGACGAGCCGCTGGGCGGAGGCGCTGCGTGAGGTGTCGGGACGGCTCGGCGAGCTGCCGGGCGAGGCGGGTTACCCCGCGTACCTGAGTTCGCGGCTCGCGGACTTCTACGAGCGCGCGGCGCGCGTCGAGACGCTCGGCGGCCGCGAGGGCTCGCTGACGATCATCGGCGCGATCAGCCCGCCGGCGGGCGACTTCTCGGAGCCGGTGACGCTGCACACGCGCCGCTACGTGCGCTCGTTCTGGGCGCTCGACCCGGAGCGGGCGCGGGCGCGCTTCTACCCGGCGATCCACCCGCTCGGCTCCTACAGCGAGGACGCGCCGCGGCTCGCCGCCTGGTGGCAGGCGAACGGCAACAGCGACTGGGCCCGCCACCGCGAGCGCCTGCTCGAGCTCCTCGAGCGCCAGGCGCGGCTCGAGCGCATGGCGCGCATCGTCGGGCGCGACGCGTTGCCGCCCGAGCAGCAGCTGGCGCTCGTGCTCGCGGAAATCGTCAACGAGGCGCTGCTGCGCCAGTCGTCGTTCTCGGAGGTCGACCGCTACTGCTCGCCGGAGCGCCAGTCGGCGCTGCTGCGACTCGTGATCGGGTTCATCGAGCACGCCGAGCGGGCGGTCGCGCAGGGCGTCGCCCCGGCGACGATCGCCGCGCTGCGCGGCGTTGCGCACCTCAAGCGCATCGGCGAGGAGCACGGCGAGGGGCACCTGGCCGACATCGCCGACTTCGGGCGCCGGCTCGAGGGCGAGCTGCATGCGGCGGAGGCCGCCCATGCGCGCTGACGTCGCAGCGACCGGCACGGCACGGCGCATCGAGGGGCCGCTGGTGTTCCTCGAGCGCACGCTCGACGTCGGGCTCAACACGGCGGTGGTCGTTCGCGACGCGACGGGGCGCGGCCGCCTCGGGCGCGTCGCCGCGGTGAGCCGCCAGGAGCTCATCGTCGAGGTGCTCGAGTCGACGAGCGGACTGGGCCTCGGCGACTCGACGCTCGCCGTGCTCGGCGAGCCGCTCAGCTTCGCGGTGGGTCCGGGGCTCCTCGGACGCGTATTCGACAGCGTCGGACGCCCGCTCGACGGCGGGCCGCCGGTTCCGGCGATCAAGCGCCTGCGGGTCGACGGCGGGCTGATCAACCCGGCCTCGCGCGCGCTGCCGCGCGACTTCATCGAGACCGGCGTCACGACGATCGACCTGATGAACAGCCTGGTGCGCGGCCAGAAGCTGCCGATCTTCTCGGGCGGCGGCCTGCCGCACGACCGGCTGGTCACCGAGATCGCACTCAACGCGCGGTTGCGCGCGGCGGACGCCGGGCGCTTCGCCGTCGTGTTCGCCGGCATCGGCGTCTCGCACGACACCGCCGAGGCGTTCCGCGCCGCGCTGGTCGGCAGCGGCGCACTGTCGCGGACCGTGATGTTCCTGAACCTCGCCGACGAGCCGAGCTCGCAGCGGCTGCTGACCCCGCGCTACGCGCTGACGGCCGCCGAGTACCTCGCCTTCGACGAGGGTCACCACGTGCTGGTCGTGATGACCGACATGACGAACTACTGCGAGGCGCTGCGCGAGGTGTCGGCGAGCCACGGCGAGGTCCCGAGCCGCAAGGGCTACCCCGGCTACATGTACTCCGACCTCGCCTCGATCTACGAGCGCGCCGGCTGCATCCGCGGGCGTCCCGGCACGCTGACGCAGCTGCCGGTGCTGACGATGCCGGCCGACGACATCGGCCATCCGATTCCGGACCTGACCGGCTACATCACCGAGGGCCAGATCGTCCTCGACCGCGAGCTCGACCGGCGCGGAATCTACCCGCCGGTGCGCGTGCTGCCGAGCCTGTCGCGGCTGATGTCCTCCGGCACCGGCCGCGGCTACACCGATCCCGATCATCCGGCGCTCGCCAACCAGCTGTTCGCCGCGTACGCGCGCGCGGTGCGCCTGCGCGTGCTGTCGAGCGTCATGGGGGTCGAGGGCCTGGGTCCGGTCGAGCAGCGCTTCCTGGCCTTCGGCGACCGCTTCGAGCACGAAGTCGTGGCCCAGAGTGGCCAACGCACGCTCGAGGAGAGCATGGCGGCCGGCTGGCGCGCGCTCTCGGACCTCCCGGTGGAGGAACTGACGCGCCTGCACCCGACGCAGATCGCGGCCCACCTGAAGGCGGGCGCCGATGCCGAGCCGTGAGCTCGCCCCGACGCGCATCGCGCTCCTCGAGCTCAGCGAGGAGCGCGCGACTGCGCGCGAGGGCTATGCGCTCCTCGACGAGAAGCGCATGCTGCTCGCGACGCGGATGCTCGCGCTGCTCGCGCGGCACGCCGAGGCCTGCACGCGCTGGAAGGCGGCGCTCGCAACGGCCGAGACGGCGCTGGCCGCGGCCTTCGACCGCCACGGCGTGCACGACCTCGAGCTCCGGCCGCGCGGCGAAGCGGGCCCCGCGCCGCGCGTGCGCGAGACGCGCGTGCTCGGCGTCGCGCTGCCCGAGGTCGAGGCGCGCCCGGCCGAGGCGTCGCACGCGGTGCAGCCGCCGCTCGACGACTCGCCCGAGGCGCAGGGGGCCGCGGCGGCGTTTCGCGCGCTGCTCGCGATGGCGCCGGCGCTCGCGGCGTTCGAGTGTGCACTGTGGCGGCTCGCCGACGAGTACCGACGCACCGAGCGGCGCGCCGGCGCGATCGAGCACCTGCTGCTGCCCGAGCTCGAGCGCGACATCGCCGAGGTCGAGGCGGGGCTCGAGGCGATCGATCAGGAGGAGGCGCAGCGCGTGCGGCGCGCGCGCCACGGGGCCGCCTAGCGCGCTGCGCTGCGACGGCGCAGAGACTTGAGTCGGGCGGCACGAATGCAGGAAAATGGCCGTTTCGGGCCGCCCCGGCCCGCCGGAAACCCCGCCGCCGATGAGTACCGAGCGCCACGACGTGCTGCACAGCTGGTGCGTCCAGGCGGACTGGAACGCACCGACCATCGTCGCCGGCGAGGGCGCGCGCTTCATCGACGACGCCGGGCGCGCCTACCTCGACATGAGCAGCCTCGCCGAGTGCATGAACCTCGGCCACCAGCACCCGGCGGTGATCCGCGCCATCCAGGCGCAGGCCGAGCGGCTGTGCTTCGTGACCGCGAGCTGGGGCGCTGAGCCGCGCGCGACGCTGGCGCGGCGGCTCCTCGAGAAATCGGGCTTCGCGGGCGGGCGCGTCTACTTCACGCTCGGCGGCGCCGACGCCAACGAGCACGCGGTCAAGTTCGCCCGCCAGGCGAGCGGCCGGCCGCGCGGCAAGATCATCGCCCGCGAGCGCTCGTACCACGGCGCGAGCTACGCGGCGATGGCGCTCTCGGGCGACGCGCGCACCGAGCATCAGGTCGATGCGGCCAGCTTCGGCGTCGTGCGCGTGCCGGCGCCGTACGCCTACCGCTGCCCGTTCGGCTCGACCGACGCGGCGAGCTGCGGCGAGGCGAGCGCGCTGCACGTCGGCGCGGTCATCGACCGCGAGGGCGCCGGCAATGTCGCCGCGGTGCTGATGGAGGCCAATGCCGGGACCAACGGCGTCGTCGCGCCGCGGAACTACTGGCCGCGCCTGCGCGAGGAGTGCGCGCGCCGCGACGTCTACCTGATCGCCGACGAGGTCATGAGCGGCTTCGGCCGCTGCGGCGAGTGGTTCGCCTGGCAGCGCCACGGCGAGGCGGGGCGCCCCGACCTGATGACGCTTGCCAAGGGCCTCACCGGCGCGCACCTGCCGCTCGGCGCCGTGGTGCTCTCCGCCGCGGTCGCCGCGAAGCTCGAGCACGAGATGCTAAACACCGGGCTCACGTACTGCGGCCACCCGCTGTCGTGCGCGGCCGGCGTCGCAGCGCTCGCCGCCTACGACGAGGAGCGGCTGATCGAACGCTCGCGCGCGCTCGGCGCCACGCTGTACGCCGCGCTCGAGCAGCTGAAGGCGCGCCACCCGGTCATCGGCGACGTGCGCGGCGGCGACGGGCTGTTCGCGGTGCTCGAGCTCGTCGGCGACCGCCGCACGCGCGCGCCGCTCGCACCGTGGCCCGAGACGCCGGCGCCGCTCAAGGCGCTGGTCGGCCGGGCGCGCGCCGCCGGCGTGTCGTTCGCGACGCGTGGCAACCTCATTATCATTGCCCCGCCGCTCGTGATAGCGGAACGGGATCTTGCGGATGCGGTCGCGCTGCTCGACCGCCTGCTCGGGGAGATCAACTGGTCATGAGCTTCAAGCTGACGTACTCGACGATGTTCAATCCGCCCGAGGAAATGCACACCCGCTTCGATGCCGCGGTCGCGCGCACGCGCGCGGCGCTCGGCGTGCGCCACAAGCTCTTCATCGGCGGCCAGGACGTCGAAGGTGCCGGGGCGATCGAGAAGACGAGCCCGATCGACGGCGCGCTGCTCGGCCACTTCGGCGCCGCCGACGCGGGGCAGGTCGCCGCGGCGGTCGCGGCCGCCAGGCGCGCGTTCCCCGCGTGGCGCGCGACGCCGCTCGCCGAGCGCGTGCGGCTGTCGAAGCGCGTCGCGGCGCTGATCGAGGAGCGCGTGTACGACATCGCGGCCGCGCTGTGCATCGAGGTCGGCAAGAACCGGCTCGAGGCGCTGGCCGAGGCCGCCGAGACCGCGGACTTCTTCAAGGGTTACGCCGAAGACTTCGCCGCGAACGGCGGCTTCGATCGCACGCTGCCCGACGACCCGCTTTCCGACTATCGCTCGCACAACCGCAGCGTGCTCAAGCCCTACGGCGTGTGGGTCGTGGTCTCGCCTTTCAACTTCCCGCTGGCGCTCGCCGGCGGTCCGACCGCCGCGGCGCTCGTCACCGGCAACACGCTGGTCGTCAAGGGGGCCTCCGACACGCCGTGGGCGATCCGCCTGCTCGCCGACTGCATCCGCGACGCCGGCTTCCCGCCCGGGGTCTTCAACTTCGTGGCCGGCGCCGGCAGCACGATCGGCGAGGCGCTGGTCAGCCACCCGGACGTCGCGGGCATCACCTTCACGGGCTCGCACGAGGTCGGCATGGCGCTCGCGCGGCGCATGGTGACGGGTGCCTACACGCGCCCGTGCGTGACCGAGATGGGCGGCAAGAACGCGGTGATCGTGACCGCGGCGGCCGACCTAGAGCGCGCCGCGACCGGTATCGTGCGCTCGGCGTTCGGGCTGTCGGGCCAGAAGTGCTCGGCGACCTCGCGCGTCTACGTCGCGACCGAGGTGGCCGACGCGCTGACCGCGAAGCTCGTCGAGAAGACGCAGGCGATCCGGATCGGCGATCCGACGGTGCGCGAGCACTGGCTCGGGCCGGTGATCTCGACCGGGGCGGTCGCGAAGTACCTGCGCTACGCCTCCGAGCTGACGACCGGCGGCCGGATCCTCACCGGCGGCAAGCGCCTCACCGACGGCGCGCTCGGCGCCGGCTGCTTCGTCGCGCCGACGGTCGCCGAGGCGCCGCACGACCATCCGCTCTACGGCGTCGAGATGTTCCTGCCGATCGTGATGGTCGGCCGGGTCGGCGGACTCGAGGACGGCATTGCGCGCGCCAACGACTCGCCGCTCGGCCTCACGGCCGGCTTCTACGGCAGCGTCGCCGAGTCGAAGTACTTCCTCGACCACATCGAGGCCGGCACCGTCTACGTCAACCGCCCGCAGGGCGCGACCACCGGCGCCTGGCCGTGGTACCAGGCCTTCGGCGGCTGGAAGGGCTCGGCCTCGACCGGCAAGGCGATTGGCTCGTTCTATTACCTGCCGCTCTACCTGCGCGAGCAGTCGCAGACGGTCGTCGAATAGATCGTGCCGATCGTCACGCTCAAGGACGCGATCGAGCGCCACGTGCGCGACGGCGACAGCCTCGCGCTCGAGGGCTTCACGCACCTGATCCCGTTCGCGGCCGGGCAGGAGATCATCCGCCAGCGGCGCCGCGACCTGCACCTGATCCGCATGACGCCGGACCTCGTCTACGACCAGATGATCGGCGCCGGCTGTGCGCGCGCGCTGACCTTCTCCTGGGGCGGCAACCCCGGCGTCGGCTCCGCGCACCGGATCCGCGAGGCGATCGAGCAGGGCTGGCCGCGGCCGCTCGCGATCCGCGAGCACTCGCACGCCGGCATGGCCGCGGCCTACACCGCGGGCGCCGCGCGGCTCCCGTTCGGGCTGCTGCGCGGCTACATCGGCACCGACCTGGCGCGCGTCAACGACGGCATCCGCACGGTCACCTGTCCCTACACGGGCGAGGCGCTCGCGACGGTGCCGGCGCTCAACCCCGACGTGACGATCCTGCATGCGCAGAAGGCCGATCGCGCCGGCAACGTGCTGATCAGCGGCATCCTCGGCGCCCAGAAGGAAGCCGGGCTCGCGGCGCGCAAGCTGATCGTGACCGTCGAGGAGATCGTCGACGACCTCGCGGCGCCGATGAACGCGGTCGTGCTGCCGCACTGGGTCGTGACCGCGGTCGCCTGCGTCCCGGGCGGCGCCTGGCCCTCCTACGCGCGCGGCTACTATCCGCGCGACAACGCCTTCTACATCGCCTGGGACGACGTCTCGCGCGACCGCGGCCGCTTCGGCGAGTGGCTCGAGCGCTACGTGCTCGGCACCGCCGACTTCGCCGGCTTCATCGCCCGGCTGCGCGCCGACGGGGGTGGGCCGTGAGCGCGGCGTGGACGGCGGAGGAGATGATGACCGTGACCGCGGCGCGCATGCTGTGGAACGGCTGCGTGTGCTTCGTCGGCATCGGGCTGCCGTCGGCGGCCGCGAACCTCGCGCGCCTGCTGCACGCGCCCGAGATCGTGCTGATCTACGAGTCCGGCACGATCGGAACGCGGCCCGACGTGCTGCCGCTCTCGATCGGCGACGGCGAGCTTGCCGAGACCGCCTCCGCGGTCGTGCCGCTCCCGGAGATCTTCGCGTACTGGCTGCAGGGCGGGCGCATCGACGTCGGGTTCCTGGGCGCCGCGCAGGTCGACCGCTTCGGCAACCTCAACAGCACCGTGATCGGCCCGTACGCGCACCCGAAGGTGCGCCTGCCGGGCGCGGGCGGGGCCTCCGAGATCGCCGCGCACGCCAAGCAGATCTTCGTCGTGCTGAAGCAGTCGCTGCGCTCGTTCGTGCCGACGCTCGACTTCGTCAGCAGCGCGGGCTTCATGGCGGGCGGCGGCGCCCGCGCGAAGAGCGGCGCCCCGGGGCGCGGTCCGCAGGCGATCATCACCGACTACGGCGTGCTGCGCCCGCAGCCCGACACCGAGGAATTCGCGCTGGTCGCGCGCTACGAGACCACGACCGCATCCGCGGCCGTCAAGGCCACCGGCTGGCCGCTCGTCGTCGCGCCCACGCTCGAGGTCATTGCCCCGCCGACCGCGGCCGAGCTCGAGGCGCTGCGCGCGCTTCATGCCCGGACCCAGACGGCCCACAGCCGACCGGTGAAGCTGCCGGTCTAGAGGAACGCTCATGAAGAACCCGCACATCAAGACGGAACTCCCCGGGCCGAAGGCGCGCGCGCTGCTCGCGCGCGACGCGGCGGTCGTCTCGCCGTCCTATCCGCGCGATTACCCGTTCGTGATGTCGCACGGCAAGGGCGCCGAGATCTGGGACGTCGACGGCAACCGCTTCCTCGATTTCGCCGCCGGCATCGCCGTGTGCAGCACCGGCCACAGCCACCCGTCGGTGGTCGCCGCGATCAAGGACGCGGCGGAGCGCTTCCTGCACATCTCCTCCGATTACTGGCACGAGCGCCAGATCCTGCTCGGCGAGCGCATCAACGAGCTCTCGCCGATGAAGGAGCCGGTGATGAGCTTCTTCGCGCAGTCGGGCACCGAGGCCGTCGAGGGCGCGCTCAAGCTCGCGCGCTACGTGACCGGACGGCCGCGCTTCATCGGCTTCCTGGGCGGCTTTCACGGCCGCACGATGGGCTCGCTGTCGTTCACCTCGAGCAAGTACACGCAGCAGAAGGGCTTCTTCCCGACGATGCCCGGCGTCACGCACGTGCCGTACCCGAACAACTACCGGCCGCTGCTGGCCGGCGCCGATCAGGGCCAGGCGGTGCTGCGCTACATCGAGGACGTGCTCTTCACGAGCAACGTGCCGCCGAGCGAGGTCGCCGCGATCCTCGTCGAGCCGATCCAGGGCGAGGGCGGCTACCTCGTGCCGCCCGACGGCTTCCTCGCCGGGCTGCGCGCGCTCTGCGACCGGCACGGCATCCTGTTGATCTTCGACGAGGTGCAGTCGGGCATCGGCCGCACCGGCAAGATGTTCGCGGCCCAGCACTGGGACGTCGCGCCCGACATCATGTCGCTCGCCAAGGGCCTCGGCTCGGGGCTGCCGATCGGCATGGTGGTCGCGAAGCGCACGATCATGTCGAAGTGGACGCGCGGCGCGCACGGCAACACCTACGGCGGGAACCCCGTGTGCTGCGCGGCGGCCCTCGCGACGATCGACCTGGTCGCCGGCGGCCTGGTCGGCAACGCCGCGACGGTCGGCGACTACTTCATGGGCAAGCTGCGCGAGCTCGCCACCCGGCACGACGTCATCGGCGAGGTGCGCGGCAAGGGCCTGATGATCGGCATGGAGCTCGTCGTCGACCGCGCGAGCAAGAAGCCCGCGCGCGAGCTCACCGACGCCCTGATCACGCGCGCGTACCACAACGGGCTGATCCTCTTGTCGTGCGGCCAGAGCACGGTGCGCTTCATGCCGCCGCTCGTGATCGGCAGGGCCGAGGTCGACGAGGCGGTCGGGCTGCTCGAGCTCAGCCTCAGGGAAGCGCTCGCCGGCGCGAAGCGCTGAGCCCCTGGCGCGGCGGCCGGATCCGGTTGAGCTCGGCGATGAGCGCGCGCGTCGAGACCGGCCGGCCGAGGAAGGCGTTGAGCAGCGTCGGCGTCGGGCGCGACTTCCCGAAGCGCAGCAGGTGCTCGGAGGTCCACGCGTACCAGCGCGGGTTGCCGGCGTCGAAGGAGCCGATCGCCCGCCGCGTCCGGTCGCGCAGGTCCGCGGTCAGCACCGCGCCGAGCCCGTAGTTGATCATGTAGCCGGGCAGGTCCACGAGCTGCACGCGCAGCGCCCACCACGGCAGCTCCGGGTGCGGCACGACGTGCAGGTAGCGGCTCGTGATGTCGGTCCAGACCGCGTTCGGGTCCGAGTCCGGTGCGCGCAGCATCCTGAGCTCGAAGAGCCCCCACGCCGCGTCGAGTACGACGCCGGTGTAGAGCGCCTCGAGCGCGCCCGATTCGTCGACCGCGTGGCCGAGGTAGCGGCGCTGCCATGCGGGCTCGGCGACGCTCCAGGAGGTCACGTCGGCGAAGGCCTCGATGAAGAGGTCGTCCCCGAGGTCGAAGTAGGCGGGGCGCGTGCGGACGGCCGCCATGTGCACCGCGTGGCCGTCCTCGTGCACGATCTCGTTGAGGACGAAGAGGCCGCCCTTCTCGACGTTGGCCGAGACGCGCGCGATTGCCGGCCGCCAGCGCCCGTCGACCTCGCGTCCGATGCGCACGAAGTCGGCGTAGGCGAGCGGCGCCTTGCCCGGCCGGATCGCGAGGTCGTGCTCGACGCCGAGCGCGTCGAGGTCGGCGCCGAGATCGAGGTAGTAGCGCTTGGTCAGCTCGAGGATGCGGCCGGCGCCGATTTCCGGATCGAGCACCCGGGTCGCGGCGGTGTGCCGGTGCCAGTAGTCCCAGGGCTCGACCGGCGTCGGGTCGATCGCGCGGCCCCAGCGCGCCAGCACCGCGACCAGCCAGCCCTCGACGTCGCGCTCGGGTGCGCCGACGGTGCGCGCGGCCGCGGCGATCGGGGAGTTGCCGTGCGCGGCCTGGTCGGCGGCGGCGAGGCGGATCAGCCGCCGGTACGGGCCGTTCGCGTCGGCCGGCGCGAGCGCGTTCCACAGCGGCGCGAACGCGCGCAGCAGCGCCGCGCGCCGCGCGCTGGTGTCGAGTTCCTGCAGCAGCTCGAGCGCGGTCGTGCGCGCGATCGTGCCGCCCTCGAACTCGAGGTGGTTGCCGTAGTGCTCGAAGCACGCGTAGAGCGCCTGCGACAGCGGCTCGCGCTCGAGCCTGGCGTCGGCAGCGCCGCGGCAGCGCGCCTCGGACTCGCCCGGGGCAGCCGCCGCCGGCGTCGTCGGCGCCTCCGCGAGGCCCTGCCGCATCGCCTTGAGCGCCGCGCGGTCCGCGGCGCCGAGGCGCACGGCCGCGAGCGCGTCGAGGCGCGTCGCGAGCAGCGCCGCGTCGCGGTCGCGCTCGCGGCTCCAGGCGCCCGCGTCGCGGCCGTCGCGGACGTCCGCGGGCCCGGCGCGCACGGTCGCGAGCGCGTAGGTCGCATCGAGCCAGTCGGCGTACAGCGTCTCGGCCTCCGCGAGCGGAGAGGCGGCCAGCGCGCAGCGGGCGCTGAACCAAGCGCCGAGACCGGCGAGCACGATGAGCCGACGCGAACATCGCATGGCGAGCCTCCGTTGCGCGCGAGCTTAGCGCAGTGCCATGGCGTTGTGCGGCGTCGGCGGCCGAGGCATAGTGCGTGCGGCCTGCGAGTCGTGAGGAACACGTGAGCGAGACGAATGCGATTCAGCGCCGCCCGCGCGATGGCGGCCGCGAAAGCCGGCGCGCCCGGGCCCGCACGCAGGCCGGCAAGTACCCCTACATCCGTCGCAAGCTGCGGCCGGTCGAGCTCCTGAGCGACGAGGCCGTCGAGATCATCGAGGCCAACGCCGAGACGATCCTCGAGGAGATCGGCATCGAGTTTCGGCGCGACCCCGAGTCGCTGAAGCTGTGGCGCGCGGCGGGCGCGGAGGTCAGCGGCGAGCGCGTGCACATCCCGCGCGGCCTCGCGCGCCGGCTGCTCGCCTCGGCGCCGGCCGAGTTCACGCTGCACGCACGCAACCCCGAGCGCAGCGTACGCTTCGGCGGCGACGCGACCGTGTTCTCGCCGGTCGGCGGGCCGCCCTTCGTCAGCGACCTCGATCGCGGCCGGCGCTATGGCACGCTCGAGGATGCGCAGAACTTCGTCAAGCTCGCGCACATGGCGCCGGCCATCCACTTCTCCAGCTGCTCGATCGTCGAGCCGATGGACATCCCGCCCGGCAAGCGCCACCTCGACGTGCAGTACGCGCACTTCCGCTACTCGGACATGGGCTGCGAGGGGACCCCGGAGACGCCGGGCCACGCGGCCGACGCGGTGCGCATGGCGGCGGTGCTGTTCGGCGCGGAGTTCATCGACCGCAACGTCGTGCTGCTCGGCAACATCAACTCGAACTCGCCGCTGACCTTCGACGGCCGGATGCTCGGCTCGCTGCGCGAGTTCGCCGCGCACAACCAGGGGACGATCGTCGTGCCGGCGGTGCTGGCCGGCGCCATGGGGCCGGTCACCGCGGCCGGCTGCATGGCGGAGATCCTCGCCGAGACGCTGGCCGGCATGGCGCTGACGCAGCTGGTGCGTCCCGGCGCGCCGGTGATCATGGGCTCGTTCGTGGGCGCGATCTCGATGCGCACCGGCGCGCCGACCTTCGGCACGCCCGAGGCGACGCAGATGATCTTTGCGACGGCGCAGCTCGCGCGACGGCTCGGCGTGCCGTGCCGCAGCGGCGGCTCGCTGTGCTCGTCCAAGGTCGCCGACGCGCAGGCTGCCTACGAGAGCGCCCACACGCTGCTGCCGACGCTGCTCGCCGGCGTGCACCTGGTGACGCACGCGGCGGGCTGGCTCGAGGGCGGACTGGTCGCGGGTTACGAGAAGTTCGTCATGGACGCCGACCAGCTCGCGATGATGCAGGTGCTCGCCCAGGGCATGGACCTCAGCGAGCGCGGTCAGGCGCTCGATGCGATCCGCGAGGTGGGGCCGGGCAACCACTTCCTCGGCTGCGCCCACACGCAGGCGAACTTCGAGACCGCGTTCTACCAGTCGACGATCGCCGATTACTCCTCTTTCGAGCAGTGGAGCACCGAGGGCAGCCTCACGGCCGAGCAGCGCGCCAACCGCGTCTGGAAGAAGATGCTCGCCGAGTACCAGGACCCGGGCATCGATCCGGCGGCGGACGAGGCGCTGCGCGAGTTCATCGCGCGGCGCCGGGCGGTGCTCGGCGATGCGATCGAGGAAGAGTAGGCCGGGAGGCACGATGCGGATCCAGCAGCTTGTCGCGGTCGCGATTGCCGTGCTCGGCGCCGCTGGCGCTTTCGCCGAGCGCCGGCCGGTGCTCGAGCAGATCGACCTGCCGCACCCGTACTACTACCGCGAGATGTACCTGCCGCAGCTGACGAGCGGGCCGTCCTCGGTCGCGTTCGCGCCCGAATCGCGCGAGGTCGTGTACTCGATGGAAGGCTCGCTGTGGCGCCAGCGCCTCGACTCGACGCGCGCCGTGCAGCTGACCGACGGGCCGGGCTACGACTACCAGCCCGACTGGTCGCCGGACGGCCGCTCGATCGTGTTCGTGACCTACCGCGACAGCGCGCTCGAGCTCGCGCTCCTCGACCTCGCGACCGGCGCGACGCGCCTCTTGACGCACAACCACGCGGTCAACGTCGAGCCGCGCTTCTCGCCCGACGGCAAGCGCATCGCCTACGTCTCGACGGCGTTCCACGGCCGCTTTCACATCTACACGGCCGAGGTCGGGAGCGCGGGCCTCGAGCACGAGCAGCGCGTGACGGGCGAGGAGAAGAGCCCGCTCAGGCGCTACTACTACAGCGCCTACGATCACGAGATCAGCCCCGTCTGGAGCCGCGACGGGTCGTCGCTGATCTACGTCTCGAACCGCGGCCACGTGCACGGGACCGGCGGCTTCTGGCAGATCGCGGCGCGCCCGGGCGCGCCGCCGCGCGAGCTGCACTACGAGGAGACGAACTGGCGCGCGCGCCCGGACGTGTCGCCCGACGGCACGCGACTCCTCTACAGCTCCTACCTCGGACGCAACACGCACCAGCTGTGGCTGCTGCCGGTCGCGGGCGGCGACGCGCTGCCGATCTCCTACGGCGAGGGCGACGAAGTCGGTGCGCGCTGGTCGCCGGACGGGAAGGAGATCGCGTTCATCTCGAACCGCAGCGGCGGCCTCGAGCTCTGGCTGCAGGACGTCGCGGGCGGTGCCCAGCATCGCCTCGTCGCGAGCGAGCGGCAACGGCTCGCGCCGAGCGGCACGCTTGCGCTCACGCTCCGGGAGCGGGACGGCTCGAGCGCCTGGGCGCGCGTCTCGGTCACCGACGCCCGCGGGCGCTTTCACGCGCCGCGCGAGGCGTGGGTACACGGCGATGACGGCTACGACCGCGCCGAGCGTCCGTTCGAGGCGCACTACTTCCACGGCCACGGCGAGTTCAGCCTCGAGGTGCCGGAAGGCGAGGTCACCGTCGAGGTGCTGCGCGGCTTCAGCCAGCCGCTCGAGGTGCAAAAGCTGCGCATCACGGCCGGCGCGACCACC
>DATKOR010000007.1:0-10982 GCA_035524495.1 Steroidobacteraceae bacterium
CGAGCGCGTTGTGCGTCTTGGCAAGCGCCCCGAGCCTCGCCCACTCCGCGTCGGCTCTCAACCTGGCCGCGCGCTCAAGCTGCTGGTGCCGCTCGGCCATTGCCGCGCTCGGGCGGACGGGCTCCTTCGACCTTGATTCGATCACCGTCTTGACGCGCAGCGACGCGACGTTGCCGCCCAGTTCCACGGCATCGGCGAGTGCGGCCCCAATCTCGGCACCCGTCAGCGCCGCGCAGGAAAGCCGACGGCGCACGCTGGCGAGGCCGGCGATGCAGCGTTGCGCGATCGGCTCCTGCGACTTGTCGACGCCGGCCTTCAGCACCGCCTCGACCATTGCGAGCCAGGCCCGCAGGCCTGCGACGGGATCAACGACGTCGTTCGCGGCACTCGCGAGTGCCGCCAACTCTTCGAGCGTCACATCAGGGGAGAGCGCGGGCGGGGCCGCGGCGTCTCTGCTGACGCCGAGGAGCGGCAGGCGCGCGAGCTTAGGCGGCTTGGGTCTCACGGCCTTGGCGGTGACGCGCCGGGGAGAGGCGCCCCTGGCGCGGCTCGAGGCCTTACGTTTGCCCATACGGCACTATGCGCCCGCGAAGCGGCCGGGGCACGTCGGGCTCAATGCTCCTGGCGGTCATCAGTAAGGCCCGGTGCCATGAAGGCCTTGGGTTCTTCGCGATTGCAGTCATTCAGTGAGGAGACACCATCGGTTGGCGGAGAGGGTGGGATTCGAACCCACGAGCCCCTTGCGGAGCCTCCGGTTTTCAAGACCGGTGCAATCAACCGCTCTGCCACCTCTCCGGGTGCGGCCGCCGGAACTTTACCGGACGGCGCGGGTCTTGGTGAGGCGGCCTGCGCCCGGCCCCTTGAAATCCTTCAAGGCGCGCATACGGTAGAATGTGCCAGGCGTTTCCCCCGGAGAACCCCCCAAGATGGACCGTGACCCCTCAGTGACCGTCATCACCCGCGACGGCCTCGTCGTCAATGCCGTCAGCTCCGAGTCGGCGCAGCGGGTGCTCAAGAACACCTATCTGCTGCTGTCCGCGACGCTCTTGTTCAGCGCCGCGTGCGCGGGCCTGGCGATGACGCTCGGCCTCCCCTACCCGGGCCTGCTGCTGACGCTGGTCGGCTTCTATGGCCTGTCGTTCGCGATCCAGCGCCTGAGGAACAGCGCCTGGAGCGTCGCGCTCGTCTTCGCGCTGACGGGCTTCATGGGCTACACGCTCGGGCCGATCCTCAGCCACTACGTCAGGGTGGTCCCGAACGGGAGCTCCGTGATCATGAGCGCGCTCGCGATCACGGGCGTCTCGTTCCTCGCGCTCTCGGCGTACGCGGTCACGACCAAGAAGCGCTTCGACTTCATGACGCACTTCCTGTTCGTCGGCCTCATCACCGCGTTCCTGCTCGGGCTCGTCGCGATCTTCTTCCACCTGACGGGCCTCTCGCTGGTCGTCGCCGGCCTCTTCACGCTGCTCGCGAGCGGCATGATCCTGTGGGAGACGGGCGAGATCGTGAACGGCGGCGAGACCAATTACGTGCTCGCGACGGTGACGCTGTACGTCAGCATCTACAACCTGTTCGTCAGCCTGCTGCAGCTCCTCGGCGGCTCCTCGCGCAACTGAGGCTCCGGCCGTCCGGTCGATGCGCGCCCGGCCCTCGCCGGGCGCGTTCGTTTTGAGCCGCCTCAGGCCTCGGGGCCGATGACCTCGACGCCGGCCATGTACGGCTTCAGCACCTCCGGGACCCGGACGCTGCCGTCGGCTTCCTGGTAGTTCTCGAGCACGGCGACGAGCGCCCGACCGACCGCGACGCCCGAGCCGTTCAGCGTGTGGACGAGCTCGGGTTTGCCGGTCGCGGGATTGCGGTAGCGCGCCTGCATGCGCCGCGCCTGGAAGCTCTCGCAGTTCGAGCACGAGGAGATCTCGCGGTACTTGCCCTGCCCGGGCAGCCACACCTCGAGGTCGTAGGTCTTGGCGCTGCCGAAACCGACGTCACCGGCGGCGAGCGCGACGACGCGGTACGGGATCGCGAGGCGCTTGAGCACCGTCTCGGCGTGCCCGACCATCTCCTCGAGCGCCGCGTACGAGTGCTCGGGCCGCACGACGTGCACCATCTCAACCTTGTCGAACTGGTGCTGGCGGATCATGCCGCGCGTGTCCTTGCCGTAGGCCCCGGCCTCCGAGCGAAAGCACGGCGTGTGGGCGACGAACTTCAGCGGCAGCGACTCGGCCGGCAGGATCGCGTCGCGCACCAGGTTCGTGACCGGCACCTCGGCCGTCGGGATCAGAAAGAGCTCGTTCTCGCCCTTGAGCGCGAAGAGGTCCTGCTCGAACTTCGGCAGCTGCCCGGTCCCGGTCAGCGTCTGCCGCGACACGAGGTACGGCACGTAGACCTCGGTGTAGCCGTGCTCGCGCGTGTGCAGGTCGAGCATGAACTGCGCGAGCGCGCGGTGCAGCCGCGCCACGGACGCGCGCATGACCGCGAAGCGAGCACCCGCGATCCGGCCCGCAGCCTCGAAGTCGAGGCCGCCGTCGAGTTCGCCGAGCGCGACGTGATCGCGCGCCGGAAAGCCGAGCTCGCGCGGCACGCCGTGGCGGCGCACCTCGACGTTGGCATTCTCATCGGCCCCTTCCGGCACCGACTCGTGCAGGAGGTTCGGAAGCCCGAGCGCGAGCCGGTCGACCTCGGCCTGGACGGCGGCGAAGTCGGCCTCGGACGCCGCGAGGTCCGCGCCGAGCGCCTCGACTTCCCTGAGGAGCGGCGCGACGTCCGCGCCCTTGGCCTTCGCCTGGCCGATGGCCTTCGAGCGCGTGTTGCGCTCGCTGCGCAACGCATCGGTGCGGATCTGCACCGCCTTGCGGCGCTCCTCGAGCGCGGCGAGCGCGGCGATGTCGAGGCGAAAGCCGCGGCGTGCGAGGTTCGCGGCGACGCGGTCGGGTTCGGTGCGCAGCAGTTTCGGGTCGAGCACAGGGTCCTCGGTCGGGTCGGTCAGCCGCCGCCCCGGCGGCGCGCGAGCGCTTCCTTGATCTTGATCTCGAGGCCGCGCGGCACCGGATCATAATAGGTCCGCGGCTCCATCTCGTCAGGGAAATACCGCTGGCCGGCGGCGTGCGCCTCGGGCTCGTCGTGGTCGTAGCGGTAGCCCTTGCCGTAGCCCAGGTCCTTCATCATCCGCGTCGGGGCGTTCCTGATCGAGAGCGGCACGTCGAGCGTGCCGAGCGCCTCGGCGTCGCTGCGCGCCGCCGAGAACGCGGTGTAGACGGCGTTGCTCTTTGGCGCGACCGCGAGGTAGACGATCGCCTGGGCGAGTGCCAGCTCGCCCTCGGGGCTGCCGAGGCGCTCGTAGGTCTCGATGGCATCGAGCGCGAGGTGCAGGGCGCGCGGGTCGGCGTTGCCGATGTCCTCGCTCGCCATCCGCAGCGCGCGCCGCCCGACGTAGAGCGGGTCGCAGCCGCCGTCGAGCATCCGGCACAGCCAGTAGAGCGCCGCGTCCGGGTCCGATCCCCGCACCGCCTTGTGCAGCGCCGAGATCTGGTCGTAGAACTGCTCGCCGCGCTTGTCGAAGCGCCGGTGGCCGCCGGCCGCGACGTCGGCGGCCATCGCCTCGGTGATCGTCGGCGCCGCCGGCGTCGTGAGGTCGGCCGCGACCTCCAGGAAGTTGAGCGCCCGTCGCGCATCGCCGTCGGCGGCGCGCGCGAGGAGCGCGCGGGCCTCAGGCTCGATCGCGACACCGCTCGCGCCGAGTCCGCGCTCGGCGTCGGCGAGCGCGCGGTCGATCAGCGCCTCGAGGTCGGCCGCGCCGAGCGCCTTCAGCACGTAGATGCGCGCCCGCGACAGCAGCGCCGAGTTCACCTCGAACGAGGGGTTCTCGGTGGTCGCGCCGATGAAGACCAGCGTGCCGTCCTCGACGAACGGCAGGAACGTGTCCTGCTGCGAGCGGTTGAAGCGGTGCACCTCGTCGAGGAACAGCACCGTCGGCGTCTGGCGCTCGCTGCGCGCCGCGCGGGCGCGCTCGACGACCTCGCGGATGTCCTTGACGCCGGCGAACACCGCAGAGAGCGCATGGAACTCCGCGCGCGCCGAGTGCGCGACGAGGCGCGCGAGCGTCGTCTTGCCGGTCCCGGGGGGGCCCCATAGCAGCATCGAGTGCAGCGTCGCACCCTCGACGAGCCGGCGCAGCGGCTTACCCGGCGCGAGCAGGTGCGACTGCCCCGCGAACTCCAGCAGCGAGCGCGGACGCATCCGGTCGGCGAGCGGTCGGTACGGGGCGTCGGTCACGGCCCCATTGTACGTGGGGCTCAGGGCTCCCCGACGCCCAGCAGCCGCTCGACCTTCGCCGCCCAGCCGCCGAGGCCGAGATAGGCGAGCGCGATCGCGACCGAGATCCCGACGCCATTCGTCAGCGCGTCCGCGAGCGCCGGGTGGCGCGTCGGGCTCAAGTTCTGCAGGAGCTCCATCGCGCCCCCGAACAGGAAGCAGCCGATGCCGATCAGCGGGTAGCGGGATCGCGGATAGATGCCGGCGAACCAGGAGGTCAGGATGAAGTAGCCGGCGAGGTGCTGGACGTGCCCGCCGATCGCAATCGGCGCGCTGCCGCTCGGCAGCACGGTCAGGAAGATGCCGAAGGCGACGCCGAACCAGGCGACCGCGGCCCACAGCGCGGCGTAGCGGAGCTTGAGCACGCTAGCGCCCGGGCGTGCCGATGACGTCGACGCCGGGCGGCGCGATGAACTTGAAGAGTGCCTCCGGGATCTCGACGTTGCGCTCGAGGCGCTTGAGCTCGATGGCCGTCCGCTGGTTCAGCTTGTCGGCGAACTCGAGCCGCCTCAGCAGGTCGCCCGCGAAGCCGAGGCGGATCTCCCTAAAGTCGGTGTCGTCGGCCCTCGGCGTCAGCACGATCCAATCGAGCCCCGCGGCGCTGCCACCGTCCTTGACGCGAAAGCCGTCCTGCACCTTCGCCTCCCCGGAAAGCAGCATCGCCGGCGTCTGCGAGAGCGTGTCGCGCACGCGCTTGACCGTCGCCTGCTCGAGCTCGGGATCGTAGAGCCACAGGTCGGTCCCGTCGCAGACGATCAGCTGCTTCGGCTGCGAGTAGTCCCAGCGAAAGCGCCCGGGCTTCTTGAGGTAGAGCGTGCCGGCCGCGTGCTCGGCGCTCGTGCCGTCCTTGTTGAGGAGGTCCTGCACGAACTCGGCGCGCACCGACTGCAGCTTGGCGAGCCCCTGCTCGAGGCGCGCGAGCGCCGCCGCGTCACCCGCCGGTGCCGCGACCGCGGGCAGCGCGAGCGCCGCGAGCGCGAGGCCCGCGCTCGCCAGTCGAATACCCCGCACCGCCGTCAGTCCTCGGCGCCCGGCGGCACGAGCACCTCGCGCGAGCCGTTCGGCTGCAGCGGCCCGACGAGCCCGGCCGCCTCCATGGTCTCGACGAGGCGCGCGGCGCGGTTGTAGCCGATCTTGAGGCGCCGCTGGATGCCGGATACCGACGCCTTGCGGGTCTCGGCGACGATGCGCACCGCCTCGTCGTAGAGCGCATCCTGCTCGCCGTCGGCCGCGGCGCCACCCTCGCCCTCCTCGGACGCGAGGCCCGGAACCGGCCCGCGCGGGCCCTCGAGGATCTCCTCGACGTACACCGGCGCCGCGCCGCGCAAGGCGTTGACGACGCGGTGCACCTCCTGGTCGGAGACGAACGCGCCGTGCACGCGCGTCGGGACCGAGGTGCCGGGCTGCAGGTACAGCATGTCGCCGTGGCCGAGCAGCGACTCGGCGCCGCCCTGGTCGAGGATCGTCCGCGAATCGACCTTGGCCGAGACCTGGAACGCGATGCGGGTCGGGATGTTGGCCTTGATGAGCCCGGTGATCACGTCGACCGAGGGCCGCTGGGTCGCGAGCACGAGGTGGATTCCCGAGGCGCGCGCCTTCTGCGCCAGCCGCGCGATCAGCTCCTCGACCTTCTTGCCGACGATCATCATGAGGTCGGCGAGCTCGTCGATGACGACGACGATGTAGGGCAAGGGCTCGCAGGGCGGCACGTTGCCGCTGGCATCGAGGAGCCCGACCTCGCCCGCCTGCAGGCGCATCGCGAGGATGGGATCGGGGATCGGCTTGCCGGCGTCGCTCGCCTCCTTGATCTTGCGGTTATAGCCGCCGATGTTGCGCACGCCGAGCTGCGCCATCAGCTGGTAGCGGCGCTCCATCTCCGCGACGCACCAGCGCAGTGCGTTCGCCGCCTGCTTCATGTCGGTGACGACCGGCGCGAGCAGGTGCGGGATGCCCTCGTAGACCGAGAGCTCGAGCATCTTCGGGTCGACCATGATCAGGCGCACGTGCTCGGCGGTCGCCTTGTAGAGGAGCGAGAGCACCATCGCGTTGATGCCGACGCTCTTGCCGGAGCCGGTCGTGCCGGCGATCAGCAGGTGCGGCATCTTCTGCAGGTCCGCGACCACCGGGTGGCCGCCGATGTCCTTGCCGAGCGCGAGCGCGAGCGGCGATGCCACCTCGTCGTAGGCCTTCGACTTCAGGATCTCGCCGAGCGTCACGAGCTCGCGCTTCTCGTTCGGGATCTCGAGCCCGACGACGCTCTTGCCGGGGATCACCTCGACGACGCGCACGCTGATCGCCGAGAGCGCGCGCGCGATGTCCTTGGCGAGCCCGGAGATCTGGCTGACCTTGACGCCGGGCGCCGGCCGAAGCTCGAAGCGCGTGACGACCGGACCCGGGTGCACCGCGACGACCTCGACCTCGACGCCGAAGTCGCGAAGCTTGAGCTCCACGAGCCGGCTCATCGCCTCGAGCGTCTCCGGCGAGTAGCCGGCCTCGCGCGGCGGTGCGTCGTCGAGCAGCTTCAGCGGCGGCAGCTCCTTGGCCGCCGGGCGCTCGAAGAGCGGGACCTGCTTCTCCTTCTCGACGCGCTCGCTCTTCTCGATGACCGGCAGCGGCGGTTCGATCCGGGGCGGCGCCTTGTGCTCGGCCTTCTTCTTCTCCTCGCGCACCGCCTCCTGGCGCGCCGCCTTGTTCTCGCGCCCGGCGGTCGCGTCGCGCCGCGCCGCCAGCATTCCCTTGACCCAGGCGTGGCCCGCCAGGATCCCGTGGCCGAGCCGGTCCATGACCGTGAGCCACGAGACGCCGAGGAAGAGCGCCACGCCCGCGAACCAGCCGCCGAGCAGCAGCAGCGTCGCGCCGAGGAAGCTGAAGCCGCGCGCGAGGCCGTGGCCGACGAGGTCGCCGAGGATGCCACCCGCGGTGTTCGGATAGCGCGCGGCGATGAAGTGCAGCGTCGCGATCGCCGAGCTCGTCGTGAGCGTCAGCACGAAGCCCGACAGCCGCAATGCGAGGCTGGCGCGCGACGGCGACTCCCCAACGGGCGGCCGAAAGAGCAGCCAGCCGGTGACACCGAGCATCACCGGAAAGAGGAACGCCGGCGCCCCGAAGAGCATCAGCAGTACATCGGCGAACCACGCGCCGACCGGCCCGATCAGGTTCGCGACTCGACCGGGCTCGCCGGTGTTGGAGAAGCTCGGGTCCTGTGGGTCGAAACTGCCGAGCGCGAGCAGGAGCACGAGCGCGACCGCGCCGAAGACGAAGAGCGCCCCCTCACGCAGGCTGCGCGTCACGACGGCAGCGAGGCGGGCGTTCCCGGGGCGGTTGGTTTGGGCGAGGGCGTCAGCCAAGTTGAGGTCCAAAGATAAAAGTTTGACTTAAGTCCATGATACATAAGAAGTCATCGACGCACCAGTCGCGACCCGTCCGCCGCCTGCGGCGGCGCGCGCTTTTCCTTACCATGGGCGCCACTCGTTCCCTGCCCGCGAAGGACCCACAGCGACCATGTCGACTCCCCGCCACGCACGCCTCCTGATCCTGGGCTCTGGACCCGCCGGCTACAGCGCCGCCGTCTACGCGAGCCGCGCCAACCGCAGGCCCCTGTTGATCACCGGCGTCGAGGTCGGCGGGCAGCTGATGACGACCACCGACGTCGACAACTGGCCGGGCGACGTCGAAGGCCTGAAGGGCCCGGACCTGATGGCGCGGATGCGCCACCACGCCGAGCGCTTCAACACCGACATTGTCGAGGACCACGTGAACCGCGTCGACCTTTCCCGCCGCCCGTTCCACCTGTACGCGGACCGCGGCGAGTACACGGCCGATGCGCTCATCATCGCGACCGGCGCCTCGGCCCGCTACCTGGGCCTTCCGTCCGAGCAGGCGTTCCGGGGCAAGGGCGTCTCGGCCTGCGCGACCTGCGACGGGTTCTTCTACCGCAACCAGGACGTCGCCGTCATCGGCGGCGGCAACACCGCCGTCGAGGAGGCCCTGTACCTGACGAACATCGCGCGCCACGTCACCTTGGTGCACCGGCGCGACCGGCTGCGGGCCGAGAAGATCCTGCAGGACCACCTCTTCGACCGCGAGCGCGCCGGCAAGGCCTCGGTGATCTGGAACCACACCGTCGAGGAGGTGCTCGGCGATGACTCGGGCGTGACCGGGCTGCGGATCCGGCCGGCCGACGGCGGCGGCGCGCGCGAGCTCAAGCTCCACGGCGTCTTCATCGCGGTCGGCCACACGCCGAACACGCAGCTGTTCGAGGGCCAGCTCGACATGAGGGGCGGCTACATCACGGTGCGCACCGGCCTCGAGGGCGATGCGACCGCCACGAGCGTCCCGGGCGTGTTCGCGGCGGGCGACGTTGCCGACCACGTCTACCGGCAGGCCGTGACCTCGGCCGGCACCGGCTGCATGGCGGCGCTCGACGCCGACAAGTACCTCGAGCGACTCGACGCCGGCCACTAGCCATGGACGCCGCGACGCACGAGACGCGCTCGCATTCCGGCATCGAGTCGATCGCCGCCGCCGACTGGAACGCGCTCGACTCGGGCGGCGTGCCGTTCCTCCGCCACGAGTTCTTCGCCACGCTCGAGCGCAGCGGCGCGGTCGCCCCGGCAACCGGCTGGCAGGCGGCGCACGTGACGGTCAGGAGCGCCGGCGCGCTCGTCGGTGCGCTGCCGCTGTATGAGAAGACGCACTCGTGGGGCGAGTTCGTGTTCGACTTCAGCTGGGCCGAGGCCTACCGCCGCTACGGCGCCCGCTACTACCCGAAGCTCGTCGCCGCGACGCCCTTCACGCCGGCCACCGGGCCGCGCCTGCTGGTGCGGCCGGGCGCCGACGTCGCGCGCGTGCGGCGCGCGCTCCTCGAGGGCGCGCTCGGGCGGCTCGGCGCCTGCTCGTCGCTGCACGTGCAGTTCACGACCCGCGACGAGGGCGACTGGCTGACCGCACAGGGCCTGCTGGCCCGCGTCGACTGCCAGTTCCAGTGGCAGAACGAGGGCTACCGCGACTTCGAGGACTTTCTCGCGACCTTCACCGCCGAGAAGCGCAAGAAGGCGCACCGCGAGCGGCGGCGCATCCGCGAGGCCGGCATCGAGTTCGAGTGGCGCAGCGGCGAGCAGCTCTCGGGCGCCGAGTGGCGGGCCGTGTACGCGCTCAAGGCCGCGACCTTCCACCGCCACGGGCACGAGCCGTACGTGCCGCTCGCGTGCTTCACGGAGCTCTCGCGCAGCGCCGCCTGCCGGCCGCTCGTGCTGCTCGCGACGAAGGACCGTGCGCTCGTCGCGTGCGCGATCTTCTTTCGCGGCGCCGACACGCTCTACGGCCGATACTGGGGCGCCGACGGCGAGCACCACAGCCTGCATTTCGAGGCCTGCTACTACCAGGGCATCGAGTACTGCATCCGCGAGGGCCTCAGGCGCTTCGAGCCCGGCACCCAGGGCGAGCACAAGATCGCCCGCGGCTTTCGCCCGACGCTGACCTACTCGGCGCACGCGATCGGCGATCCGCGCTTTCGCGCGGCGATCGAGCGCTACCTCGGCGAGGAGCGCGCCGCGATCGAGGCCTACGCCGCCGAGACGGCGCGCCACGTGCCTTTCAAGGCCGAGTGCCCGCCGATCGAGCTGCCGCCGGAGACCCCGTGACCGGGCCACCACCGCTGCTGTGGCTCTCGCCCGGCGACGATCCTTCGCGCCTGCCCGATCCCGCGGGCGCACTCGCGGAGCCCAACGGGCTGCTGGCCGCCGGCGGGGCACTGACCCCCGAATGGCTGCTGGCCGCGTACCGGCGCGGCATCTTCCCGTGGTTCGGGCCCGGCCAGCCGATCCTGTGGTGGTCGCCCGACCCGCGCGCGGTCATCGAACCTGAGCGCTTCAAGCGCTCGAAGAGCCTCGGCCAGTCGATCCGCAACCGCGGCTACGAGACCGCGATCGACCGGGACTTCGCCGCCGTGCTCGCCGGCTGCGCGGCGCCGCGCGCCGGTGAGTCGGGCACCTGGATCACGCCGTCGATGCGCCGCGCGTACCAGGAGCTGCACCGCCTGGGTCGCGCGCACTCGTTCGAGACCTGGCTGGACGGCGCGCTCGTCGGCGGGCTCTACGGCGTGCGGCTTGGCGGCGTGTTCTTCGGTGAATCGATGTTCAGCCGCGCGCGCGACGCCTCGAAGGTCGCGCTCGCGCGACTCGTCGACTGGGCGCGGGCCGAAGCGGTCGAGCTCATCGACTGCCAGCTGCCGACCCCGCACCTCGCGAGTCTCGGGGCCGAGAACGTGCCGCGCGACCGGTTTCTCGCGCGGCTGGCGCCGCTCGTCGCCCGCGCGCGCTGACGGTGCGCGCCGTCGCGCCGGCGCTACAGCGTTAATTGCTACCTCGGCGCCGTTTGGGCACAATGCGGCGCCGTGTAGTCAGCCGGACCCAGAATGCCGAAAGAGGAAGCGATTCAGATGGAGGGTGAGGTCGTCGAGACCCTGCCCAACACCACCTTTCGGGTGAAGCTCAAGAACGGCCACGTGGTCACGGCGCACATCTCGGGCAAGATGCGCAAAAACTACATCCGGATCCTGACCGGAGACGTCGTGACGGTCGAGATGACGCCCTACGACCTGACCAAGGGCCGCATCGTCTACCGCGGCCGCTGAGCGCGGCTCACTTCAGCAGCAGCGGCTCCTCGGCGCC
>DATKOR010000008.1:0-36084 GCA_035524495.1 Steroidobacteraceae bacterium
CGAGGCGCAGTCGACGGCGGCGAGCGCGCAGGCACGGGCGGCGCGCGAGACGGCCGGCTGGGACGACCTGCGCGCGCCGTACGACGGCCGCATCACGTCGGTGAGCGTCGCCCCCGGCGACCTCGCATCGCCCGGCCAGCCACTCGTCGGCGTGTACGCCCCGGGCCCGATGCGCGTGCTCGCGGACGTGCCGGAGGAGACGGCTGCGGCGCTCGCAACGGATCAGCCGGTCAGGCTCGCCTACGCGGCGGGCGGCTGCAGCGGCGCGCCGGAAGAGGCGCGATCGTGGACGCTCGTCCCGGCCATCGACTCGAGGAGCCGCAGCGTCGGCGTGCGCGTCGAGCTGCCCGACCCGAACGATTGCGTGCCCGGCGTGCTCGTGCGCGTGAGCCTGCCGCTGCGCGGCGCCCGCCAGGGACTCGCCGTGCCACGCGACGCGCTCATCCGGCGCGGCGAGCTCGACGCCGTCTACGTCGTCGACGCCCGCGGGCAGGCAGCGCTGCGCCAGGTGCGCATCGGTGAGGCCAGCGGTGAGTCGGTCGAGGTCCTCGCGGGGGTCGAGGCCGGCGAGGAGGTGCTGCGCGAGGCGGCCCACTACCGGCCGACGGCTCCCGGGACGGCGGCCAGGCCGTGAGCGCGCCGCAGGCAACCGGCGCCGTGGCGGGACTCGGCGCGAGCGGGCGCATCGCCCGGTCGTTCCAGGATTCGCGGCTGACGCCGCTCCTCGCGCTCGTCGCGCTCCTGCTCGGTGTCTTCGCGGTGCTCGTGACGCCGCGCGAGGAGGAGCCGCAGATCAACGTCACGATGGCGAACGTGCTGATCCCGTTCCCGGGCGCGGCGGCGCGCGACGTCGAGCAGATGGTCGCCGGCCCCGCCGAGCAGGTGCTCGGCCAGATGGCCGGGCTCGAGCACGTGATGTCCGTTTCGCGCCCCGGCATCGCGATTCTGACCGTGCAGTTCAAGGTCGGCGTGCCGCGCACCGAGGCGCTGGTTCGCCTGCACGACACGCTCGCGGCCAACCGCGACTGGCTGCCGCCGGGACTCGGCGTCGGCGAGCCGATCGTCAAGCCTAAGGGCATCGACGATGTGCCGACGCTCGCCGTGACGCTCTACGACCGGCGCGCCGACGGCAGCGCCTACGCGCTCGAGCGCGTGGCGCACGCGATGGAAGCGGAGCTGAAGCGCGTGCGCGGCACGCGCGAGGTCACGACGATCGGCGGACCGGGCCGCGCGATCAACATCGATCTCGATCCGGCCGCACTGCGGGCGTCCGCAGTCAGCGTCGGCGAGCTCGCCCAGGCGGTGCGCTCGGCCAACGCCGGAATGCCGGTCGGCGATCTCGTCTCGGACAACGCCAGCGTGCACGTCGATGCCGGCGAGTGGTTCCGCAATGCGGCCGACCTCGGCGCGCTGATCGTCGCGGTCCGCGACGGCCGACCGGTCTACCTGCGCGACCTCGCGCGTCTGTCGGACGGACCGCCGCGGGCGGAGCACTACGTCTGGTACGGAATGGCAGGCCAGGCTGCGGCGGAGTTCCCGGCCGTCACGCTGAGCGTCACGAAAAAACCCGGCGAGAACGCGGTCGAGGTGGCCTCGCGCCTGCGCGCGCGCATCGCGAGCCTCGAGGGCACGCTCATTCCCCAGGGAGTCGGCGTCGCGATCACCCGCGACTACGGTGCGACCGCGAACGACAAGGCGCTGAAGCTCATCGAAAAGCTCCTGTTCGCGACCTGCACCGTGGTGGCGCTCGTGTTCTTCGCGATGGGCCGGCGCGAGGCCGCCATCGTCGGCGTCGCGGTCGCGCTGACGTTGACCGCGACGCTGTTCGCGTCGTGGGCCTGGGGCTTCACGCTCAACCGTGTCAGTCTCTTTGCGCTGATCTTCTCGATCGGCATCCTGGTCGACGACGCGATCGTCGTCGTGGAGAACATCCACCGCCACCGGCAGGTAGAGCCGGACGCGCCGTTGCGCGAACTCATCCCGCGGGCCGTCGACGAGGTCGGCGGCCCCACGATCCTCGCGACGCTCACGGTCATCGCCGCGCTGCTGCCGATGGCGTTCGTGACCGGCCTCATGGGCCCTTACATGGCGCCGATCCCGATCAATGCCTCGATGGGCATGATGATCTCGCTCGCGATCGCCTTCGTGCTGACGCCGTGGCTTGCGCTGCGGCTCTTCGCGACGCCCGCTGGGGCGCCGCGCGACGTCTCGCACGGCGGCGCTGCCGCGCGCCTGATGCCGTGGGTGCGCAGGATCTACCCGCGCTTCCTCGACTCCACGACCGGTCAGCGGAACCGCCGGCTCCTGTGGGCGGCGATCGGCGGCCTGATTCTCGTGTCGGTGGCGCTGCCGGCGCTCCGGCTCGTGGTCCTCAAGATGCTGCCGTTCGACAACAAGTCGGAGTTCCAGGTCGTCGTCGACATGCCGCCGGGCACGCCGGTCGAGCGCACCGCCGAGGTGCTGCACGCGCTCGGTTCCGCGCTCGTGACGGTGCCGGAGGTCCGCGACTACCAGGCGTATGCGGGCACCGCCTCGCCGATCAACTTCAACGGCCTCGTGCGCCAGTACTACCTGCGCTCGGCCGCCGAGCTCGGCGACATCCAGGTCAACCTGGTCGACCGGTCCCGGCGCAGCGACCAGAGCCACGTGATCGCGACCCGCGTGCGTCCGCTGCTTGCGAAGATCGCCGCGCGCTACGGCGCGGCGCTCAAGGTCGTCGAAGTGCCGCCGGGGCCGCCGGTCCTCGCGCCGATCGTCGCCGAGATCTACGGACCGGACACCGCCGGGCGCGCCCGGGCGGCCCGCGCGGTGCAGGGCGTGTTCACAAAGACGGCGGGCGTCGTCGACGTCGACTCGAGCGTCGTCGCCGAGGCGCCACGCGAGATCCTCGCGATCGATCGCGGACAGGCGGCGCGGCTCGGCGTGTCGCAGGCTGACATCGTCGCGACGCTGCGCACCGGTCTCGCCGGCAGCGACGTGGGGTTCCTGCACGACGGCAGCAAGTACCCGGCGGCGCTGCGCCTGCGCCTGCCGGCCTCGACCCAGGGCTCGCTCGCGGCGGCCTCGTCGCTGCGCGTCCGGGCCGCCGACGGCACTCTGGTCACGCTCGGTTCGCTGCTGCGCGTCCAGGACGCGAGCGTCGAGCAGCCGATCTATCACAAGGACCTGCTGCCGGTGGCCTACGTCGTCGGCGACATGGCGGGCAAGGTCGACAGCCCGCTCTACGGGATGTTCGCCATGCGCGGCGCGATCCGCGGACTGCAGGCCGACGACGGCGAGCCGCTCGCCGAGCGCTTCATCAGCCAGCCGGACGACGCGTATCGCGGCTACGCGGTGAAGTGGGACGGCGAGTGGCAGGTGACCTACGAGACCTTCCGCGACATGGGTGCGGCCTATGCGGTCGGGCTCGTGCTGATCTACCTGCTGGTGGTGGCGCAGTTCGGCTCCTACGGCCTGCCGCTGATCATCATGGCGCCGATCCCGCTGACGATCATCGGCGTCATGCCCGGGCACGCGCTGCTCGGGGCACCCTACACCGCCACCTCGATGATCGGCATGATCGCGCTCGCCGGCATTATCGTCCGCAACTCCATCCTGCTCGTCGACTTCATCCGGCTGCAGACCGCCGCCGGCACGCCGCTGGGGGAGGCCGTGATGGCCTCGGTTGCGACCCGCGCTCAGCCGATCGCCCTCACCGCGCTCGCGGCGATGCTCGGCGCTCTGTTCATCCTCGATGACCCGATCTTCAACGGGCTCGCCATCTCGCTGATCTTCGGGATCCTGGTCTCGACCGTGCTGACGCTGGTCGTGATCCCGCTGCTGTATTTCGCCGTCTACGGGCGCGAGACCGCGCTCGTGCATTAATAAGGAGTGAGACCATGACGTCCTGGCAACTGACCCGCGTGATCGCCGGCAGCTTCGTGCTGCTCTCCCTTGCGCTCGGCGTGCAGGCGAGCCCGATCTACCAGAGCGGCTACTGGCTGTGGTTCACGGCCTTCGTCGGCGCAAACCTGCTGCAGAGCGGGGTGACGCGCTGGTGCCTGATGGAGCGGATCCTGAGCCGGCTCGGCCTGCGGACCGCCGACTGAAGGCTGCGCCATGCGAAGCCCGCGCGTACCGTTCTCGTCGCTCGCGATCGCCGCACTGCTCGCCGCCCCAGTCGTCGGCAGCGCGGAACCGACGCTGATCACGGCCTGGCAGGGCGTTCGCGCCCACAGCGCCGAGTACGCCGCGGCCGTGGCGCGCCGCGACGCGGGTGCGGCGGCGCGCGAAACCGCGCGCGCACTGTGGCTGCCGACGCTCGCGGCGCAGGGCGCGCTCGCGCACCGCAGCTACGAGAGCGACACGACGGGCGCGCAGTTCTCCGCTCCGGGCTTCGGCACGAGCACGGGCGTCGACTTTCGCACCAGCGTGAACGGCGGCAACGCGCGCCAGTGGGCGTTCATCGCTCAGCAGCCGCTCTTTGATGCCGCCCGCGTCGCAGATTCGCAGGCCGCGAGCGCACGTTCGCGCCTGGCAGAGGCCCAGTTCCAGCAGATCGAGCAGGCGCTGATGGTGCGCACGGCCGAGACGCTCGCGGCGGTCGTCGAGTCCGGCGCGCGCTGGCGCGCCGTGCAACGGCAACGCGATGCCGCGATGCGCGCCCGCGACCTCGCGCATGAGCGCTACGAGGCAGGCGACCTGCCAGTGACCGAGTGGCGGGAGGCGCAGGCACAGGCCGACCAGCTGGCGGTGCTGGAGCTCGACGCGCAGCAGGCGTTCGCGGTCGCCAATGAGGCATTCGCGAATCTGACCGGGCTCGCGCCGCCGATCGCGCCGACCGAGGGCGGTGCTTCGCAACGGCCGGTGACAACCGGAGCGAGCGAGCTGCGCGGCTCACTGGCCCCGGTGGCGAATTGGCTGCAGCGCGCACGCGATCAGAGCCCGCTGCTCGCGATCCATTCGGAGCGGCAGGCACTCGCCGAGGCGGAGCTGCGACGCTGGTCACGCATCGATGGCTTTCAACTCAGCCTCGTTGGCCAATACGGGCGCGAGACGCTGACCGGCACCGGCGACTATGGCGACGCGGGTGCGACGCAGCGCCTCGCGACCATCGGCCTGCAGTTCACGGTGCCGCTGTTCACGGGCGGCCTGCGCTCGGCCCAGCGCCACGCGGCCGAGTCGTCGCTGCGCGCTGCCCGGGCAGATCTCGAGGGGGCGCAGCAGGACGTGGAGCTGCAGGTTCGCTCGGCATGGCTCGCCGCCAGCAATGCGCGGGCGCGTCTGCAGGCGACGGTGCGCGCCCAGGAATCCGCCGACAGCCGGCTCGATGCGACCCGCATCGGCCACGAGGCGGGCGATCGGACGCTGCTCGACCTCCTGGCCGCGGAGGGCGCTGCCTTGAACGCGGAGGCGGGGGCGGCAGCGGCGCGCTGCGAGGGGCTGCTCGCGACGCTGCGCCTCGCGGCGGCCACGGGCTCGCTCGACGAGGCGGCGCTGAAGGAGGCCGCGAACGGGGAGTTCAGCTGCGGATACGGACCGGGCAACGAGTAAGGCATCCGACCGACAACTACACGCGGAGAAGTCCATGGCACACATCGTCATCATCGGGGCGGGGCTCGGCGGGTCGCCACTGGCCTACGAGCTGCGCGCGGCACTCGGCCGGGAGCACCGCGTCACGGTCGTGAACGCAACCGACTACTTCCAGTTCGTGCCGTCGAACCCCTGGCTCGCCGTGGGTTGGCGGACGCGCGAGAAGATCACGCTGCCGATCGGCCAGCACTTCGCCCGCAAGGGCATCGATTTCCTCGGCCTGCCGGTCACGCGGATCGACGCCGCGGGCAACACGCTGCAGATGGCGGACGGACGGACGCTGCCCTACGACTACCTCGTCATCGCGACGGGACCCAAGCTCGCGTTCGACGAGGTGTCGGGCGCGGGACCCGCCGCGCACACGCAGTCGATCTGCACCGTCGATCATGCCGAGCAAGCGTGGGCCAAGTACCAGGCGTTTCTGAAAGACCCGGGGCCGATCGTGATCGGCGCAATGCCGGGGGCAAGCTGCTTCGGGCCCGCTTACGAGTTTGCGTTCATCGTGAACGCCGACCTCAAGCGCCGTCGGCTCCGTAAGAAGGTGCCGATCACCTTCGTGACCAGCGAGCCCTACATCGGGCACCTCGGCCTCGGCGGGGTCGGGGACTCGAAGACCCTGCTCGAGCACGAACTGCGCGACCACGACATCAAGTGGATCACCAACGCGAAGACGACGCGGGTCGAGCCGGGGAAGCTCTTCGCGACCGAGGTCGACGCGAACGGCAACCCCGTCAGGGAGCATGAGCTGCCGTTCAAGTTCTCAATGATGCTGCCGGCGTTCAAGGGCGTGGATCCGGTCGCGGCGGTCGAGGGGCTGTGCAATCCCCGCGGCTTCGTGCTCGTGGACGCGTTCCAGCGCAGCAAGAAGTACCGCAACATCTACTCGGCCGGCGTGTGCATCGCGATCCCGCCGATCGAGGCAACGCCGGTCGCCACCGGCGCGCCCAAGACCGGCTACATGATCGAGACGATGGTCACGGCGATCGTCAAGAACATCCAGGCGGACCTGGCCGGCCAGCAGGCGACAGCCCAGGGCTCGTGGAACGCGATCTGCCTCGCCGACATGGGCAGCACCGGCGCGGCGTTCGTCGCGCTGCCGCAGATCCCGCCGCGCAACGTTAACTGGTTCCGCAAGGGACGCTGGGTCCACTGGGCCAAGATCGGCTTCGAGAAGTACTTTCTCTACAAGATGAAGCGCGGCAATTCGGAGCCGCTTTACGAGAAGTTCATGCTGCGCCTGCTCGGCATCCAGAAGCTCGAGCCGTAGGACCAAGCCGCCGCCGCGCTGGCGCCGCGGCGGCGTCCGGCGTCAGCCGACGACGACCTCGCTGATCTGCACGATCGGCGCCTGGTCCGTGTAGTTGCCGATGTCCGCCATGATCTCCTTCGCGTGCGGGCCGAATCCGGCCTGGAACGCCTCGACCGAGTCGCAGTAGAGGTGGCCCATCGCGACGTACGTCGCGGATGCGCCCGGGGTGCCGCCGGCAAGCCCCTTGTCGACGGCGTAGAACTTGAGCCGGTCGCCCATCCGCTGCTTCACGAGCGGCATGTGCTTGTCGCGGTAGTACGCGTGGTCGAACCGGCACCCGGCGGCATTCGGATACATGACGCTGACCTTGATCATCGGGGTCCCCCCAGTTGAAGCAGCCGCCACGGTGGAGGCGACGCCCGCATCCTAAGCGAGGCGTGCGGGGCGCCACAACGCAGCGCCGCGGCTCACGCGGTCGCCGGCATCCGCCGCCGCAGCCCGACCAGTTCCGGTACGTAGCGTCGGACGAGTACCGCGAGCGGCATCAGCAGCGCGATCGAGACGATGCTGATGAGCACTGCGGCGACGAACGGCGGCGAGGGCGCCAACGGCGCGAGCAGGGCGGTTGCGGCCGGATTGCTGAACACGTGGAAGCAGAAGATGAACAGGGTGTTCGCCGAAACGCGCTCGAACGCGGCGCGTACGCCGGGCAGGTCCCCGAGCAGCGATGCGAGCAGCATCGAGACGCCCGCGATCATCGCGATGCCGGCGAGGCCCGCGCCGAGCGTCAGCACGTAGTGCTCGCCCGCGTACCAGACGTTGCCGACGGACGCTGCCCACGAGGTCGCGGCGGCGCCGGCGATTGCGGTCGCGAGGAGCGCGATCCGCGAGCGCGCGAGAGCGCGATCGAGTTCGAAGCGGCGTACGAGCACGCCGGCGAGGAAGTAGTTGAGGCCGAGTAGCGACAGGTCGATGCTGAAGAAAAGATCAAGCGCGTGCCGCCGAAAGAGCATGACCGAGACCGCCAGACAGATCACGTAGCCGACCGGCCAGCGCCGGATCACGAGCGCATAGAGGATCTCGATCGTGATCAGGCTTGGCAGGAACCAGAGCGCCGCATTGACGAAGTCCGGATAGCTGTGCGTTCCATAGACGACGCCGAGCAGCGTCCGCCCGAGGTGCCCGGGGTCGAAGTCCGCGTGCCACGCGCCGGTCAGGAGGGTCGTCAGCACGTAGATGTACACGTAGGGGAGCGCGAGCTTGTGGGCGATGCGCCCGAGCGATTCGCGGTCGGACTGCGGCTTCGTCAGTAGTCCCGAGATGAAGAAGAAGAGCGGCACGTGAAACGTCCACAGGAACGCTTCCGTGAAGCCGGTCTGGTTCACGTGGCTGAACACGATCAGGAAGATGCCGAGGCTCTTCGCGATGTCGACCCACAACAGGCGCTCCTCGCGCGCGCCGCTCATCGCGTCCACCCGACGGCGCGCGTTCCGCGATCGCGGTTCCTGGGCACCGGGAATCCTCGCTCGGCCTGCTGTGCGACGCGGGACTCGCGCCCCGACTCCGCGCGAACGCGGAACTCCGCGATTCTTATGGACAGGCAACTCCTCGTAAAGCAACGCATCGACGCGAGCGTCCGTCGTCGGCGATTGCTGCGATGCGCCAAGCCGGCGCGCGGCGCCGCGATCGCCGCGCGGGTGTAGACTCCGCTCCCCGCGTGCCGGCGAGCCACAACACGCAACTCCACCGGGCGCGCGTCCACAGCACTCCAACTGCACTTCTTCGGGAGGGACCCATGAACAGGTTCAGCGTGCTCATTCTGATGTTGCCGGCGGTCGCGCTGGCCAAGAGTCCGTTCGATGGCACCTGGAAGACCCGGCTCGACTCGATGCAATTCTCAGGCAAGCCGGACGTGTTCGAGCTCAAGGACGGCATGTACTCCTGCAGCAACTGCGTGCCGCCGTACAAGATCAAGGCCGACGGCTCGGACCAGCCGGTGCCCGAGCACGACTACCTCGACCACGAGACGATCAAGGTCACGGGCCCGATGTCGATCGAGATCACCGACAAGCAGGGCGGCAAGGTGATGTCAACGACGAAGCTGTCGGTGTCGGCCGATGGCAAGAAGCTGACCGGCACGTTCACGAACTACTCCGGCGAGAAGCCGTTCAGCGGCACCTTCACCGAGAAGCGCGTCGGCCCGGCGGCCGCAGGCGCGCACGCGATCTCGGGCTCCTGGCAGCAGGACAGCATGGGCGACATGTCGGACGTGGCGCGGATCGTGACGTTGCAGTCGTCGGCCGACGGCATGAAGATGATGTGGAACGGCCAGACGACCGACGCGAAGTTCGATGGCAAGGAATATGCCACGGCCGGGGATCCGGGCAAGACGATGGTGTCGCTGAAGAAGATCAGCGATCACCAGTTCGAGGAGACCGACCGGCGCCACGGCAAGGTGTTCGACGTCATCGTCTGGACGCTTGCGGCCGACGGCAAGACGATCACACTCGTCGACACCGATCCGCAGCACGGGACGAAGGTCACGTCGGTGATGGAGCGCCAACCCTGACGGGTGGCGCGCCAGGTTGAGGCGGCCCCGGCGGCGCTCCGCCGGGGCCGGTTCGAGTCAGCGCCCCAGCACCTCGAGCGCCGCGGCGCTCATCGCGATGATTCCGGTCCGCAGCGTCGGCCGCGCGACCGGCGCGAACAGCGGCGAGTGCGGCGTCGGCACCGGCGTGCCGCTCTTCTCCGCCGCGGCGAGCGTTTCGGGTGAATTGGCGCCGACCCAGAACATCAGCACCGGGATCTTGCGGTTGAGGCCGAAGCGCCCGAAGTCCTCGCTCGCCATGATCGGCGGTGCGTCGCGCACGTTGTCGTTGCCGAGCGCCCGCCGCAGCACCGGCCGCAGCCGTTCGGCGAGCGCCGGATCGTTGTAGAGCGCCGGCGCGTACTCGTGCTCGAGCACGGACACGAGCGGCAGGCGGTCCTCGGGCATGCCGGCACCGAGCGCGGCCGCGCGCACGATGCGCGCCACCGCCTGGATGATGTGCTCGCGCACCTCGTCCTTGTAGGTGCGGATGTTGAGCTCGAGCTTGACTTCGTCCGGAATGATGTTGCGCTTGGTGCCGCCGTGAATCGTGCCGACGGTGACGACCGCCTGGTCGAACGGCGAGATCTCGCGGCTGACGATCGTCTGCAGCTGCATCACGATGTTGGCCGCGAGCACGATCGGGTCCTTGGCGTCCTGGGGCGCCGAGCCGTGGCCGCCGACGCCGCGCACCACGACGTCCATCTGCGTCGAGGTCGCGAGCGCGAAGCCGGGCGTCAGGCCGACGCTGCCGATCGGGAGCTGGCCGCTGTCATGGAGCGCGAGCGCGAGGTCGGGTTTGGGAAACCGCTCGTACAATCCGTCGCGCAGCATCGCCTCGGCGCCGTCGATCGTCTCCTCGGCCGGCTGGCCGACCAGCATCAGCGTGCCATGCCAGCGGCTCTTGAGGGCCGCCATCACGCGTGCGAAGCCCACCATCGAGGTCACGTGAATGTCGTGCCCGCAGGCGTGCATCACCGGCAGCTCGGCGCCGCCCGGCGTCTTGACGCGCCGCGTGCTCGCGTAGGCGAGCCCGGTCTTCTCGGCGACCGGCAATGCGTCCATGTCGGTGCGCACGAGCAGCGTCGGCCCGGCGCCGTTGCGAAGGAGCGCCACGACGCCATAGCCCTGGTACCCCGGCAGCGCGTACCGGCCGACGTGGTCGGTGACGGTATAGCCCGCCGCGCGCAGCTCGCGTGCGAGGTCTGCCGAAGTGTGCTCCTCCATCCGCGAAAGCTCGGGTGTCGCGTGCAGGGCCTCGTAGTAGTGCACGAGGCCGTCGAGCTCGCGATCAACGATCGCGCGGACATCGTCGTCGGGCTCGGCGGCGAGCACGCTGCCCGCGGGCAGGCCGAATGCCAAACCGATCGCGACCATGGTCGGCCAAGCCCGCATGCAATTCGTGTTCAACGCGTCATCCCCCTCTGTGCGATGAGTCGGAGAGCCGGGCGCCGGCGCGGCTAGCCGAGCCGGTTGACGAGCCAGCGCGAGATCTCGGCGATCTCGCGGGCCGAGACCTCGTGCTGCATCGGATAGGCGTGCCACTCGACCGCGTCGCCCGCGGCCGTGAGCGCGTCACGGGCGGCGATACCCATCGAGATGTCGACGACCGGATCGTTCGTTCCGTGGCACATCAGTATCGGCAATCCGCGATTGGCGGCCGAGCGCGTCCGCAGAACCGACTCCGCGCGTGGCAGGTACGTCGAGAGGGCCACGACGCCCGCGAGCCGCGCCGGTGCCGCGAGCGCTGCGTGGAGCGCGACGGCCCCGCCCTGCGAGAAGCCCGCAAGCACGATACGAGATGCCGCGACACCGAGCGCCTGCTCGCGCTCGACCAGCGAGGCGATGCACTCGACCGATGCCTCGAGTCCCTCGGCATTGTCGCGCCCGGCGGCGGTCAGCGCCTTGATGTCATACCAGGCGCGCATCTCGTAGCCGCCGTTGATGGTCACCGGCCTCACGCTCGCGTGCGGGAATACGAAGCGAATGGCGAGCGAGGCGGGCAATCGGAGCTCCGTCACGATTGGTACGAAGTCGTATCCGTCGGCACCGAGCCCGTGCAGCCAGATCACGGTTGCGCTCGCCGCCGCCGATGGGTTCAGCGTGACCGCGTGGTCGGTCTCCAGAAGATCGAGTGTCATCGGCTCCGGATTCCGCGCGCCGTCACGGCGCATTGGCGAGGAAGTCGCGAGCGAATCTTATCGCGGCGTGCCCGGCGCCCGATGAGCCAACAACCGGGCGGGCAGGCGAGTAGCGGACGCGGCGCGCCTGCCATGCCGCGGCAACCCGGCGTTGCCGGCTTGCCAAAGCGGGTGGTAGGCCGTGTACAATGCGCGCCCTTGCCGCGGGTACCATCGGCCACCGGCCGCAAATCTGCGTCAAATCAGCCAATTACGCGCCCGTAGCTCAGCTGGATAGAGTACCTGGCTACGAACCAGGGGGTCGGGAGTTCGAATCTCTCCGGGCGCGCCATTCGATCTCGGCATCGCTCATGCGCGGACGTACATCCGGACGATTCGGGGGAAAGACCGCAATCGCGTGTACAGATCTGGCGGGCCGAGTGGAGGGGCCCAGACGCCCGCCCAGACAGCATCCACCAACGGCCGTGCGTAAGCGCACTAATGATCATGCGAGAGTTGCGAAGCCAGACACCTTAGGTGTCGGGCCTGCGCGTCGTACTTCGCGCGCCGGCTCGCAGACCCTCGGCACTTTCGGATTCCCGCAGGAATCGACGTTCGTCGGCCTCGTGCGTCGACTGGGGTTGTGCGAGGGACCGTCCGATGGCGCCTACTCGGACGATGAACTGCTGTGTGGCGGCTTCCTGCGGCTCATCACATCGGCTCAGCGTTCCGGCTCCGGTATGTAGTAGAGGTCGATCGACTTCCCGATCTTCTCGACGGGTGCGTAGGCGTCTAGCCAGTCATAACCGGCCCCGCCGTGCACGCGGGCGAGCGCCGTGATCGCCACCCAGCCGGTTACCTGGCGGCCGGGCGGCAAACGCGCAAGCTTCGGGAACGTCTCCCGGTTCAGGTCGGCGGTTCCGAGGTAGGCGAAGCTGAAAGACGGGACCTTAAGCTCCGCCAGGCGCCGCTCGAGTCGCCGAACGTCCTGACCCCACGCGAGATCGGAGTCGACCAGCACTCGCTCCGGGTTTGCCACCGCCTCGTTGAAATAAGGCAGGTAGTCCGGATTGGCACTCGCGAGCGTACTGACCTGCCAGCCGACCAATCCGGCGACCGCGGCGTGTCCCACCCCGGCCCAGTCGCGATGTTCGACCGTTCGCAGCCTCCTCCAGGCCGCGGCGAGGCAATGGGCCGAACCCATGGCCATGAACGGGTAGAGGATGAGTACGTGGCGGATGCCGATGTTGATGTGGCTGTAGAAGCTCGCAAATCCGAGGATCATCGCGACGATGAGCCCTGGCGCGATGCGCCAGGTTTCCCAGCGCGTCCAGCCTTCGCGGACCAGCATTGCGAGTCCAACCGGCGCAGTCAACAGCATCGGCAGGGGCGTCTTTGCGGCAAGCGCAACGACGTAGAAATACCACCACCCGTTAACGCCCGTGCTGCCGAGCAGGAAAGAGAGGTGTCCCGTCGAGTTGTGCCAGATCACCGCACGCACCGCATCGACGAACGCGCGCAGCGCGTCGGGAAGTGGGATGCGTGCCGCGATCGCGTACGCCACCGCGTGCGCAGGGCCACCGGCTCCGAAGAGATAGTTCAGCGTCGGGTTGTCCGGGTGCGTTGCATCGACGAAGTAGACGAAGCGCCCTCCGTACACCGACACGACGCACGCGCCGGCGACGCAGGCGACCAGGCCCAGCTCGGCGGCCCGGCGCAGGGGGCCCCGGGGCCAGGCCCGCTGGCGAGTGTGTCTGGCGATGACGTCGTGGTCGCGTCGAGCCGCGTGCATGCCCCACATCACGATGAGCCCGACGCCGATGAACGGAATCGCTGAGAGTTTGGTCACGACCGCGAGCCCGGCCGCGAGCCCGAAGAAGAGGGTGTCGAGCCAGCGTCCGGAGGCTATCCAGTGCATGGCCGCGTACAGGGCGAGCAGCGTCGTGGCAGTGGCAGGCACATCGAGCGTCGCCAGCGCGGCGTGGCCGAGCACCGGCGGAACCGCTGCCAGCAGCACGACCGCGAGTAGCGCCTCTCGGTCTGTGGTGTTCACCCTTCGCGCCCAGAGCCACGATGCGCCCAGCAACAGTGCAAGGAATGGCAACGTGCCGAGACGGGCCAACGTCAGATAGAGGTCGTAGTGCCCGCTGCCATAGAGGATCGCGACGCCTTCGGGAGTGCCGTCCGGCGGTGGCTTTCCCAGCGAGCGCGCACCGGCGAGATACGGGCCGAGCGCAATCATCAGCCGTGCGAGAGGCGGATGCTGCACGTCGTACTCGTACTTGCCCCGGTCCAGCAGCTCCATGCCGGCGGCCAGATGCTCGGGCTCGTCCCAGGTGTGACCGTAGACGCGCCAGGTACTTGCGGCGAGCAATGTGGCCGCGAGGATCGTGATTGCGAGCAGCGCGCGCACGGCGCGGCTCGAGGGCGCAATCCAGTCTGCGGGGGCGGGGCGCATGCAGTGCGCCAGACTCTAGCAACAGGCCGTCGCCGGGGCCATTGACCGAGACAGTCGCGCCGGACCGTGCCACCATTTCGCCGATGCCAGCGAACTCCATCAACGACGCCGCGAACCCCATGGGCTGCGTGGCGGTAGAAGGGCCGCCGCCGGATGCGTTCGGCCGGATTCGAGGTCGGGCGTGAGTTCGGATCCCGGCGGGCCTCGAGCACGGAACCCCGGCCGGTGGGCACGAGCCTGGCGCAGCCTCGGCGACTGGCAGTCAAAGCTCGTATTCTGGGCGGGTGCGGTCGCGACCGGTGCAGTGGCGGTCGCGTTCGCCTGGGGGAGCGACCGCGCACTCGCGCTGTTTCGCTGGGGCGCAAGCCGAAGTGACTGGTGGCCTTGGCTCGTTCCGCCGCTCGGTCTCGCGCTCGTGACATGGGTCACCCGGCGCTTCTTCCCGGGCGCTCAGGGCAGCGGGATCCCGCAGACGATAGCCGCGCTGGCGGTGTCCGATCCGCACGCACGGAACCGGCTGCTTTCGCTGCGAATAGCGGTGGGCAAGCTGTTGCTGACGCTCGCGGGCCTCGCGAGCGGCGCATCCGTTGGCCGTGAGGGTCCCACGGTGCAGATCGGCGCCTCGATCATGCACTCACTTGGGCGATGGGCGCGCTTCTCCGCCGTGGACGTCGATCGCGGTCTCATCCTGGCCGGTGGCGCCGCGGGCGTCGCCGCGGCCTTCAACACGCCGCTCGCCGGCGTGGTCTTCGCCATTGAGGAACTGTCACGGTCGTTCGAAGAGCGCACGTCGGGGACGATCTTCACCGCAGTCATCCTCGCGGGCGTTACCGCGGTCGCGCTCGTCGGCAACTACACCTACTTCGGGTCTACCACGGCGTCGATGCCGGATCCCGCCATGTGGCTGGTGGTCCCGGTGTGCGGCGTGGTCGGCGGTCTCTTGGGCGGAGCCTTCGCGCGCTGCATGCTGTGGCTTCGGCGCGGGTTGCCGCGGCCGCTCGAGTCGCTGAGACAGAACTCGCCGGTCGCCTTCGCAATCAGCTGTGGTCTGTGCATTGCGCTGATCGGCTGGGCCGCTACGGGAACAACCTTCGGCACCGGCTATGCCGAAGCGCGGGCGCTGGTGCAGCAGGAGGTTCCCGCGAGCCACCTGTTCCCCGTCCTCAAGGCGTGTGCGACGCTCGCGTCGTATGCGACCGGGATTCCAGCGGGAATATTCGCGCCGTCGCTCGCGGTGGGCGCCGGCATCGGTGGCGCGCTCGGTCTGCACCTTCACGCCGCCCCGGCCGCCGCGATAGTGGTCTTGACGATGGCGGCCTACTTCGCCGGGGTCGTGCAGGCGCCGCTCACTGCCCTGGTCATCGTGAGCGAGATGACCGGCGGGGGCGGCCTGACGCTCCCCTTGATGGCGGTTGCACTGATAGGTCGCGGGGCAAGCGCCCTAGTATGCCGTGAGGCCCTCTACCGGGCGCTCGCGAAGTCATTCATTCCCGACGACGGCCATTGAGGTTCATCGTTGCAAGCCATGTGTTGCACGGTTGAGGTGAGCCGCAGGTCGAGCGCCTGTCACCGATCGGATTTCGGGACGAGACGGGCTGCGACGGCTTGGCGGCCGGCGTCGTCGCGCAAAACAGGCCTTCATGATGGCACGGCCCAGCCGCGGTCGGCGCGCCGTCAGGGACGGGCGCGCCAACCTCCCGGCTTTGCGCGGATTCCCGGCCGAAGATCCGGGGGCTATCCGGTTATCGAGCGGTCCTCGGCTTCGTGACCGCCAATGCGCGTCCGAGGGACGATGTCGCGCAGCGGATGCGCGATGCGCGGTCGCGCCGGTTCAGGGGAAGACGCTGCTCACGGCCAGCCACTGTCCGCGACGCCTGACCCACGTCTCGACGAAGAAGCCCGACTCCGTGGATTCGTTGCCATCCTCGAGGCCCGTCTGCGTGTACTCGCCGGTGAAGGTCGCGACGTCGCCGTTGATGTGTACCTTCGTGTTCCGCAGCACCACCGATTGATACTTCGTCTTGCCGGAGCGAATCGAGTCGACCCACTGGTCACGGGTTCGCGTTGCCCACCGGGCGGCGTGCTCCTCGGTGGCCGGGTCGACCCACAGCATGACGTAGTCGTCGGTCGCGAACGTCCGAAACGCGTCGGCATCGCCGTCGAGAGCCGCCTTGACCCACGCACGGGATCGGGCCTCGACGACTCGCTCAGCGGAGGCTGACGCGTCGGCCGGCGCTGCCGCGGGCGGCGCGGCCCACGCGACGATGGGGGCCAGCGACGCAATGATCAGGATCGTGAGTAGTCGAGTCATCATCGTCCCCCCCGATACGTGGCGTTTTTCGGCAACGATTGCAATGCTCGAAGACGCTTCGATGCGCGTCGGAGTCTACTGAACCAGTCAGCGCTTGTATCACCTGCCGGTTCGGCCGGCTCGGCGTACCCGAATGCCGCAGCCAATGTCGTTGAACGGGCGGCGAATCCTAGCGCGTGCTCGTGGCGTCCGCCGGACGCGCCATGTCATAGCGGGCGAAGGTCGTCCATGCGCCGTCTTTCCTTTGTGATTCTAGCAGCAGCGTCCACGTGCCTTTCGCGGGGTCGCGCGTGAACGTGTCGCGGAACGGCCCCTCGACGTACGGGAACGTGACGATGAGGCGATCGCCGTCGCGCGTGCCCGTGGCGACGACCCGCGCTCCTGCGGCGCCGAACTGGTCTAGCCAATGGACGATGTAGTCGCGCGCCTTCGCGTCGTAGCCGATGAACACGGCGGCTTCGTATGTCGAAGGTTGACTCGCATCCTGCATGTGCAGCCTGAGGAAGCCGCCGCGGAGCACGCGCTCGCCCTCGGCCTTGTAACGGACCGGCTTGTCGCCGACGTTCCCGACCATGACCCACGAACCCTTGAGCGCATCGAGGTACGCCTCGTCGGGGGAGAGGGCGTCGCCGGCGCGGCTCGCGGCGGGCATGGCGCATGCGGCGAGGAGTGCCATCGGAAGCGCCTTCCGACCGATTCCGCGGCTCGACGCGCGGATTCGCCGCAACCTGACTGAGCATCGTCGATCCATGGCCGAGTCCCTCCAGGCGCGGCGAAGTGCTGTCGCCGAAGTGTACCCGCGCCAGTGGCCCGCCAGTCGATTCAGGCGATCGGGCCGGCCGGACGGGGCCGTCGGGGTAGCGTCGTGCGCACGGGAGGGCACTCCCCTGCGCTAGACTCGAGCCGACGCCATGCACCGTCCCGCGGACCCTGCGTGGCGGCACGCGCGGGAGGACTGACGATGCCTACGACGATCCGGCGCGCCGTCCGCGCGGACGCACCCGTGCTCGGCGAGATCTGCTATCGCGCGTTCAAGGCCATCGCCGAGGCCCACAACTACCTTCCCGACTTGCCGGACCCGGAGTTCGCCGCCCGCATCATGCATCTGATGCTGGGACACGACCAGTTCTATGGCGTTGCCGCCGAGCACGACGCGCGCCTGGTCGGCAGCAATTTCCTCGATGAGCGCAATCCGATCAGCGGCATCGGTCCGATCACCGTCGATCCCGCAATGCAGGACGACGGCATTGGCCGCGCGCTGATGCTGGCGGTCATGAAGCGCTCCGACGAGCGCGGCTTTCCCGGGGTCAGGCTCGTGCAGGCGGGCTACCACCGGCGCTCGCTCGCGCTCTACCTGAAGCTGGGTTTCGAGGTACGCGAGCCGCTCGTCTGCCTGCAGGGTCCACCGATCGGGCTCGCCGCCTCCGACCATCAGGTGCGCGCGGTGACGCTCGCCGACCTGCCAGAATGCAATCGCCTGTGCGCCCGCGTGCACGGCCACGAGCGCGATGGCGAGCTTGCCGACGCGATCGAGTGTGGCGACGCGCGCCTCGTCGAGCGCGCGGGCCGCATCACGGGCTACGCGACGCCGATCGCATTCTTCGGCCACGCGGTCGCCGAGACCAACGACGACTTGAAGGCGCTGCTCGGGACCGCCGAGTCGATCAAGGGTCCGGGCGCACTGGTCCCTGCGCGCAATGGCGAGCTCGTGCGCTGGTGCCTGTCCCAGGGCCTCAGGATCACGCAGACGATGACGCTGATGACCATCGGGCTCTACAACGAGCCCGATGGTGCCTGGCTGCCCTCCGTCACCTACTAGTCAGTGCGACAAGAGACGGCGGCCGTCGTCGTCGACGACCTCGACGGGCCCGACGCCGAGGGCGGTGATCGCAGGCTCCGCGCTCTTGCGATCGCCGACGACGACGATCTTGGCGGCGGCGCGGTCCAGATAGCGGTCGGCGAGGGCCGTGACCTGCGCCGAGGTCACCTCGTACGCCTGGGCCGGGAGCGCGGTGTAGTAGCTCATCGGCAGGTCGTACACGTAGAGCTCGGCGACCGTCCGTGTCGTGGTCGCCGACGTCTCGAACAGCCCGGCCAGCGACTGCGCGAAAGCACCCTGCGCGAGCTTGAGCTCGTCGGGCGTCGGCGGCGTCGTGTGCAGCCGCTCGAGTTCGTGCAGCATCTCCTTGAGACCGGGCGCGGTCACGTCGCTGCGGATCGCGGCGACGGCGCTCAGGTAGCCGCGCGCGCGGGCGTAGCGGAAGAGCGAGTTCGCGCCGTACGTGTAGCCGTGCTCCTCGCGCAGGTTCATGTTGAGGCGGCTCGAGAACAGGCCGCCGAACACGTTGTTGAGGACCTCGAGCGCGACGTAGTCGGGCGTCGTGCGCGGCGGCGCCGGCAGGCCGATGCGCACGGCGCTTTGCGGCGCGTCCGGGCGGTCGAGCAGCTCGAGCGTCGTTCCGGAGACGAACGATACCGGCGGCACGCTTGCGGGCGGCGCCTTTGACTGCCAGCTGCCGAAGTGCCGGAACGCGAGCGCGCGGGCCTCGTCGACCGTGACGTCCCCGGCAAGGACCAGCGCCGCGGCCCGCGGCGAATAGTGCGCCGCGTAGAAGTCCCTGAGCTCCTGGGTCTTGATCGCCTCGTTGCCGGCGCGCGTGCCGATGTCGGGATAGCCGTAGGGGTGGCCCGTGCCGTAGAGCGCGTTCAGCAACACGCGGCGACTCGCCTCGAACGGGTCGCTGTTTGCCTGCTCGAGCTCGCCGTCGCGCAGGCGGCGCACCCGCTCAACGTCCTTCGGATCCATCCGTGGGTGCTCGATGACGTCGGCGAGCAGCGCGAGCGCCGGGTCCGCGTTCGACTTCAGCACCGTCAGCGCCGCGGCCGACGAATCGCGCTCGGCATGGACCGCGAGGCTCGCCCCGGCCTGCGCCGCATCGTCGGCGACCTGCGCGGCGGTTCGGGTTTGCGTGCCCTCCTCGAGCATCGCGGCCGTGAACGCGGCGAGGCCCGGACGATCGACCGGGTTCGTGCCGGTGCCGGCGAGCGACACGATGCTCGCCGACACGACCGGCAGCTGGTGCTGCTCGGCGACGATCACGGTCAGGCCGTTGTCGAGCGTGAAGCGCACCGGGGTCGGCAGGCGGATCGAGGGCGCGGGACCCGGTGCCGGCACGGCGCTGCGCCACGGCTCGTCGGCCATGCGGCCGCCGGAGCTGTCCGTGCCCGCAGCCGCCATCGTCTCGCTGGCGCGCGGCGGGTCGTCGATCTGCTTCTTGCCCGGCACGCCCCAGACGACGGCCCGCTGGCTGCGCTGCAGGCGCGCGTTCGCCACCTGTCGCACGCTGGCGGCGGAGGCGCTGTCGTAGCGCTTGAGGTCGCTGGCGAGGAAGCCGGGGTCGTGCAGGAACTGGTTGTAGCGGTTCAGCTGGTCGGCGACGCCGCCAAAGCCCCCGAGCCGCTCGAGCTGGGTCAGCGTCCGGGTCTCGATCTGGTTGCGCGCCCGTGCGACCTCGGCGGGCGTCGGCCCATCGTGCCGGAAGCGGTCGAGCTCGGCGTCGATCGCCGTCTCGAGGCGCTTGAGGTCGACGCCGCGCTTCGCGGTCACCTGCAGCTCGAGCACCGACCCGAACTGCAGGTTGTTGTTCTGCATCGTGACGTCCTGGGCGATCTGCTGGTCGTGGACCAGCGACTTGTAGAGCCTCGCCGAGCGCCCGCCGCCGAGGATCTGGGCGATCAGGTCGGCATCGGCGTCGCCGGGCTGGTAGATCGGAGCCATGATCCAGCCCATGTAGATCCGC
Source organism: Steroidobacteraceae bacterium (assembly GCA_035524495.1). GTDB lineage: Bacteria > Pseudomonadota > Gammaproteobacteria > Steroidobacterales > Steroidobacteraceae > CAIKZZ01. Next base: position 20,097 of record DATKOR010000008.1, read on the forward strand.
GACAGCTCGACCTGGTCGGTGACCGTGGCGCGCCGCTCGGCGGTGATCGGCGGCGTCGTCACCCGGGGCGCCGCGACCTTCGGCCCCGCAGGGATGCTGCCGAAGTAGCGTTCGACGAGCCGGCGCGCGGCCGCCGGGTCGACGTCGCCCGCGATCACTAGGCTCGCGTTGTTCGGCGTGTAGTACTCGCGCGAGAACTGCCGCACGTCGGCGAGGCGCGCGGCCTCGATGTCGGCGTGCGAGCCGATGACTTCGGCGTAGTACGGGTGGGTCTTCGGGAACAGCTCGTGGAACAGCGCCTCCTCGACGAGCCCGTAAGGCGCGCCCTCGACGCTCTGGCGGCGCTCGTTGCGCACGACGTCGCGCTGGTTCGCGAGCTTCTGCGCGTCGATGCCGTCGAGCAGGTAGCCCATCCGGTCGCTCTCCAGCCACAGCGCGAGCTCGAGCTGGTTCGACGGCAGCGTCTCGAAGTAGTTGGTGCGGTCGAATTCGGTGGTGCCGTTGATGTCGCTCGCGCCGGCGCGTTCGAGGTACTGGAAATGGGCGCGCGAGCCGATGTGCTTGGAGCCCTCGAACATCATGTGCTCGAACAGGTGCGCAAATCCGGTCCGGCCGGCCGTCTCGTTCGCCGGACCCACGTGGTACCAGAGGTTGACCGCGACCAGCGGCAGCCGGTGGTCCTCGTGCAAAATGACGTCGAGCCCGTTCGGCAGCGTGTATTTCGTGTACTGGACCGAGGCGAGGGCGGCGGAATCGCTCCGCGCAACGGGCGCCAGCAGGAGGAGGGCGACGCCGAGGAAGGCAGCGATGCGGTTCAGCATGGCACGTCCTTGTTGCAAGGAAGTTCGGGGTCGAGTGCGCACCCGTGCGGACGGGTCGCTAGCGTGCCTCAATCCGCTGCGCCGGGAAAGCCCGCGGCCGCGCCCGCCGGTCGCTAGCCGGTGCGGTTTTCGGCGAAGGTCAGGTCGCGAAACCGCGGCACGACGTCGGCACCGATCTTCTTCTGGGCGCGGATCTCGTTGACGATTTCCAGCGCGGTCTTCGTGCACGGCGGCAGCTCGGCGTAACAGGGCGTGAGCGGCGTCAGGCGCTGGCCCCAGCGCACGAGGTGTGCCGACAGTGTCAGGCCGCCGCCGAACGCCGGCATCAGAACCAGGCTGCGCGGAGGCACGCGACCTTCCTCGACGGCCTCGACGAGCGCGACCGGTGCCGTCGCCGAGCTCATGTTGCCGTACTTCTGGACCGTCAGGTACACCTTGTCGGGGCCGGCGCCGGCGCGCTTGGCGACCGCGTCGATGATCCGACCGTTCGCCTGGTGCGGCACGACGAGCGCGATGTCCTCGATCGTGACGCCGGCGCGGCGCATGACGTCGAGGCTCGCCTCGCTCATGCCCTGCACGGCCTTGCGGAAGATCTCCTGGCCGTCGAAGTCCCAGCTGGTCAGGCCGAATGGCACGCCGAGGTTGGCGTAGGTCGTGCCCATGCCGCGCACGCGCAGGATCTGGCGCGCATCGGCATAGCACTGCAGCTTCTCGCACACGACGCCGGCCTCGTCTTCCGAGGGTTGCAGGACCATCGCCGCCGCACCGTCGCCGAACAGCACCGCAACGTTGCGGTTCTCCCAGTCCATGTACTGCGAGATCAGCTCAACGCCTATGACGAGCGCATTGCGGGCGACACCGGTCTTGATCATCGCGGTGCCGATCGAGAGCCCGTACATGAAGCTCGTGCAGGCGGTGTTGACGTCGAAGGCCGCCGCGTGCGTCGCGCCGATTCTCTGCTGCACACCCGAGGCACTGTTCGGGACCGCCTCGTCGTTGCTGCAGCTGCCATAGATCACGAGGTCGATGTCCTCGCCGCGCAGTCCGGCGCAGGCGAGCGCACGCCGCGACGCCGTGATCGCAAGCTCGATCCCCGGCACGTGCGAGATGCGCCGCTCCTTCATGCCGGTGCGCGTCGTGATCCACTCGTCGTCGGTCGGCAGGAACGTGGCCAGGTCCTGGTTGGTCAGCACCGACGGTGGCAGGCACTTGCCCCAACCGGTAATGGCAGCGTAGGTCACGAGCGCCCCCTCGACGAGCATCGGAGCGCGTATGTTACGGCCGGCGCGGCGCGCCGACCATGACCGGGCCGGAGGATGTTGCCCGGTCCCCGGCAACGGCCGGGTCGCGTGGGGGGGCGGCGATGCCGCCTGCGCCGACGTGGCCTCGAAGGCCGGCGCCGGAATCAGGCCTTGCCGAGCACCGTGCCGGCGTTGGCGGCGAGACGCGACTCGAGCCACTTGCGGATACGGCGGGCATCCGCGACGCGCGTGTACTTGCCCGCCGAGTCGAGCAGCACGATGACGACCGAGCGGCCCTCGAAGATCGCCTTCATGACGAGGCAGCGGCCGGCCTCGGCGATGTAGCCGGTCTTCTGCACGATGATGTTCCAGGTCGGGTTCTGCACCAGCGAGTCGGTGTTGTGGAATTCAACCTGGTGACGACGCACCGGCACGGCGTAGCGCTTGTCGGTCGAGTACTCCTGGATCGTCGGGCTCTGCGCCGCCGCGAGCACCAGCCGGGCGAGGTCCTCGGAGCTCGCGACGTTGTCGCTCGAGAGTCCGGTCGGCTCGACGAAGTGCGTGCTCTTCATGCCGAGCGCCCGGGCCTTGGCATTCATCGCCTCGATGCACGCGGGCAGCCCGCCCGGGTAGCTGCGACCGAGCGCGTGCGCCGCGCGGTTTTCCGAGGCCATCAGCGCGAGGTGCAGCAGGTCCGCGCGGCTCAAGCTCGTGCCGACCTCGAGGCGCGAGGCGGTGCTCCTGGTGCCGCCGCGGTCCTCGTCGGTGATCTGGATCTGCTCGTCGAGCGGCTGGCCGGCCTCGAGCACGACGAGCGCGGTCATCAGCTTCGTGATCGACGCGATCGGCATCGCGACGTCGGACTGGCGCGACAGCACGACGGCCGCGTTGGTCTCGTCGAGCACGTAGACGGCGTTCGAGCGCAGCGCCGGCGTGCCGCCGGCGGTCCGGGACAGGTGGCTGCGCGCGAGCGTCTCGCCCGAGTAGATTCCGCTCAACACCGCGAGGCCCGCGAGGAGCCAAACCCGTCCGTCCACCATGGATGCAGCCGTCCGTCTTCGATTCACCTTAATGCAGCCTAGCAGAGCATGACGAGCTCCTGCGAGACCGTGACGCAGATTATGGTTTTCGACGCTCATCGCCCATCGCCGCGCGCCCGCGGCGGGCGCCGGCCAGCGGCCGATTCGCCGCTCAGCGTTCCCCTGAACGCGCGGGCCTGCGCCGGCGCGCCTGCGAGCGCGACGCACCGGTTCGTGCGAGGCTTCCGGCCATGACGCGCGTCACGAAACTCGCCGCGCTCGCCGCCGAGCTCGACGCCGCGGGGCTTGCGGCGCGCGGGGGGTTCCATCCGGGCGAGAGCGACCGGGTTCCGCCGCTTGCGGACGGGCGGGCGGTCGCGACGCTCGTGCTGGTGGGCGTGATCGGCGTGCGCCAGTGGCAGGCGTTCGCGGCGTCCCCGGAACGCGCCGACGGAACCCCGCACCCGCTTGATCGCTGGTCACGCCGCGTGATCCGGCCGATCGCCGAGCGCCACGGGGCCGAAGCGCTGTACCCCTTCGACGGCCCCCCGTGGCACCCGTTTCAGCGCTGGGCGCAGCGCGCCGAGCCGGTGCACGTCTCGCCGCTCGGGATCCTGATTCACCCGGACTGGGGCCTGTGGCATGCCTACCGCGGCGCGCTCGCGTTCGCCGGGGCGCTCGACCTTCCGCCGCGCGACCGGCGTCCGAGCCCGTGCCACGACTGCCGCGAGCGGCCCTGCCTCAGCCGCTGCCCGGTCGCAGCGATCACGGCCGCGGGCTTTGAAGCCCGCACCTGCCGGGCGCACCTCGCGGCGCCCGAGGGCGCCGGCTGCGTCGCGGAGGGCTGCCTCGCGCGGCGCGCGTGCCCGGTCGGCACGGAGCACCGTTACGAGGCGGCGCAGGCGGAGTTTCACATGCAGGCGTTCAGGCGCGGGGCCTAGCGCGAGGCGGGTGGCGCCACGATCGAGAGGATCTCGAGGGTTTTGAGGTCGACCACCGCGATCAGGCGCACGTCACGGCCCGACATGTAGAGCACGTTCGCGCTGTCGCTCGGGAGCCCCTCGGCCGCGAGCCGCGCCTTGAGCGCCTGCTGCTCGCGCTTCGTGAACATTGCCAGCTCGTCGATGCGCTTCAGCGACGCGCGCAGCGCCGGCAGGCCGTCGGCCCACGGCCGGAAGTAGCGCGGCATGTCGATGACGTCCTGCCCCTCGAAGATGGCGCTGGTCGCGATCCGGCTGGCCTCGTCGCGGTCCTCCGGCAAGGGTGCCCAGACCCACCTTGGCAGGCTGTACCAGTGCGGGGCGAAGGCGGGGTTGTCGCGCCGCCCGCGCTCGGCCTCCTCGGGCAGGATCGCCGAGGCCTGCACCGCCTCGAGCCGGTCGAACGAGAACGTGTAGTAGAGCGGTCGGCCCTGCCACAGCGTCGTGACGCCGTAGCCGAACGCGACGAGCTGAACGGCAACGATGATCGCGATGTCGCGGGCGAGCTCGCGCCGGGGTTTCACGGGGTTCGCGATCAGGAACGTCAGCGAGGGCCCGAGCGCCGCGTCGACGCCGATCAGGATCGCGACGACTTTTAGTGCGCCCGTGACATACCAGCCTGGCCACTGGTACCACCCGAAGTAGAGCGTCGCGAGCGCGAGCGCCAGCGCCGTCGCGCTCGCGGCGAGGTGGATGCCGAATGCCTTCAGTCGAAACTTCATCAGTACCGGTCCTCGAACATGACGCGGCGCGACCCGCCGCGAAGCGGCCTTACCATACCCGACACCGGTCGGCGCGCACCATCGGCTGCCCGGCCCGGCAGGCGAAGGCGCGCTCGAACTCCGGCATGTTGACGACGAGTCCATTGACGCGGTACCGGCCGGGCGAGTGCGGGTCGGTCTTGGCGCTGACGCGCTGGTTCTCCGGCCGGTCGTTCTCGCAGGCCCACTGTGCATAGCCGACGAAGAAGCGCTGGTCGGGCGACAGGCCGTCGCGTGCCTCGAGCGCCTGGCCTGCGGTCTCGGCGTGCCATGCGAACCAGGCGAGGATCAGGCCGCCGAGGTCGGCGACATCCTCGCCGACGGTGAGGCGGCTGTTGATGTGGATGTCGTCGACGACCACGTAGCCTGCGTACTGGTCGATGACGCACTCGGCCCGCGAGGTGAACTGCTGCGCATCCTCGGGTGTCCACCAGTCCTTGAGGTTCCCGGCGGCATCGAACTGCCGCCCCTCGTCGTCGAAGCCGTGCGTCAGCTCGTGCCCGATCGTGCCGCCGGTATTGCCGTAGTTCGGCGCCGCGTCCATCCGCGCGTCGTAGAGCGGCGGCTGCAGCACGCCGGCCGGGAAGTTGATGTCGTTCAGCTGCGGGTTGTAGTAGGCGTTGACGGTCGGCGGCGTCATCGCCCACTCGCTGCGGTCGAGCGGCCGGCCGATCTTCGCAAGCGTGCGGCGCTTCTCGAACAGCGTGGCGCGCTCGACGTTGCCGTAGAGGTCGTCGCGGCGTACCTCGACGCTGCTGTAGTCGCGCCAGCGGTCCGGGTAGCCGACCTTGTTGACGATCGAATCGAGCTTGGCGAGCGCCTGGCGCTTGGTCTGCGGGCCCATCCACGTCAGCTGCTCGAGGTCCTCGCGCATCGCCTGTTCGATCTGCCGGGCCATCTTCAGCGTCGCCGCCTTGAGCTCCGGGCTGAAGGCGCGGGCCACGAACTCCTGGCCGAGCGCCTCGCCGAGCTTGGCGTCGATCAGCCGCACGCAGCGCTTCCAGCGGGGCTCGAGCTGCGGGACGCCGCGCAGCGTCGTGCCGTAGAACGCGAAGTGCTCGTTGACGAAGGCCGATGACAGGAACGGCGAGGCGTGCCGGGTCGCGTGCCAGCGCAGGTATGCCTTGAGCTCCGCGAGCGGCGCCGTGCGCAGCAGCTCGCCGAGCACGGCGTAGAACTTCGGCTCGGTGACGTTGAACACCGGGGGCGGCGGGACCCCGAGGGCGACGAGGTACGCGTCCCAGTCGAAGGCCGGCGTCAGGCGCCTGAGGCCGGCGCGGTCGAGGCGGTGGAAGAGCTTGTAGGGGTCGCGGCGCTCGACGCGCGTCAGCGACGCGCGCGCCAGCGTCGTCTCGATCTTCAGGACCGCGGTGGCGTCGGCGCGGGCCAGATCGGGAGCCTCGCCGAGCAGGCCGAAGGTCCTGACCACGTGCGCGAGGTACTGGGCGCGCAGCGTGCGGGCGCGGGCGTCGGTATCGGTGTAGTAGTCGCGATCGGGCAGGCCGAGTCCGCCGGCGTCGGCGAAGGCGATGACCTGCGAGGAGTCCGCGAAGTCCTGGTTCGAGTCGAACACGAAGAACACGTCGCGCTCGTCGCTCTCGAGCTGCAGCGCTGCGATCGCCGCCGGCAGCCCGCGGCGCGAGCGCAACGCGTCGATCCGTGCGAGCGTCGCATCGAGCGGCGCGCGTCCGCGGCCCTCGATCGCGGCCTCGTCGCTGCAGGCGGCATAGAAGTCCCCGATCTTCTGCTGGCTCGCGCTGCGGCCCACCGGGTTAGCGGCGAGCTCGCTCAGAATGCCCCACAGGAAGCGCTGGTTGTCGGCGTGCAGCTTCCCGTACACGCTCCACGAGCGCTGGTCGGCCGGGATCGGGTTGTCGCGTATCCAGCCACCGCACGCGTACTGGTAGAAGTCGACGCAGGGGTCGGCGCTCGGGTCCATCGCCTTGAGGTCGAGGCCCGGCGTGTACGGGAGCGAGGCGAGTGGCTCGTCGGCGCGCGCGACGCGAAAGACCGTCGCCGACGCAAGCGCTCCGAGCACGGCGAGCGATGCCGCGAACCTGGATCCTGGGCGCATGGAGGACCTCCTCGGCGGCGCAGTCTAGCGCAGCCGCGAAGGGACCCGCTCCGAGCGGGACGTTGAATCTCGGATAGGCTGCTGATCAGCCCGCTCAAGAGGGCCTGTTCGGCGCCGGGAGTCCGAGGCCAGCGGAGCCGTTCTCTGCCCACGAGGATGTCGAGGGGACTGAAAGCCCGGTGCTGCGGTCGTCACAAGCGGGCCCAGACGCGTGCCGCTTTCACGTGGCGCGCAGCGCGCTCTGCCTTTTGATCACGGATGTCAGGTACCATGCCGGAAAGCGGTGTTGCGCCGGATCGGGACCGAGCCAACAGGATCTCCGAGCTGGTCGGGCCGCCAGCCGGGGAGCCGCGCGTGCACAGCGATCGACGATTCACCCCGAGCCACGTGGCCTCGCCCCCATCGCCGCTCGCGCGCGGCGCGACGCTCCGGCGTCGGCTCGGCACCGACGCAACCCAACGCGCCCGCACTGCGGCCCGGCCGTCACGCGCGGCGTTCGGCCGCGCGGCCACGGACGATGGCACGGGAAGGACTCGCCCCGCGTTGGGGCGCGGTGCGCCGTGGCGTGACGCTCGTGACGAGTAGCATGGCGCCGTGGGCGGTCTTGCTCCTGGTTGCCGCGATCGTGGGCGTGTTCGCCCGCCGATTGCACGTCCCGTACAGCGTGGGCCTCGTCGTCGCCGGAATCGGTCTGGCGGTTCTGCCCTGGCATCCGACCGTCGCCCTGAGCCGGGAACTCGTCTACACCGGCATCCTTCCACCGCTCATCTTCGAAGCGGCGTTCGAGCTGCGCTGGGATGCCCTCAGACGCAATCTCGCGCCGGTGGTCTTGCTGGCGACCGTCGGTGTGCTGCTGTCCGCGCTCGTCACCGGCGCAGTGATGATTGGCGTCCTTCGCTGGCCGGCGTCCGCGGGCTTTCTGTTCGGCATCGTGATGGCAGCAACCGATCCGGTCTCCGTCCTCGCGACGCTCAGGGAGATCGGGGCGCGTGGCCGGCTCGCGCTGCTGATTGAGGCCGAGAGCCTCCTCAATGACGGCACGGCGGCGGTTCTGTTCGCCATTGCAATGAGCTTCGTCGCCGGCGAACCGCTGACGTACCAAGCGATTGCGATCACGCTCTCTACAACGATCGTGGTCGGCCTGCTGACTGGCGCGATCGTGGCGGCCGTCGTTCTTGCAATCATCGGGCGCACCGATGACCACCTGATCGAGGTCGCGCTCACGACCGTTGCGGCCTACGGATCCTTCCTGCTCGCAGAGCAGTTCGGAGGTTCAGGGATCCTGGCCGCGCTCACCGCGGGCATGCTGCTTGGCAACCTCGCCCCGCGCTGGGGATTCTTCTCGGAGGCCGGCGATCGTGCCGTCCGTTCAACGTGGGAGTTCATCGCCTTCCTGGCGAACTCGATGATCTTCCTGCTGATCGGCCTCGCCGTCGGGCAGGAGAATTTCGTGGGTCTGTGGTGGACCGCGGGCGTCGCGGTAGCCGCCGCACTCGCGGGCCGTGCGGCCGCCGTCTATCCGGTGTGCGCCCTGCTCCGTCGCGGGCCCGACCGCGTCGATGCGGCGCAACAGCACGCACTCGTCTGGGGTGGCTTGCGCGGCGCGCTCGGTCTTGCACTGGTACTCAGCATTCCCGAGAGCTTTCCGTGGCGCCATCCGATCGTCGTCGTGACCTTCGCGGTCGTCGCCTTCTCAATCATCGTCCAAGGGCTGACTTGTCGCCCCTTGTTGCGCCGAGCCTGCCAGACGGACGCAGCGTGAGGGCGTCGCGCAGATAACGGGCCGAGCGCCCGCTCGCGGTGCATTCGCGACCCTCGTCGCGACGCCGCTCGAGCCTGCGGCGGTCAGAGGCAACAGCGCCGAGCCGCGCTGATCCGCTTCCGCTCCCTCCGCGAAGCAGTGGTCGCCGGCCGCGCGCCAAGGAACTCCGCGCGAGTCGGTCCGAGCGGCGCGGCGGACAGAGTCTGATGCCAACCCACAATCAACGCCCTGACCGAGGGGCAGGGGTGCGACGTCACCGGGGGAATGGGGGATAATCGCACAGGCCCTGCACCGGAGGTCGCGGATGATCAAGTTCCTGCTGTGGTTGCTGCTCTTCGTCGTGTGCTGGCCGGTCGCGCTGCTCGCGCTCGTGCTGTGGCCGCTCGTGTGGCTGTTGTCGCTGCCGTTCCGGCTGCTGGGCATCGCGGTCGAGGGTGTGTTCGCACTGCTGCGGGCACTGATCCTGCTGCCCGCCCGCGTGCTCGGCGGCGCGCGCTGAACGCGCCTCAGTCGCCAGCGCTCGCGCCTTCGATCAGGCGTGCATAGAAGCGGATGAGCTCGGCGTAGTTCGCGATCGAGATCCGCTCGTCGGTGCCGTGGAAGCGCGCGAGGTCCTCGCGGCGCGCCCGCACCGGCGCAAAGCGATAGACGCTGTCGGCGAGCGCGGCGAAGTGCCGCGAGTCAGTCGCCCCGACCACGAGGCCCGGCGCCACCACGGTGTCCGGGAACAACTCGCGGATCGTCCGGTTGATCAGCCGATAGGAGGCCGACTCGCGCGTCGCGATCGGCGAGGCCTCGGTCGCGCCCGGCTGCACCTCGATCGAGATGCGATCGTCGTGGATGCTGCGGCGCGCGTGCGCCACGACGCGCGCGATCGAGTCGCCCGGCAGCAGGCGGAAGTTGACGATCGCCGCAGCCTCGCCCGGCAGCACGTTGCTCTTGTTGCCGCCGCGGACCACGGTCAGTGCCGTCGTCGTGCGCAGCACCGCGTTCGTCGCCGGCGCGCGCTCGAGCTCGCGGCGCACCAGCGGGCCGAACAGCCACAGGTTCGAGAGCACGACGCGCCGCGCGCCGCCCATCTCGGGCGCCAGCGTCTCGAGGAGCTCGGCCGGCACGCCCTCGAGGTGGGCCGGCAGCGGCGCGTGCTCGAGCTTCGTGAGCGCAGCGGCGACGGCGCCGATCGCGGACCTCGCGCCCGGCATCGACGAATGGCCCGGCGCCTCGCGGTCCGTGATCGAGAGCGTCAGCGAGCCCTTCTCCGCGACCCCGATCAGCGCCGCCGGCTGCGCGAGGCCCGGCAGGATCCCGTCGGTGATCAGCTGGCCCTCGTCGAGCACGAAGTCGAGGTGCACGCCGCGCGCGGCGAGCAGCGTCGCGATCGCCCGCGCGCCGTCCTGGCCGCCGTTCTCCTCGTCGTGGCCGAACGCGAGGTAGACGGTGCGCCGAGGCCGGAACCCGGCCGTCGTCAGCGCCTCGGCGGCCTCGAGGATCGCCATCAGGCTCCCCTTGTCGTCCCAGGTCCCGCGGCCCCAGATGAAACCGTCCCTGATCTCGCCACCGAAGGGGTCGGCGTGCCAGTCGCGCTCGCTGCCCGGGGCGATCGGCACGACGTCCTGGTGGGCCATCAACAGGATCGGCCGGGCCGCGGGATCGGTCCCCTCCCAGGTGTACAGCAGGCTGTAGCTGCCGACCTTCTCGCGCTTCAGCGCCCGGTGGGCCTGCGGAAAACACCCCTCCAGATAGCCGTGCAGCTTCAGGAGCTCGGCGTGGCTCTCATCCGACGGGGCCTCGAACGAGATCGTCCGAAGGCGCACGGCGCCGGCGAGTCGCCCGGCCGCGGCCGCAGTGTCGAGCGCAAGCGCCGGGGCGGGACTGACGATCAGCTGCCGCGACCGGTGGACATAGACGCCGGCCGCGAGTGCCGCCGCGACAGCGATCAGGACGAAGACGAGCGAGTACGCGATTCGCCGGGCCATGTGACGCTCCGTTCGGGGCCCGATTCTGCCCGAGCGGCGCCGGCTCTGCCCGGATCCGGTAGGCTTCGCGGGTGGCCTCCCCGCTGCCGATCGAGATCTACTCCGACGTCGTCTGCCCGTGGTGCTACCTCGGCAAGCGGCGGCTCGAGGCTGCGCTCGGCGCCCGGCCGTCGCTGACGGTCGAGCTGCGGTTCCGGGCCTTCGAGCTGAACCCGGAGCTGCCGGTCGAGGGCGTCGATCGCGCGCAGTACCTGGCACAAAAATTCGGCGATCCCTCGCGCCTGCGCGAGGCGCACGAGCGGCTCGAGGCGCTCGGCCGGGACGTCGGCATCGAGTTCCGGTTCGCGGCCGCGCGCCGCATGCCGAACACCCGCCGCGCGCACGCACTCGCGCAGCTGGCCGGTGAGCGGCAGGCCGACATGATCGATGCGCTGTTTCGCGCGTACTTCGAGGACGGCCAGGACATCGGCGACCCCGAGGTGCTCGTGGAGCTCGGCCGCGCCGCGGGCCTCGATGCTGCGGCCGTGCGCGAGGGCCTCAGCTCGCCCGCGACGCTCGCGGCGATCGCCGTCGAGGAACGCACGGCGGCGGAGCTCGGCATCCACGGCGTGCCGTTCTTCGTGTTCGCCGGGCACTGGGCCGTCTCCGGTGCCCAGGAGCCCGCGACGCTGGTCGCGGTGCTCGATCGCGTCGTCGCCGGGCTCGCCGCACGAACGTCTTCGTCGACCGCCGCCCCGTAGCCCCAAGGAGCCGCCATGCCCCGCGTCTTCGCCATTGCGCTAATGTGCTTCGCCGCCCCGCTCGCCGCGGCCGACACCGTCGTCGTGACCGCCGATCACCTCGTCGACGTGCTGGCCAGCCGGGTCGTCGACCGGCCGCAGGTCACGATCACCGACGGCCGGATCAGCGCGATCGAGACGCAGGGCGCGGCCGTTGCGGCCGGCGCGCACCGCGTCGACCTTCCCGGCATGACGCTGCTGCCGGGGCTCATCGACATGCACGTGCACCTGACCGTCGATCCGCGCTTCTCGGGCTACAAGCGCCTCGAGCGCACCGACAACTTCTGGACGGTCGTCGGCGTCGCGAACGCGCGCCGCACGCTCGAGGCAGGATTCACCACGGTCAGGAACGTCGGCTCCGCGAACTTCGACGACGTCGCGATCAAGCAGGGCATCGAGGACGGCTACGTCATCGGGCCGCGGATCGTGCCGGCGACCTACGCGATCGGCGCGACCGGCGGGCACTGCGACCATACGGAGCTGCCGCCGTCGATCCATGCCACGACGCCGGCGGTGGCCGACGGGCCGGACGCGATCCGCGCGACGGTGCGCCGGCTGCACAAGTACGGCGCCGAGGTCATCAAGTTCTGCGGCACCGGCGGCGTGCTCTCGAAGGGCGACACGGTCGGCGGCCAGCAGTACACGCTCGCCGAGATGACGGCGCTCGTCGACGAGGCGCACCAGCTCGGGCTGAGGGTCGCCGTGCACGCGCACGGCGCGAGCGGCATCAAGGACGCGATCCGCGCCGGCGTCGACACGATCGAGCACGCGAGTCTCGCCGATGCCGAGGCGATCGCGCTCGCGCGCCAGCACGGGACCTATTTCTCGATGGACATCTACGACGACGACTACATCCTCGCCGAGGGCGAGAAGAACGGCATGTTCAAAGAGTCGCTCGACAAGGAGCGCGAGGTCGGCCGCAAGCAGCGCGAGGCGTTCAAGGCGGCGACCGCGGCCGGCGTCAGGATGATCTTCGGCACCGACGGCGGCGTCTACCCCAACGGCGACAACGCCCACCAGTTCGCGACGATGGTGCAGTGGGGGATGACGCCGATGCAGGCGATCCGCGCGGCGACCGTCACGGCGGCCGAGGCGCTCGGGCGCTCGAGCGACGTCGGCGCGGTCGCCGTCGGGCGCTACGGCGACCTGATCGGAGTCGTCGGCGATCCGCTCGCCGACGTCACGCGCCTGCAGTCGGTCGCGTTCGTGATGAAGGGCGGCACCGTCGTCAAGGGACCCGGGCGCGCGCCGTAGCGCGCCTCAGAGCGAGAGGGTCAGCGTCAGCCCGAAGGTGCGCGGCGCCTCGAGGAAGGTGTTGCCCGGGCCGGGATCGTTGGCGGTGGCCGCGGCCGCCTGTACCGCCTTGTTCTCGAGGTTGCGGCACCACAGCGCGAGCGAATAGCCGCCGGCGGCCGCGCGCCAGGTGATCGACAGGTCGCTGCGCGTCGTCGCGGCCTGGCGCAGGCCCGGCGAGTGCAGGAAGTCGCCCCAGAACGCGTCCTCGTAGCGCTCGTGCAGCGCGGTCGTGAGCTGCGCGCCAGAGCCGAACGCCGCGCGGTAGGCGAGCCCGAGATTGACGGTCCAGTCCGGCGCATTCTGCAGCTGCAGCCCGTCGAAGTTGCCGGCCGCGATTTCGAAGCGCTCGTTGCGGGCGTGCAGGTAGCCGATGGCGAGCGTCGCGTCGAGCGGCGGCAGCACGCGCCATGCGACGTCGAGCTGGTCGCCGCGAATCAGCACGCGCTGCGCGTTCGTGAGCCTGAGCGCGCCGGTGCCGGCGTCGAAGGCCTGCACCAGGAGGTCGCGGTAGTGGTACTCGAAGAGCTCGTCGCTGAGCCGCAATCGCTCGTCGAGCAACGTCGCCTTGAGGCCCGCGGCGATCGCGAGCAGGTTCGAGGGCTCCGTGGTCGCGTTCGGGAACGAGTCGAAGGTGCCCGGCTGGAACGCCGTCTGGACCGTCGCGTAGGCCAGCCCGTGCGCCCCGAGGTCGTGCTCGGCGCTCAGTTTCCAGTCGACGTGGTTCCAGCGATCGTCGTTGGCGAAGCGCGGGTTCGCGACAGCCGCCGGGTCGAGAGAGAAGGTGACGCCAGGCTCGAAGCCGTCCGCCGTCCGGTGATCGAACGAGGCGCGTCCGCCGGCGACGAGGCGCAGTCCCTCGGCGACCGTCACGGTGACCTGGCCGAAGGCCGAGGTTCCCTCGAGGCGGTGGTCGCGAACGTCGCTCGCGTCGAACCACACGCCGGGCGCGACCTGGATGAACAGCTGGCCGCTGGTCTCGAGGCGGTAGTAGTAGAGGCCCGCGAGCCACTTGGCGCGCCCGTCGTCGCCGCCGGCGAGCCTCAGCTCGTGCGTCGTCTGGCGTATCGACTCGCCGAAGTCGGAGGGCTTGGAGCCGATGAAGTAGCCCTGGTGCCAGTCGCAGTCGGTCCACGACGGCAGGTAGGTCAGCTGCACGGCGCCCAGGTCCCAGCGGAGCTCGCCGCCGATCAGCGCGGTTCGCCAGTTCCGCGGCAGCGCCTCGATCGCACCGAGCGGCGCAAGCGCCGCCGGGCGGGTGTCGTCCCAGGGATCGGCGTGCAGGAACGCCTGGCTGTAGGGATCGGTGGCGCTGCCCTTGTTGACGAGGTTCGCGGCGTCGCCGCCCTTGTGCTCGTAGAGTGCCCACAGGTAGACCGACAGCGATGGGTCCGGTTTCCAGAGTGCGGCGAGCTCGAGCGCGCGATCGTCGGCGGAGTCGGCGCCGCTCGTCTCGTAGCCCGAGTGGCGATACCAGTTGCCGCCGGCGCGCACCTGCAGCGTGTCGAGCGCCGGCAGGTCCTGCAGGTAGGCGAGGTGCATCAGGTCATAGTTGCCGGCCTCAAGCACGGCCCGCCCGCCCGGGCTGTCGCCGGGACGGTTGAGCGTCGTGTTGACGGTGCCGCCGAGCGAGCCGCGTCCGTACAGCGTGCCCTGCGGACCCGGCAGGACCTCGAGCTGGTTCACGTCGAACAGGCTGAGTGCTGCGACCTCGCGCGGCAGGGAGATTCCATTGAGGTTGAAGACCGTCGGCGGCTCGACCATCGGGACGTCGAGCGTCGAGCCGACGCCGCGGATGTAGATCTCCGTCGAGGCCGACTCCTGCTGGAAGCGCACCGAGGGGATCCGCGGCGCGACGTCGCGCACGTTGTCGAGCCCGCCGCTCTTCAGCTCATCGCCGGGAACCACCGTGATCGCGGCCGCCGCCTTGGTGAGGGCCTGGCTCTCCTTCTGCGCCGTGACGACCACGTCGCCGAGCGTCGGCTCGCCGGCGGTGTCGGGGGCGGGCGCCGCGCGCGCGGCGGCCGGGAGGCACAACGACAGTGCCAGCAGCAGCGAGAACCGGGTCGCAATCATCGGCCGTACGACGCGGTTCGCCGCGTCGTCCCCCTAGTGGTGCTGGTGCGCTCAGCCGCGGCATTGAACGCGCCGGACCCTGGCACCGCCTCGTGGATTTCCGCAGGCCGGGATTCTAGCTCAGCCGGTCGGGCGCAGCGGGACGGGTGCCGGCGGGGCGCGGCGCTTGTTGCGATACATCTCGGCGTCGGCCCGCCGCAGCAGCGCCTCGGGGTCGGCGGCATCGCCGTCCTCGAGGGTGGCCGCACCGACGCTGACGGTCAGCGGGCAGCGTGCGCGCACCGCGTCCGCGAGGCGCCCGGCGACGATCAGCGCATGCGCGCGGTCGGTGTCGGGGAGCAGCACGCAGAACTCGTCGCCGCCGAGTCGCGCCGCGACGTCGACGGTGCGCAGCGTGTCGGTCAGGGCGCGTGCAACGGCGACCAGCGCCTCGTCACCGCGGGCGTGTCCTTCGCGGTCGTTCAGGCGCTTGAAGTCGTCGACGTCGATGTAGAGCGCCGAGAGCGGCCGCGACTGGCGGCGCGCGCGGTTGAGCTCGCGGTCAAGCTCGGCGCGCAGCGCGCGCCGGTTGTGAAGCGCAGTCAGCGGGTCGGTGCGCGACAGCCGCTCGAGCTCGGCGGTGCGCGCGGCCACCTCGCGCTCGAGCCGGCCGGCGTAGCTGAGCGCGCGCTGATGCTCGCGCCGCGCCTCGGCCGCGAGCCGGTGCTCGTAGGCATCGAAGATCAGCGACTGGTCCAAGAGCAGCAGCCGCTCGAGCGCGGCGGCGGTGCGCGCCGCCTCGACCGGATCGGCGAGTCGGCTGCCGAGCAGGCGGCGTAGCTCCACGTGCAGGCGGTGCAGCGCCGCGAGGAAGAAGCGCGCCTCGAGTCCCACGCGGCGGTGCGCGAAGCCAAGCTGCAGGCGCGTGCTCGCGTAGTCGCCTTGGTAGCGGCCGCCAAAGAGCTGGGACACGAAGCGCACGACGTTGCGCTTCATCGCGGCCGGGCTGACGAACGCCGCGAGCTGCGGGCCGATTCCGGGGGTCGCGCGCAGTCGCGCGACGTAGTCGGCGGCGAGCCCGTCGACGACCGGCTCGAGCGCGTGCCAGGCGGCCGCGAGCCGCGTGGCGTCGGCCTCGGTGAAGCCGGCCAGCTCCTTGCGCTGCTCGAGGTCGCCCGCGTGCAGCGGCAGGTGATCCAGCAGCGACGTCGCCGTCGGGGTCATCGT
>DATKOR010000009.1:0-39903 GCA_035524495.1 Steroidobacteraceae bacterium
TTCACGTCCTGCATGCGCACGACGCGCGTCGAGACGCCCCCCGGCGCGTCGCCGGCGGCCGGCGCCATCATTTCGCGCGGCTCCAGGCGAGCGTCGTGTCGAGCATGCGGTTCGAGAAGCCCCACTCGTTGTCGTACCAGGCGCAGACCTTGACCAGCGTGCCGTCGATGACCTTGGTCAGCGTCGAGTCGTAGGTCGAGGACGCCGGGTCGTGGTTGAAGTCGACCGACACCAGCGGCTGATCGTTGTAGGCGAGCACGCCCTTCAGCGGACCGTCGGCGGCGGCGCGCATCAGCTTGTTGATCTCCTCGGCCGAGGTCGCGCGCTTGGCGGTGAACGTGAGGTCCACGAGCGAGACGTTGATCGTCGGCACGCGCACCGCGAAACCGTCGAGCTTGCCCTTCAGCTCCGGGAGCACGAGACCGACCGCCGCCGCGGCGCCGGTCTTGGTCGGGATCATCGACATCGTCGCCGAGCGTGCGCGCCGCAGGTCCTTGTGGAACACGTCGGTCAGCACCTGGTCGTTCGTGTAGGCGTGCACCGTCGTCATGATGCCGGCGACCACGCCGATCGCGTCGTGCAGCGGCTTCACGAGCGGCGCGAGGCAGTTGGTCGTGCACGAGGCGTTCGAGATCACGGTCATCTCGCGCTTCAGCACGCCGTGGTTGACGCCGTAGACGATGGTCGCGTCGACCGCGCCCTCGGCGGGCGCCGAGATCACGACCTTTCTGGCACCGCCCTCGAGGTGCTTGGCAGCCTTGTCCTTGGTCGCGAACAGGCCCGTGCATTCGAGCACGTACTCGACGCCGAGCTGGCCCCACGGCAGCTTCGCCGGATCCCGCTCGGCGAACACGCGGATCTTGTCGCCGTTGACGAGCATCGAGTCGCCGTCGACGCTGACCTGGCCCGGGAATCGGCCGTGCGCGGTGTCGAAGCGCGTCAGGTGCGCGTTGGTGTTCGCATCACCGAGATCGTTGATGGCGACGATCTGGATCTCGCCGGTGCGCTTGCCCTCGTACAGCGCGCGCAGCACGTTGCGGCCGATGCGGCCGTAGCCGTTGATTCCTACCTTGATGGCCATGCTCGGGTCCTCTCCTAACAGCGAATGACGCGGCGTCAGCCGCCGAGTGCCTGGGTCGCGACCGCGACGAGGTGGTCGGTGGTCACGGCAAAGTGCTTGAACAGGTCCTTGGCCGGGGCCGAGGCGCCGAAGGTGTCGATGCCGACCACCCACTCGCGGTTCGCCGTGTAGCGGCACCAGTAGTCGCGCACCCCGGCCTCGACCGCGACGCGCGGCACGCCGTGCGGCAGCACGCTCGCACGGTAGTCGGCGGGCTGCGCGTCGAAGCGCTCGGTCGACGGCAGCGACACGACCCGGACGCGCCGGCCGCGCCCGGTGAGCGCGCGCGCCGCCTCGACCGCGAGCTGGACCTCGGAGCCCGTCGCCAGCAGCACGAGTTCCGGCGCGCCGTCGCACTCGACGAGCACGTAGCCGCCGCGGCGCACGGCGGCGAGCTGCTCGGCGCTGCGCGCCTGGTGCGGCACCGCCTGGCGCGTCAGCACCAGCCCCGTCGGGCCGTCGCGCCGCTCGAGGGCGTCGATCCACGCCACGTGCGCCTCGACGTCATCGCACGGGCGCCACAGCGTCAGGTTCGGGATCAGCCGCAGCGATGCCAGGTGCTCGATCGGCTGGTGCGTCGGCCCGTCCTCGCCGAGGCCGATCGAGTCGTGCGACCAGACGAAGATCGACGGCACCTGCATCAGCGCCGCCATCCGCACGGCGTTGCGCGCGTAGTCCGAGAACACGAGGAACGTGCCGCCGTAGGGCGTCAGACCGCCGTGCAGCGCGATCCCGTTGATCATCGCCGACATGCCGAACTCGCGCACGCCGTACCAGAGGTAGTTGCCGCTCGCGTCGCTGCGCGTGATTCCCCTGGAAGACTTCAGCCAGGTGTTGTTCGAGCCCGTCAGGTCGGCCGAGCCGCCAACGAGTTCCGGCAGCTTCGGCGCGAACGCGTTCAGCGCCGCCTGCGAGGACTGCCGGGTCGCGACCGCGCCGCCCTGCGCCTGTACGGACACGAGCGTGGTGTGCGCGAACTCGGCCCAGTCGGCCGGCAGGTCGCCGCGCACGCGCCGCTCGAACTCGGCGGCGAGCGCCGGGTACGCCGTCCGGTACTCGTTGAAGAGCTTCTGCCACTTCGCCTCGGCACGCTTGCCGCGCGCGCGCGCGTCCCAGCCCTTGCGGATCTCGTCCGGGACCTCAAACGGCGGGTAAGGCCAGCCGAGCGTCGCGCGCGCCGCGGCGACCTCGTCGGCGCCGAGCGCCGCGCCGTGCGTCGCCTCGGTGCCCTGCTTGTTGGGCGCGCCGTAGCCGATGATCGTCTTGCAGCAGATCAGCGTCGGCTTCGTGGTCTCGCGCCGCGCCCTGCGGACCGCCCGCAGGATCGCGTCGGAATCGTGGCCGTCGACGGCGCGGATCACCTGCCAGCCGTAGGCCTCGAAGCGCTTGGGCGTGTCGTCGGTGAACCAGCCCTGCACGTGGCCGTCGATCGAGATGCCGTTGTCGTCGTAGAAGCAGATCAGCTTGCCGAGGCCGAGCGTCCCGGCGAGCGAGCTGGCCTCGTGCGAGATGCCCTCCATCAGGCAGCCGTCGCCGAGGAACACGTAGGTGTGGTGGTCGACCAGCGTGAAGCCCGGCCGGTTGAACGTCGCGCCCAGCATCCGTTCGGCGAGCGCCATGCCGACCGCGTTCGCGAGCCCCTGGCCGAGCGGGCCGGTCGTGGTCTCGATGCCGAGCTTCGGATCGCGCTCCGGGTGACCGGGGGTGTGCGAGCCGAGCTGGCGAAAGCGCTTGAGCTCGCCGAGCGCGAGCGGGTAGCCCGTCAGGTGCAGCAGCGAGTACAGCAGCATCGAGCCGTGGCCGTTGGAGAGCACGAAGCGGTCGCGATCGAACCACGCCGGATTACCCGGATTGTGTTTCAGGAAGTCGTTCCACAGCACCTCGGCGATGTCAGCCATGCCCATCGGCATGCCGGGGTGGCCGGAGTTCGCCTGCTGGACGGCGTCCATGCTGAGGGCGCGAAGGGCGTTGGCGAGCTGCCGGCGGTCTGGCATCGGCGATTCCATGAGAGGTCAGGGAAGCCCGACATTGTCCAACACCGACCGGGCAGGGGCAACGCCCCAGGGAGCTCTTGGTATACTTGAATGGTTACAGTGCAGGAGGCGCCGCGCGGCGCTCGTGGTCCGAATGGCGTCCAGCAGCAGCAGCTACCTCTTCACCTCCGAATCGGTGTCCGAAGGCCACCCGGACAAGGTCGCCGACCAGATCTCGGACGCCGTGCTCGATGCGATCATCGCCGAGGACAAGCGCGCCCGTGTCGCCTGCGAGACGCTCGTCAAGACCGGCTGCGTCATCGTCGCCGGCGAGATCACGACGAGCGCGTGGATCGACCTCGAGGCGCTGGTGCGCAAGACGGTGCTCAGGATCGGTTACGACGACTCCGACATGGGCTTCGACGGCGCGAGCTGCGCGGTCATCAACATCATCGGCAAGCAGTCGCCCGACATCGCCCAGGGCGTCGACCGCAAGAACCCGCGCAAGCAGGGCGCGGGCGACCAGGGCCTGATGTTCGGTTACGCGACCAACGAGACCGACGTGCTGATGCCGGCGCCGATCACCTACGCGCACCGGCTCGTCAAGCGCCAGGCCGAGGTGCGCCGCGGGCGCAAGCTGCCGTGGCTGCGTCCCGACGCCAAGAGCCAGATCACCTTCCGCTACGAGCACAACCGCCCGGTCGGCATCGAGGCGGTCGTGCTCTCGACGCAGCACGCGCCCGACGTCGGCCAGCGCAAGCTGCGCGAGGCGGTGATGGAGGAGATCATCCTGCCGGTGCTGCCGAAGCGCTGGATCGGCAAGCACACGAAGTTCCACATCAACCCGACCGGCAAGTTCGTCATCGGCGGCCCGGTCGGCGACTGCGGTCTCACCGGGCGCAAGATCATCGTCGACACCTACGGCGGCTTCGCGCGCCACGGCGGCGGCGCGTTCTCCGGCAAGGACCCGTCCAAAGTCGACCGCTCGGCGGCGTACGCGGCGCGTTATGTCGCGAAGAACATCGTCGCCGCCGGCCTCGCCGAACGCTGCGAGGTGCAGGTGTCCTACGCGATCGGCGTCGCCGAGCCCACCTCGGTGATGGTCGAGACCTTCGACACCGGCAAGCTCTCCCGCGACAAGCTCACCAAGCTCGTCCTGCGGCACTTCGATCTGACCCCGTACGGGCTGCGCCAGATGCTCGACCTCGCGCGCCCGGTCTACGAGGCGACCGCCGCCTACGGCCACTTCGGCCGCACCGAGCACGAGTTCAGCTGGGAGCGCACCGACAAGGCGCGCGAGCTGAAGGCGGACGCGAAGCGGTAGGCAACCCTTCCCTACGCCCGTCGAGGGGCGCTGCAGCGAGCGCCGGCGGAACGCCCGGCGCCTCGTCAGGCTCGACGGGCGGCCGACCGACAACGGCGCCCATTCCTTCTCTGAGGAGAGAACGAATGAGCGCTGCAATCAAGCTGAAGAACGACTTCCACGTCGCCGACCTCAAGCTCGCCGAGTGGGGCCGCAAGGAAATCGCGATCGCCGAGACCGAGATGCCCGGGCTCATGGCGGTGCGCGAGGAGTACGCCGCGCGCCAGCCGCTCGCCGGCGCGCGCGTCGCCGGTTCCCTGCACATGACGATCCAGACCGCGGTCCTGATCGAGACCCTGAAGGCGCTCGGCGCCGACGTGCGCTGGGCCTCGTGCAACATCTTCTCGACCCAGGATCATGCGGCCGCCGCGATCGTCGAGGCCGGGACGCCGGTGTTCGCCTACAAGGGCGAGTCGCTCGCCGAGTACTGGGAGTTCACGCACCGGATCTTCGATTGGGCCGACGGCGGCACGCCGAACATGATCCTCGACGACGGCGGCGACGCGACCTTGCTGGTGCACCTGGGCCTCAAGGCGGAATCGGACGCCTCGGTGATCGCCAGGCCCACCAACGAGGAGGAGGAGGCGCTCTACGCCGCGATCGCGAAGCGCCTGAAGGCGAAGCCCGGCTACTACGCCGCGATCGCCAAGCAGATCCGCGGCGTCACCGAGGAGACGACCACCGGCGTGCACCGCCTCTACCAGATGCAGAAGGAAGGGCGGCTGCTGTTCCCGGCGATCAACGTCAACGACTCGGTCACGAAGTCGAAGTTCGACAACCTCTACGGCTGCCGCGAGTCGCTGGTCGACGCGATCAAGCGCGCCACCGACGTCATGATCGCCGGCAAGATCGCCGTGGTCGCCGGCTACGGCGACGTCGGCAAGGGCAGCGCCGAGGCGCTGAAGGCGCTGTCGGCGCAGGTCTGGGTCACCGAGATCGACCCGATCTGCGCGCTGCAGGCGGCGATGGACGGCTATCGGGTCGTGACGATGGACTACGCGGCCGACAAGGCCGACATCTTCGTCACCGCGACCGGCAACCTGCGGGTCATCGCCTTCGACCACATGCAGCGCATGAAGCACAACGCGATCGTCTGCAACATCGGCCACTTCGACTCGGAGATCGACATCGCGAGCCTCGGCAAGTGCCGCTGGGAGGAGATCAAGCCGCAGGTCGACCACGTCGTGTTCCCGGACGGCAAGCGCATCATCGTGCTCGCCAAGGGCCGGCTCGTGAACCTCGGCTGCGGCACCGGGCACCCGTCGTTCGTGATGTCGAACTCGTTCTCGAACCAGACGCTCGCGCAGATCGAGCTCTGGGTGCACAACGCGCGCTATGCGAAGAAGGTCTACACGCTGCCGAAGCAGCTCGACGAGCACGTCGCGCGCCTGCACCTGAAGAAGATCGGCGCGGACCTGACGCGGCTCACCGCCGAGCAGGCGGCCTACATCGGCGTTCCCGTCGAGGGTCCGTA
This sequence comes from Steroidobacteraceae bacterium, assembly GCA_035524495.1. Taxonomy (GTDB): domain Bacteria; phylum Pseudomonadota; class Gammaproteobacteria; order Steroidobacterales; family Steroidobacteraceae; genus CAIKZZ01. The sequence goes on from DATKOR010000009.1 coordinate 5,931, forward strand.
CAAGGCCGAGCACTACCGCTATTAAGAAGCGCGCGGCCGCGCACGGGGCCGGGCGCGCTGCCGGCCCGTGTCGCGGCCCGCGGACAGTTTTGTGGCGGAACCGCCGCGCGGCCGCGGCGTCGAATCGGTATCTGTGCGCCGCATCATCCGGGGAGCTGACACGGCTTGACGGGGTTCACCCTTGGGCCGAGAGGCCCCTTGTTATGCTGGCTTTCATCCGCGCCCTGCGCCGAACGGACTTACGTCACGGAATGCCTGTGAGCCCGCCGATCCGCGTCGTCCAGTTCACCGACCTGCACCTCTATGGCGCGGCGGACGGTCGTCTGCGCGGCATCGCGACGCTGCCGGCGCTGGAGGCTGCGCTCGCCACGGCGCAGGCGCGCGAGGCGGCGTGGGATGCGCTGCTGCTCACCGGCGATCTGGTGCAGGACGACCCCACCGGCTACGCGCACGTGCGCCGCCTGTTCGGCGAGTCCAAGGTCCCGGTGTACTGCCTGCCCGGCAATCACGATGAGCCCGCGCCGATGCGCGAGGCGCTCGCGGCGCGCCCGTTCCAGCTGTGCGGCAGCGCGCGCCACGGCGAGTGGCTGCTCGTGATGCTCGACTCCTACCAGCACGGCATGGCGGCCGGCCGCCTGAGCGCGGGCGAACTCGCGCGCCTCGACGACACGCTGGCCGCGAACGCCGACAAGCACGCGCTCGTGACGCTGCACCACCACCCGACGCCGGCGGGCAGCCGCTGGCTCGACACCGTCGGGCTCGACAACGGCGCGGCGCTGTTCGAGGTACTCGACCGCCACGCGCACGTGCGCGCGCTGCTGTGGGGGCACGTGCACCAGGCCTTCGAAGGCGAGCGGCGCGGCGTGCGGCTGCTGTCGACGCCCTCGACCTGCGCGCAGTTCAAGCCCGGCTCGGACACCTTCGTGATCGACCAGCGCCCGCCCGGCTATCGCTGGCTCGAGCTGCACGCCGACGGCCGCGTCGAGACCGCGGTCGTGTGGGTCGAGTCGGCGCAGCAGCAGGCGCTGCCGCGCGTGCGCGCGGGCTAGAGCTCGACCATCTCGAAGTCGTCTTTGCTCGCCCCGCAGTCGGGGCAGCTCCAGTCGGCCGGCACGTCGCTCCAGCGCGTACCCGGCGGAATCCCGCGCTGCGGATCGCCCTCGGCCTCGTCGTAGACGTGGCCGCAGATCACGCAGATCCACGTCTTCAGCCCCTCATTCATCTCTTTGTTCATCGCTTCATCCGACCGGTACCGTCCCCACGCGCCGCGCCGTACACTCCCGCCAGGAGGTCCCCGTGGCCAGCTCACACGAACTTTATCAGGAAGCCTGCCGGTACATCCCGGGCGGCGTGAACTCGCCGGTGCGCGCGTTCCGGGGCGTCGGCGGCGAGCCGATCTTCTTCGCGAAGGCGCACGGGCCCCACGTGTGGTCGGCCGAGGGCACGCGCTACGTCGACTACGTCGGCTCCTGGGGGCCGGCGATCCTCGGCCACGCGCATCCCGCGGTGATCCGCGCGGTGCAGACGACGGCCGCCGACGGGCTCTCGTTCGGCGCGCCGACCGCGATCGAGACCGAGGTCGCGCGCACGGTCTGCGCGCTCGTGCCGTCGATCGAGCTCGTGCGCATGGTGAGCTCGGGGACCGAGGCGACGATGAGCGCGATCCGCCTCGCGCGCGGCTACACCGGCCGCGACAAGATCATCAAGTTCGAGGGCTGCTACCACGGTCACTCGGACTCGCTGCTCGTCAAGGCGGGCTCGGGGCTGCTGACGCTCGGCGTGCCGACGTCCCCGGGGGTGCCGGCGGCGATGGCCGCGCACACGCTGACCCTGAGCTACAACGACGCCGGCCAGGTGCGCGATGCGTTTCGCGCCTGCGGCGGCGAGATCGCCTGCGTCATCGTCGAGCCCGTGGCCGGCAACATGAACTGCATTCCGCCGGAGCCGGGCTTTCTCGAGTGCCTGCGCGAGGAGTGCACGCGCCACGGCGCGGTGCTGATCTTCGACGAGGTCATGACCGGCTTTCGGGTCGCGCTCGGCGGCGCGCAGGCGAAGTACGGCATCCGCCCGGACCTCACGACGCTCGGCAAGATCATCGGCGGCGGCATGCCGGTCGGCGCCTTCGGCGGCCGGCGCGACATCATGGAGCGCATCGCCCCGCTCGGCCCCGTGTACCAGGCGGGCACGCTGTCGGGCAACCCGGTCGCGATGGCCGCGGGCCTCGAGACGCTGAAGCTCGTCGCCGCGCCCGGCTTTCACGAGCGGCTCGCCGCCACGACGACGGCGCTCGTCGAAGGCCTCGCCGCCGCGGCGCGCGCGGCGAAGGTGCCGCTCGCGACCAACCACGTACCGGGCATGTTCGGGATCTTCTTCACCGACGCGGCGCGGGTCACGAGCTTCGTGCAGGCGACGCGCTGCGACGTCGAGCGCTTCAAGCGCTTCTTCCACGCGATGCTCGCCGAGGGCGTCTACCTCGCGCCGTCGGCGTTCGAGGCCGGCTTCGTCTCGGCCGCGCACGGCGCCGCGGAGATCGAGGCGACGCTCGCGGCGGCGCGCCGCGCGTTCGCCGCGCTCAGCCGCTGAGCCGCCGATGGCCGCCCGCCCGCTCGTGATGCGCTGTGGCGCATTCGGCGACATGGTGCTGCTGACGCCGCTGATCCGCGAGCTGGCGGCGCGCTTCGGCAGCGACATCGACATCGTCTCCTCGGGCGGCTGGACGCGGCCGCTGCTCGAGGGCCAGCCCGGGGTCGGCCGGCTCTACCTCGTCAAGAGCCGCCGGCGCCCCTATCCGATCAGCCCCGACCAGTGGCACCTGGTGCGCGCGCTTCGCGAGCGCGGCGCCGGCCCCACGTGGTTCCTCGATCCCGGCGCCATCGGCCGGCGGCTGCTGACCCGCGGCGGCATCGGCGAGGAGTGGATCGTCGACGTCGAAGCCCACCCGCGGCTTCCCGGCGAGCACTACCTCGAGTGGTTCTGGCGCGTCGCGGCGGTGCTGCCGAAGGCGCTTGTGGAGGCGCCGCCCGCGCCGGCGCGCCACCCGGTCGAGGGCTGCGTGATCGAGGTGGGCGATCCGGGCCGCCGTGAGGCCGCCGCCTGGCTCGCAACGCTCGGCATCGCCGACCGGCCGCTGCTCGCCGTGCAGGCGGGCAACAAGCGCACGATGCGCCGCGGTGACCGCCGCCGCACGACCAACACGAAGTACTGGCCCGAGGAGCGCTGGGGCGCCGTCATCGACGCGATGGCGGCGCGCTGCCCCGAGCACGCGATCCTGCTGCTCGGGGTGCCGAGCGAGCACGCGCTCAATGAGGACATCCGCCGCCACGCCCGCGCCGCGCGCGTGCTCAACGTCGCGGCCGACCTGCCGGTGCCGCGGCTGATGGCACTGCTCGAGCGCACCGCGGGGATGGTCAGCGTCGACACCGGGCCCGCGCACGCGGCGGCGGCGGTGGGCGTCCCGCTCGTCGTGTTGTTCGGCGCGGCGGACCCGGCGCTGTATCGCCCGCGTGGCGCCGCCGGCGCCGCGACCTGCATCGTGCGTGCCGATCCGCCGGGGCCGCTCGAGAACCTGAGCGCGGCGGCGGTGTGCGAGGCGTTCGCGACGCTGCCGCTGCGTGCGGCGCCGGCGCACGCTGCGTAGCGGTTGTCGACGGCGCGGGCCGCGCGTAACTTCGAAGCATGCGCGCCTTCGCCCTGTTCCTCGCAGCGATCGCCGCGACGCTGATCGTCGCGGCCGCGCTCGCCTATCCTGCGTATCTGTTCGTTCACCCGCTCGTGCCAGCGTGGTGGTTCGACAAGATCGGCGCAAGGCTCTGGGAGTTCGTGCTGCTGCCGCTCGCGCTCGTCTGGATCGTGCGTCACCTTGGGCTCACGACGCGGCGCGACTGGGGCTACGGCGCGCCGCGCCCGCGCTGGCTCAGGCAGTTCGGCCTCGGGCTCGTCACCGGCCTCGCGACGATGCTGCCGGTGACGGTCTCGATGCTCGCGCTCGGCCTGCGCGTGCCGCCGGCGGATCTGGCGCTCGGCACCGTCGGCAGGGCGCTGCTCGCCGGGCTGCTGTCGGGGCTCGCGGTCGGATTCATCGAGGAGACGTTCTTCCGCGGCTTGATGCAGGGCGCGGTGATCCACGACCTGCGGCGCCCGCTGCTCGCGATCGTGCTGGTCGCGGCGCTGTTCGCCGCGCTGCACTTCCTCGGCTCGGTGCGCATCCCGCACGAGGCGGTGCGCATGGACAGCGGCCTCGTGCTCCTCGCGGCCGCGGTCCGCAACTTCGCGACCCCGTCGCTGATCATCGACCGCTTTCTGTCGCTGTTCGCGGTCGGCGTGCTGCTCGGCCTCGCGACCCGGTGGACCGGGAGCATCGCGGCCGCCGTCGGCCTGCACGCGGGCTGGGTGTGGATCATGCGCGCGACCGTCGGCACGACCCGCCTCGAGGGCGACGCGCCGCTCGCCTGGCTCGTCAGCCGCGACGACGGCTACACCGGCTGGCTCGTGCTGGCCTGGACGCTCGTCCTGACGCTGCTCGCGTTCGCGCTGCGCGGACGCCTGCGCGCCTGGCGGCGCCTCGAGTAGCGCCTCAGGCGTTGGTCGCGGGCGGCGGCTCCAGCCGGATCATCGGCGACAGGTAGCGCAGCCGCTCGAGCGGGTCCTCGAGCTCGAGAAGTCCCTGCTTGACCGCGTCCTCGAGCGGCGCGAGCTCGGCCAGGCGGTTGCCGACCCACGCCGCGTCGTCGAACTGCGGCTCGACCCACTCGTAGAGCGGCCCGAGCTCGGGGTAGAGGCGCCGCAGCGCCTCGGTCAGGTGCGCGCAGTCGTCCGGCACCGCGAGCGCCGCATCCGGCGGCAGCGCGGTGACCTCGGCGAGGTTCAGCCCGTCGTCCTGCCTCCAGGCGCGCGACACCCGCAGGCGTCCGCGGCCGAGGCAGGTGAGGCCGAGCAGGCCGTCGTCGAGGCGGTGGAAGTCGACGATGCGCGCCTCGGTTCCGACCGCGGCCGTCGTCAGCGCACCGCCGCCCGCCTCGCGGCCCTCGACGATCATCACGACCGCGAAGCCGCTGTCGTCCTTCATGCAGCGGCCGACCATGTCGACGTAGCGCGGCTCGAAGATCCGCAGCGACAGCGGCCCGCCCGGGAACAGCACCGTGCCGAGCGGAAAGAGCGGCAGCGTCCGCACGCTCACCGGCCGGATCCGAGGCGCACGAGGAGCTTGCCGTGCAGGCCGCCGAACCCGCCGTTGCTCATCACGAGCACCTGGTCGCCCTCGCGCGCCTCGGCGGCGACCGCGGCGGCGAGCGCATCGACGTCGGTGAGCACCCGCGCGCGCGCGCCAAGCGGCGCGACCGCCGCGGCCGCGTCCCAGCCGAGGTCGGCGGGCGCGTACAGGTACGCGAGGTCGGCGCCACCGAGCGCGGCGGCCAGCGTGTCGCGGTGCACGCCCATGCGCATCGTCGCCGAGCGCGGCTCGAGCACCGCGAGGATGCGCGCCGCGCCGACGCGGCTGCGCAGTGCCTCGAGTGTCGCGCTGATCGCGGTCGGATGGTGCGCGAAGTCGTCGTAGACGGTCACGCCGCGCACGCGGCCGCGTTCCTCCATGCGCCGCCGCGCGTTGCGAAACTCCGCGAGCGCCTCGAGCGCGACCGCGGGCGCGACGCCGGCATGGCGCGCGGCGAGCAGCGCCGCGAGCGCGTTCATCGCGTTGTGCGCCCCGATCAGCGGCCAGCGCGCGCGCCCGAGCGCGCGCCCCTCGTGCAGGACCTCGAACTCCGACCAGTCGGCGGCCAGCGCGCGCACCTGCCACGGGGCGCCGCCCGAGCGCCCGAAGCGCTCCTGCACCGTCCAGGCGCCGAGCTTGAGCGTGGTCGCGAGCTCGGCGTCGTCGGCGTTGACGATCAGCCGGCCCTCGCCCGGGACCGTGCGCACCAGCTGGTGGAACATCCAGCGGATCGCCGCGACGTCGGCGTAGATGTCGGCGTGATCGTACTCGAGGTTGTTGAGGATCGCGGTCTGCGGGTGGTAGTGGACGAACTTGGCGCGCTTGTCGAAGAACGCGGTGTCGTACTCGTCGGCCTCGACGACGAAGTACGGCGCGCTGCCGAGGCGCGCGGACACCGAGAAGTTGCCGGGCACGCCGCCGACCAGGAAGCCGGGCGCACGGCCCGCGTGCTCGAGGATCCAGGCGAGCAGGCCCGAGGTCGTCGTCTTGCCGTGGGTGCCCGCGACCGCGAGCACCCAGCGCCCGGCGAGCACGTGCCGCGCCAGCCACTCGGGCCCCGAGGTGTAGGGCAGTCCCCGGTTCAGCAGTGCCTCGATGACCGGGTTGCCGCGCGACAGCGCGTTGCCGACGATCACGACGTCGGGGCGCTCGTCGAGCTGGGCGGGTTCCCAGCCCTCGGTCAGCCGGATGCCGAGCGTCTCGAGCTGCGTGCTCATCGGCGGGTAGACGTTGTGGTCGGAGCCGGTGACGGCATGGCCGGCCTCGCGCGCGATCGCCGCGATGCCACCCATGAACGTGCCGCAGATGCCGAGGATGTGGACGTGCATCAGCTGACCGTCGCCGGCACCAGCCGCTCGAGCAACAGCACATCGAGCAGGAAGTACGTCGTCGCGACGGCGACGCCGACCACGAGCGGCGCATCGAGCGCCTGGCGCACGATGTGCGCGACGACGCACAGGTCCCAGACCACGAGCGGCAGCAACAGCAGCTTCACCGCACTCGCGACCGGCCCCTCGGGTCCGATGGCGCCGGCGAGCAGCCAGACGCCGATCGTCGGGATCGCGAGCAAGGTGCCGGTGCCGAGCACCGCCGTCAGCGTCTGCGGCAGGCGGTAGCTGCGGCGCCCGAGGACGAGGCACAGCGCGAACACCGCGACCGTGAAGACGAGGTCGGCGATCCCGCGGGCGACCGCGAGCGCCGACCCGTCGAAGAGCTCGGCCTCGAGCACGCTCGTCGACAGGTACAGGAACGCGCACACGGCCAGCAGCGTGCGGGAGTGCGGCAGGTCGCGCGGCCCGCGCCGCCACAGCGCAATGTCCCAGAAGACCTTCAGAAGTGCCTGCATCGACGCACCGGGTTGGGATCGCGGCGCCGCGCCCTCCATAATGGGGCTTCGATTGTAACCCGCCGTCCGCCACCCGCCGTGAACCCAGTCCCGATCACCAGCGACGAGGCGCTCGCGAGCGCCGCCGAGCGCCTCGCCGCCGCGCCGCGCATCGCGCTCGACACCGAGTTCATGCGCGAGCGCACCTACTACGCGGAGCTCGCGTTCGTGCAGCTCGCCGACGCCGACGAGGTGACGCTGGTCGATCCGCTCGCCGGCCTCGACCGCGGCCGGCTCGCGGCGCTCCTCGGCGTGCCCGGGCAGGTCAAGGTGCTGCACGCCGCGCGCCAGGACATCGAGGTGCTCCTGCCGCTGACCGGCGCGCCGCTCGGCCCGGTGCTCGACACACAGCTCGCGGCGGCGCTGATCGGCGCGCCGGCCCAGGTCGGCTACGGCGACCTGATCGCGAGCGAGCTCGGCCTCGCGCTCGACAAGAGCCAGGCGCGCACCGACTGGACGCGCCGGCCGCTGTCGCCGGCGCAGCTACAGTACGCCTGCGAGGACGTCCGCTGGCTGCTGCCGCTCGCCGCGCGCCTCGAGGAACGGCTCGCGGCACTCGGGAGGCTCGCGTGGTTCCAGGAGGATAGCGCGCGGCTCGCCGACCCCGCGCTCTACCGCACCTCCCCCGCCGACGCCTGGCAGCGGTTCAAGGCCTGCGAGACGCTGCCGCCGCGCGAGCAGCTGCGGCTGCGCGCGCTCGCGGCGTGGCGCGAGGCGCGCGCGATGCGCCGCAACCTGCCGCGCGGCTGGGTGCTCGCCGACGAGGCTCTCAGGGCGCTCGCGCGCGCGGCGCCGAAGACGCCGGCGGCAATCGCGGCGCTCAACGTGATGGCGCCGGGCGCGGTCGAGAAGCTCGCGGCCGAGATGCTCGCGGCGCTGGCCGCTGCCGAGGCCGAGCCGCTCGACGGGATCGTGCAGCGCCGCGACGAGCGCCCGCCACCGGAGGAGCGCGCGCGCCTCGAGCGCCTCGGCGCGGCGCTGAAGGCGGTCGCGAAGGAGCTGAAGGTCGCGCCCGAGGTGCTCGCGACGCAGCGCGACCTGCGGCGCATCGTGCGCGGCGAGCGCGTCGACGCGGTGCTCGCCGGCTGGCGGTGCGCGGTGCTCGGGACCCCGCTCGCGGAGGCCGCGCGCCGCGGCTAGCGCGCGGGGCGGGCGCGCGCGAGCGCAGCCTCGAGCCGCGCGGTGATCGCGTCGATGTCGCCCTCGGCGTCGACGCGCGCCAGGAGCCCGCGCTTCGCGTAGTACTCGACGAGCGGCGCGGTCTGCGACTCGTAGACCTCGAGGCGCTTGCCGATCGTCGCCTCGCTGTCGTCCGGTCGCTGGTAGAGGTCCGGCGCCAGGCACTGGCCCGCGCACGGTGGCGGAACGGGCGGCGGCGCGGTGTAGATGTTGAAGACGCGCCCGCAGCTGCGGCAGGTGCGCCGGCCCGTGAGGCGCTTCAGCAGCCGGTCGCGGTCGACCTCCATCAGCACCACCGCCTCGAGCGGCTGGCCGATCTCCGCGAGCAGCGCGTTCAGCCCGTCGGCCTGCGGGACCGTGCGCGGGAAGCCGTCGAGGATGAAGCCGCGCGCGGCGTCGGGTGCCGCGAGCCGCTCGCGGATGATGCCGAGCATCGTCGTATCGTCGACGAGCTTGCCGGCGTCCATCGTCGCCTTGGCGCGGCGGCCGAGTTCGGATCCGGCGGCGACCGCGGCCCGGAGCAGGTCGCCGGTCGAGATCTGCGGCACCCGGTGCCGGTCGATCAGTCGCTGGGCCTGGGTGCCTTTGCCGGACCCGGGAGCGCCGAGCAGCACGATGCGCATGTTCGCTTCTTGTATCCACGCGGGCCGCGGTCCCTCCCCAGGAACCCGCGCAGCCACGCAACGCCGCGTATGCTGCCCGCCGCCTTCGCCAACCGTCAAATCGCGCTGTGACGGCGCGCGGTGCAGCGGGCGCGACGGCCTGCGAAGCACCGCCCCGACCGGGTATCCTCTCGGGCCCCCGCCCACGCCCGGAGCGACGCTCATGCCGACCAAGACCCGCACGCCCCTGCGCAACGCGCTCTACGCCCAGTCGGGCGGCGTCACCGCCGTCATCAACGCCTCCGCGGCCGGCGTCATCGAGGCCTGCCGCAAGCACGCGACGCGCATCGGCAAGGTCTATGCGGGCCGCCATGGCATCGTCGGCGCGCTGACCGAGGACCTGATCGACACGAGCAGGGAGAGCGCCGCGGCGATTCGTGCGCTCCGATACACGCCGGCCGGGGCCTTCGGCTCGGCGCGCTACAAGCTCAAGGGCATCGAGCAGGACCGCGCCAAGTACGAGCGCCTGATCGAGGTGTTCCGCGCCCACAACATCGGCTACTTCTTCTATAACGGCGGCAACGACTCGATGGACACGGCGCTCAAGGTCTCGAAGATCGGCGCCGAGCTCGGCTACCCGATCAGCTGCGTCGGCGTGCCGAAGACCGTCGACAACGACCTGCCCGTCACCGACTGCTGCCCGGGCTTCGGCTCGGTCGCGAAGTACGTCGCGGTCTCGACGCGCGAGGCCGCACTCGACGTCGCCTCGATGGCGCGCACCTCGACGAAGGTGTTCATCCTCGAGGTCATGGGGCGGCACGCCGGCTGGATCGCGGCGGCCGGCGGGCTCGCCGGGCGCAAGCCGGGCGATGCCCCGCACATCATCCTGTTCCCGGAGATTCCCTTCGAGCAGAAGCCGTTCCTCGATCGCGTGCGCCAGTGCGTGACCGAGCGCGGCTACTGCGTCATCGTCGTCTCCGAGGGCGTCAAGGGACCGGGCGGCAAGTTCCTCGCCGAGGCCGGCACGACCGATGCGTTCGGACACACGCAGCTCGGCGGCGCCGGTCCCGAGATTGCGCGCATCGTCAAGGACGGGCTCGGCTACAAGTACCACTGGGCGGTCGCCGACTACCTGCAGCGCGCCGCGCGCCACATCGCCTCGCGCACCGACGTGCTGCAGGCCTACGCGGTCGGCAAGGCGGCGGTCGAGTTCGCGCTCAAGGGCCAGAACGCGGTGCTGCCGGTGATCAAGCGCGTGTCGTCAAGGCCCTACCGCTGGACGATCGAGGCCGCGCCGCTCGAGGCGGTCGCGAACGTCGAGAAGAAGGTGCCGCGCGAGTTCGTCACCGAGGACGGCTTCGGTATCACCGCCGCGTGCCGCCGCTACCTCGAGCCGCTGATCGCGGGCGAGGACTTCCCGCCGTTTCACGGCGGGCTTCCGACTTACGTCGAACTGAAAAACGCGCCGGTCAAGCGCAAGCTGTCGACGGACTTCAAGGTATAATGCGCGGCCCTTGGCGGGCTGCCCCGGAAAAGCGCTGAAATTCCAACGACTTGCATGCGATGCGGGACGGGAACAGGCGCGGCCGGTCAAGACACAAGCACTTCAGAAACTCGGGTAACTGTCGGGGAGTAGACGCATGACGAGCGACCTCGCTCTTACGCTCGCGATCGGCGCGGGCGCGGTGGCCATTGTGTACGGCCTGCTGTCGGTGCGCTGGATCATCGCGCAGCCGGCCGGCAACGCGCGGATGCAGGAGATCGCGGCGGCCATCCAGGCAGGCGCCGCGGCGTACCTCAACCGCCAGTACTCGACGATCGCGATCGCGGGCGTCGTGCTCTTCGTCGTGCTCGGCTTCGCGCTCAACTGGTCGACCGCCGGCGGCTTCGCGGTCGGCGCCGTGCTCTCGGGCCTCGCCGGCTACATCGGCATGAACGTCTCGGTGCGCGCCAACGTGCGCACCGCGCAGGCGGCGAGCGTGGGCTTGAATCCCGCCCTGCAGGTCGCCTTCCGCGGCGGCGCGATCACCGGGATGCTGGTGGTCGGCCTCGGCCTCATCGGCGTCGCGAGCTACTACGGCCTGTTGCTCCACTTCGGCCACAGCTCGGACGAGGCGCTGCACTCGCTGGTCGGCCTCGCCTTCGGCGGCTCGCTGATCTCGATCTTCGCGCGCTTGGGCGGCGGCATCTTCACCAAGGGCGCCGACGTCGGCGCCGACCTCGTCGGCAAGGTCGAGGCCGGGATCCCCGAAGACGACCCGCGCAACCCCGCGGTGATTGCCGACAACGTCGGCGACAACGTCGGCGACTGCGCCGGCATGGCGGCGGACCTCTTCGAGACCTACGCCGTGACCGTGGTCGCCACGATGGTGCTCGCCGGCCTCACGGTCCGTCACCTCGGCCTGCAGGCGGTGCTGTTCCCGCTCGTGCTCGGCGCCGTCTCGATCGTCGCCTCGATCATCGGCACGTTCTTCGTCAGCGCCCGCGAGGGCGGCAAGATCATGAACGCGCTCTACCGTGGCGTGATCGTCTCGGGACTGATCGCCGCGGTCGCGTTCTACTTCGTCACGCGCCAGATGATGGGCCCGCAGGCGATGCCGCTGTTCTACTGCGCGCTGATCGGCCTCGCGCTGACCGCGGCGATGATCGTGATCACCGAGTACTACACCGCGACCGAGTACGGTCCGGTGCGCTACGTCGCCGCGGCCTCGCAAACCGGCCATGGCACCAACGTCATCGCCGGCCTCGCGGTGTCGATGAAGTCGACGGCGCTGCCGGTGCTCGCGGTGTGCCTCGCGATCTTCGGCGCCTACGAGATCGGCGAGAGCGCCGGCCACGGCGAGGGCCTGTACGGCATCGCAATCGCCGCGACCGCGATGCTGTCGATGACCGGCATGATCGTCGCGCTCGACGCCTACGGCCCGATCACCGACAACGGCGGCGGTATCGCCGAGATGGCCGGGCTCCCCAAGGACGTGCGCAAGATCACCGATGCGCTCGATGCGGTCGGCAACACGACGAAGGCCGTCACCAAGGGCTACGCGATCGGCTCCGCGGGCCTCGCGGCGCTCGTGCTGTTCGCCGACTACACGAACAACCTCGCCGCGGTCGGCAAGCTGCAGGTCTTCTCGCTGTCGGATCCGGCGGTGATCATTGGCCTGTTCATCGGCGGCCTCGTGCCCTACCTCTTCGGCGCGATGGCGATGGAGGCGGTCGGCCGCGCGGCGGGCTCGGTGGTCATCGAAGTGCGCCGTCAGTTCAAGGAGATCGCGGGCATCATGCAGGGAACGGCCAAGCCCGAGTACGGCCGCGCGGTCGACATGCTGACGCGCGCCGCGATCAAGGAGATGATCATCCCGTCGCTGCTGCCGATCCTGGTGCCGGTCGTGATCGGCTTCGGCATGAACTACCTGATGGGCCCGGGCGCCGGCGTGCGCGCGCTCGGGGGCCTGCTGATCGGGACGATCGTGACCGGACTCTTCGTCGCGATCTCGATGTGCACCGGCGGCGGCGCCTGGGACAACGCCAAGAAGTACATCGAGGAAGGCAACTTCGGCGGCAAGGGCTCGGAGACCCACAAGGCCGCGGTCACCGGCGACACGGTCGGCGACCCCTACAAGGACACGGCCGGCCCGGCGATCAACCCGCTGATCAAGATCATCAACATCGTCGCGCTGCTGCTCGTCCCGCTCCTGTAAGGAGCGGCGCAGCGCCCCGCCGGCCGCCGCCGGCGGGGCCGACGATCGGATCGCGACCGATCCCCCGGGAGCCGGACCGGTGGGCCCCGCCACGCTCCGCGACCCCGGCCGACGCAGGAGTCCCGATGGCCGCGACGACGACGATCCGCCTGCCCCCGAAACTGCGCGCGCGCCTCAAGGCGCTCGCGCGCCAGACCGGCCGCTCCGTCCACAGCCTGATCGTCGAGGGCGTCGAGCGCCACACCGCCTACGAGGAGCAGCTGTGCGCGCTCTTGCGCGCCGCCGAGGGCGCCGAGGCCGAGATCGCGCGCATCGGCGCGCTCTATCCGGCCGAGGAAGTCCACGCCTGGATGGAGCGGCTCGCCGGCGGCGCCGGCGGCGCGCGCCCTCAGCCGTGGCGACCCTGAGCTACGCGGCGCGCGCGCTCGAGGACATCGAGCGGCTCCTCGGCAGCGGCGATGCCGGGGCGATCGCCGAGGCGATCCGCACCGCCGCGACCTTCCTCGCGGCACACCCGCTTGCCGGGCCGCGCATCAGGGGCGATGTGCGCGAGCTCAGGATCTCCTATGGCGCAAGCGGCTGCGTCGCGCTCTACCGCTTCGACGCGCGCGCCGACGCGGTGCGGGTGCTGGCGCTCGCCTCGCAGCGCGAGCTCGGCGTCTTCCCTTAGACCGCCCTACTTGACGGTCGCGGCGCCGGCCTTGCAGGCGACCTCGTCCTGCGAGCCCGTGCCCCCGGAGCAGCCGATCGCGCCGATCAGCCTCCCGCCCTCGATCAGCGGGATGCCGCCGCGCGAGCCGATGATGCCGTCGAGCGTCATCAGGTAGGTCGCGCCGTTCTGCTGGATCCCGTTCTCGACGGCCTTGGTCTCGCGGCGAAAGCCGGCCGAGGCGCGCGCCTTGTGCTCGGCGATCTGGATCGAGGCGAGCTGCGCACCGTCGATCCGCGCGAACGCCAGGAGATTCCCGCCGGAGTCGCCGACCGCGACGTTGAGCTTCCAGTCGTGCTTCCTGGCCTCGGCAGCCGCGGCCGCGATCGCCGCCTGCGCGCGCTCAAGACCGATCGGCGCCCCGTGCGGCACGTCGAAGGGCATCTTGTCCGGCACCGCATCGCGCGGGTCCGCGGCGGGCGGTGCGTCGGCGGCGCTCGCGCCGGTCGTTACGGCGACCGACAAGAGCGCGAGACGGATCAGGGATCGGGCGTTCATCGTCCGCTCCCGGGCTTTCGACGGCAGTGATTCGGGTCAGGACGCGGCCGCGTTCAGGGACCGGCGCTCGCGATGCATTCGACCTCGACGCGCGCGCCGAGCGCGAGCCCGGTCGCGCCGAGCGCGCTGCGCGCCGGGTACGGGCGCTTCAGGAAGCCCTTGTAGACCTCATTGAAGGCCGGCCAGTCGGCCATGTCGGCGAGCATGACGGTGCACTTGATGAGGTCGCTCGTCGAGCGGCCGTGGGCCTCGAGGATCGTGCGGATGTTCTCGAGCGCCTGCTCGGCCTCGGCGCGCAGGCCGCCGGACACGAGCGCGAGCGTGCCCGGCCTGATGCCGATCTGCCCCGACAGGTAAAGCGTGTCGCCGTGGCGCACGGCCTCCGAGAACGGCAGGTCGCCCGAGAGCACCTTCCCGGAGTTCAGGAACTCAGTGCGCGCGGGCTCCGCGGCGGAGGCGGTGAGTGCGGCGAGCAGCGCGGCGGCGAGCAGCCAGCGGACGGGGGGCATCGGCGGTCTCCCGGTGGTGCGGAGCGCCGAGTGTGCCAGAAGCGGGCGCGCTCAGGCGGCGGCCTGCAGCGGCTCCGGACGGCTGATCGCGTAGCCCTGGATGAAGTCGATGCCCATGCGCTGGGCGGCCTCGAGCGAGGCCGCGTCCTCGACCTGCTCGGCGATCACCTTGAAGTCGAGCGTGCGCGCGAGCTTGATCATCGCCGACACCATCGCCTGGTTGACCGTGTCGCGCGCGAGGTTGCGCATGTAGACGCCGTCGATCTTCAGGTAGTCCATCGACAGCGTCTTCAGGTTCGCGAAGGAGCCGAGGCCGCTGCCGAAGTCGTCGAGCGCGAACGTGCAGCCCATGCCGTGCAGCACGCCGATGAAGCGGCGCGCATGCTCCAGGTTCGCGACCACCGAGGCCTCGGTGACCTCGAAACACACCTGCGAGGGCGCAACGCCCGTGCGGTCGAGGCAGTCGACGACGAACTCGAGGAACTGCGCGTCGCCGAGCGTCTGCCCCGAGATGTTCATCGACAGGCTGCGACCCGCCGGCAGCTTGAGCGCGCCGCGGCCGAGCGCGGCGAGCGCGGTCTGCACGACCCAGCGGTCGACCAGCGACATCAGCCGGTAGCGTTCGGCCGCCTTCAGGAACTCGCCAGGCACGATCACCGAGCCGTCCTCCCCCGAGAGCCGCACCAGCACCTCCATCGCCGGCCCGCGATCGCCGCCCGGCGGCGAGGCGACGATCGACTGCGTGTAGAGCAGGAACCGACCCTCGCGCAGCGCCTGCTGCAGGCGCTGCAGCCAGTGGATCTCGCCGCGCTGACGCGCCATCGCCTCGTCGCGCGCCGAGTAGACGTGGACCTGGCCCTGGCCCTGACTCTTGGCGACGTAGCACGCGGAGTCGGCGGCCGACATCACGTCCTCGATGCTGGTCGACTCGCGGCCGATCTCGACGAGTCCGATGCTGACGCCGATCGTGAAAATCTTGTCCTTCCAGACGAAGCGGTAGTCGCGGATCGCGGTCGAGACGTCGTCGGTGATCTGGATCGCCTTGTCGAGCGGGCAGCCGACGAGCAGCATCGCGAACTCGTCGCCGCCGATGCGCGCAACCGTGTCCGAATCGCGGACCGCGTCCTTCACGAGCGCGGCGACCTCGCGCAGCATGTTGTCGCCGGCGGTGTGGCCGCTCGTGTCGTTGACGGCCTTGAAGCGGTCGAGGTCGAGGTAGCAGAGCACGTGCGTCTGGCCCGAGGCGCGCGCGAGCTCGAGGCTGTCCTGCAGGCGGCGCTCGAACTCGCGTCGGTTCACCAGGCCGGTGAGCGCATCGTGGCTCGCCTGGTAGCTCATCTGCCGCGCGATGCCGCGCAGCTCCGTGACGTCGTGCAGCAGCACCACCGCGCCCGCCGTCTCGCCGTGCTCGCCGGCGAGCGGCGAGGCCGTGAGCTCGATGCTGCGCTCGGCGCCGTCGGCGCGGGTCAGCACGACCGCGCGGCGGCCGAGCGAGACGCGCACGCCGGAGGCGAGGCACTGGCGCACCGGGTCGGTGAGCGCGCGCCGGTCGGCCTCGTCGACGACCGTGACGACGTCGGCGAAGGACTGGCCGGCGACCTCGCCGAGCACGCGGCCGAGCAGCTGCTCGGCCGACGGGTTCATGAAGTCGATGCGGCCGTAGCTGTCGGTCGTGACGAGCCCGTCGCCGAGCGAGTCGATCGTCGCCTGGGCGCGGCCGCGGCCGATGTCGGAGCGCCCGGGCCGCGCCAGCATCTCGAGCGCCGTGAACAGCACGGCCGGCGCGCCGCGGTAGCGGACCATCGTGCCCGCGAGCTCGAGGCGCGTGACCTGGCCGTGCTCGTCGGCGACCTCGACCTCGTAGCGCTCGGCGGCGGGCTCGCCGGCCAGCCGGCGGCGCACGTTGTCGCCGACGAGCTCGGAATAGTCGGCGGCGACGACCTCGGCGAGGTGACGGCCGATCAGTTCCTCGGGCCGGCGACCGAGCAGCGCGGCGAAGCGCGCGTTCGCGAGCAGGATCCGCTCGCCGTGGATCAGCACGGCCTCGTGCACGGCCTCGGCGAGCTCGTGGAACGGGGCCTCGGGCGGCGGCGGCGGCGGCTTGCTGCGCAGCGCCGCGGTGCGCGCCTCGGCGAGCTCGGCCTCCATTTTCTGGGCGTGACGACGCGACCGGATCGCCGCGAGCGTCGCGACGCCGGCAACCAGAAGCGCAGCGAGCGCGACGGCGTCGATGTTGGTCAACGGATCCTTCCCGACAGTCCGCGACCCCCCGATCCGGTCGGCGATGGCCGGTGCCACCGACGCGATCTCGGTCGTAGGTATCCCCTGCGCGGCAGGATACCGGAGCCCCCCGGGACCTACCGACGGATTCACCATAAGGGCATGGCGCGCCCCGCGAGGATTCACCATAATGGGCGTTTGTGAAATCCTCGGGGTTCTTGTCGCTCCGCGGGAAACTCCGTAACCTGCCGGCCTCCCGAAGAGCTCCCTGACACCGCGCATCCTCACGATGGACATCGAAGCCGCACGCCAGCAGATGATTCACCAGCAGGTGCGCGCCTGGGACGTGCTCGATCCGGCGGTGCTCGAGGTGCTCGGGCGCGTGCCGCGCGAGCGCTTCGTGCCGGCCGCGTTCGCCGCGCTCGCCTTCGCCGACACCGAGATCCCGCTGCCCGCCGGCCAGTCGATGCTGGCGCCGAAGATCCACGGCCGCATCCTGCAGGCCGTCGATCTGCGCGCCGGCGAGACGGTGCTGGAAGTCGGCGCCGGCAGCGGCTACCTGACCGCGTGCCTCGCCGCGCTCGGCGGCCAGGTGACGACGCTCGAGATCGAGCCCGAGCTCGCGAAGCTCGCGACCGACAACCTGCGCGCGACCGGCCACACGGGCGTGCAGGTGTTCGGCGCCGACGCGACGCGCTACACCCCGACGCAGCGCTTCGATGCGGTCGTGCTGACCGCGTCGCTCCCCGAGTACGACCCGCGCTACGCCGACTGGCTCAGGATCGGCGGGCGCATGTTCGCGGTCGTCGGTGACACGGAGCCGATGGCGGCGCTCAAGATCACGCGCGCCGGCGAGCGCGACTTCGGGCGCGAGTCGCTGTTCGAGACCGTGGTCGACCCGCTCGTGCATGCCCGGCGCCCCTCGCGGTTCGTGTTCTGAGGCACGGTGGTTCGCGAATACGCCCCGGCGGAGGTCGCGGCGCAGCTCAAGGCCCCCTCGCCGCCGCTGCTCCTCGACGTGCGCGAGGCGTGGGAGCTTGAGATCGCGCGGCTGCCCGAGGCGCTGCACATCCCGATGGCGCAGGTCCCCGCGCGGCTAAGCGAGCTCGACCGCCGCCGCGACGTGGTCGTGATGTGCCGCTCGGGCGGGCGCAGCCTCAACGTCGCGCGCTTTCTCGACGCACAGGGCTTTCCGTCGGTCGCAAATCTGACGGGCGGCATACTGGCCTGGCGGCGCGACGTGGACCCGGCGCTTGCGACATACTGATGGTTCGGCGCGACCAGCCGAGGGGGACGGGAGACCCGGGCCGCTAGAGTTCCGGGCCGACGGTCCACCGCGACCGGGCCGCGCCACGAGGAAGGAATCTGACGGCATGAAATCGACGCTGCTTCGCCTCGCGCTCTGGGCCAGCGCCGCCTGCGTGCTGCCGCTCGCGGCACCGGCCGCGGACCTGACCGAGATCTATCACCGCGCGCTGCGCAACGACCCGCAGCTGCGCGAGGCCGAGGCCAACCACATGGCCTCGCTCGAGGCGCGCCCGCAGGCGCTGTCGGCGCTGCTGCCGCAGATCGGTGGAACGGCGGGTTACGTGCACGACGAGCTCAACCAGACCGCGCCCTTCTACAACGGCACGAGCTTCTCGCCGCTCTCCACGCTGACGAAGGGCGACTCCAAGAGCTGGGGCCTCACGCTCACGCAGACGCTGTTCCGCTGGGACAAATTCGCGTCGCTGAAGCAGTCCGATGCCAAGGTCGCGCAAGCCGAGATCGACTACCGCGCCGCGCAGCAGGACCTGATCGTGCGCACCGCGACCGCCTACTTCAACGTGCTCGCCGCGCACGACACGCTCGAGGCCGCGGAGGCCTCGCGCGAGGCGATCTCGCGCCAGCTCGAGCAGGCCGAGAAGCGCTTCGAGGTCGGCCTGATCGCGATCACCGACGTCGAGGAGGCGAAAGCCGCCAACGACCAGGCGATCGCGACCGTGATCGCCGACAAGCGGCTGCTCGCGACCGCGCGCGACCAGCTGCGCGAGGTCACCGGCGACAGCTTCGACGAGCTGGTGCGGCCGGGCGACGACATGCCGCTGATCTCGCCCGATCCGTCGAGCGAGGAGCAGTGGGTCAAGGCGGCACTCGACCAGAACCTCCCGCTCTCCTCGGCGCGCCTCGCCGCCGAGATCGCGCACGAGCAGATCTCGATCGCGCGCGCGGGCCATGCGCCGACGCTCGACCTGATCGCGAAGCGCACCGGCAGCAACACTTCCGCGACCGAGGGCTACACCGACCCGGTGAGCGGCATGCCGTTCTCGTTCCCCGCCGACGTCACCACCAACGACAAGCAGATCGCGCTGCAGCTGACGGTGCCGATCTACTCGGGCGGCTACGCTTCCTCGAAGGTGCGCGAGGCCGTGTACCGCCACCGCGCCGCGCGCGAGCACCTCGAGACCACCGCGCGCGCCACCGAGCGCCAGACGCGCGACTCCTACCTCGGCGTCATCAGCGAGATCTCGCGGGTGCAGGCGCTCAGGCAGGCGCTCGAGTCGAGCAAGACGGCGCTCGCCGCCACCGAGGCCGGTTACGAGGTCGGCACGCGCACCGCGGTCGACGTGCTGCTCGCGCGCCAGCGCCTGTTCGACGCGCAGACCAACTATGCCCGCAGCCGCTACGACTACGTGCTCAACGTGCTGACGCTCGAGCAGGCCGCGGGCACGCTCGACGAGAGCCGCGTGACCCGCGTGAACGGCTGGCTCGGCCAGCCGGTGTCGGTCAAGTAGCCGGCAGCAGCGGCTCGAGCAGCGCCAGAAAGCGCGCGAGCGCGCCGCGATTGGCACCGACCGCGGCGCGGCCGCGCTCGCCGGCGGCCTGACGTGCCGCGGGGTCGGCGAGCCACGTCCCGACCCGCGCGGCGAGCCCCTCCGCGTCGCGCACCGTGACCGCCACGCCTTCCTCGAGCAGCAGTCGCGCGATCGCCGCGGCGTTCGCGGTGTGCGGCCCGGTGACGATCGGCCGGCCCAGCGCCGCGGGCTCGAGCAGGTTGTGCCCGCCGACCGGCACGAGGCTTCCGCCGACGAACGCGACGTCGCCCGCCGCATAGAAGAGCTGCAGCTCGCCGAGCGTGTCGAGCAGCAGCACCTCGGTGTCGGGCGCGACCGCCGCAGCCGATGCGCGTGTCACGAACCGGACGCCGCGACGTCGCAGCAGCGCCGCCACGGCCGCAGCCCGCGGCGGGTGGCGCGGCGCGAGCACGAGGAGCGCCGCCGGGTGGCGCGCGCGCAGTCGCGCGTGCGCATCGACCACCAGCGCCTCCTCACCGTCGTGCGTGCTGCCCGCGACCCACACCGGGCGCGCCTCGCCAAGCGCCGCGCGCAGCGCCCGGCCGGCGGCGTCGATGCCGGCCGGCAGCTCGAAGTCGAACTTGAGGTTGCCGATGACCGGCGTCCGCTCCGGCGCGGCGCCGAGCGCCTGGAAGCGCGCTGCGTCGGCGGCACTCTGCGCCGCGACCACGACCCGGCGCGAAAAGAGCTCGCGCACCAGCGTCCCGAGGCGCCGGTAGCGGCGCACCGAGCGCTCCGAGACGCGCGCGCTCGCGAGCACGAGCGGCAGGTCGCGCCGCGCGCAGGCGCGATAGAGGTGCGGCCAGAGCTCGGTCTCGAGCACGATGCCGAGCCTGGGCTCAACGCGACCGAGGAAGCGGCGCACCGCGCCCGGCAGGTCGTACGGCAGGTAGCGCACCAGCACCCCGGCGCCGAACAGCGCCCGCGCGCGCGCGCGGCCGGTCGCGGTCGCGGTCGTCACCGTCAGCGGCAACTGCGGATAGCGGCGCCTGAGCGCCTGCACGAGACTCGCCGCCGCCTGGACTTCCCCGACCGACACCGCGTGCACCCACAGCCCGCCCGGCGCCGCCGCGGGACCGAAGCCGAAGCGCTCGCCGAGGCCCTCGCGCGCGGCGGAATCGCCGCGGCTGCGCCACAGCGTCAGCGCGAAGTGGAACGGGACGAGTCCGTAGCCGAAGCAGAGGTACAGTAGTCGCACGCGCCAGCCCGACGGTTCGCGATCAGCGATCATAGCGCCCATGACTGCCATGCGCCCCGATGACGATGCCGCCTGCGGCGTGCCGCTGATCCCGCTGCGGCGCTTCTGGGCGCCGCGCTGGTGGCCGGTGTGGATCGGGTTCGGGCTCGTGCGGCTGATCGCGGCGCTGCCGTGGGCGCTGCAGGGGGCGCTCGCGCGCGGCCTCGGGTCGATCGCCTGGTACCTCGCGCGCCGCGACCGGCGCACGACGCTCGTCAACCTGCGGCTCGCGTATCCCAAGCTCTCCGAGCACGAGCGCCGCGCGCTCGGACGACGGCATTTTCATTCGCTCGTCTACTCGCTGTTCGAGACCGGGCTCGTGTGGTTCGACCGCCGCGGCCGGCTCGAGCGGCTGACCGAGATCGAGGGCCAGGAGCACCTCGAGGCCGCGCTCGCCAAGGGTGGCGTGCTGCTCGTCACCGCGCACTTCACGACCAACGAGATCGCCGCCGCGGCGCTGCCGAAGACCGGCCACCGGATCGAGGTGATGTACAAGCGCTCCGGCAACGAGCTGCTGAACCAGCTTGCGCTGCGCGGCCGCCTGACGCGTGCCGGCCGGATGATCCCGCACGACCAGATGCCGGTGCTGATCAGCGCGCTCAAGCGCGGCGGCGTCGCGCTCTATGCCCCCGACCAGCGCTTCGACGGCGCCGGCCACGTCGTCGTGCCGCTCTTTGGCGTGCCGGCGCTGTCGCTGCCCGGCACGACGTTCATCGCGCGCGCATCGCGCTGCACGGTGCTGCCGTACTTCCCGTTGCGGCGGCCCGACGGCAGCGGCTACCTGATGACGATCGGCGCGCCGCTCGCGGACTTCCCGAGCGGCGACCGCGAGCGCGACGTCGCGCGCTACCACGCGCTGATCGAGGCGGCGGTCGCGCGCGCGCCGGAGCAGTACCTGTGGAGCTACAAGCGCTTCCGTCCGCGCGACGGCGAGCCCGATCCCTACCGCCGCGGCGTGCTGCGCGGCGTCCGGTAGCCGTCGAGCAGCGCCGTCCAGCCCTCGGGCCGCCGCCCGCCGATCTTGACCAGCGAGCGCTGCAGGCGCTCGAGGTTGCGCTCGCGCCAGCGTCCGGGTGCGGCGAGCGTGCCGCGATCGAAGTCGATCAGGTGCACGCCGCCCTCGGCATCGATCAGCACGTTGCGGGCATTGAGGTCCGCGTGGCAGGCGCCCGCGTCGTGGAAGGCCCGCAGCGTCGCGCCGATGCGCGCCCAGGGCACCGCCGGATCGGCAAGCCGGTCGGCGAGCGAACGGGCGCCGGGGATCGCGAGCGTGATCAGGTCGGCGCGGTACAGCAGTCCCGAGCGCCGGTAGCGGGCCGCGACCGGTCGCGCCGCCGGCAGGCCGAGCGCCTCGAGCGTTGCGAGCAGCCGAAGCTCGCGAAACGCCCGCGTCGCCTCCTCGCCGCGCCACAGGTAGCGGTCGGCGACCAGCCGCGCGATCAGGCCACCGCGCCGGTAGTGGCGCAGCACCGTCGCCGCACCCGACCGCGGCGCGACGAACCAGGCGCTGCCGCGCCCGGTCGCGGTCCCGGTGATGCGGCCGGCGGCGCCGAGCGCCGCCGGGTCGAAGTCGGCCGGCGTCGGATGGTCGAGGCGCGACGGCTCGTATAGGATCGCGCCGGTTCCGGCCGCGATGCGCTCAAGCGCCATGTCGTTCCTCACCCAGTTCCAGAGCGCGCCTCCCGCGAGTGTCTGCATTCTGCGGCTATCGGCGATCGGCGACACCTGCCACACGCTCGCGGTGCTGCGGACGCTGCAGGCCGCGTGGCCCGCGACGCGCTACACGTGGATCATCGGCAAGCTCGAGCATCGGCTGATGTCGCTGGTGCCGGACGTCGAGTTTATCAGCTACGACAAGCGCGGCGGCCTCGCCGAGTTCATGCGCGTGCGGCGCGTGCTCGCGACGCGGCGCTTCGACGTGCTGCTGCACATGCAGCTCGCGCTGCGCGCGAGCCTGCTGTCGACGCTGGTGCGCGCCAAGGTCAAGCTCGGCTTCGACCGCCCGCGCGCACGCGAGCTGCAGTGGCTGTTCACGACCGACCGGATCCACGCGGCCGGCAACCAGCACGTGCTCGATGGGCTGTTCGGCTTCGCCGAGGCGCTCGGGCTGCACGACCGGGAGCTACGCTGGGACATCCCGCTGCCGGAGGCGGCGCGCGCCTACGCCGAGCGCCTCGTGCCCGATGCGCGCCCGACGCTGCTGATCAGCGCCTGCTCGAGCCACGCGGCGCGCAACTGGCGCGCCGAGCGCTACGCGGCGGTCGCCGACCACGCGGCGGCGGCGCACGGGATGCGCGTGATCCTGTGCGGCGGCCCGGGGCGCGCCGAGCGCGCGATGGCCGAGGCGATCGGCGCGGCGGCGCGCTTTCCGCTGATCGACCAGGTCGGCAAGGACACGCTGCCGCAGCTCCTCGCGCTGATGGCGCGTGCCGACGTGCTGCTGACGCCGGACTCGGGGCCGGCGCACATGGCGACCGCGGTCGGCCTGCCGGTGATCGGCCTCTACGCCGCGACCAACCCCTCGCGCAGCGGGCCGTACTTGAGCCGCGCGAGCTGCGTCGACCGCTACCCCGAGGCGGCGCGCGCATTCCTGCATCGCGAGCCCGATGACCTCCCGTGGACGACCAAGATCGAGCGTCCGGGCGTCATGGACCTGATCGCGGTGCGCGACGTCACCGACAAGCTCGACGTGCTGCGGCGCCAGCCGATGCGCCGCCGTTAGCCGCTCCGGGGCCTTTCTGCTAGGCTGCCCCGCCCTGCCGCCGCCACGCCGCATTGCCGCCGGTGCGGCGCCGACCCACCGCGAGTCATGAACAATGCGAACCGATGCCGGCCGTTCCCTCTCCCTGCTGGTCGCGCTCTCGCTGCCGCTCGGCGCGCTCGCCGATGCGCCGTCGCCGATGCAGGGCTTCACCGCCGAGGCGGCGCGCGCCGAGAGTGCGCTCGAGGCGCGGTTCGACGAGCGGCTCGACGCGCGCGAGTTATCGGGCTGGCTCGAGCGCATGTCGTCGGCGCCGAACCAGGTCGGCGCGCCGCACGACAAGGCCAACGCCGAGTTCATGCTCGGGGAGTTTCGCGCCTGGGGCTGGGACGCGCACATCGAGACCTTCTATGTGCTGTACCCGACGCCGAAGCACGTGGCACTCGAGCTCGTCGGGCCGCGCCGCTATCGCGCAACGCTCACCGAGCCGCCGATCGCCGGCGATCGCAGCTCGTCGCGCACGCAGGGCGCGCTCCCGCCCTACAACGTCTACGGCGCCGACGGCGACGTCTCGGGCGAGGTCGTCTACGTCAACTACGGCATGCCCGAGGACTACAAGGAACTCGCGCGCCGCAACGTGTCGGTGCAGGGAAGGATCGTCATCGCGCGCTACGGCGGCGGCTGGCGCGGCCTGAAGCCCAAGCTCGCCTACGAGCACGGCGCCATCGGCTGCCTGATCTACAGCGACCCGCGCGACGACGGCTACGCCGCGGGCGACACCTACCCCGCGGGACCCGGCCGCCCGGCCGCGGGCTTGCAGCGCGGCTCGGTCGCCGACATGCCGATCTACTCCGGCGATCCGCTGACGCCCGGGATCGGCGCCACCAAGGATGCGCCGCGCCTCGATCGCGCCCAGGCGAAGACGCTGCTCAGGATCCCGGTGCTGCCGATCTCCTACCAGGACGCCCGGCCGTTCCTCGAATCGCTCGCCGGCCCGCGCGCGCCGGCCGCGTGGCGCGGTGCGCTGCCGTTCACCTACCACCTGGGCCCGGGGCCCGCGCGCGCGCACCTCACCATCGATTCCGACTGGTCGCTGAAGGAGATCTACGACGTCGTCGCGCGGCTCGAGGGCAGCGTGTATCCGGACCAGTGGGTGCTGCGCGGCAACCATCACGACGGCTGGGTGTTCGGCGCCGACGACCCGCTGTCGGGCAACGTCGCGATGATGGCCGAGATGAAGGCTATCGGCGCGCTCGCCGCCACCGGCTGGCGCCCGAAGCGCACGCTCGTCTACGCGAGCTGGGACGGCGAGGAGGCGGGCCTGCTCGGCTCGACCGAATGGGTCGAGACGCACGCCGCGGAACTCGCGCGCAAGGCGGTCGCGTACGTCAACTCCGACTCGAACACGCACGGCATCCTGCACGCCGGCGGCAGCCAGGTGCTGCAGCGCCTCGTCAACGAGGTCGCGGCCGGCGTCAAGGATCCCGCGATGCCGGCGACGGTGCTCGCGCGGTGGCGCGCCGCGGCGATCCTCGGCGACAAGGACGCCGACCGGCGCGTCGCGAAGGCGCTGCTCGACGGCGCCGACCTGCCGCTCGAGGCGCTGGGCTCGGGCTCGGACTACACGCCGTTCTTCCAGCACGCCGGCATCGCGTCGCTGAACTTCGGCTTCGGTAACGAGCAGCCGAGCGGCGTCTATCACTCGATCTACGACTCCTACGACCACTACCGCAAGGTCGAGGACCCGGAGCTGCGCTACGGTGTCGCGCTCGCCGAGGTCGCGGGCCACGTGATGCTCCGGCTCGCCGACGCCGACCTCGTGCCGATGCGCGCGCAGGACTACGCGGCGGTGATCGCGCGCTACGTCGACGAGCTCGAGCGCTACACCGAGCACCAGCGCCAGCAGACGCAGGAGGCCCACCGGCTGCTCGACGAGCACGTCTACGAGCTCGCCTCGAGCACCAGCGATCCCGTCGGACCGCCGGCGCGCGAGGCCGACGTGCCGTTCCTGAACCTCGCGCCGCTCAGGAACGCGGTCGCGGCGCTCGGCGCGAGCGCCAAGGCCTTCGATGCGGCCTACGCCGCGGCGCTCGCCGATCCCGCGCGCCTGACGCCGGCGCGCGCGGCGAGCGTCAACGCGCTGCTGACGACGGCCGAGCAGTCGCTGACGAGCGAGCGCGGGCTGCCAGGCCGCGGCTGGTACCGCCACATGGTGTTCGCACCCGGTCTGTACACCGGCTATGGCGCCAAGACGCTGCCGGCCGTGCGCGAGGCCATCGAGGAACGGCATTATGCCGAGGTGCCGGACGCGGTCGCCGCGACGGCGGCGGCGATCGACGGCTACCGGCGGGCGCTCGAGAGCGCAACCCAGGCGTTGCGCTGAAGGAGAAGGCGATGTCCGAGATCCACGTGCCGGTGTCGCCCGGCGAGGTGCTCGACAAGATCACGATCCTCCGGATCAAGTCGGCCCGAATCGGCGACGCGGCCAAGCTCGCGAACGTGCGCCGCGAGCTCGAACTCCTCGAGCGCACCTGGGACGGGTCGGCCTACGGGCACCGCGACATCGCGCGCGACGTCGAAGCGCTGCAGGCCGTCAACGAGCGGCTGTGGGACATCGAGGACCGGATCCGCGACAAGGAGCGCGCGCAGGCCTTCGACGCGGAGTTCATCGCGCTCGCGCGTTCGGTCTACATCGAGAACGACGAGCGCGCCGCGATCAAGAAGCGGATCAACACCGCGCTCGGCTCGGCGATCGTCGAGGAAAAGAGCTACGCCGCCTATCGCTGAGCGCCGGCGCTCAGCCGGCGCGCCGGGCGCGCGTCAGGTGGTACTCGGCGCCGCAGTAGGGGCACTTCGCCTCGCCGGTCGCCTCGATCGCGAGGTAGACGCGCGGATGCGAGTTCCACAGGTACATGCCCGGCATCGGGCACGCGAGCGGCAGGTCCGCCGCCGTCACCTCGTAGCGATGCTCGGCGTTCGGCTGGACCAGTCGGGGATCGTTGACGATCGGTGCGGCCATGGGCGATTTCCGTCGTGGGCGCGGCGATTATAGCGAAGCGGCGCCGCCGGGCCGAGCGCCGGCCGGCAGCACCTCGGCCGGGCCCATCACCGCGTCCCACACCGCGGTGACCGCGGCGCGCGCCGCCGCGTGCTCGGCGGCCGCTACGACCGGGCGCGCGCCCTCCAGTGACAGCCGGTGGGTGACGCGCCGGTAGCCGCGGTAGGCATCGACGAGCGCATCGATGACGCGATGCTCGATGAGCCCGGCCGAACCCACCGACTCGAGCTGGCGGATCGTGTCGGCGTAGGTCACGAGCGGCGGGTAGTCGCCGGCCCAGCGCAGCACCCAGTACTGCGCCAGGAACTCGATGTCGGCGACGCCGCCCGGGTCCTGCTTGATGTCGAACTCGCCCTCGCCCGCGCGCGAGAGTTCCCGGCGCATCCGGTCGCGCATGTGGCGCACGTCCTCGCGCAGCCGGTCGCGCCGCACGTGGCGGCACAGGAGCTCGACGCGCGCGGCCTCGAAGCGCTGGCGGATCTCGGGCGTGCCGGCGACCGCCCGCGAGTGCAGCAGCGCCTGGTGCTCCCAGGTCCACGCCTCGCTCTTCTGGTAGTCGACGAACGCCTCGAAGTTCGTCATCAGCAGCCCGCCCTTGCCGCTCGGGCGCAGCCGCATGTCGACCTCGTAGAGCCGCCCGGCCGCGGTGTGCACGGTCAGGAAGTGCACGATCTTCTGGCCGAGCCTCAGGAAGAACACCGCATTGTCGATGACCCGGGGCCCGGCCGTCTCCTGCACCTCGCCCGAGGAGTCGTGCAGGAACACGAGGTCGAGATCCGAGCCGTAGCCGAGCTCGTGGCCGCCGAGCTTGCCGTAGCCGATCGCCGCGACGCCGCAGGTGCGCGGCGCGGCGCGGCTGCCGGCCTGCGGCACGCCGTACAGCGCAACCATCTCGCGCCAGGCGTGCGCCATCGCCCGCTCGAGGATCAGCTCGGCGACGTCGGTCAGGCGGTCGGAGACCTGCATCAGCGGCAGCCGGCCGGTCAGGTCGAAGAGCGCGACCCTGAACACCGCCGCGCGCTGGAACTGGCGCAGTGCCTCGACGGCGCGCTCGGCGTCGTCGCCGCTGTCGGCCGAGCGCAGCTCGATCTCGGCCGCGAACTGCGCGCGGCCCGGCGGCTCGTCGAACAGCCGCTGGTCGACGAGCTCGTCGAGCAGCAGCGGGAACGCCGCGACCTGCGCCGCGAGGAAGCTGCCGAGCGCGCAGATGTCGATCAGGCGCGCGAGCGCGAGCGGGTTCTCGTTGAGGAGCGCGAGGTAGGCGGTGCGGCTGCCGATCGCCTCGACGACGCTGAGCGCGCGCTGCACGGTCGCGGCGCCGTCCGCGTGGCGCGCGGCGCCGGCGAGTAGCCGCGGCAGCAGCGCGTGCAGGCGCCGGCGCCCGGTCTCGTCGAGGCGCCGGTAGTAGCCGCCGCCGCGCAGCGCGATCAGCAGCGCCGCGACCGGGGCCGGCTGGCCGAAGCCGAGCGCGAGCAGGCTCGAGGCGAGCTCCTCGGGCGCGGCAGCCACGGCGAAGGCCGCGTCGAAGTCGCGCGCGGTCGGCGGCACGGAACCCTCGGCGGCGAGCACCAGCGCACCGAAGTGGCGCGCGACCGCCGCGCGATGCCGGTCGAGCTCGGCGACGAGCGCGCCCCAGCCTTCGAACCCGAGCGCGTCGGCGAGGCGCGCGCGCCGCGCCGCATCGGTCGGTAGGCTGTGGGTCTGCTCGTCGGCCACCATCTGCATGCGGTTCTCGAGCCGGCGCAGGAACTCGTAGGCCGCGACGAGCTCGCGGACCGCGTCCTCCGGCAGCAGCTTCTGGCCGGCGAGGCGCGGCAGCACCGTCAGCAGCGAGGTCCCCCGCAGGCGCGGCTCGCTGCCGCCGCGCACCAGCTGCAGCGCCTGCACGATGAACTCGATCTCGCGGATCCCGCCGCGGCCGAGCTTGATGTGGTCGCTGAGCTCCCGCTTCTCGACCTCGCGCGCGATCATTCCCTTCATCTCGCGCAGCGACTCGAACACGCCATAGTCGAGGTAGCGCCGGAACACGAACGGCCGCACCACGTCGCGAAACAGCGCCGCGTAGGCCTCGGCGCCGGTGATCGCGCGCGCCTTGACCCACGCGTAGCGCTCCCAGTCGCGGCCGTGCTGCTGCAGGTAGTCCTCGAGCGCGGCGAAGCTCGCGACCAGCGGCCCCGAGTCGCCGAACGGGCGCAGCCGCATGTCGACGCGGTACACGAAGCCGTCGACCGTCGTCGCATCGAGCAGCCGGATCAGCGTCTGGCCGAGTCGCGTGAAGTACTCGAAGTTGTCGATCGGGCGCGGGCCGTCGGTCTCGCCACCCTCGGGATACAGGAACACGAGGTCGATGTCGGAGGAGAAGTTGAGTTCGCCGCCGCCGAGCTTGCCCATGCCGACGACGACCAGCGGCTGCGCCGCTCCGGCGCCGTCGCGCGGCGTGCCGTAGCGCGGCGCGAGCGCGCGCGTCGCGCACTCGAGCGCGGCCGCGATCGCCTGGTCGGCGAGCAGCGAGAGTGCCGCGAGCGTCGCCGCGGTGTCGGCACGGCCGGTGAGGTCGCGCCACGCGATGCGCGCGAGCGCCCGGCGCCGCGCGACCCTGAGCGCCGCGCTGGCGCAAGTCTCGTCCGGCGCCGCGCGCGCCGGCGCGAAGGGGTCGGCGTCGACGCCGTCCGGCGCGCGGCACAGCACCTCGTCCGCGAGCAGCGCGCCGGCGACGAAGTCGCTCGCGGCGAGCACGCGACGGAGTTCCGCGGGATCGGCGCACGGCGCGCGACCGGCCTCGGCGAGGCGCTCGAGCCAGCGCGCAGCGGCGGCGCCGGACTCCGCCGACAGCGGCACAGACACTCTCGACAACGCACCCTCGCTGCGCCGGCCGTGAGTTCGGCGGCGCTATACTCTAGCCGAATGCCGACCGCGCGCCGACCCGACAGCACCGCAGCAGCGCCGCGCGGCACGCTCATCGTGCGGCTGTGCAACTGGGTGGGTGAGGTCGTGCTGTCGGTGCCGGCGCTCGGCGCGCTCGAGGCGGCCGGCTACGCGCTCGAGCTCCTCGGCAAGGCGTGGGCACCGGCGCTCCTCGCGGGCGCCGGCTGGCCGGTCACCGTGCGCCGCGGCGGCGTGCTCAACGCCGCCCGCCAGCTGCGCGCGCTCAGCGGCGCGGCGCCGCCGCGCGCAGGGCGCACGCCCGCGCTGCTCTTCACGAAGTCGCTGTCCTCGGCGCTCGAGGCGCGGCTCGCCGGTCTCGCGGCGGCGGGCTACGCGCACGACGGGCGCAGCCTGCTGCTCGAGCGCGCGTATCCGCGGCCACGCGACGTGCACACCGCGGACTCCTACTGCCGGCTCGCGAGCCTGTTCCTCGGGACCGAGGTGACGTTCCCCGCGGGCGCCTACCTGCGGGCGGACGCGGCGCAGCGCGCCACGGGTACCCAGCTCCTCGCCGCGCGCGGGCTCGCGCCCGGCCGCTACGTGCTGCTGTGCCCGTTCTCCGGTGCCGACGATCGCGAGCGGCGCAAGGTGTGGCCGGGGTTCGCGGAGCTCGCGCGGCGCCTCGCGGCCGAGGGCATCGCCCTCGTCGTCTGCCCCGGGCCCGGCGAGGAGGCGCTCGCCGCGGCGACGCTGCCGGGCGCCCTGCTGCTGGCGGGCGTCGACCTCGGCGTCTACGCTGCGCTGCTGTCGTCGGCGCGTGCGGTCGTTGCGAACGACACCGGTCCCGGGCACCTCGCCGCGGCAGTCGGCGCGCGGCTCGTCAGCATCTACGGCCCGCAATCGGTCGCCGCGTGGGCGCCGCGCGGCCCGCAGGTGCAGCTCTTTCACGATCCCTCGGGCTGGCCCTCGGTCGAGGCGGTCGCACGGGCGGCGCTCGCATGACGACGGTCAACGTCGTCGCGTTCGAGAACGGCGTCGGCAACTCGCGCGACCTCGCGCTCGTCGTGCGCACGCTGCGCGACCTCGGCTGCACGGTCAGCGTCGCGAGCGTGAGCGCGAGCGCGCGACGGCGGCGGCGCTCGCGGATCGTCGCGGCGGTCGCGGCGCTGCGGCGCTGGGCCGCGCGCCGCGCGTGGCGGCGGGGCGCGCCGGCACCCTTCGACTACACGCTGATGCTCGAGCATGTCTGGCCCGAGGCGCTGCACGCCGCGGCGCGCAACATCGTCGTGCCGAACCCCGAGTGGTTCGACCGCGGCGACCGCCGGCTGCTGCCCCGGGCCGACGTCGTCTGGTCGAAGACCGCGCATTCGGTGGAGGCGTTTCGCCGCCTCGGCCGGGACCCGACGTTGATCGGCTTTGACAGCGAGGACCGCTACGACCCGGGCGTGCCGCGCGAGCGGGCGTTCTTCCACCTCGCCGGCAAGAGCCGGATGAAGGGCACGCAGCGCCTGGTCGAGGTCTGGGCGCGCCACCCCGAGTGGCCGCGGCTCACGGTCGTGCACAGCCGCAAGGCGGTCTTCGACGTCGTCGCGGCGCCGAACATCAGCTACCTGACGCGCTACCTGAGCGATCAGGAGCTCAGGGACCTGCAGAACCGGCACCGCTTCCACCTGTGCCTGTCCGAGACCGAGGGCTGGGGCCACTACATCCCGGAGGCGCTCAGCGTCGGGGCGGTGGTGATCGCGACCGACGCGGCGCCCATGAACGAGCACGTGACGGCGGAGCGCGGTTTCCTGGTTGCGTGCCGCGCGGCGGGACAGCAGCACCTCGCGACGACCTATGCGTTCGACGAGGCCGCGCTCGAGCGCGTCGTGGCCGAGGTGCTCGCCCTCGGGGCCCCCGACCTCGAGCGCATCGGCGGCGCCGCGCGGCGCTGGTTCCTCGAGAACCACGCGCAATTCGGCGCGCGCATCGGCGCCGCGCTCGCCGCGGCCGGCGCGGGCTAGCGCCTCGCCCGCCGTCGTCGTCGCGCTTCGCGCGCCCGTCCGGTCGCGCTCCCTCAGCGGCGCGCCACGACCTCGGGCGGCTTGCGGGCGGTCGCCGGCCAGGCGCCCTTGGCCGTGCCGACGATGATCGGCGCGACCGCGGTGCTGGTCGCCGGGATGCCGAGCTCGCGCTTCACCTCGGGCGTGTTGAGTGCCGACACCGCCGAGCCGATGACGCACGAACCGAAGCCCATCGCCTGCGCCGTGAGCATCAGGTTCTCCGCCGCGAGCCAGCAGTCCGCCGCCGCGAACGGTCCCGGCGCCCTGGCGCAGATCACGATCAGCGTGCCCGCGTCGTAGAAGACGTTGAAGTCGCGCTGCGTGAACGGGCTCTTCGCGGCGCGCTCGGGGTGCAGTCGCGCGAGTTCCGCGGTGACGAGCCGCTTGGCGAGGTCCGACAGCCGGTTCAGCGTCGCCGGGTCCTGCACGATGACGAACTGCCACGGCTCCTCGTGCATCGCCGTCGGGGCGCGCACGGCGGCCGCCAAGAGCTCCTGCAGGGCCTCTTCGCTCAGGCGAACGCCGGTGTAGTTCCGCACCGAGGACCGTTGGAAGATGGCCTCATGCGTCGCGACCGGGGACCGCACGTCCTTGGATACCTTTTGAAGCAGCATTGCGAAGATCTCCTTTCGCTGCGCGCCGCGCCTGCCGTCAGGCGCTGCGCGGCTGCGGCACGAGTTCGCGAATCAGCATCGCGTCGATCGC
This sequence comes from Steroidobacteraceae bacterium, assembly GCA_035524495.1. Lineage (GTDB taxonomy): Bacteria > Pseudomonadota > Gammaproteobacteria > Steroidobacterales > Steroidobacteraceae > CAIKZZ01. The sequence goes on from DATKOR010000009.1 coordinate 37,885, forward strand.
CGCTTCGGCCGCGATCCAGTCGTCCAGCTCGTGGCCGGGCTCAAAGCCGCGCTGCTCGGCGATGTGGTAGGCGGCGGTGGCGATCATCTCGCGCCGGAACTCCTCGTCGACCGTCGCGAGTCCATCGGGTGCGTCGTCGTGGATCTCGAGTACCTCCGCGACCGCGTCGGCCGCGAGCGCCTCGGGCGCCGGCTGGGGCGCGCGCGACGGCAGGGGGTGCTTGCGGGGGCTTGGATGGGGTCTGGTTTTCATGGGGCCTCCTCTGCACGGTTTGGAAGCAGCGCCCGCGGTGGGCGATGTCCGCCGATCAAGGCTGGGCGCGACGCCCTGGACCGTCAATCCGGAACCCCCTCATCAACGTCGCGTCGTGACGGGGTCGTGGGCGCCGGCGTGCGGCGCGCCGCTCGGCGCGAGAGGCGCGTCGCCCGCCCTGAAACGACGAAGCCCCGCTGGCGCGGGGCTTCGTGGTCTCGATCGGGCGGTGGCCGGCCGGACCGCGTCCGGCCGGCCGCGGGATCACATGTCCATCCCGCCCATGCCGCCCATGCCGCCACCCGGGCCCGGGTGCGCGTGCTCCTCGTCCTTCGGAGCCTCGGCGACCATGACCTCGGTGGTCAGCAGCAGGCCGGCGACCGACGCCGCGTTCTGCAGCGCGAGGCGCGTGACCTTGGTGGGATCCAGGATGCCCATCTCGATCATGTCGCCGTACTCGCCCGTCGCGGCGTTGTAGCCGTAGTTGCCCTTGCCTTCCTTGACCTTGTTGAGCACGACCGCGGCGTCTTCGCCGGCATTGGCGACGATCTGCCGCAGCGGCTCCTCGATCGAGCGCGCGAGGATCTTGATGCCGAAGTTGCGGTCCTCGTTCTCGTGCGAGAGCTTCTCGAGCGTCTTGACGACGCGCAGCAGCGCGACGCCGCCGCCCGGGACCACGCCCTCCTCGACCGCCGCACGCGTGGCGTGCAGCGCATCCTCGACGCGGGCCTTCTTCTCCTTCATCTCGACCTCGGTCGCGGCACCGACCTTGATCACGGCGACGCCGCCGGAGAGCTTCGCGACGCGCTCCTGCAGCTTCTCCTTGTCGTAGTCGGAGGTCGCTTCCTCGGCCTGCTGGCGGATCTGCGCGACCCGCGCCTTGATGTCGGCGGGCTTGCCGGCGCCGTCGATGATCGTCGTGTTCTCCTTCTCGACGATGACCTTCTTCGCCTCGCCGAGGTCATTGAGCGAGGCCTTCTCGAGCGAGAGACCGACCTCGTCCGAGATGACCGTGCCGCCCGTCAGCACCGCGATGTCCTGCAGCATCGCCTTGCGGCGGTCGCCGAAGCCCGGCGCCTTGCAGGCCGCGACCTTGACGATGCCGCGGATCGTGTTGACGACGAGCGTCGCGAGCGCCTCGCCCTCGACGTCCTCGGCGATGATCAGCAGCGGCCGGCCGGCCTTGGCGATGCCCTCGAGGATCGGCAGCATCTCGCGGATATTGGAGATCTTCTTGTCGTACAGCAGGATCAGCGGCTTCTCGAGCTCCGCCGTCTGGTTCGCCTGGTTGTTGATGAAGTACGGCGACAGGTAGCCGCGGTCGAACTGCATGCCCTCGACGACGTCGAGCTCGTTGTTGAGGCCCGAGCCCTCCTCGACGGTGATCACGCCTTCCTTGCCGACCTTCTCCATCGCCTCGGCGATCGTGTTGCCGATGCTCTCGTCGGAGTTGGCCGAGATCGTGCCGACCTGCGCGATCGCCTTGGTGTCCTTGCAGGGCTTCGAGAGCTTCTTCAGGTCCTCGATCGCCGTCTCGACCGCGTGGTCGATGCCGCGCTTGAGGTCCATCGGGTTCACGCCCGCGGCGACGGCCTTGAGGCCCTCGCGGACGATCGCCTGCGCGAGCACGGTCGCGGTGGTCGTGCCGTCGCCGGCCTCGTCGGAGGTCGCGCTGGCGACTTCCTTGACCATCTGCGCGCCCATGTTCTCGAACTTGTCCTTGAGCTCGATTTCCTTCGCGACGCTGACGCCGTCCTTGGTGACGGT
>DATKOR010000010.1:0-77836 GCA_035524495.1 Steroidobacteraceae bacterium
GAAATAGCCCTGGATGTACTGCACGCCGAGCTGCCACAGCACCGCCATGGTGTTGGCGTTCTCGACGCGCTCGCCGATGGTCTGCACCTCGCGCCGCCGCGCCGCCTCGACGAGCGCGCGCACCTGGCGCTGCACCTCGGGGTCGCCGGCGAGGCCCTGGATGAGCGTGCCGTCGATCTTGACGAAGTCGAGCGGCACGGACTCGAGCAGCCCCGGGCTGTCGCGGCCGGAGCCGAAGCCCTCCAGGGCGAAGCGGAAGCCGCGCCGGCGCAGCTCGCCGGCGAGCGCGCGCACCTCGGGCACGTGGCTCGACGCGCTCTCCTCGGTGACCTGGAAGCACAGCCGCCGCGCCTCGGCCTGGTGGGTGCGCAGGTTCTGGTCGAGCCATTCCAGGAACGCCGGGTCGCGCAGCGTCTCGCGCGAGAGGCGCACGAACAGGCACTCGGGGCGTTTCTGCGCGGCGAAGGACAGCGAGGCGCCGACCACCCAGCGGTCGATGTTGCGCAGCAGGTCGTTGCGTCCCGCCGCCGCCATGAATTCCGACGGCAGCACCTCGCGCCCCTGGGCGTCGATCATGCGCACCAGCACGTCGTACATCCCGGGGTCGTCGCCGAGGAGGCTCGCGATCGGCTGCTGCACCAGCCGGAAGCGGTTCTCCATCAGCGCCGCCTTGATGTGGCGGACCCAGATCTTGTCGTAGGCCTGCACGCGCGTGTCGGAGTCGGCGCGGCCGAGCGAGTACACCTGGTTGCCGCCGTTCTCGCCGCCCTTGCGGCAGGCCTCGACCGCGTCGGCCACGGGGCCGGCGATCTCGGAGACGGTCGGGGGCACGAGGCCGAGCCCGACCGTCGCGGTCGCGCTCAGCGTGCGTGCTTCGACCTTGAACACCGTCGTCGCGAGCTTGCGCACCAGGTGCTCGGCCCAGGCCTCGACGTCGCGGACCGTGCCACGCTCGATCAGGAACATCAGGCTCGCGCTCGTGAAGCGGCCGGCGAGGTCCGAGGGCGCGGATTCGGCGCGCACCACCGCGGCGAACTGCGCGATGAGGTCCTCGGCCTGCAATGCGCCGACCTGACTGACCAGCTGGTCGACGCGGTCGAGCCGTATGCAGGCGATGTAGCGGACGCCGCCCTTGACGGGCTCCGCGAGGCGCGCCTTCAGCTGCTCGACGAGGTAGCGCCGGTGGAGCATGCCGGTCGCGGGGTCGGTCCGGACCGCCTCGGCGAGCCGGCGCTGGATCTCGGCCTCGTCGTGGCGCCGCGACGGCACGATCAGCCGCACCACCGGCTCGCCGTCGAACTCGCCCTGCGACAGCGTCATCTCAAGCGGCAGCTGCGTGCCGTCGGCGAGCTGCGCGGTCACGCGCAGCTGGTGATCGCTCCACTTGCCGGTGAGGCAGGCGGCGAGGCCGCCCTTCAGCGCGGCGTGCGATTCCGCATCGAAGAGGTCCATCAGCGGCTGGCCGCGCACCGCATCGGCGTCCGAGTGCCCGTAGAGCTCGAGCCACGCCGGGTTCGCGTCGACGACGATGCCCTCGTGAACCTGCGCGATCGCATCGGCAGAGCCCTCGACGAACGCTGCGAGCTCACGCTGGTACTCGCGGGCCGAGCTGAGCGTCGAGTTGAGCGCGCGCTCGAGCCGAAAGGCCCGGAGCTCGCGCGCGCACACGAGCTGCAGCCGCTCGGGGTGCGTGAGCGACACCACTTCCTGGGCGCCTGCGCGCAGCGCCTCGGTCATCGACGCCTCGTCGACCCGCTCGGACACCAGGATCACCGGCACCGGCGGCTGGGTCCGGGCGCGCAGCTCGCTCAGCGCCTCGATCGGCAGGAGCTTCTCGTCGCCGAAGACGACCAGCAGCTCGGGGTTGATCTGGATCAGCGCGTCCACGAGGTCGCGCGCGTCGGGCAGCCACGTGCAGTGCACCGCGTGGCCGGCGCGCCGCAGCGTCTGGTTGATGGCCTCGACGTGGTCCTGCGACTTCGTCAGGACCAGCATCGGCACCGGAGCGCTTTCCGGCGCGGCGGGCTTGAGGAGCGATTCCGGCAAGTCTGAAACCCCGCGGCCGTAGGGGAGACCGCGCCGCGATCCTACCACCCGGCCCGGGACCCACCGGCCGACGGGATCGACAGTTTGCCGGGCCGAAGCGCCGAAAGGACGGCTGCGGACGGCCCGGGATCTGGCCGAGAGGCGCTCCACGCGCTAAAATGGTCGGCCTTTTTGGAGGACTACGGCTCGCCCCGCGCGGCCCCTTGGCGGTCCTCGGAGCAACGCGGTCATGTCCAGCTACAGCACCAACGAATTCAAGTCCGGCCTCAAGATCCTGATCGACGGCGAGCCGTTCTCCATCGTCGAGAACGAGATGGTCAAGCCCGGCAAGGGCCAGGCCTTCAACCGCGTCAAGATCCGCAACCTCAAGAACGGCAAGGTCACCGAACGCACCTGGAAGTCGGGCGACTCGGTCGAGGCGGCCGACGTCGTCGACGCCGACATGCAGTACCTCTACACCGACGGCGCCTTCTGGACCTTCATGCAGCCGGACACCTTCGAGCAGTTCACGGCCGGCAAGGCCGCGATGGGCGACTCGGCGCAGTGGCTCAAGGACGGCGTCGAGTGCATCGTGACGCTGTGGAACGGCCAGCCGCTCAGCGTGACGCCGCCGGCGCACGTCGAGCTCAAGATCGTCGAGACGGATCCGGGCGTGCGCGGCGACACCGTCACCGGCGGCCAGAAGCCCGCCAAGCTCGAGACCGGTGCGGTGGTGCGCGTCCCGCTCTTCATCAACGAGGGCGAGACGATCAAGGTCGACACGCGCACCGGCGAGTACATCTCGCGCGCGAAGTAAGCGCTTAAGTCTCCGAGCCCGCGATCAGCTGCGCCGCGAAGGCCTCGAGCCCGCGGCCGTCCTCGGCGTCGAAGCGCCCGAGCCGCGGGCTGTCGAGGTCGAGGACCCCGAGCAGCGTCCCGCCCTTGACGAGCGGCACGACGATCTCCGAGTTCGAGGCCGCGTCGCAGGCGATGTGGCCGGGGAACGCGTGCACGTCCGGCACGATCAGCGTCGCGCGCCGCGCGGCCGCGGTGCCGCAGACGCCGCGCCCGAGCGCGATCCGCACGCACGCGGGCTTGCCCTGGAACGGGCCGACGACGAGTCCGCCGTCGCGCATCAGGTAAAAGCCCGCCCAGTTGAGCTCCGGGAGCGTCGCGTACAGGAGCGCCGCGGCGTTCGCGAGGTTCGCGATCCAGTCGCGCTCGCCCTCGAGCAGCCCGCCGAGCGCCTGGTTGAGGTGCGCGTAGAGCTCGCGCGGGCTCTCGTTCGAGGGAACGGCGGTCACGGCGTGGCTCATCGGCGCTCCTTGCACACTGCAATCAGGCGTGCTCGACCGTGAATGTCAGCACCTCGCCGATCGAGCTGCAACCGGTCGCGAGCATCAGGACCCGGTCGAGCCCGAGCGCGACGCCGGCGCAGTCCGGCAGCCCCGCGGCGAGCGCCGCGAGCAGCCGCTCGTCGACCGGCGGGACGGGGAGGCCGCGCGAGGCCCGGAGCTTGCCGTCGGCGACGAACCGCCGGCGCTGCTCGGCGGCGTCGGCGAGCTCGTGAAAGCCGTTGCAGAGCTCGAGCCCCTCCACATAGGCCTCGAAGCGCGCCGCGACCGCGGCGTTCGAAGGGTTGAGGCGCGCCAGCGCCGCCTGCGAGGCCGGGTAGTCGTGCACGAAGGTGACGCGGCCGCGCCCGAGCTTGGGTCCCACGACCGCGCCCATCAGCAGGTCGAGGATGACGTCGCGCTCGGTGCCGACGTCGACGGCCCCGGCGTGACGACGCGCGAGGTCGAGGAGCGCATCGACCGGCGCCGCGAGCGGATCGACGCCGAGCACGCGCCCGAACGCGCCCTGGTACGTGACGCGCTCCGCGGGCGCCGCGAGCCGCGCGCCGAGCAGCAGCGCAAGGAGCGCCGCGACCTCGTCCATCAGCGCCGCGGCGTCGAAGCCGACGCGGTACCACTCGAGCATCGTGAACTCGGGGTTGTGCAGCCGTCCGCTCTCACCGTCGCGGAACACCTTGCAGATCTGGTAGATGTCGCCGCTGCCGGCCGCGAGCAGCCGCTTCATCGCGTACTCGGGCGAGGTCTGCAGGTAGTAGGGGTCCGGCCGCCCGGCGATGCGCGTCGCGAGCGAGGCGAGGTGCACGTCGGTGACGGTGGCTTGCGCGAGGATCGGCGTCTCGACCTCGAGGACGCCGCGCGCGGCGAAGAACTCGCGGCAGCGGGCGAGCATCGCCGCGCGCGCCACGATCACCCCGCGGCGCGCGCCGGGACGGAACTCGGGCCCCTCGCTCATTTCCCGCGGCACTCGCCGAGCGCCTCGCCCATGCGAACGGTGCCGCCAGCGACGCAGCGCGGCAGCCATGCGACCGCCCCGCGCGCCAGCAGCAGGATGATCGTCGAGCCCATGTTGAAGCGTCCGAGCTCGGCACCTTTCAGGAACCCCGGCAACGACGGCGGCGGGGGCAGGCTGAGCGCCTCCCGCGGGCGCCGCGGCGTCAGGTCGCCGTAGCCGACGAGCCCGATGCTGCCGACGTTGAGTGCGCCGACGAACACGACCGCGAGCGGCCCGGCGGCGGTGTCGAACAGGCACGCGACGCGCTCGTTGCGCGCGAAGAGGCGCGGCACCGTCGCCGCGGTCGCGCCGTTGACGCTGAAGAGCGCGCCCGGCACGTAGTGCACCGACGTCAGCGTGCCGGCGAGCGGCATGTGCACGCGGTGGTAGTTGTGGGGCGCAAGGTAGATCGTCGCGAACTCCCCGCCCGCGAACGGCGCGGCGCGCGCGGGGTCGCCCAGGAGCTCGCTCAGCGTGTACCAGCGGCTCTTGGCCGCGAGCCGTGCCTGCAGCAGCCGCTCGCCCTCGATCGCGCCGCGCTCGCTGACGGTTCCGTCGCAGGGGCTCGCGAGCGTGAGCGGCCCGGGCGCGATCGGCCGGGCGCCCGGCTTCAGGGCCCGCGTGAAGAACTCGTTGAAGCTCGCGTAGCGCTCGGCGTCGGGTTCGGCGGCCTCGTCGAGGTCGACCGCGTACAGGCGCCGGAACCCACGGACCAGCGCGCGGCGCACGGCCGGGCGCTCACTGCGCGTCACGCGGTGCACGAGTGCGGTCAGCAGGTGCTGCGGCAGCAGGTACTGCAGCCACACGAACAGGCGCCTTCCCATCAGCCGCGCCCCCGGATCCTGAGGTAGTCGGCGGCGAGCGTGTGCGCGACGTGCGGCGCCGGGAAGACCGCCGCGACTTCGGCGTCGGGGTTGATCAGGAAGAGTGCCGAGGTGTGCTCGACCGCGTAGCTGCCATCGACCGGCGGGTCGCGCAGGTACGCGGCGCCGAGCGCGCCGGTGAGCACGCCGAGCGCCTCGTCGGTCCCGGTCGCACCGACGAAACGCGGGTCGAAGTGCGGCACGTAGCGGGCGAGCACCTCGGGCGTGTCGCGCGCCGGGTCGACGCTGACGAGCACGACGGCGGGCCGGCGCGCCGGCGGCATTTCCTTCATGGCGGCCGCGAGTTCCGTCAGCGTCGCCGGGCAGAGCGCCGGGCAGTTGGTGTAGCCGAAGAACACGAACGTGTAGTGGCCCTTCAGGCGCGCGCGGTCGAAGCGCGAACCGTCGTGCGCGACGAGCGCGAAGTCGGGGATCGGGCGCGGGTGGTCGTAGACGGCCGCGACCTCGGTCGCCGGGCGCGTCCAGTAGGTCGCGGCGACCCACGCGCCGCCGAGCGCCGCAACCACGCAGGCCGCGACGAGCATCAGGGTCCGAAGCGGCAGGCGCGGGAAGGCGCTCATCGATTCATTATCTCACGCCGCCGGCCCGCTCCTTTAGACTCGGCCCATGAGCGCACGCGCCCTGCCGCCCGTCTACGCCGGCGACGCACTTCTCTGGGCGGCGCGGCGCCTGGAGCGCGCGCCGCTCGCGTACGGGCACGGCACCGACAACCCGCTCGACGAGGCCGCTGCGCTCGTCTTTCACGCGGCCGGCTGGCCGCACGACAGCGCGCCCTCGTCCTACCGCTGGGCGCTGCCGCGCGCGGCGCGCGCCGAGCTCAAGCGCCTCCTCGAGCGGCGGATCAACGCGCGCATCCCGTCCGCCTACCTCACCGGCGTCACCTGGTTCGCGGGTCACGAGATCCGCGTCGATGCGCGCGTGCTCGTGCCGCGCTCGCCGATCGCCGAGCTCATCGAGACCGAGTTCCGGCCGTTCATCGATGGCCGGCGCGTGCGGCGAATCCTCGACATCGGCACGGGCTCGGGCTGCATCGCGATCGCCTGCGCCCACGCCTTTCCCGCGGCCGAGGTCGACGCGGCCGACATCTCGCACGGGGCGCTTGCGGTTGCGCTCGACAACATCCGCCGCCACGGCCTCGAACGGCGCGTGCACGCGCGCCTCTCGAACATCTACGCGGGCCTCGGCGCGCGTCGCTACGATATTATCGTCAGCAACCCGCCGTACGTGCCGGACGCCGACGTCCGGGCGCTGCCGGCGGAGTACCACCACGAGCCCGCGCTCGGGCTCGCGGCGGGCCGCGACGGGCTCGATGCGGTGCGCACGATTCTCGCGGGGGCGCGCCGGCACCTCGCGCCCGGCGGGATCCTGGTCGTCGAGGTCGGCGACAGCGCGCCGGCGGTCGAGCGGGCGTGGCCGAAGCTGCCGCTGACGTGGCTCGAGTTCGAGCGCGGCGGGGGCGGGGTGTTTCTGCTGAAGAGAGAGTGAGGCATGTCGGGCAACACCTTCGGCCGGCTGTTCGCGGTCACGACCTTCGGCGAGAGCCACGGGCCCGCGCTCGGCGCGATCGTCGACGGCTGCCCGCCGGGCCTCGAGCTCGCCGAGGCGGACCTGATGCAGGACGTCGAGCGGCGCCGCACCGGCACCTCCCACCACACGAGCCAGCGCAAGGAGCCCGACCAGGTGCGGATCCTGTCGGGCGTGTTCGAGGGCCGCACGACCGGCGCGCCGATCGGGCTCATCGTCGAGAACACCGACGCGCGCTCGCGCGACTACGAGAAGATCAAGGACCGCTTCCGTCCCGGGCACGCCGACTACACCTACCAGCAGAAGTACGGGTTTCGCGACTACCGCGGCGGCGGGCGCGCCTCCGCGCGCGAGACCGTCATGCGGGTCGCCGCCGGCGCAATCGCCCGCAAGTACCTCGCGACGCGCCTCGGCGTTAGGATCTACGGCTACCTCGCGCAGATCGGCGCACTGACGCTCGAGCCCGTCGACCCGCCGAGCGCCTATCTGAACCCGTTCTTCTGTCCCGACCCGTCGCGGCTCGCCGAGCTCGAGGCGCTGATGTGGCAGGTCCGCGAGGCCGGCGACTCGATCGGCGCGCGCGTGACGGTGATCGCGACCGGCGTTCCGCCGGGCCTCGGGGAGCCGGTGTTCGATCGCCTGGACGCCGACCTCGCGCACGCGATGATGGGCATCAACGCAGTCAAGGGCGTCGAGGTCGGAAGCGGCTTCGGGTTCGTGGCGAAGCGCGGCAGCGAGGCACGGGACGAACTGACGCCGACGGGCTTCACGTCGAACCACTCGGGCGGCGTGCTCGGCGGCATCTCGACCGGGCAGGACATCGTCGTCTCGATGGCGCTGAAGCCCACCTCGAGCATCCAGGTCCCCGGGCGGACGATCGACCTCGCCGGGAACGCGGTCGAGGTCGCGACGACCGGCCGGCACGACCCCTGCGTCGGGTTGCGCGCGACGCCGATCGCCGAGGCGATGCTCGCGCTCGTGCTGATGGACCACTATTTAAGGCACCGGGCCCAGAATGCCGACGTCGTCTCGCCGACGCCGGACATCACGGCGCGCCCATGATTGCGGCTGCGGTCGCGATCGCGAACCGCATGCCACCCCCCCCCTCGGCGCCCGGTCGGCGCGGCTGACCCCCGGGTGCGCGTCGTGCCGCGGCGAGCGTCGCCGCGCCGGGACGACCGACGCCCGGGGGAGGTTGTGGGTTCTGGCGCCTCTGGGACGCCTGTGGGGCCGCCGGAAGCGCTCGTGAGGGTGCGGGTGGTTCGATCCTGGCGCGGTCGGCATCGCTCAAGCCGCGCGGGGGAGCGGCCGATGACCCCTCGGGCGCGTATTTCGAGCGGGTCGGCCGTCCGGTCTGCCAATAGTGTGCACGTCGTCGAAGTTTTGGTGCGTGACTCTTTCTAGGCTATATTTCGTCAAATAAGCTCCGTGTCTTGCGAATCAGCAACTTGTGACGCATTTCACGGTCGATGGCGAGCATTTTGGCCGGCGATGGGCCGGCCCTGGCCACAGCTCGATGCGCTCGGGGTAAGTCGATGATCAGAAAGTCCGGCCTGCTGTTTGGATTGCTGCTCATAGTGCCGGCGATCGCGCAGGCGCTCGGGCTCGGCGATATCCACCTCAGTTCCGCGCTGAATCAGCCCCTGTCGGCCGACATTGAGCTGCTGGGTGCGACGCAGGAGGACCTGCTGCAGCTGCGCGCCGCGCTCGCCTCGCGCGAGGTATTCCAGAAGCACGGGCTCGATCGTCCGCAGTACCTGTCCTCGCTGACGTTCACGGTCGCGAAGGACGCGAGCGGCAAGAGCGTGCTCAAGGTGCGCTCGACCGACACGATGACGGAGCCGTTCGTCACGTTCCTCGTCGAGGTCAGCTGGCCGCGCGGCCAGCTCGTGCGCGAGTACACGGTGCTGCTCGACCCGCCGGTGTTCGAGGAAAAGCCGAGCGCCGCTCCGCCCGTCGCCGCGCCGACGACCGGCACGACCGAGAGCGCGGCCGCCGGCGCTGTCGAGCGCGCGCCCGCGGCACCCGCGGCGCCCGCCGCGGCTGCGGCGACGCCGTCGATGCCTGCCGAGGCGCCGTCCGCCGGGCCCTCCGAGTACAAGGTCGTCAAGAACGACTCGCTGTCGGCGATCGCCGTGCGCTCCGGCGCCGGTGCGCGCGGCGACATCAACCGCTTCATGATCTCGACGTTCCGTGCGAACCCCGCGGCGTTCGACGGCAACATCAACCGGCTGCACAAGGGTGCGCTGCTGAAGATCCCGGCGCGCGACGAGTGGGCCGCGCTCGACTCGCACGAGGCAGCGCGCGAGGTCGGCCGCCAGATGACCGAGTGGCGCGGCTCCGCGCCCGCGCGCGCCGCCGGTGCCGAGGAAGGCCGCCTGCGGCTCGTGCCGCCGAAGGAGACCGGGACCGGCGCCGGCACGCAGCAGGCCAAGGCGCCCGCACCCGCGCCGGCTCCGGCCCCGGCCGGTCCGAGCGCCGCCGAGAAGGCGGCGGCCGAGCAGAAGCGGCTGCTGGAGTTCAAGAACGCCGAGCTCGCGCGCTTGCAGGCGCAGGGCAAGCCCGCCGCGCAGCCGGCACCGGCGGTGGCGCCGAAGCCGGCGCCTGCGGTTGCGCCGGCCCCGGCGGTTGCGCCGGCACCGGTTGCGGCCGCGCCGACGCCCGCCGCGCCGAAGCCCGCTGCGAAGCCGGCTGCGAAGCCGGCCGCGAAGCCGGCGCCGTCGGAGCCCTCGTTCTTCGACACGCTGTCCGACAACCTGATGCCGCTGCTGATCGGCGGCGTCGTGCTGCTGGTCGCGGCACTCGCGGGCTTCAAGTTCCTGCGCCGCCGGCGCGAGCAGACGAGTTCCTTCGACCGCGCCTTCGAGCCGGAAGCCACCGACGCCGCGCCGAGCGCCGGCGCCGCGCCGCGCCAGCGCGGCGACGAGACCCACACGATCGTCGTCGAGGAATCGGAGGACGACTCGGGCGAGTTCGTCGCCCCGCCGCTGCAGCCGCCGACGCCGCGCATGGCGGCGCCGGCCGCGAAGAAGGAGACCGCGCCCGGCGGCTCGATCGAGGACACGCTGAGCTCGGAGACGGCGATCAACCTCGAGCAGGCCGATCCGCTCGCCGAGGCCGACTTCCACATGGCCTACGGTCTCTACGACCAGGCCGCCGACATCGTCAAGCTCGCGATCGAGCGCGAACCCGCGCGCCGCGACCTGAAGCTGAAGCTCCTCGAGGTCTACTTCGTCTGGGGCAACAAGGACTCGTTCCTCGAGGTCGCCCGCGACCTCGGCCGCACGCGCGACCAGGGCGTGGCCGGCGAGTGGGACAAGGTGGTCATCATGGGCCGGCAGATCGCCGGCGACGATCCGCTGTTCGCGGGCGCGGCGCCAGGGCCTGCCGCGGCGAGCGGCGTCGACCTCGACCTCGACGCGAGCGGGATCCAGCGCGTCGACCTCGAGCTCCTCGGCGGCGAGTCGGCGGCGCACGTCGGCGAGCAGAGCGAGGCGGTCGACCTCGACCTCGGCTCGGCGCTCGGCGGCGGCGACGGCACCGCCGACACCGGCGAGTCGCCGACGCTCGACCCCGACCGCATCGACCTCTTGCTCGACAGCGACAGGCACGACGTCGGCTCGACGACGCAGGAGATGCGCGCCCGGGCCGAGGCCCCGACCGTCGAAACCCCGCAGCTCAAGACGCGCAGCGAGGCCCCGACCGTCGAGACCCCGCAGCTCAGGTCCCGCAGCGAGGCCCCGACCGTCGAGACGCCGTCGATCACGGTGCACCAGGACAGCACCGTCGTCGAGAAGCTCGACACGGCGCTGAAGCGCGGCGACCGGCGCATCGCGCCGGATGCAACCGCGGAGCTGTCGCTCGATGACCTCGGCTTCGAGATCGACCGGCTCGGCGAGAGTTCCACGTCGCTGCCGGCGCTCGAGGCGACCGACCACCCGTCCGATGCCCCGACGATGGTCGCGGGCCTCGACGACAAGTCGCGCGCGATGCTCGCGGCGGCGCAGGGCAGGGCGGCCGACCTCGAGCCCACCCGCGAGACGCCGCGACCCGACTTCGACCGGACCCGTGAATCGCCGCGCCCGGACCTCGACAAGACGCGCGAGGCGCCGCGCCCGGCCGAGCCGACGCTGGTCGCGAAGCACGCCGAGGCGACCACCCGCCTGCCGGTCGCCGGCGGCGAGACCGGCACGCAGCGCGTGCTCGGCACCGGCGATCTCGACCTCGACCTCGACGAGCTGGCCAAGGCGCTCGAGCACGACACCGTCGAGCAGCCGAGCCGCAGCGAGGTGCACTTCTCGACCGACGTGTTCGCGACCGGCATCCGCAAGGCGCCGAACGGCATCGACCTCGACGTCGGCACGCCGCTCAGCGAGCACCGCGAGCCGACGGTCACCGAGCGCATCAGCGCCGAGGACCTGGACCTGCCGGAACTCGAGCCCGTGACGCTCTCGGAGGTCGGCACCAAGCTCGACCTCGCGCGCGCCTACATGGACATGGGCGACCCCGACGGCGCCCGCAGCATCCTGCAGGAAGTGCTCAGCGAGGGCAGCGCCTCGCAGAAGACCGAGGCGCAGCGCCTGATCGAGACGCTGCCGGGCTGAAGCCCTAGGGCGTGCGCCTCGCGGTCGGCATCGAGTACGCCGGGACGCGCTACGCGGGCTGGCAGCGGCAGCAGCACGCGCCGTCGATCCAGGCCGAGGTCGAGCGCGCGCTCGCCTCGGTCGCCGATCATCCCGTCGCCGTCACCTGTGCCGGCCGCACCGACGCAGGCGTCCATGCGCTCGCCCAGGTCGCGCACTTCGACACCGAAGCGCTGCGGCCGCTGCGCGGCTGGCTGCTCGGCGCGAACACCCTGCTCCCCCCAGACATCGCGCTGCAGTGGGTCGCAGAAGTCGCGCCCGACTTTCACGCGCGCTACACGGCGCAGGCGCGCACTTACCGCTACCTGGTGCTGAACCGCCCGCTGCGCGCGCCGCTCGCGCACGAGCGCGTCTGCACCTGGCGCACGCCCCTCGACGCCTCGCGGATGCAGGCCGCGCTCGAGGCCCTCGTCGGCGAGCACGACTTCTCGGCGTTTCGCGGCGCCGAGTGCCAGTCGCGCACGCCGGTGCGGCGCATGCTGCGGATCTCGGTCGTGCGCGCGGGCGAGCTCGTGGTGTTCGAGCTCAGCGCGAACGCCTTCCTGCACCACATGGTGCGCAACATCGTCGGCTCGGCGCTCCTGGTCGGCGGCGGCGAGCGCGATGCGCGCTGGCTCGCCGAGGTGCTCGCGTGCCGCGACCGGCGCGCCGCGGGCCCGACGGCGCCGGCCGGCGGGCTCTATCTCGCAGCAGTCGACTATCCGGCCGCGGCCGGCGTGCCGCGCCGGGCGCCGGTGGCTCTTTCCGCTATGATCGGGCCCTCGGAAGGCGCGGACGGCAGCGGATGACCTGGTTCGAGAAGATCATTCCCTCGCGGATCAAGACCGAGCGGCGCACGCGCTCGGTGCCGGAGGGCCTCTGGATCAAGTGCGAGGCCTGCGATGCGGTGCTGTACCGCGCCGAGCTCGAGCGCAACCTCAACGTCTGCCCGAAGTGCTCGCACCACATGCGCATGGATGGCCGCGAGCGGCTGAAGCGCTTCCTGGACCCGGGCTCGGCGAGCGAGCTTGCGACCCGCGTCGAGCCCGAGGATCCGCTCAAGTTCCGCGACAGCCAGCGCTATCGCGAGCGCCTGCAGCGCGCGCAGAAGGCGACCGGCGAGACCGACGCGCTGATCGTGATGGCCGGCACGCTGATGGGCCTCGAGATCGTCGCCGCCGCGTTCGAGTTCCGCTTCATGGGCGGCTCGATGGGCTCGGTCGTCGGCGAGAAGTTCGCGCGCGCGGTCGACCACTGCATCCGCTACCGGATGCCGCTCGTGTGCTTCTCCTCGAGCGGCGGGGCGCGGATGCAGGAAGGCCTGTACTCGCTGATGCAGATGGCCAAGACCTCGGGCGCGCTGGCGCGGCTCGCGCGCGAGCGCCTGCCGTTCATCTCGGTGCTGACCGATCCCACGACCGGCGGCGTGTCGGCGAGCCTCGCGATGCTCGGCGACGTCAACATCGGCGAGCCGCGCGCGCTCATCGGCTTCGCCGGCCCGCGCGTGATCCAGCAGACGGTGCGCGAGACGCTGCCGGAGGGCTTCCAGCGCAGCGAGTTCCTGCTCGAGAAAGGTGCGCTCGACCTGATCGTCGATCGCCGCGACCTGCGCGAGCGGATCGCGGGCCTGCTCCGGCTCCTGATGCAGCAGCCGCCGCAGGCGGCCTGAACCCGTGCCGCGGCGGACGCTCGCCGAGTGGCTGGACTTCCAGCAGCGGGTGCACCCGCGCGCGATGGACTTCACGCTCGAGCGCATCCGCGCGGTGCTCGAGCGCCTCGGGCTCGCGCGCCCGCGCCCGCCGGTGATCACCGTCGGCGGCACGAACGGCAAGGGCTCGGTCACGGCGATGCTCGAGGCGGTGCTGGTCGCCGCCGGCCGGCGCGTCGGGCTCTACACCTCGCCGCACCTGATGCGCTACGAGGAGCGCATCCGGATCGACGGCCGCGAGATCGACTCCGGGCGCCTGGTGGCGCTCTTCGAGCGCATCGAGGCAGCGCGCGGCGACATCACGCTCACGTACTTCGAGTACGGCACCGCGGCCGCGCTCGCGGCGTTCGCCGAGCAGCCGCTCGAGGTGCTGGTGCTCGAGGTGGGCCTCGGCGGACGCCTCGATGCGGTGAACGCGATCGATCCCAGCGTCGCGGCGGTCGTCTCGATCAGCCTCGATCACTGCGAGTACCTCGGTCCGACGGTCGAGGACATCGGGCGCGAGAAGGCCGGCATCTTCCGCGCCGGGCGGCCGGCGCTGTTCGGGAGCCTCGCGATGCCGGAGTCGATCGCCTCCGAGGCGCGGCGGATCGGCGCGTCGCTCGAGCGCCTGGGGGCCGATTTCGGCTACGAGCGCGACGGCGCGGGTTTCGTGTTTCGCCGCGGCCCGACCCGGATCGCGGGGCTGCCGGCGCCCGGCCTCGCCGGCCGCGCGCAGCTCGGCAATGCCGCGACCGCGCTCGCCGCGCTCGATGCCGCGGGCCTCCTGCCGCAGCGCGCGGCGATCGCCGCGGGCCTCGCGGGCGTGCGCCTCGCCGGGCGTTACCAGCGCTTCCCGGGCCCGGTCGAGTGGGTGTTCGACGTCGCGCACAACCCGGGGAGCGCCGCGGTGCTCGCCGACACGATGCGCGAGGAGCGCGGCCGCGGCCGCACGCTCGTCGTCGCCGGCGTGCTCGCCGACAAGGATGCGGTCGCGATCGCGACGGAGCTCAAGCGCGCGCTCGGCGCGCGCGACGTGGTCTGCGCCGTCGGCCTCGAGGGCGAGCGCGGCCGAAGCGCGGCCGAGCTCGCGGCGCTCTGGGAACCGGTCCTCGGGCGCACGCTCGCAACCGCGGCCTCGGTCGCCGACGGCTGCGCGTTCGCCGCGCACGCGGCTGAGCCGGGCGATCGCATCGTCGTGTTCGGCTCCTTCCACACGGTCGCACCGGCGCTCGAGTGGCATCGTCTATACTCGGGCGCGCCGAGCGGCTAGCGGAGCCATGGAGACCCGGATCAAAGAGCGCCTGGTCGGCGCGATCGCGCTGGTCGTGATCGTCGTCATCGTCGTGCCGGAACTGCTGACCGGCCCGCGCACGCCGGCGCCGCCGCCGGCACCCGCGAGCGCCGCGCCGGTGCACACCGTCACGATCGACCTTGCCGCCGGCGAGCGCGGCGCGATCGCGCGCCCGCCCGCAGCGCCTGCGCCCGAGGCCGCGCCGCCCGCAGCGAGCGGTCCGCCCGCGACGGCACCGGCGACGCCGCCTGCGGACGCGGCGCCCGCCGCGTCGCCCGCGCAGGCGTCAAGCGCTCCCGCGACCGCGTCGCCCGGCGCGCCTTCCGCCGCCGCGAGCGCGCCGCCGCCATCGCCGGCGGCCGCCGTTCGCGCCGCCGAGCCGAAGCCGGCGGCGGCGAAGCCCGCGCCGCAGGCCGGGGCCGAGGGCTGGGTCGTGCAGCTCGGCAGCTTCGCGAGCCGCGACAACGCCGAGACGCTCGCCAAATCGCTGCGTGCCAAAGGCTACCGGGCGTTCGTGTCGGAGTTTCGCGGCAGCGGGCGCGTGCTCTACCGGGTGCGGGTCGGCCCGGAGCAGGACCGGGCGCGGGCCGAAGCGATCGCCGCGCGCCTCGCGCGCGAAGGCCACCGCGGATCGGTGGCGCCACAGCCTTGAAATTTCGCGTGTGGACCACAGGTCCTGCTGCTCGAACGTGACGTGCTCGAATAGGTGGGGCGGGTGGGTTTCGGCTAAAATCGTCGCTTCTGACTGCCGCGGCAGTCGCGGACCCCGGCGGAGTGGATGCAGGGCGCGGATCTCATCATCATCGCGATCATCCTCGTGTCGGTCATCATCGGGGCCGTGCGAGGCTTCGTCCGCGAGGCGG
Organism: Steroidobacteraceae bacterium; assembly: GCA_035524495.1. Classification (GTDB taxonomy): domain Bacteria; phylum Pseudomonadota; class Gammaproteobacteria; order Steroidobacterales; family Steroidobacteraceae; genus CAIKZZ01. Next base: position 15,246 of record DATKOR010000010.1, read on the forward strand.
TGGCGCTCATCAGCTGGCTGGTCGCGATCTGGATCGCCTGGCGCTTCTCCGGCTTCCTGCACCCCTACCTCGGCGGGGCCCTCGAGACCCCCGAACAGAAGACCTGGGTCGCGCGCGGCATCGTGCTGATCGTCGTGCTGCTCGCCGGGTCCCTGATCGGCGCGCTCCTGTCGTGGATCACGCGCACCGCCGCGGGCCTGAGCGCCGTCGATCGGTTGTTCGGCGTCGTGTTCGGGCTGGTGCGCGGCCTCGTGCTCGTCGGCTTCGCGGCGCTGCTCGGCCAGAACCTGAAGTTCGACCACGAACCGTGGTGGAAGCACTCCAAGCTCGCGCCCTACGCCGTCGCGGTCGCGGGCTGGCTCGAGAGCTTCGCCGGCGAGTCGCGCCACCTCGCGCACTCGGCACTCGAGACCAAGAGCGCCGCGGCCGAGCCGGCCGCGGGCTCGGGCAGGAGTTAAGCGATGTGCGGCATCGTCGGCATCGTCGGCCAGTCACCCGTCAACCAGCGGATCTACGATGCGCTGACGGTGCTGCAGCACCGCGGCCAGGACGCCGCGGGCATCATGACCTGCGACGGCGAGGAGCTGTGCCTGCGCAAGGACTCGGGCCTCGTGCGCGACGTGTTCCAGCAGCGCCACATGCTCGCGCTCAAGGGCTCGGTCGGCATCGGCCACGTCCGCTATCCGACCGCGGGTTGCGATGCGGCCTCCGAGGCCCAGCCGTTCTACGTCAACGCGCCCTACGGCATCGGGCTCGCGCACAACGGTAACCTCACGAACGCCGTCGAGCTCTCGGAGGCGCTGTGGCGCGACGAGCGCCGCCACCTCAACACCAGTTCGGATTCCGAGGCACTCCTCAACATCTTCGCGAGCGAGCTGCAGCGCCACGGCGCCGCGCACCTGAAGCCCGAGGACATCTTCGGCGCGCTGCAGAACGTCTACAAGCGCGTGCGCGGCGGCTACGCGGTCGTGACGCTGATCATCGGCCACGGCGTCGTGGGCTTCCGCGACCCGCACGGCATCCGGCCGCTGGTGATCGGCCGGCGCATCACGGCGCGCGGCACCGAGTGGATGCTGGCCTCGGAGTCGGTGGCCCTAGACCTCGTCGGCTTCGAGCTGGTGCGCGACGTCGAGCCGGGCGAGGTCGTCTACATCGACCTCGCGGGCGGCTTTCACAGCGCGCGCTGCGCGGCGGTCGAGCGCCACACCCCGTGCGTCTTCGAGTACGTCTACTTCGCGCGCCCCGACTCGATCATCGACAACATCTCGGTGCACAAGGCGCGCATGCGCATGGGCGAGAAGCTGGCCGAGAAGATCCGCCGGCTGCGCCCCGACCACGACATCGATGTCGTGATCCCGATCCCCGACACGAGCCGCACGAGCGCGATGCAGCTGGCGCTCGACCTCGGCCTCGAGTACCGCGAGGGCTTCGTCAAGAACCGCTACATCGGCCGCACCTTCATCATGCCGGGCCAGGAGGAGCGCCAGAAGTCGGTGCGCTCGAAGCTGAACGCGATCCCGCTCGAGTTCCGGGGCCGCAACGTGCTCTTGGTCGACGACTCGATCGTGCGCGGCACGACTTCGGCGCAGATCATCGAGCTCGCCCGCGAGGCCGGCGCCCGCAAGGTCTACTTCGCCTCGGCCGCGCCGCCGGTGCGCTACCCGAACGTCTACGGCATCGACATGCCGGCCGCCTACGAGCTGGTCGCCGCCGGCCGCTCCGAGGAGGAGATCGCGAAGTTGATCGGTGCCGACTGGCTGATCTACCAGGACCTCGAGGACCTGGTCAGCGCCGTGCGCCACGACAAGGCACGCGTCGAGGCGTTCGACACCTCGTGCTTCTCGGGCGAGTACGTCACCGGCGACGTCACGCCCGAGTACCTCGGCCGCATCGAGCGCGAGCGCTCGGACGACGCCAAGGCGCGGCGGCGGGCCGCCGAGGGCACCGACGGCGACGGCGCGACGCGCACCAAGCCGCGGGCCGTGCGCGCGGTCTGAGCCCGAGCCCCCAACCGATGCAGGACCGAGGAGCGTGGCGCGCGGACCCGCGCCGCGGCGTTCTGCTCGAGCTCTACGCCAGCGCCTGCGAAGCCGTCGACGGCCGCCGCGCAGTGCGCGCGGCGCTCGCGGGGGCGCCGACGACGGGCCCGGTGACGCTGATCGCGGTTGGCAAGGCGGCGAGCGCGATGACGCTCGGCGCGCTCGACGTGCTCGGCGGGCGCGTCGAGCGCGGGCTCGTGATCTCGCGCGCCGGGCACCTCGACGCGGAGCTCGGCGCATGGCCGGTGCTCGAGCGCCTCGAGGGCGACCATCCGGTGCCTGGCGCCGCGAGCCTCGCGGCCGGCGAGGCACTCCTCAGGTTTGCGGCGGCGACGCCGCCCGCAACGCGCGTGCTCGTGCTCGTGTCGGGCGGGGCATCGAGCCTCGTCGAGGCGCTGCCGGCCGCGGTCACGCCCGAGGACCTGCGGCGCGTCAACGAATGGGGCCTCGGCGCCGGCATCGACATCCACGAACTCAACGCCATCCGCCGCCGGCTGTCGCGCCTGAAGGACGGGCGGCTGGCGGCGGCGCTGTCGCACACCGACGCCGAGGCGCTGCTGATCTCCGACGTGCCGGGCGACGACCCGGCGGTCATCGGCTCGGGGCTCGTCTGCGCGCTCGCGAAGGCGCCCCGGCCGCGCGTTCCACCGTGGCTCGCCGATCTGCTGGAGCGCGCCAGGGACCTTCCGAAGGGCGCGACGCTGAGGGCGCGCGTCGTCGCGACGCTCGACGACGCGCTCGCGGCCGCCGAGCGTGCGGCCGACCAGGGCGGCTACAGCGCCCGGCGCCTCGCGCCCGCTGCGAGCGGCGATGCCAGCGGCGCCGCCAGCCGCTTCGCGCACGAGCTCGCGCTCGCGACCTGCGACCTGCTGGTGTGGGGCGGGGAGACGAACGTGCACCTGCCGCCGCGGCCCGGCAGGGGCGGGCGCAACCAGCACTTCGCGCTCGAGGCGGCGCGCCTGATCGCGGGCCACGACGACCTCGTCGTGCTCGCGGCCGGCACCGACGGCACCGACGGCAACAGCCAGGATGCCGGCGCGATCGTCGACGGCACGACGCTTGCGCGCGGCGCAGCCGAGTCGCTCGACGCCTCCGAGGCGCTCGCGGCCGCGGACTCGGGCAGCTTCCTCGAGGCGACGGGCGACCTGCTGCACACCGGGCCGACCGGCACCAACGTCGGCGACATCGTGCTCGGACTCAGGTGCCCGCCCGATGCGCCCGCGGGCGGAGGCTGAGACCGTGAAGGTGCTGCTGATCGACGACGATCCGACGTATCGCAAGCTGATCCGCCAGCACCTGATGACCGCGTTCGACGCGCCGGTCATCGTCGACTACGCGCCAGGCGTCGAGGGGCGGCTGCCGTCGGAGTTCTGGGGCGCCGGCTACGACGCGGTGCTCCTCGACCACGCGCCGGCGAAGGGCGCCGGGCTCGACTGGCTGAGCGACGGCCGCGCCCGGCCGCTGTTCCCGCCGGTCATCTACATGCTCGCGAAGCCCGACGAGACCGCCGCCGCCGAGGCGCTCGGGCGCGGCGCCCTCGGCACGATCGCGAAGAGCCGCATCGACCACCGCCAGCTCGCGCAGCTCCTCAGGGACGCCGAAGTCCAGCAACGGCGCGCGCTCGCGGCGTTTCGCCTGAGCCCCGCGGCCGAGAACGCCTACAAGTTCGGGCACACGGTCATCAAGGGCGTGCGCTGCATCCGGGCGCTCGCGACCAGCGCGATCTCGACCGTCTACCTCGCCGAGAGCGAGCGCGAGGCGCGCCTCGTGGTGCTGAAGCTCCTGCGCCAGGTGCCCGACTCGCACGACCGCGGCAGCACCTTCGACCGCTTCCTGCAGGAATACGAGATCATCCGGCAGATCCACCACCCGAACGTGGTGCAGATCTACGAGCTCGGCGTCGCCGACGACCACGCGTTCATCCTGATGGAGTACTTCGCGAGCGGCGACCTGCGCGCGCGCATGCGCCGCGGCATCGTGCCGCTCGATGCGCTCAAGATCCTCCGGCAGATGGCGGCGGCGCTCGGCGCGATCCACGGCGCCGGCGTCCTGCACCGCGACCTCAAGCCCGGCAACGTGATGTTGCGCGCCGACGGCACGATCGCGCTGATCGACTTCGGGCTCGCCAAGCAGCTGTCGCTCGAGGCCGAGATCACCGCGACCGGCGAGATCTTCGGCACGCCGTACTACATGAGCCCCGAGCAGGGTCACGGGCGCGAGGTCGACTCGCGCAGCGACGTCTACAGCCTGGGTGTCATCTTCTACGAGATGCTGACCGGCAAGAAGCCGTTCCTCGCGCCGACGCCGATGGCCGTCATCTACAAGCACAGCCACGCGCCGATCCCGGCGCTGCCGGAGGACCTCGCGAGCTGGCAGTTCCTGCTGGAGAAGCTGCTCGCGAAGGAGCCCGCCGACCGCTACCAGTCGGGTGCGGACATCTGCGCGGCGATCGACCAGCTGCTCGGCGACGACCACACGATCCGCCTGGCACCCCGCCAGGTATCGGCGTCCCCGAGCCCGCCGAGCGCACCCGGGCCTGCAGCCTCGAGCCCACCGCCCGCCCCGAGTGCCTCGCCCGCCCCGAGTGTCTCGCCTGCCGCGAGTGCCTCGCCGGCCCAGAGTCCAGCGCCGGCATCGAGCGCGCCGCCGGGCGCGCCCGAGGCGTCCGCTGCGCCGCCCTCGCCGGATGCCTCGGCGGCGCCGGATGCTTCGGCGGCGCCGGATGCGGCGCCGGCACCGGCAGTGCCACCCTCGACCACGACGCCGTGAGCGCACCGGGTCTCGCCGCAGCGACGCCCCCGGCCTGGTACCGCGCGGCGGCCGCGGACCTCGCGACGCTGATCGTCGATCACGCGAACTGCGAGAAGAAGGCGGCCTCGACCGCGCTCGGCCTGATGTTCGCGTACGCCGAGGACACCGAACTCGGGCTCGCGCTCGCGCGGCTCGCGCGCGAGGAGCTGCGCCACTACGAGCAGGTGCTCGGGCTGATGCAGCGGCTCGCGATCCCGTACGCGCGCCTCGCCCCCGGCCGCTACGCCGGGGAGCTGCGGCGCCAGCTCGCGACCGACGAGCCGCAGCGGCGGCTTGACCTCTTGATCTGCGGCGCGCTGATCGAGGCGCGCTCGGCCGAGCGCTTCCACGGGCTGCTCGCGCACCTGCCGGAGGAGGTCGCGGCGTTCTACCGCGGCCTCGAGGCGGCCGAGGCGCGACACACGAACCTCTATCTCTCGCTCGCCGAGCGCCATGCGATGCGCGCGAGCCTGGACCTCGCCTCGCGCTTCGCGACGCTCGCGGCCGTGGAGGCCGAGCTCGCGACGCGGCCGGACCCGATGCTCAGGTTCCACTCCGGCCCGCCGCCCGTCAGCGCGGCAGCGACCTGAGACGCAATCCCGACGCGTCCCAGCCGAGGACGCTGCCCTGCGTGTACCAGTCGCCGGTCACGATCCGCGTGCAGGTGCGACCGTCGACCGTGTGCGGATAGACGCCCGGCCGGTGCGTGTGGCCGTGGATGATCGTGTCGACCCCGGCGCTTCGGAACACCGCCGCGACCGCGTCCGCGTTCACGTCCATCAGCATCGTCGGCTGCGCCTGGGTGTGCGCCTGGCTGCCGGCGCGCGCCTCGCGTGCCAGCGCCTGGCGCTGGTCGATGCTGAGCGCGAGGAACTGCGCCTGCCAGGCGGGATCGCGGACGAGCGCCCGCAGCCGCTGGTAGGGCGCATCGTCGGTGCACAGCGCATCGCCGTGCGTGATCAGCGCGCGCCGGCCGTAGAACTCGACGATCGTCGGATCGACGAGGAGCCGACCGCCCGTCTCCTCGCAAAAACGCGTGCCGAGCAGGAAGTCACGGTTGCCGTGCAGGAAGAAGAGCGCGACGCCCCTTGCGCTGAGCGCGCGAAGGTCCTCGACCACCGCGCGCTTGTGCGGGTCCGGGTCGTCATCGCCGATCCACACCTCGAAGAGGTCGCCGAGCACGTACAGTGCCCGCGCCGTCGCCGCCTCGGTCGCGAGGAAGGCCCGAAACTGCGCGGCGATCTCGGGCCGGGCCGGGTCGAGGTGCAGGTCCGAGACGACCAGCGCCGTCATCGGCTCATTTCGGCGGCGGCGGTGCGGCGGGCGCCGCCGGTCCTGCCAGGGGCTCGATGCGCTGGATGACGACCGCCTCGAGCGGGGCGTCCTTCGGCCACGGCCCGACGGCGCCGGTCGGCGTGCGGCCGATCTTGTCGACGACGTCGAAGCCGTCGACGATCTTGCCGAAGACCGCGTAGCCCCAGCGCAGCGGCGTGGGGTCGAGATCGTCGTTGTCGGTCAGGTTCACGTAGAACTGCGCGTTGCCCGAGTGCGGCGCATCGGAGCGCGCGAGGCCCACCGTGTAGCGCTTGTTCGAGAGCCCGTTGCCGGACTCGTTCGGCACGGAAGGCAGCGTCGCCTTGAGGATGTGCTTCTCGTCGTAGCCGCCGCCCTGGATCACGAAGTTCGAGATCACGCGGTGGAAGATCGTGCCCGTGTACTGGCCCAACTTCACGTAGGCCAGGAAATTCTGGGTCGTCAGCGGCGCGCGCTGCGTCTCGAGCTTGATCACGAAGCTGCCGAGCGAGGTGACGACGCGCACCCGGTCGACCGGCGCCTCCGCGGCGGCCGCAGTGCCTGCGGGCTCGTCGGCGCGCGCGGCGCCGCCGAGCGCGGCGAAGCCGGCCAGCGACACGAGGAGCAGTCGGGCGAGTGGGGCGGGCATGGGAACTCCGGCGGGCGGTGGGGGGCGGGGCATTATACTTCGTGGCCATGTCGATCCCCGTCACGACGCGCTTCGCGCCGAGCCCGACCGGTGCCCTGCACCTTGGGAACGTGCGCACGGCGCTCTTCAACTGGCTGTACGCGCGCCGCGCGGGCGGCCGCTTCGTGCTGCGCATCGAGGACACCGACCGGGAGCGGTCGAGCGCGGCGCTCGAGGCGGCACTGGTCGCGGAGCTGCGCTGGCTCGGCCTCGAATGGGACGCGGGGCCCGACCGCGAGGACGCCCGCGGCCCGTACCGCCAGTCGGCACGCGCCGCCATCTATGCCGGGGCGTTCGCGCGGCTCGAGGCCGAGGATCGCGCCTACCCCTGCTTCTGTACAGCGCTAGAGCTCGACGTCGAGCGCCGCCGAAGGCTCGCGGCGGGCCTGCCGCCGCGCTACGCGGGCACCTGCGCGAACCTCGGCGCCGCCGAGCGGGCGCAGCGCGTGGCCGAGGGCCGGCCGGCGACGCTGCGGTTTCGCGTGACCACGGGCGAGGCGATCGAGTACGAGGATCTCGTCCGCGGACCGCAGCGCTTCGTGAGCGATGACCTCGGCGACTTCGTGATCCGCCGCGCCGACGGCAGCGCCGCGTTCCTGTTCTCCAACGCGCTCGACGACGCCGCGATGGGCGTCAGCGACGTGCTGCGCGGCGAGGATCACGTCGCCAATACCCCGCGCCAGCGCCTGATCGCACGCGCGCTGGGGCTCGACCCGCCCCGCTACGGCCACCTGCCGCTGCTCGTCGGGGAGGGCGGAGCGCCGCTCTCGAAGCGCGACGGCAGTGCCTCGGTCGCGGAGCTGCGCGAGCAGGGCTACCTGCCCGAGGCGATCCTGAACCTCCTCGGGCGACTCGGGCATCGCTATGCGAGCGAGGGCTGGCTCACGCGCGAGGGGCTGATCGCGGGCTTTGACCTCGCTGCGCTCGGGCGCGCCCCGGCGCACTTCGACCGCGCGCAGCTCAGGCACTGGCAGCGGGAGGCGGCACACCGCGCGGACGCGGCGAAGCTCGAGGACTGGGCGCGGGGCCACGTGCCGCCCGGGCGCGAGGCGGCGTTCGTCGCGGCGGTGCGCGCGAACCTAGAGCTCCCGGCCGATGCGGCGACCTGGGGGCACCTCGTCTTCGGCGAGCTGCCCTGCGCGGGCGGCGAGAATGCGCGCCTGATCGCCGGCGCCGGGACCGCATTCTGGGACGCCGCGCTCGAGGCGCTCGCGGAAGACGCCGACTACGCGACGCTGATCGCGCGCCTCAAGGCCGCGACCGGCCGCGGCGGCGCGGCGCTCTTCAAGCCCTTGCGCGCGGCGCTGACGCAGCGCGCGGACGGTCCCGAGCTCGCGGCGCTTTTGAAGGTGATGCCGCCCGCGGTCGCGATGGCGCGCTTGAACGCGGCGCGCGCGCTCACCGAGAATTCCGCCACCCGACCCTAAAGAGCCCCCCGATGATCGAAATCCACAATTCGCTGACCGGCCGCAAGGAACCGCTCCGGGAGCTCGAGCCGGGTCACGTGCGGATGTACGTGTGCGGCATGACGGTCTACGACTACTGCCACGTCGGCCACGCGCGCTCGCTGGTCGTGTTCGACGTCGTGCGCCGCTACCTGCGCTTTCGCGGCTACCGCGTCACGCACGTGCGCAACATCACCGACATCGACGACAAGATCATCGCGCGCGCAGCCGAGAACAACGAGCCGATGGCGGCGCTGACGGCGCGCTTCATCAAGGCGCTGCACGAGGACTGCGCGGCGCTCGGCGTGGAGACGCCGGAGCACGAGCCGCGCGCGACCGACTACATCGAGCCGATCGTCAGCATGACCGCCAAACTGATCGAGAAGGGCTACGCCTACGTCGCCGATGGCGACGTGCTCTACTCGGTCAGCCGCTTCGCGCCCTACGGGCAGCTGTCCGGCAAGAAACTCGCGGACCTGCGGGCCGGGGCGCGCGTCGAGGTCGACGAGTCGAAGCGCGATCCCCTCGACTTCGTGCTGTGGAAGGCCGCGAAGCCCGGCGAGCCCTCGTGGCCCTCGCCGTGGGGGGCGGGACGCCCGGGCTGGCACATCGAGTGCTCGGCGATGTCGGTGGCGCTCCTGGGCGCGCACTTCGACATCCACGGCGGCGGCATGGACCTCAAGTTCCCGCACCACGAGAACGAGATCGCCCAGAGCTGCGCCGCGTGCGGCACGCCGTTCGTGAACGTGTGGATGCACAACGGCTTCGTCAACATCAACGCCGAGAAGATGTCGAAGTCGCTCGGCAACTTCTTCACGGTGCGCGACGTGCTGCCGAGGCTCAGGCCCGAGGTGCTGCGCGCCTTCGTGCTCGCCTCGCACTACCGCGGCCCGGTGAACTACTCCGACGACAACCTCCGCCAGGCCGATGCGGCGCTCGAGCGGCTGTACGTGGCGCTGCGCGGCGTGCAGCCGGCGGCCGAGGGCCAGACCGAGGCGACCCAGCGCTTCACGGCCGCGATGGACGACGACTTCAACACGCCCGAGGCACTCGCGGTGCTGCAGGCGCTCGCGCGCGAGCTCAACGTCGCGAAGGCGGCGGGAGAGACGGCGCGGGCGCGCTCGCTCGCCGCGGAGCTTCGGCGCCTCGGCGGCGTGCTCGGCATCCTGACCGACGACCCGGAGCGCTGGCTCAAGTTCAGGCCCGTGCGTGCTCTCGACGAGACCGCGGCCGCGGCCGACGGCCGCCCGGAGGCGGCCGAGATCGAAGCGCTGATCGCGGCGCGCAGCGCCGCGCGCAAGGCGCGCGACTTCAAGGAGTCGGACCGGATCCGCGACGAGCTCGTCGTGCGCGGCGTCGTGCTCGAGGACGGCCCGCAGGGGACGATCTGGCGCTACCGGTGAGGCTCAGGCGGTCACGAGCCCCTGATGCGCGAGCGCGCTCTCGAGCGTGTTCTTCATGAGCGCGGCGATCGTCATAGGCCCGACCCCGCCCGGGACGGGCGTGATCCATCCGGCGCGCTCGCGCGCGCTCTCGAAGTGGACGTCGCCCGCGAGCTTGCCGTCGGGGAGGCGGTTGATGCCGACGTCGATGACGACCGCGCCCTCGCGGACCCAGGCGCCGGGGATCATGTTGGGCTTGCCGGTCGCGACCACCAGGATCTCGGCGCGGCCGACGTGGGCCTCGAGGTCGCGCGTCGCGCTGTGGCAGACCGTGATCGTCGCCGCGGCCGCGAGGAGCTCGAGCGCCATCGGCCGCCCGACGATGTTCGACTGGCCGACGATGACGGCGTCCTTGCCGCGCGGGGCGATGCCGCACTTCTCGAGCATGATCATGATCCCGTACGGCGTGCACGAGCGCAGCAGAGGCTTTCTGAGCGCGAGGCGCCCGACGTTGTATGGGTGAAAGCCATCGACGTCCTTCGCCGGGTCGATGCGCTCGATGATCGCGTGCGGGTTGATGTGCTTCGGGAGCGGCGACTGCACGAGGATGCCGTCGATCGCGGGATCGGCGTTCAGCCGGTCGATCAGCGCGACGAGCGCGGCCTCGCTGGTGCCCGCCGGGAGGTCGTGGGCGACCGAGACGACGCCCGTCTCCTCGCAGGCGAGGCGCTTGTTGCGCACGTAGATCCCGGAGGCCGGGTCCTCGCCGACCATGACCACCGCGAGCCCCGGCCGGCGCGCGCCGCGCGCCGCGAGGTCGTCGGTCGCGCGGCGCACGTCCGCTTTCAGCGCCTTCGAAATCGCCTTGCCGTCGATCAGCTTCGCCGCCACGATGCCTCTCCCGCGCCGAGAAACGCCTAAAACTCGTAATTCTCGCACGAGGTCCGGCGCAAATGGGACCGTCGCGTTTGACGGCCCGGGAGGGGGTCTTTAAGATTGCCTGTCCCGTGCGATGCGGACGCGGGCGGGGCATGGCGCAGTCTGGTAGCGCATCTGCTTTGGGAGCAGAGGGTCGGGGGTTCAAATCCCTCTGCCCCGACCACCGATCGCAGGCGGTTGCCGCTTCCCGAAGGCGGCGCCGGGCGGGACTCGGGACCGGGATCGGGGGCCAGCGAGCGCCCGTAGCTCAACCGGATAGAGCACCGGCCTTCTAAGCCGGCGGTTGCAGGTTCGAGTCCTGCCGGGCGCGCCAACCGATGTTCGGCAGGACGGTTGAGGTCGAGGTAGATCGGGTCGAGAGTAGTCTTCAGTTCGTCGCGACGATGGTGGACGTAGCTCAGTTGGTAGAGCCCCGGATTGTGATTCCGGCCGTCGTGGGTTCGAGTCCCATCGTCCACCCCAATTTTGAGCGGCGCGCTTAATGGAGCGCCGAAAAATGGCTTTTTCTCTGATTTTGCAGATTGGGTGAATGCCCACGCGCGATTGGGTGTCGTCGGCCCAGGCGCGACCCGCGGCTGCAATCAAGGGGTTGGCTTCGCACGTCGTAAAGCTGTTACACAGCCCGATACACACGGGCCGAATGCGCTCGGCTAGGCCGATTGGTGCGCGCGCCCGGAAGGACTTGCGGCTCCATCGCCGGATGTCGGGCGGGTCACGCGGTGGCGGAAAGTCCGCGGTGGTTCCCAACCGCCGAGCGCCGTCGACCTGCGGCGCCCGGCGATCACCCTCATTCGCGTCCCGTTGCAGGACGCCCGGCTACGCTAGGTGTGCTGGCGATGGCTGTAGTCCTCGCGCAGGTGAGCGATCCGTGCATCCAGCGCCGCCTTGAGATCGCCCTTCTCCTTGGCGGCCTTCTTCTGCAGCGCTTCGACCTTGGCTTCGAGCTCCCGCTTGGCCTGCTCTGAGCGCGCCCGCGACTGCTCGAGCTTCTTCTCGCGGCGTGCGTTCAAGCTATCGATCTTCGCCTGCAGCTTGATCTTTCGATCCGCCGCTGCCTTCGCATGCTCGGCCTTGAGCTGATCGATTTCGGCGCGCAGCGACGCTGCCTCGCGATCCGATCGATCTTCCTTCACGGTCTTTCGCAGCGTCCGGAACACGACCCCGCCGATCGCCTCCATGCGTGAATCGACCGGCGTCACCCATTCCTCGGTCATGTCCGCGACCACGGCACATTTCCCCGGCGTCAACGCCTGCGAGACCTCGGCCACGAAGTCGGCGTCCAGGTCCGACGCGTACACATCGCCGATGAGACCGCTCAACGCGCCGACCGCGGCACCGACGCCGAGCCCGACCGGTCCACCCAGCAGGCCGATCAGGCTGCCGATGGCCGTACCCGAGAAGGTCCTGATCGGAAACTCGTCGACGCGCTTCGTCGACACTGTCCCATCGACGTTCTTCTTGATGACCGCCTGGGCGTAGATCGAAATGCTGCCTTCCGCGTCCAGCGCGGTGAGCGCCTTTGCGCCTTCATAAGCGGCTGTCTCGCTGTCAAACACTACTGCCAACATCTTGTCCATATCCAATCCTCCTCATATGGCGAAAGAAATCGCTCGCGCCGGCGTAGAGGACCTGCCGCAAGGCAATCCGCGCGGAGCGAGGCACGGCGCGACAGATGCCGCGCCATCAACGAGAACACCGACGCCAGTCGTGGATCCGACATGCCGGAAGGTCAGGCTCGGCAACTGGCCGAACAGCAACACGTCGGGAACATCCAGAACCGCCCCGGCAACCTTCATCCAACCCCGTTGCGGACGCCGCAGCGCGCCGGCGACGATGACGAACAAGGACTGGCTGCAGGCCATCGTCGCCACCTCCGGTCGGCCGACGGCCGGGCTTGCGGCCGCGCAATCACTGCAGTTCCCGGATCCGGATCGTCCGGACCCGGCGAGGTGTCCGACGAAGCGATGCGGATCGTGCATTCAGATCACTTCTTGCTCGTCGGCGGCGCGTACTCAAACGCCGGTGCCGTCTTCAGGGCGTCCCTGGTGCCGCCTACAAGGACGTATTTGCCGTTCTGCAGCTTGATCTGCGAGACCGGTACGGCGACGTCGTGACGGTCGACACCCAGGAACCCGCCCACGCCGATGATCGCGTATGAGACCGCCTTGTCCGGTGCGATGATGATGTCGTCGACGGTTCCGATGCGTTCGTTCTTGTCGTTGTAGACCGTGCTGCCCAGCACTTGCCGCTTGGCGCTCCAACCCAGAGCAAGTTCGCGTATCTCGGTCGCGGAGACGCCGATGACCGTAGAGCCGGCGACCTGCGCAGCCGCAACGGCTGGCACGAGCAGGCAGAACCCGATCACAGCGGGCAGGGCGATGCGGATCATGAAGATCTCCTCAAGTCGTGCGCCGTCGGCATGCGATCAACGTCGATGACCGCGAGCCAGGCGGCGCAAAGGAACCGAGATCCCGCCGCCCAACGGGGCGGGACCGCGGTGCCGGGCCGTTCAACTCACCGTCAGCTGATTGTCGACCTGCGTGACGCCGGGCGCCGACCAGGCGGTGTTTTCGGCGATGTCGCGCTCGAGCCAGCTGTCGACGTCGCCTCTCAGCGTCACCTTGCCGCCGTCGGCAATCACAGTGATGTGCTCGGCTTCGAGCTGAGCATTCCGGCTGAGGGCCGCTTTGATCTTGTCGCGAACTGCCGGAGCCTTAACGACCGGCCTGATCGCGATCTCATTGATGACGCCGACGACTCCACTCAGCTTTCGGACGTCAGCTTCAGCCTCATCCTTCTGGAACTTCCAATGCACCTCGCCGCTGAGCGTCACCAGGCCCTTTTCGACACGAATCTTGACCGTGCCGGGCACCCTGATATCCCAAGCCAAGACCTGCGCCGCGCGCTTCGCGAGTCCGACGTCGTCGTCGGCCGTCTGCGGCGGGTATTGCACCTTCAGGTCCTCGACCACCGCCTTGACACCCGCGAGCCGACCCGCGGCGCTCTCGGCGGCGTGCTTTTCCGCGTAGCTGCTCACCGTCCCGGTGAGCGTGATCACGCCGTCGTTCGCCGTGACGCCGATCAGCGCGGCGTTGAGGCTCGGCTCCCAGTTGAGTTCATCAATTACGGCTTGACGTAGCTCGGTGTCCTTCATCATCGCCACCTCGTGGTTGCATACCAGGTGAGGCCCACCTCTTGCCAGCTACGAACAGGTGCGTCACGTGCGCGCCGAGCGGAACCTCCGACGAAGCCCGGCGCTGCGTGCCAGTGGCCTTCCGTAGCAGTGCTTTTAATAAATTGGGCCCGTCCCAGTGGAGCGTCTATTCGGCCCTTCCGAAGGAGCACAGCCACGTGTGCGGACCCGGCTTGCCGCCGGAATCGGTGCAACTGCCGATGGGCGCCGGGCGCCAACGACGCACGCGTACAAATGTGTCTTGCAATCAAGGCGGCCGCACAAGATTCCAAAATCCGTTGCGCACTGGCGACAATCGGTGCGGCGATCGCCGTCGGCGGTGCGCCGCGACGGTCATTCCCAAAACGGAATGGACCTTTGAAAGGTGTGCCAGGCCGGGACGAGGGTGGTCAGCCGCCTGCCGATTGCGGCGCGGAGCCTGTCGTCGGTCGTGCTGAGATTGCGGCAGTTCAATGAACCCAGAAGCCGTCGCGCGACCACGAGATCGTTCAGGTCGCCCAACACGTCTTGCAGAGAGCGCAGGGCGCTTCCATATCGCTTGACCTTCTTGCGCGGGTAGAGGCTGGACAGTGCATCGGTGTCGTAGCGCAGCTGCTTGAGCGCGATGCGCAGCCGATGCCGCCTCTTTGGCGTGAGCCGCTTGATGTGCTTCCCGGCCCGGCGCGCCTTGCGTGCGCTGCGGCGAAGCCAGGGTCGGGCGGCTTTCACGAGACGCGTCTCTAGCGAGGCGCGCATGCTGGGGCCGAGTCCCGCGCACCACTCGTCCCCGGCGAGCCAGAGTTCCAGGGCGCGGACGAAGGATGCACTGCGACGCGAGCGAATGGCTCGCATCGCCGCCCGGTGCGCAATCACGCGGCGGGCGGCCGCCTCGTCGGCGCTGCCGCCCGCCGTAGTCCGTCTCGCCGCTCCTCGCCCGACCGTCGTCAGAGTCTGCGTTGCGCAGACGTCCCAGTCGCGCGCGCTTCCCAGAATCGAGGTCAGCCACTGCAGGTCGTCCGTGATGCGTTTCGCCTTCGGCGAGGCGATGACGTCCTCAAACAGCATCAGCGTCGCATTCAGTTGCCGCAGCGCGACGCGCATCTGGTGGATGCATTCGATGCCCCCTCCCTGCACGGCGGCCGCCCGGTTCCTGGTGAGATGGGCGATCGCCCCGCGCATGATGACGACAAATCCCTCCCGGACGGTCGTCGTGTGTGCGAGTCGAATCGCGGCGGCTTTGGACGGGTGCGCGCGGCCGCGCGGCGATGATCCACCGTGTTCTCGAAGAGTGATGCGACGCGACCGAGAAGGCATGAGTTCGCTCAGCGCTCAAGGCCTATCGAAAGCCGCGCGGACCGTTAGGGCCGCGCGGTCCGACGTGCCGAGAGCACGCGCGTGAGTGCGCAAGCAGGAATTTGAGTTGTCCTCAGTTTGGCTGACGCCAATTCATCCCTGATGCCGGCGATTGTGGTCCGCTCGGAGCCGCGCGATCCGCGCATCAAGCGCGGCCTTGCTGGCGCCCTTCGCGCGCGAGGCCTTCTGCTGCAGTGCATCGACCTTTGCCTTAAGTTCCTGCTCGACCCGCACGGCGTACAACTGCGACTGTTCGAGCTTCTTTTCGCGCCGCGCGCCCAGCTGGTCAATCCGGGCCTGTAACCTTATCTTGCGTTCGACACCGGACTGCAGTGACGGACTCAGGCAACACTTCGACGCCGAGAGCCGGCTCGGCCGCTTCGAGGCTTATGGGCGCAATGAGCTCGAGCAGCGCGCGCGGTACGCCGCCGATTGCGGCCCCTGGGGAGCACGTGTGTGCCGAGCACGCCGGCCCGAGGCGTCACTTCGGCGTCTAAAATGCGCGCCGCTCGCATGGACCCCTCGAATGCCGGATGTCGACCGAGGTGTACTTCGACGCGCTCGCCGCGGCAACGAAGTGTGCGGCCGGATCGATCACGCGGAACCCGAAGACCGAGGAGCTTCTGCCGCCTTCGGTGGCCGACCACGTACGCTGACGACGATTGACGAAGGGCGAAGACACAGCGACGATCATCCGCGACCGCTCAGGCAGATCCATTCGCACCGACAAGAAACCCATCCGGACATGCGACGCCACCGCTGACTAATGACCGCTCTCTTGGCGATAGCAGGCCTTCTCGCTTCCTTCGGCTTCATCGCGCGCCAGGTGGTCCGGGGCAAGCCGATGTGGCTTGATCGCTCCATCACTCTCGCGCTGCGGAGCTCTGACGACCCACCTCGGCCTATCGGGCCGGCCTGGCTACAGGAGGCGGCGCGCGACGTGACGAGCCTGGGCAGCATCGTAGTCGTGGTAGTCATCACGGCTGCCATCGTCGGATACCTCTTTCTGACTCGCAAGCCCGGCGTCGCCTGGCTCATGCTGCTCGCGGTCGCGGGTGGAATTGGGCTGAACAACCTGCTCAAGCTCGTGTTCGCACGCCGACGACCCAACGTCGTCACCCCGACGGCGCGAGTCTTTACAACGAGCTTTCCGAGTGGACATGCGACGCTCTCGGCGATTGCCTATCTCACCATTGGCGCTCTGCTATCAAGGGCCTTCCCTTCGGCAATGCTCAGCGCCTATTTCATGACGCTCGCCGTGCTGTTGACTGCGCTCGTGGGCTTCAGCCGGATCTACCTCGGGGTTCACTATCCAACCGACGTTCTCGCAGGCTGGTGCATCGGTGCGGCCTGGGCGATATTGTGCGGGATGCTGATGGCGTGGCTGCAAGCTCGAGGGCACGTCGAGCTATCCGGGCTGACGATGGCTGATGCGGCGTTTGCGCATGGAGTGCGAAGCCTCCCGTGGGCGATCCTGTGAACGAGACGGCGAACACGACCTGTATCCTCAACGGAAAGTCCGTTCATGCGGAAACGGCCCGTGCCCTCATCGGGCGGATATCGCGCGAACTTGGCGTGCAGACACGGGTGATCGTGACGCGAAGCGCCGACGAGTTCGTGCCGCTCGCGTCGCACGCTGTCAGCGAGAAGAGGTCGCGCGTGGCGGCAGGCGGCGGGGATGGAACAGTGAATGCCGTGGCCGGCGCGGTGGCGGGGACGAATACAGCGCTCGGGGTTCTGCCGATGGGAACTCTGAATCATTTTGCGAAGGATGCCGGGATCCCGCTTGACTTGGAGGATGCCGTCCGAAATTTCTTTACTGGCGGCGTAGTCAAGGTGGATGTCGGCGAGGTCAACGGCCGGGTGTTTGTGAACAACTCGGGGATAGGCGTCTATCCTCATCTGGTGCGTCAGCGCGAAGCGCAGCAGCGGCGCGGGCACCGCAAGTGGCTGGCGTTCCTCATCGCCGTCGGCGCCGTGCTGCGGCGCTACACTCGACTCCGCGTCAGACTGCACCTGAGCGAAGCCGAGGCGCTTTCGCGGCTGACTCCGTTCGTGTTCGTGGGCAACAACAAGTATGAAGTCGCTGGTCTTCAGATTGGCCGGCGCATCAGCCTGACCTCGGGTCGGCTGTGGGTCTGCACGGCGCCGCGCGCCAGTCGTCGGAGCCTCATCGGCATGGCCTGGAGGACGCTCAGGGGACACGTCGGCGACGATGAGTTGCGTGCCATCGACGTCGACGAGTTCTGGGTAGATGCCGCCACCCCGCGGATCAACGTATCGATGGACGGAGAGGTGAGCCTGATGGCTTCGCCGCTGCATTACCGCATTCGGCCCGGTGCCCTGCGCGTCGTACTCCCGGATCACCGCGGCGCGCCGCGTTAGTCGAATGGCTTCTGAGCCTCCGTTTCGCGTGTACGGTTCGGTTTTCCATGCCCGGCGCGCGCAGTCGCGGCGCGCCCGTCCAGCACCCGCCGACTGGCCCGTCGGATGATCCACTCCGGCTCGCCGCGATCGAGCTCAAGTGCACGACTGAAGCGACGAGTCCCGCACGGCGCTCAGGTCGGCTCCGCCGACCGCGCCTCGGCTCGCAAGCGCTCGAGGTCGCGCCGATAGGCGTCGGCATCTCCGTAGTCCACGAAGCGGCCGTAACGCGCGTGCAGGCCGAGCACGCGACGCGCGTGCTTGATCGGGCACCAGTACTCCTCGGTCCGGGATGCAACCTCCCGGACATGCGCCAGTAAGCCATTCGCATAGGAGCAGTAGGCGCAATTGAGCTTTTCGAGCGCGTTGAGGTAGGCCAGTTGGCCGCGATCGAATGCCAGGTAGTCGCGCCGCCGCACGCGCGGGATCCCGTACACCGGGAAGCAGACCGACTGGTATATGGCGACGAACAAATCGAGCAACACCAGTGGAACGATCAGAGCGTAGATCGCCGGTGCGCTGAGCACCATCGCCGGGCGCGCGCCGAGGACGTAGCCGAGAAGCCGTGTCTTGAGCTCGTGATGCCGCCGGATGACGGCCTCCTCGAATTGAACAATGCCGTCGTGGACCTTGTAGTTGAGCTCGACGCGACGCTTCGCCAGTGCAACCTCGAGTTCGCGCTCGAGGGCGCGGATCGATCCGGCCAGCCGCGTGATCTCCTCGTGAGCGGTCTCGGACATGTCGAGTGCCTCCTGATGCGCGGCCGCCCTAGCCGGAAGCCTGGCGCTGCGCCTGGGGGCAGTATGTCACTGACCGCGTTCGGTCGTCGTCTCCGCCGTCGGCACGCTCGTCGGTGCGCCCGCATCCGCGGAGGGGCGCCGGCGCGTGCGGCCGCGTTCACCTCTGCGGAGGTCCCAGCAGCGCTCAAGCAGAGTAGAGCCGTGCGATCTCCGACTCGAATCGCGACGCGATATTGGCTCGCTTGAGCTTCAGCGTCGGCGTCAGCAGCGTGTTCTCGACCGTCCACGGCTCCAGGCTCAGCACGACGCCACGCGGCTGTGCGTAGTAGGGGAAGCCGCGTGTCAGATCGCGGATCCGCTGAAGCACCGCTTCGCAGGCTGGGCGCGACTGCAGGCTGCCGGGATCCTTCGGATCGAGTCGCAGGCTCACCGCCAGTCCCATCCAGTAGGTGACATTGAGCACGACCACGCAAGCGATGAATGGGCGGTTGTCGCCAAACACGCAGGCCGCCTCGAACGAGTGGTCCGCGGTAATGGCGAGTTCGAGGTCCGCAGGCGCGATCTTCTCTCCTGTCGAAGTGACGATGATTTCCTTCACGCGGCCCAGGATCCGGACGCGACCGGCCTCGATCGCCGCCTGATCGCCGGTGCGCAGCCAGCCGTCGACGAAGGCGCGGGCAGTGTCCTCGTCGCGCTTCCAGTAGCCGCGCATGACATTCGGCCCGCGCACCAGCAGCTCACGGTTCTCCCCGATTCGCACCTCGACCCCGGGGACCACCCGACCGACGGTGGCCGGATCGTTGTCGTCGGGAGCGTTGGCCGCCACGATCGGCGAGGTCTCGGTCATGCCATAGCCCTGCACGATGGGAACGCCGAGCGCCAGGAAGCAGCGCGCGACCGGAAGCGACAGCGCGGCGCCGCCACTGACGGCGAGCCGCAGTCGCCCGCCGAACTGCCGGCGCAGCGGACGAGCGACCATCGCGTCCAATGCCGGCCAGACGCAGGCGTCCACGGCCGCGCGCAACGCGTCATCGCGCAGCAGCCCCTGAGCCCGCCGGAACCGACGCCAGCCCGTCGCCTGTGCCAACGAGAACAACCCAGTCTTGAGGGCCGAGCCGCTGAGCCGTGCCTGGATGCCGAGGAGGACCCGTTCGTAAATCCGCGGCACCGAGACCAGGATCGTCGGCCGCACGGTCCTGAGATCCTCGGGCAGCTGCCTGGCGGAGCGCGCAAACGCCACGCAGCAACCACCGGCCATCGGTGCGTAATATCCGGCGGTACGCTCGAAGGTGTGCGACAGCGGCAGGAACGACAGGAAGACGTCGTTGGCGGACGGAGCCACGCGTTGCAGAACCGCCTTCGTGTTCGAGACGACGTTGTCGTGCGTCAACATCACGCCCTTGGGGCGGCCGGTCGTTCCCGATGTGTACACGAGGGCCGCCAGATCGCCGGAACGAGGCGACCGCTCCGCCGGCGACGCTACGACCGGCGGGACGTTGCACAGCCACTCGTCGACGGTCACGACCGGCACCACCTCGCCGGCCGGCACTGCCGGTGATCCGGATTGTGCGACTACCACGTGGCGAAGGGCCGGCAGCGGCAATCCGGTGGCCGCGATGGCCTGCCATTGAGCGTCGGAGGTGGCCACCAGCAGCGAGGCTTCGCTGTCAGACAGGATGTAGGCGATGCTGGCCGGATTGTCGAGCGCGTGCATCGGAACCGGCACGCCGCCGAGCGCAAGAACGGCCTGGTCGATGCACACCGCGTCGAGGCCGTTGGGGAGCAGGATGGCGACCCGGGCTCCTGGCGCCAGTGATTCCGCCGCGAGCGCGGCGGCGAAGCGGCTGACCCGGCCGTCGACCTCACGCCAGGTGCTGCCGAGCCAACGGGCATTCGCCTCGTCGTACTGGCGGTACGCTTCACGGTCCGGGCTCGCGGCGACGCGCCAGGCGAACAGCTCCGGCAGCGTGCGGACGGACGCAAGGTCAGAGGGCAGGTTGATATCGCGACGCTGTGGCATGCGCTGGCTGCGACCCGATCGAAAGCAACTCCCCTGACGCTGCGGCTGCGGATTCTTGCCGATGGCGCATCGGGCGATCGCGGCAGTGTAGCGTTCCTGTGCCGGCTCGCCTTCGGGCGTCCTGCGGCGTCCGCTCCTGACGAGGCAGGCGAGGCGCTTCACGGGTCGCGCTCCGGGCGCGGACCGGCCGTTGCCGGCGCGACGACCGATGATCCGTTGCGCCCGGCGGGGTGCGTCGGAGCGACGTTCGCAGGCTGGAGTGCCCGCGCACTTAGCCGCTGCGATTTCAGAAGGTTGCACGAACCCAGCCGCCGTCGCTTCACGTCGTCGCCGGGCATTCGGGTAATCCGCAGTATGAAGGACGCCCGGCGGCGCTAGTCTTCGCTACCGGATCCGGGTCGGTACCCTAATTCAGCCTAAGCATGACTGTCAGGAGACGGGTGCGGTGACCGATCAGCTCCAGGCTCCTTCCGGCGTTGGCCCGTACCGCGGGGAGGGTGTGGCGCGCCGCTCCGGCGCACACACCGGCAGACTCAACGCGGGTGGCGAACGTTGACGCTCAGCGCGGACACGCTGCGTCGGACGGACGCCTACTGGCGCGCAGCGAATTATCTGTCCGTCGGACAGATCTACCTTCGGGACAATCCGCTGTTGAAGCGACCGCTGGCACGCGCTGACATCAAGCGCGTGTTGCTCGGTCACTGGGGGACGACACCGGGCCAGAACTTCATCTATGCGCACTTAAACCGCGCCATCGTCGAGCATGGCCTCGACATGATCTACATCTCTGGCCCCGGGCACGGCGGCCCGGCGGTATTCGCCAACGCCTATCTGGAAGGAACCTACAGCGAGATCTACCCCGACGTCAGCCGCGACGAAGCCGGCTTGCGCAAGCTCTTCAGACAGTTCTCGTTCCCTGGAGGGGTCCCGAGCCACGCGTCGCCGGAGTGCCCGGGCTCGATCCACGAGGGTGGCGAGCTCGGCTATTCGCTCAGCCACGCGTTCGGCGCAGCGCTCGACAATCCGCGGTTGGTCGTGGCGTGCGTCATCGGGGATGGCGAAGCGGAAACGGGCCCCCTGGCAACGGCGTGGCACTCCAACAAATTTCTGAACCCTGGGACGGATGGCGCTGTTCTGCCGATTCTGCACCTTAACGACTACAAGATCGCCAATCCCACGGTCCTCGCGCGCATCACCCGCGACGAGCTCGAGCAACTTCTCCGTGGTTACGGCTGGTCGCCGCACTTCGTCGAGGGCAGCGATCCCGAGGCGATGCATCAGGCCATGGCGGCCACGCTCGATGCGGTCACCGACCACATCCGCGCGATCCAGGACGATGCACGCGTCCACGGCAACGCAGCGCGCCCGCGCTGGCCGATGATCGTCCTCAAGTCACCGAAGGGCTGGACGGGACCCAAGGTGGTCGACGGCGCTCCGGTGGAAGGTTCGTTCCGGGCGCACCAGGTGCCGATCTCGGATCCAGCCGCCCACCCTGAGCACCTTGAGCAGCTTGAAGCATGGCTCAAGAGCTATCGGCCCTGGGAACTCTTTGATGAACAGGGCCGCCTCCGAGCGGAGCTCGCGGATCTTGCGCCGCAAGGCGAGCACCGGATGAGTGCCAATCCGCATGCGAATGGTGGCGTCCTGCTCCGCGACCTGCGCATGCCCGATTTTCGCGACTACGCCGTCAGCGTTCCCACGCCCGGCACCCGCGGTGTCGGCGACGCGCACGTGCTCGGGGAGCTGCTGCGGGATGTCATCAGGCTCAATGCCGAGCAGCGGAACTTCCGCGTGTTCGGCCCGGACGAGACGTTGTCCAACGGGCTCGAGGCGCTCTTCGCGGCGACGCCGCGCCAGTGGGAGGCGGCCACCGGACCGAACGACGAGTTCCTGGCGCCGGACGGCCGCGTGATGGAGATGCTGAGCGAGCACCAATGCGAGGGGTGGCTTGAGGGCTACCTGCTGACGGGGCGGCACGGGCTCTTCAACTGCTATGAGGCCTTCGTCCACATCGTCGACTCGATGTTCAATCAGCACGCCAAGTGGCTGAAGGTCTCGGCGCACCTGCCGTGGCGGCGGAAGATCGCTTCACTGAACTACCTGCTGTCTTCCCACGTCTGGCGGCAGGATCACAATGGGTTCACGCACCAGGATCCCGGCTTCATCGATCACGTGATCAACAAGAAGGCGGAAATCGTGAGGGTGTACCTTCCGCCGGACGGCAATTGCCTGCTGTCGGTCATGGATCACTGCCTGCGCAGCCGCCATTACGTGAATGTCATCGTCGCGGGCAAGCACCCGGCACCGCAGTGGCTCGGCATGGACGACGCGATCGAGCACTGCGCGCGCGGCATAGGCATCTGGCCGTGGGCCAGCAACGACCACGACGGGGAGCCCGACCTCGTGATGGCGTGCTGCGGCGACGTGCCGACGCTCGAGGCGCTCGCGGCCGTGTCGATCCTGCGCGTGCATCTGCCCCGCCTGCGGATCCGGCTGATCAACGTCGTCGACCTGATGAAATTGCAGCCGCAGTCGGAGCACCCGCACGGCCTGAGCGACCTGGAGTTCGACGAGCTGTTCACCAGGGACAGGCCCGTGATCTTCGCCTTCCACGGCTATCCGTGGCTGATCCACCGCCTCACTTACCGCCGCACGAACCACGACAATTTCCACGTCCGCGGCTACAAGGAGGAAGGCACGGTGACGACGCCGTTCGACATGACCGTGTTGAACGAGCTCGACCGATTCCATCTCGCGATGGACAGCGTCGACCGGTTGCCCCAGACCGGAGCCCAGGGCGTTTACCTGAAGCAACGGCTCAAGGACAAGCTGGTCGTGCACAAGCAGTACATCGCCGAACACGGGGAGGACCTGCCAGAGATCCGCAACTGGCAGTGGAGTGGGGCCAGCGAGGTGGGTACCGCCTAGCAGTTCAACCTGGCAGCGGATCGGGGTATTCCGCCGACGAGCACTCGGCATCGTCGGCGGCGGGATCCGGCGGAGCGCCGGCCTGCTCGAACGGATCGGAACGACACCTTAGGGAGCGACAACAGACATGATTCCTTTAGGCGACGAAACACGGCGCCCGGTGCAGTTTCCGATTGCAACGGCGCTGATCATCCTCGCGAACGCCGTCGGCTTCGCCGTGGAACTCAACGGCGGCGATGCGGTGGTCCTGCGGTGGTCAGTCGTGCCGGCCGACGTATCCGCCGGACATCATCTGATCACGATCCTGACGGCCATGTTCATGCACGCGAGCTGGTCGCACATCCTCGGCAACATGATTTTTCTGTGGGCGTTCGGCCCGGAGATAGAGGACGCGATGGGCTCTGGGCGCTACCTGGCGTTCTACATCGCCGGGGGCATCGTCGCGGCGTTCGCGCAAGTGGTCGCGAACCCCGGTTCCACCGTCCCCTGTCTGGGCGCGAGTGGAGCCATCGCCGCCGTGATGGGCGCGTTCCTGGTCACCTACCCGGGCGATCAGATCAAGGTGCTCCTGTTCTTCGGGTGGATCATCAAAGTAACGTTCATTCCGGCCGCCGTGCTGATTGGCTTCTGGTTCCTGACGCAATTGCTGAGCTTCGGTGTCGTTGCGGACGTGCAAACAGGGGGAGTCGCCTATCTGGCCCACATTGGCGGCGCGATCTTCGGGGCCGTGACCGCACGCCTGTTCGAGAGTCCGCGTCGCTCGTGACGGGTCCGGGACGCGCGAGGCGCCGGTGATTCCGTATCCGGACACGGCGCTGCGGCATCGGCACTCTGGCGGCGGCCTGCCGGCATCAACGCGAGCCGTCGCGCATGATCCGATGACCGGCGGCAGCGAAGGACGCGGACCACTGGCGCCCCTCGGCGCGCCGAGTGGGGCGCCGCCGGGGTCGTCCAATCGCGGTTTGATGCGCGTGACCCCGGGATTGTCGTCGTGCGCGAGCTGCGGGAGTTGCACACCGGGACTCGAGCTGCGCTACAGGTCGAAGACCTGCCCGATCGCCGGAAGGTCGATGCGCCCGGCGGGCAGGCGTTCGGCGAACGCCGCCATGGTCGCCTGTTCGCCGTGAACCAGCAACGTCCGCTCGGGACGGATCCGCGCATGCCAGGCGAGCAACTCGTCGCGATCCGCGTGCGCCGAAAAGCCGTTGATCGTGTGGATCCGCGCGCGCACCGCCACCGCATCCCCGAGCAGCCGGATCGAGCGGGCGCCGTCGATGATCTCGCGCGCCGGCGTGCCGGTGGCGGCGTAGCCGACGAACACGATCGCGGATTCGGCGCGGGGCAGCTCGCGGCGCAGGTGATAGAGGACGCGCCCGCCGGTCGCCATTCCGGAACCGGCCAGTACGACCGCGCCGTGCCGGATTTCATTGATTGACTGAGACGCGCTGCGATCGCGTGTGCACTCGAGACCCGGCGGAGCGAGCAGGTCCTGCCCGGAGGCAAAGTCGGCGGCGGCCTGAGCGGACAACGCTTCGGGATGAGAGCGGAACAGGTCGGTTGCGGCGATCGCCTGCGGCGAGTCGAGAAACACGCGGACGCTGCGCGGAATGCCACCGCCGGCGACTCCGGCGCGCAGGAAATACAGCATCTCTTGCGCGCGCTCGAGGGCGAACGTCGGGATCACGACATTGCCGCCGCCCTCGAACGCCGCGCCGATGGCGCGAACGAGCTCTTCCACCGAGTCGCCGATCGGCCGATGCAGCCGGTCGCCGTAGGTCGTCTCCATGACGACGATCTCCGACGGCGGCGGCGGGACCGGATCGCGCAGCAGTGGCCGGCCGGCGTTGCCGAGGTCCCCGGAGAATACGACCGAGCGCGCGGCGCCAGACTCGGCGATTTCAAAGCGCAGACTCGCCGAGCCAAGGATGTGTCCGGCGTCGTAGAGCGTCACGGACACGCCGGGTGCGAGCTGCGTACGGGCGCCATAATCCGTGGTGCGCCTGAACCGGGCGAGCGCCGCCTTGGCGTCCTCCAGCGCATAGAGCGCCGCCTCGGACGTGCGTTCAGCCTCCTCGCCCTGGAGATGGGCGGCATCGAGCAGCACCAGCGATGCGAGGTCGCGCGTCGCTGGCGTCGCGAGGATCTCGCCGCGGAAGCCGCGCTTGACGAGCAGCGGCAGGCGCCCGCAATGATCGAGATGCGCGTGAGTGAGCACGACCAGGTCTATGGTTGCCGGGTCAAACCCGAAGTCCGCGCTGTTCTCGGCCGCAAGCGTCCGGCTGCCCTGGAAGAGGCCGCAGTCGATCAGGACGCGCAAGCCGGCGGCCTCGAGCAGGTGACACGAGCCCGTCACCTCCCGATCCGCGCCGTGGAATGAGAGTTTCACTTACCTGCTCCTCGGGTCTGCGATTGGCATGCACCGGCCGACACGGCCTCGACCCGAGTCTGTCATCGGAGTATGACCGCCCGGGCGGCGGACGCGGGCAAATCGCTCCCCCGTCGGGAACGGCCGCCGCTCGCCTGCCGCGGCCGGCAAACTGCCGGCGGATCGGGCTTGGCACATCCCGCATGCGCGTCGCGGATCGCGGCGCCCGCGCGTCACACCGCAGCGGCCCCATGCGGACGCGCCATTCGGAGCATCATGCATGGGGATGCCGAAGACTGGCGCCACGGGCGGCGATCTCTACGGATCATTTGCATCTCATCGTCCTGCTAGCCTCCGACGTCGAGCCCGGGGCTCGTGCCACCCGCGTAACCGCACATGCCGGAGCCGCCGTGGCCGGGCCCGTTGGTGCCGGCCCGGGCGAGACTTGAGATCGGTCGACGCCGCGACCCGAAGAGCCGGCCGCGTGACACGGAGCAGCCTGCATGCCGATCCCATACCGCAAGATCGTCGTGCCTCTGGACGAATCCAGCCTCGCGGAGGCAGCCATCGCACATGCGATGTACCTCGCGCCGCTGTCCGGTGCCGAAGTGCTGCTCCTCGAGGTCGTCCCGCGAGTCGAGGACGTCGTCGGTCCAATTCAGGAGCGGATTTCCATCGACGAACAGTCGGACGGACTGCGCGCCCGTGCCGCCGACTATCTGGCGGCGGTGTCGCGCCGCGAGGGCTGGGGTTCGACGCGCGTTCGCACCGCCGTCGAGACAGGGAACGCCGCCGAGATCATCATCGGGGTAGCCGCGCGCGAGCAGGCGGACCTTGTCGCAATGTCAACCCACGGCCTGTCCGGGGCGCAGCGTTGGATGCTTGGCAGCGTGGCGGAGAAGGTCGTGCTCGCGGCGTCCATGCCGGTGCTGCTGATCAGAGTGCACCCACGGTAGGGCGGAAGCGAGCGCCGCCTTCGAGCGGCGACCGGACCACCGCGGTCCCTGCGCGCTCGGGGGCCGAACGAAGCTGTCTGCCACCTCGCTGCGCATGCCTGTGCCACTGTCGTGGTGGTGCATCGGCCACCGCATGCCGCTCGCACGCGCTGCCGTGCAGGCGCGCCGCCCCGGGGCGTTGCTCACCCCGGAGAAGCCTCAGGGCGGTGCGCGATTGGGAGCAGCGCGCCATGGCGCCCGCACTCGTCGGCGTCCGCCCTCACGGCACACCGTTCAGTGCCGCGCCCGCGTAAATGAGCCGAACAGCAGGCGCTTGCCGACCTCCACCAGCATCAGGTACGCGACGGTCGCAGCCGAGAGGTAGACGAAATACTTCGCCGGCAGAGGCGCGAATCCCAGTACGCCGCTCAACGGGCTGAACGGCAGCCACACGCCCGCAGCCACGATGATCAGCGCCGTCGCCGCCAGCGGCACGCTGGGCCGGCTTCTCAGAGGACTGTGCGCGGTACGAATGACGAACAGCACGAGCGTCTGAGTTGCCAGCGACTCGACGAACCAACCCGTGTGGAACTGGACCTCGTCGGCGTGGAAGAAGTGCAGCAGTACATAGAAGGTCAGGAAGTCGAAGATCGAGCTGATCGGCCCGATCAGCACCATGAACCTACGAATCAGACCAATGTCCCACTTCTGCGGCGTCCGGAGGAACTCGCTGTCCACATTGTCGGTCGGGATCGCCACCTGCGAGAGGTCATACATGAAGTTGTTCAGCAGTATCTGCGTCGGCAGCATCGGCAGGAACGGCAGGATGATCGAGGCCCCGGCCATGCTGAACATGTTGCCGAAGTTCGAGCTCGTGCCCATCAGCAGGTACTTCATCACGTTGCCGAACGCCTTGCGCCCCTCGGTGATGCCGCTCGCGAGCACGTCGAGGCCGGGCTCGACGAGGATGATGTCCGCCGCCTCCCGGGCGACGTCTACGGCAGTCGACACCGAGATGCCGACGTCCGCGGCATGAAGCGACGGCGCATCGTTGATCCCGTCGCCCATGAAGCCGACAACGTGGCGGCGCCGCCGCAACGCGGCGATGATGCGATTCTTCTGCGCCGGCGAGACGCGCGCGAACACGGTGGTGGTCTCGGCAACGTGCTCAAGGGCGGCGTCCGTCATCCGCTCGAGCTCAGCGCCGAGCACGATCTCGCCGGACTCCAGCCCGACCTGCTGGCAGACGTGTGCCGTCACGAGGTCCCCGTCGCCGGTGATGATCTTCACGCCCACGCCTTGGCGTCGCAGCGCTGCCAGGGCCTCACCGGCATCCGGCAGTGGTGGATCCGAGAATGCGAGAAACCCGGCGAGCGTGAGCCCGCTTTCGTCGTCCGCCGAGTAATTTGCGCGGGCCTCGACCTCGACGTACGCCACGGCCAGCACCCGGATCCCCTGGCGGCTCAGCCCGTCCGCCGTCTTGCGACAGCGATCGAGAGTTGCGGGATCCAACGGAATCGCGCCGTGATCCGACTCGCAGCGGGTCGACAGCGCGAGGATCCCCTCTGGCGCACCCTTGGTGATCAACCGCCGGCGTGATTGGCGTTCCACGACCACCGATAGACGCCGGCGCTCGAAATCATAAGGGATCTCGTCACGCTTTTCGTAGCCCTTCGAATCGTCCGGCTCCGGCACTTTGAGGATTGCCATGTCGAGCGGGCTCTGAATGCCCGTCTCGAACTTGCTGTTGAGGTACGCGAGCGCGAGTACCTGTTGCGACGGCGCTCCAAAGCAGTCGAGTGCGTGATCCAGCGCCATGCTGCCGGACGTCAGCGTCCCGGTCTTGTCGGTGCATAACGTATCGATGCTGCCGAAGTTCTGGATGGCGGAGAGGTGCTTGACGATCACGTTGCGTCGCGCCATCGCCCTGGCACCCTTGGCGAGGGTGACGTTCACGATCATCGGCAGGAATTCGGGCGTGAGCCCGACGGCGAGCGCCACGGCAAACAGCAGCGACTGCAGCGGCTGCTTGTGCCTCACGAGACTGACGACGACGAGGAACATGACCAGGAAGACGACGGTCCGCGTCAGCATCAGACTGAAGTCCTTCAGCCCACGGTCAAAGGCAGTCTGCTCCGGCCGCGTAGCAAGCCGGGTTGCGATGTCGCCGAAGGCGGTCTTGGCGCCGGTGGCAACCACGCGGGCGGTAGCGGCCCCGCTGACGACGGAGGTACCGAGGAAGACCATGTTCGGCGCATCGGGCTGGCTCCCGACGGCTTTCTCGCCAGCCTGCTTCTCGACAGGCAACGACTCGCCCGTCAACGCCGCCTGTTGAACGTAGAGATCGCGGGAATCGAGGAGGCGCGCGTCCGCCGGCACCAAGTCACCGGCCGACAATCGCACGACGTCGCCCGGTACGACGCGAACCCGGGGAGTCTCCTGCCACTTTCCGTCGCGCAGAACCGTCGCGGTCGGCGCGACACGATCCCTCAACTGCCTGACGGCATTCTCCGACTTATGGGTCTGCGCGAAATCGAGGCCGGTGCTGAGCAGCACGATGGCGATGATGATGCCGGCATCCGTGGTCCCGCCGAGGAAGGCCGATATCGTGGCCGCGATCAACAACACCAGCACCAGCGGATTGAGGAACAGTCGCAGGAAGTCGAGCACCGCGAAATGGCGTGCGGCCGGGGCCGGATCGTTGGGGCCGAACTGCTGCAGGAGTGCAGCAGCCTCCCGGGACGTCAAGCCAACCGCCGACTCGGCAGTGACTTTCGCGTCGGCAGGCGCTGGCGCCTGGCTCTGGGTGCTCATGTCTGTGCCTTCCTGTCCCCACGGACGTGACCGAGCGAGGTCGCCACCCCGGTTCGTTGCTTGCCGGCAGCACCACCGTCAACGCACGGTGGCCGGTCACATCGGGCGGCAAGCATGGACGTGAAGCATCTTGAACCCAGGAAGAAGCAGGCGCCATGGCGGCGGCCCGCACTACGCATCGTGCACAACCGACGGACGAGCACATGACGTACGCGGGTCGCTCCCGATTGCGCGACGCGACGTCTCGACCGCGCTCTGCTCGAACGAGGATGAGTCCCGTCGGCCGCCTTGCGGAGGCCGCACACAGAATCACTGCACGTAATGCAGGATCACGAAATGGTGGCTGACGCTTGCCGCAAGCACCAACGGGTGCCGCACGCCGTGGGCGTGCTTCAGTCGGCCGTCTAGAGCGTGGAAGGCGATACCCGCCGCATAGAACAGTCCGCCGGCCGCGCCCGCCAATGCCATGACGGCCCCGAGGAGGTGAGTAATGGCTTTGAACTTCTCTCCGCAGTACCGGCGATCGACCGTCGATTGATGGCGGCGTCGGTGGGCAGCTCGTGTTTGTACGCTCATAGCGACACCGGCTGGCGGTCTGTCTGATACCAGTCAAACACTGGCGGGGCGGCAACGCGTGACTCGGTCAGGTCGGCCGGCGAGAAGGCCGCGAGGCGAGCTGCCGACGAATAGTCGTGAGGTCGAGCATCGCGTCCCGGTCATCGATCGTTTCGGCCCAGACGTCGGTGCGCCAGCCTCCGATGCCCCGACTGGCGGCACGACCATAGCAGCTGGGCGCCGCATCCAAAAAGCACGACGTGCATACGTAGGGTGCTTCGGGCGTTACGTACCCGACCGAATGGATCGGCGGGGGGGCTGGTGCCACGCTCATGCGGCGTTTGGGGCAGCGCAAGAGGCGCTGCAAGCGCTGTCCGTGTTCCGCGGACGAAGGGTTGCGTCTCGGCTCTCGCTGCAAGTCGGGGAGATCAACATGTCAAGCGTCCCTCACCGTCCAATTGATTTTGTTGGTGAATTGCATCGCTCGTGGGGTTGGTTTCTCGCTCTGGGAATCGCGTTCATTGTCTGCGGCGCGTTCTGCATCGTTAGCAATATCGCTACAACCTTCGCAACGGTTCTGTTCTTCGGTTGGCTGCTCCTGATCAGCGGCATTGCCGCGCTCGTCCATGCCTTCACCGCGGGCAGCTGGCGGGGGTCGTTGCTGTATCTGTTGAGCGCTCTGCTGCGGGGCTTTACGGGCTATCTGCTGGTTCGCTACCCCGCGGCGGGGGCGATGAGCTTGACGCTCGTCCTGGCCTCGTTCTTCGTCGTCGGCGGGTCGTTCCGAGCGATCGGCGCCGGGATGATCCAGTTCCCACGCTGGGGATGGTCGGTGTTCTCCGGCGTTCTGTCGGTCGTACTTGGAGTCATGCTCCTCGTGCAGCTGCCCGCCTCGAGCGTCTGGTTCATCGGCTTTGCGATTGGGATCGACCTGATCTTCGAAGGCGCGTCGCTGGTCGGCTTTGCCGCGGCGGTTCACGAACTTCCCGGACCATCGGCGCACCAGCCCGCCTGATCGTCGGTCAAGGTCTGTCCTAGATGCCCTCATCGATGCGTCGTAGTGGCTAAGGAGGCTCCTCATGGAAAGAATGCTCGTCATCATTTTCGACGATGAAAAGAAGGCGTACGAGGGTTCGCGCGCCCTGTATCAGCTCGACCTCGAAGGAAGTATCTCCATCCACGGCGAATCCGTGATCTCCAAGAACACTGATGGGACGCTCACGGTCAAGAAGGCTGACGGTGATTTCCCGATCCGGACGCTCGGTGGCACGGCGCTTGGCAGCCTGCTCGGTCTGCTGGGCGGCCCGGTTGGATTCGGTGTCGGCGCTGCGGTCGGCGCCTTCGCCGGTGTCATGGGCGACCTGTGGTTCGCCGGCGTCGATGGTGAGTTCCTGGACGACGTATCGAAGGCC
This sequence comes from Steroidobacteraceae bacterium, assembly GCA_035524495.1. Classification (GTDB taxonomy): domain Bacteria; phylum Pseudomonadota; class Gammaproteobacteria; order Steroidobacterales; family Steroidobacteraceae; genus CAIKZZ01. The sequence continues at coordinate 46,540 of DATKOR010000010.1, forward strand.
CTGAAACCGGGAAAGTACGCCGTCGTGGCCGACGTGAGCGAGGAGTGGGTGACGCCGGTGGATACGCACATGGAAGCGCTTGGCGGCGTCGTTCATCGAGCGGCGCGCAGCGGCATCCAGCAGGAGCAGATCGCGCGTGAGCAGGCGGCCATCCGTGCCGACATCGCCTCGCTGAAGGCCGAACACGCCAAAGCCCAGGCGCAACGCAAGGCGCGTCTGCAGTCGAAGATCGATGAGCTCGAGAAGAAGCTGCAGGCGAAGCTGCGGCGTGACCAGCAGCAGCGCGAGGAGTGGCAGCGGGAGATGGACGCGAAGGTCCATGCCGTCGAGCAGCGTGCCGCCAAAGCGAAGGGCGATGCGAAGGCTGCACTCGAAGCGAGGGCCACCGCGCTCCGTGCCGAGTTCAAGCTGGGCAAGGCCAAGAAGGCCGCCTCGCACGAAGCCAGCGGCCATCACTAGGCGATCGCCGTGGGCGGCCGCACCGTGCGCGCCGCTCCACGGCGAGCCGAGCTCAGGACGACGCCCGCATCGCGCGACGGAGATCCTGCATGAGCAAGTTCGTCGTTGTCATCTTTCCCGACGAGACGAAAGCGTATGAAGGCCTGCGCAGTCTCAAGGATCTTCATGGGGAAGGGAGCCTCACGCTTTACAGCAATGCCGTGATTCAGCGCAGCGCGGAAGGGTGGCTCTCGGTCAAAGAGAAGCAGACCGAGGCGCCGCTCGGTGCAGGCGTGACCGCGCTGGTCGGGGCGCTGGTCGGCCTGTTAGCTGGCCCTGTCGGTATGGTCGTCGGCGCCGGCGCTGGCGCCGCGCTCGGATCCGTGCGTGATCTGCTGAACCTCGGCATCAGCAACGAATTCCTGGACACGATCATCAAGGAGCTGTCGCCCGGCAAGACCGCGGTCGTGGCCGAGATTTCGGAAGAGTGGGTCACCCCGCTGGATAGTCGCATGGAACCGATCGGCGGCGTCGTGGTCCGCGAGTGGCGTGACGACTTTGTCGAGGACGAGATTCAGCGGCGCGTGAGCAGGCGCAAGGCGGAGCTGGCGCAGCGCAAGGCCGAACTGTCGGCAACGCGGGCCGAGTTGGTCGAGGCGATGAAAAGACGGGTGAGCGAGGCGGAACAGGCGCTGCGAGCCACCGCGGATCATGCCACTGCGCGCATGGAGCGCGACCGTGAACAGGCCGAAGCGAAGATCATTGCGCTGCAGAACCAGGCGACGAGGGCACGTTCGGATGCGAAAGCATGGATTGAGAAGCGAATCGCCGAGATCCGCGCGGACCAGAATCAGCGGCTCGGCAAGCTCGAGCAGGCTTGGAAGCTGACGCAGGAGGCGCTGCGCCCTGGCGGGCATTCGACCGGAGGTCCGATGGATCGACTCAGAGTATTCGATCCATGAGTTTGGAAACTGACCGCGGGAGCGCTCCGGCGGCACCGTGCGTTCGGTCGAACTTGGCACGTCGCATCGAGGGTATACCCATGACAACGATACGCACGCTCGCGGCTCTTTGGTTGTCGATCGGCTTGGGTGCGATCTGCCTCGCCGGCAGTGCCCCAGCGGTTGCCCAGGAACCGCTCAAGCAGACGACCGACGCAGGCGCCGCGCGCAGCAGGGCGGCGGAGGCCGGGAAGAAGGCGCGCGATGCGGCGCAGCAAGCCGTTAACGCGGCCCACGATGCGGTGGCTGCCACGGCTCAGGAGCAATCGGAGCGCACGAGCGAGGCCCTAAGTGCTGCCGCGCAGCGCACCGAAGCGGCTGCCAAGCATGCGGAAGAAGCAGCCAACGAGGCTATGCGCCAGGCAGCGGAGGCCAATCGGGAGCTGGCCGCGCGCGCTTCGAAGGCGGCCAAAGGCGCTGCCGCAGCGGCCGAAGAGGCGGTGCAGAAGACCCGGGCCGCGGCCAGAGCGCGAGGCGAAGCGGATCGGCAGCGCGCGTCTCAGGCGGCCGAGGACGCGAAGCAGGCCGTACAGCGCGCTGCGCAGGCGAGCGACGCGGCGCTCAAGGCGGCCGACCAGTCTCTACAGGCTCTGGCCCAGAAGGGTAAGGCGCAGGCTGAGTCGGCGGCACGCGAGGCCGACGTCGCCGCGCAGCGGGCCAAGGAGAAGGCCATTGCGGCGGCCACGAAGGCCGACGCCGCCGTCGACCGGCTCTCGAGTGACGTTGCTGCCGACATCCAACGTGCCGCAGCGGAAGCCCGCGCAGCCGCGAGCGAGGCGAGCCGGAAGGCCGGCGCAGCCCGCGCCGAGGCGGCCGCGACGCGCCGCGAGTCCGCACAACGCGCACATGAAGCGGCCGAAAGATCCGCTGCAGCCGCTCGCGAGGCGCTCGCCAAGGCCGAGGCCTCAGCGCAGAAGTCGCTGCAAGCGGACAAGGAGGCAGCACGCGAGGCGGCCCAGCAGGCACGAGCGGCCATCCAGCAGGCGGCCAAGGCGGCGGAAGCGGCCGCGGACGCGGCCAAGGAGGCTTGGGGTGCGGAGATGGCCAAGCCGCCGGCGAACGCCCCACCAAAGAGCTAGCGGAGCGGCTCTTGAACGAAAGGATCTGCCCGGTCCGGGACCCCGCGGGGAGCGCGCTGCCCCGTTGCCGCTCGCTGCCGATACCCGGTGGTTGTCGGCAGTGGCGCCTGGTTGCGGAGCTTTGATGCCTGATTAACGCCGAATGATTGTGCGGTGACGGAACGCACCGACCGTCATGAGCGTGGCGAGCGGGTGGTGCCCCATCGGTTGCACCGCGACCGAAGGCGTTCCATCCGGTTGGTCACTGAGCTAGGTGCACTGAAGAGTTTCCCCCACCCACGGCGACTTCCGGATCCCAACAGCGCAGGTGTCTATGGAAAGCTCAAACGAGAAGCGGCCCAATGCGCGGCCGCAACCGGCGGATCGCGGCTGGACCGATCGCATTGCGCACGGGACGCGAATCGTGTTCTGGCTCTTTATGGCCATCGCGTTCCTGTACCCAACGGTGCAGGCATACTGGCGCAACTCCGAGCGGACGCAGATCCTGAAGCGATTCCAGCAGGAACGACGATCACAGGTGATCGGGTTGATTCATCGCCAGGATACGGTGAGCTTCCTCGGGCTGCCGGTCACAAGCTACATCAGCATCGAGGATTCAGAGTTGATCCTGCGGGTGATTCGGCGCACGCCGCCGGAGCAGCCCATTGACGTCGTCTTGCATACTCCCGGCGGGCTCGTCCTCGCGGCGGAGCAGATTGCGAAGGCGCTCGCCGACCATAAGGGAAAGGTCACAGTGTTTGTTCCGCACTATGCCATGAGCGGCGGAACGCTGATTGCACTGGCTGCAGACGAGATCGTGATGGATCCTAATGCTGTACTCGGACCGGTCGATCCGCAGATTGGTCAGGTCCCGGCGGCCTCGATTCTGAAGGTTCTCGAAGTCAAAAAGCCGGACCAGGTCAGCGACCTGACGCTGGTGCTGGCGGATGTCGCGAGGAAGGCGCGCGTTCAGGTGACGTCCTTCGTATCCGATCTGCTCTTAAAACATATGCCGAAAGACAAGGCTTCGGAGCTTGCGTTGATCCTAACGGAAGGCCGCTGGACGCATGATTATCCCATCACCGTTCAGCAGGCACGCTCGCTGGGAATCTCGGTCTCGACCGACATGCCACGCACGGTCTATGAACTCATGGACCTCTACCCGCAGGCTGGCGCCGGGAGGCCGTCCGTACTTTATGTGCCGATGGGCCGCGGAGCCGGTGCGGCCGACGGAAGTCCGGCCGCCATGCCGGCCCTGCCTTAGGAGAACTACGGAACCCGTTCAGCATTGTATGGAGGAGTTCGACGCAATTCTGGTCGCAGTTCGTCGACAGCGCCGTCGCACCACGGCCCTTCATTCCAAAGAAGGCTCGCGGTACGGAATCGACAACTGGCAGTGCTCTGCCGAGACATTCGACTCCGGCCGAGTAGGAGTTGCCGAGCACACGGTCGGGACAACGCGATGGTGGAGTCGTTCTTCTGCGGACTGAATGCGGAACGCACTAGGAAGCGCATCGACCGAAACCGCGATATGAGTCTTGCGGACGTCGCCGACCGCATCGAATCGCTGTAGAAACGAGCACTGCGCGATCGTCTCGTGCATGCAGGTTCCGAGCATTTCGAAGCCAGCGGACGCCGTCCGAGACGCGTCCCCCAAATCTTGGCAACTCCAGAGATGTGTGGGCGTTCATGTTCGATCCCGCAACCTATCAAGTGGCGGAGACGCTTAGCGACGGGCGCAAGGTCGAGATCCGCGCTTTGCGCCGGGACGACCGCGACGCCCTGCTCGCGGCGGCCATGCGCTGTACCACGAAAACCCTCTATCATCGCTTCTTCACGGTGGTGCGCTCGTTTTCCGAGAGGGACGAGCATTTCTTCCTGGAGGTCGACTTCGTCAAGCACGTCGCGCTCGCGGCTGTGGCGAGCGAAGGCGGCCGCCCTAGCATTGTCGGCAGCTGCCGCTACGTGGTCGTGGCGCCGGGACGGGGCGAGCTGGGGTTCCTGGTGATCGACGACTACCAGCGCAAGGGGCTTGGCGCGGCGCTCCTGAGGTGCCTGGCGACGATCGGGCGGCAAGCGGGTCTAAGGGAGTTCGTCGCTCAGGTCCTCGCCGAGAATATCCCGATGCTCAAGGTGTTCGAGCGCTGCGGCCTTCCCATGACCGAGAGGCGCGAAGGCCCGGTCGTGGACGTGACGTTGCGCCTTGACTGACGATGGCCCCATCTCGCGCTCGAACAATGGATTTTCGCTGCCGGTCGGACCAGACAACCATCGTGGCTCCTGATCTCATGGACGATGCACGGTTTGGTTCGGGCGGCGACGGACGTCCCCAACGACAGTTAAAGAGTCGGCAACGATGTTGCCCTGACTGGCGCCGGCGACGTCGTGCTGAGCGGTCTCTTATTCGCCGTCATCACGCGCGGCCTCGGACGCACCAGAAGCATCGAATCGCCAAGGATCAGCAAGCCGATCGAGAGCGTGCTGAAGTAACGACTGGTCGGGAAGTGTCATTACCGCGCGTAAGCCGCTCCGGCATGCGCCAGGTGACCATTGCCGCTGCCGACGACGAGCGTCGCAGCCCGCGAGGCGCCGAGTGCCGGCGATCGTGACATGGAGCATCAGTCGAGAACGAGGCTCGCCTGGGCCGCGAGGATCGCCGCGGACCGGAGGCTGGCGCGGGCGGTCGAGCATCGGCGCCGGCCTTCCGGGAGGCAGGCGAGGCTGTTACACTTCCTGCTTCACAGGCGAGGCGAGCACCCCGCCAGATCCAGCAGAAAAGCTGGGTTTCGCGAGTGGCCGATGGACTCCCATCGTCCACCCCACCCGCTTTCGGGCCATTAGCTCAATTGGTAGAGCAGCTGACTCTTAATCAGTTGGTTGTAGGTTCGAGTCCTACATGGCCCACCATATCAATGGGTTAGCGCGCGCCGGCGCGGCCGCGGCCGGCGGCGCCACTGCGGGCGGTCGGCCGGCATTCAGTCGTCGATCCCGTGTGCGGCGCTGTATTTGACGGCTCCGTGACGAGGTAGTACTTTTCGACTACCCGATGCCCGCGCGGAGGATGCCGACGTGGCGGCCACGAGTCTCAAGCTTCCGGATGATCTCAAGCGTCGTATCGAGCGACTCGCTGCGGGGGCCCGCAAATCCCCGCACGCCTTCATGGTCGAGGCGCTCGAACGCGAAGCTGAGCGCCTGGAGTTGCGCGCGCGCTTTGCCGCAGACGCAGCCGAATCCGAGGAACAGGCGGTATCAACCGGAAAGACGGTGAGCTTGCCCGCGGCGTTCGACTATCTCGAGGCTCGCCTGGCGGGGCGCAAGGCGCGTCGGCCACGATCGCGTCAATGGCGCGGGTCGAAGTAGCCGAACGAGCACTCGCCGACCTCGAGCGGCTTTTCGATTTCATTGCGCTTCACGATCCGAAACGCGCGCGCGAGCGACTGACGAGCGTCCGCCGGGCTCTCGAACTGCTCGCGGAGCATCCGCTGCTCGGTCGCCTCGCGGAGGACGGCCGTCGCGAACTCGTCCTGTCGCGGGGCCGTTACGGCTACGTCGCCAAGTACCGGTGGCTGCCGGCCGACGAAGTCGTCCTCGTTCTTGCCGTGCGCCATCAGCTCGAGGCCGGCTACTCCGACGAATGAGCGTCGCGGTGGGCAACGTTAATGCGAGAGGCATGCTGCGCCCAGGTCGCCACGGCATGCCATGGGACCGGGACTCAGGCGACGGAGCCGGCGCAGGCCGATTTAACAAGTGCTTCGGGCGATCCTCTTGACCGTCGCGCACGTGGCCCGGTGAGACGACGGCTCGAACCCGACGCCACTCGAGCGGCTGGTGGCGGGCTCGAGTCCTACCTGGCCAAATTGCTACGGCTCGGGCATCCCCGTCACGGCGACGAATCGAGGCTGACCGCCGCGCACCACGCGCAGCAGCAGCGGTACGGCTTCCGACGGGCTCATCGCCTGCGCGAGCTGCTGGGGCGTCGTGAGCTGCTCGGACCCGGCGTGCGTGAGCAGGTCGCCGACGCGAAGTCCCGCCATCGCGCCGGCTCCGCTCGGCCGGACCTGCGTCACGATGACGCCACTGGGTTCGCCGTCGGCCTTGATGGCGCGTCGGATTTCGGCGGTCGTGTCAGCGACGCCGAGTCCAAGGCTCGCAACCCAGGTATCCGCGCCGCCGTTGGGTTCGACGCCACTCGGCGGGTCCGGGAGCTGCCCGAGCGTCAGCGGCACATGCAGCGTGGCGCCGCGACGGACCACCGTCGCGTCGATCGTGGTGCCGGGTTTGATGCGCCCGGTGACCTTCCCGAGCGTCGTGAATGACACGGGCGTCGCGTCGAGCCGGAGCAGCACATCGCCAACCGAGAGCAGCCGCGCGCTCGGCCCGTCCGAATCGACTGCGGTGACGAGTGCGCCGGCCGCCGGAGCGACACCCAGGGCGCGGGACAGCGACGCCGTCATCGGCTGCGCAGAGATGCCAAGGTAGCCTCGCCAGACGATCCCGTGCGCCTGAAGCTCCTCGACGACGGCCTTGACGGTCTCGCCGGGGATCGCGAATCCCAGCCCGACCGATCCGCCGCTCGGCGACACGATCGCCGAGGTGACGCCGATCACCGTCCCATCCATGGCGAGCAGCGGCCCACCGGAATTTCCGAAGTTGATCGCGGCGTCGGTTTGCAGGAAGTCGATGTAGGGGTCCTCCTCGAGCACGCGCCCGCGCGCTGAGAGGATTCCGGCGGTCACGGTCTGCCCGAGGCCGAACGGGTTGCCGATCGCGATGACCGGATCGCCGATGGCGACGTCGTTCGACGACGAAATCGAAAGCGCCGGCAACATTCCCGCCGACACCTTCAGTAGCGCAAGGTCGGTCGCGGCGTCGACTCCCATGATCGTGGCCGGAACCTCGCGCCCTCCGGGCAGTCGCACGCGGATCAGCCGGGCGCCTGCGATCACATGCCGGTTGGTCACGATGAGACCGTCGGCCCGAATCACGAAGCCCGAACCCAGTCCGGTGGGTGGCGAGCCGGCGGCGCCGGCGCCCGGCGTCCCGGAGAACAGTCGTCCCAGCACGGCGGCGACGTTGCCGTCACCGGATTCCATCGCCGCCCGGTTGGCGGCGCGCTGGCCGGCGCTCTCGCCGCTCTGGACGACGAGCACCGTCACGACGCTCGGTGCCGCGCGCCGCACCAGCGAGGCGTAGCCACCGGCCGTCTCCGCAGTCGCCGTGACCGCAAGCAGCAGCGCGAACGCCGCAACGCACCGCGCGCGGGCCGGCACAAGCATGGCGCTCACCCGGATGGGCGGATGAATCGCCGGGCGACTTCGGTCGTCGATGGCATCCGGTACCGGACAAGTCTCCATAGCCCACCTCTGCGCAGCGGCCACGCCGTCGCGCGTCGACGCGGCTCGAGGAACGTGGCAATCGATGCGTCGCGAGCCCGGCCGAGCCGGGACACCGGCTCGAGCGAGTGCGCGCGCCGCCGACCGATTCGCGACGCTCCCCCGCGCGTGCCCGGCGCGATCACTGCCGGACGCGGTCATGGGCGGCCCGCCAGGCGGTCCTGAAGGGTCAGCAGCAGGTCGCGACGCGACACCTCGCCCACGAGTACCGCACGCCACGGACCGGCGATGACCGGCAGCGTCGTCGCGCGCTCCTTGAGGAAGAGGTCAAGGGCGCCCGTCAGGCTCAACTCCGGCGTCAGCGCGGCGCGCACCGGCGTCGCGAGCGAGCTCACCGAGACGTCGCCGTGGACCTCGCCGCGACGCAGGCCCGCGGCGATCGCGCGCGGCTCGAGAGATGCGATCAGCTCGTGGCCGCTGTTGACGACGTACACGGTCCGGACCGGCCGCGGCGGGAGGGCAGCCAGCATCGCGGCGACGCTCGTGTCTTCGCTGACCTGGACCGCTTGCGGGCGGAGGATATCGGCGACCGTGCCGCCGGCCCCCTCGGCCTCGTCCGGGCGCGGCAACAACGAATCCCGATAGACCGAGGCGCCGCGGCGATAGACCTTCGAGGTGTAGTGAGCCGTCACGCAGGCGAGGATCAGCGGCAGGACGACCTCGTGATCGAGCGTCATCTCGAAGATCATCAGCACCGCCGTCAGCGGGGCGTGCGTCGTCGCGGCGAGGAAACCGCCCATGCCGACGACCGCGAAGGCCGCGGTATCGGAGGCCATGTGGCCGAGGCCGTCACGCATCGCGGACCCCGCGAGCGCGCCAAGCGCCGCGCCGATGAAGAGCGTCGGCGTGAAGACGCCGCCCACGGCACCCGACCCGACCGTCGATGCGGTGCTGAGGACCTTGGCGCCGAGGATCGCGAGCAGCAACCCGCCGAACAGGCGCCCGTGCAGGATCGAGCCGACGACGCTGTAGCCGTTGCCCCAGACCTCAGGGAATGCCAGCGAGATGAGGCCGACGAACAGGCCGCCGATTGCAAGGCGCAGCGGCAACGGCGCCACGAGCCTTGCGAAGCGCGCCTTGCTCCATTCGAGCAGCGCGAGGAATGGGGGCGCCAGGTGACCGAGCAGGATGCCGAGCAGCGCGTAGAGCGCCAGTTCCCAGTTCTCACCGAAGTGGATCGGCGGCACCGCGAACACCGGTCCATAGCCGAGGAAACGGTGGATCGTCGCGTCGGCGCTCACTGATGCGACCATCAGCGGTCCGAAGCTTTCGATCGCGAACGATCCCATCACGATCTCGGCGACGAATACCGCACCGGCGATCGGCGCGTTGTAGGCCGACGCGATGCCCGCCGCCGCGCCGCACGCGACGAAGAGCCGCCGCCTCGGCAGCGGCGCGCGCCCGACCAGGCCGACCTTTGAGCCGAGCAGCGCCGCGAGCTGCACCATCGGGCCCTCGCGTCCGATCGATCCGCCGGAGGCGATCGACGCCAGCGATGACAGCGCCCGCAGCAGCGTCGAGCGGGCGCCGATGACCCCGTCGCCGACGACCACCGCCTCCATGTAGTCGACGTTGCGGCGCGCCGCTCCGAGACGCAGCCCGAGAAACAGAATGAGCCCGGCGACGAGGCCGCCGATGGCGGGCGCGATCGCGCGCGGCAGCGGCCGCAGTTCGCTCGCGACCTGTACGAGGCCGCCGCTGCGGCCTGTCAGCAGCCACTGGAAGAGATGAATGGCTTCGCGAAAGGCGACGCTCGCGAGCGCACCCGCGATGCCGATGATCGCCGCCCAGAACACGATCGAGACCAGTTCGTCGTGCCCGACGAGAAGTGCGCGCAGCCCGGAGGCGATCCACATCGCCGGTGCCTTGAGGATCGCCAGCGCGCGCTGCCGGATCAGGAACGGCACGACGGCGGCTCGCTGGGCAGGTCGTGGTACGCCTGTCGGAACCGGAGACGGACTTGCGCGCTTGTTCTCAGCCTGCATGGGGCGTCGCACGCGCCTCAGATCGCGCGCGGAAATCGGCGCGGCAGCGGCGCCGGATCATTGTCGCGCAAAGGCGCGGCGTGCGGCACTCCGGGCCGCGCAACATAAGGGGGCGTGCGTGCGTGTGTTTCAGACTGTTTCTGCGCAGATGCGATCCTTAACGAAGTCGTTCGAACTCGCTCTCCTCGGTGCAGTCGGATCCGAGGAATGGTCCGCGGCCGCACGATGGAAGACCGGTGCTCGTATTGGACGGAGGCGGGGGTCGCAGTCGTGGATCGGGCTACTGAGGTCGCGCTCGTTGCGAACCTATCGTAGGGATTGACGGTGGTGCAGAGACTGCCGACGGTTCTTCGGGATTCAGTTCCGACGAGTGCGACCTCAGTGGCCCGCTGAGGCGCCGGATGCAGAGTTTTGCGGGCCCACGCAGGCGCCTCTCCGCGACATGCAGGGCGCCTGCAGTGAGGAGCGACCGATGCTGAGAGATGATGCTTCGAACGCCGCCTATCCGACGGCCGCTCTGCGGGAGCATCGGATCGCAGCCGGCTCGCGTCCGGGCCGAGCGGTCCCGGGAGGTGATGACGCGCCGGACCGCTCTGCGTGGACGCCGCTCACGGCTGCCTCGTGGCTGCAGGAGTACAACTCGGCGTGGCTTGACGGCCGATGGCCGGAGCTCGAGACGCTATTGGCGTCGGATGTGGAGTTCGCGATGCTGGGTACGGGTCGCGTGGTGTCGGGCCGCAGCGAGGTGGTCGCGATGCTGCGCCGGCGCTATGCGCGGCTCGCGATTCACGACTTCTCGGCCACCGAGCTTGGCACGCGACGCGTGGGCGGCATCGGCATCGTGTCGTACCGCTGGTACATGGACTGGCACGACTCGCAGACCCTGACGCGTGAGTTCGGCCACACGGCGATCGGACTGCGCCTGCTCCAGCACCCCTGGAAGGCGCTCTGGATCAAGGAAGCGCGTGGTTGACGCGCGTCGCGGCGGCCGCGCCGGCCGGCCGGGCCAATCTCAGTATCGCCACGCGGCGGCAACGCCCAACGTGCGTGATCTGAACGTCGCGGCTTCAAAGAGCGATCCGTTCGCGGCATTGAGCGTGGTGCGTTCGATCGTCGGGCGCGAGTCGAACACGTTGCTGACGTAGACCGTGAGGTCGTATCCGGGCCGCTCGAGGACCGCGCGCACGTTCAGGAAGTTCGTGGAGGGATCCGGACGAAAGCCGGGCGTGTAGTACACGGAGGTCGGGTCCGCGCACGCGAACGGGCCGGGGTTGCGGCTGCGAAAGGCATCGGTCACTACGACCAGGGCGGTCGTTGAGCGCCCGAGCGCGACCGCATAGTCGGCCGTGAGGCTCGCGGCCCACGGGGCGATCGGCGTGAAGTCATTGAGCGTCCCGACCGCGTCGCCGCTGCGCTCGGCGACGGCGGCGCCGACCGGGAGCGTGTGGGTGTAGTGAGCGTCGGTGTAGGCGACCGACAGCCGAAAACGCAGACGCGCCGTGGCGAGCGCCTCGAGCGCGAGGTCAAAGCCGTTGCTCGCGGCGCTCCCCGGGTCGCCGAACAGCACGCACGGCGTGGGATCGGCGAGCGTGCCGAGGTGGTAACCGTGGCCGTTGTTCCATGCGATATGGTAGGCGGCGACGTCGAGCTGCATCTGCCCGTCGAGCAGCCGGTTCTTGCTGCCGAGCTCGTAGCTCCACAGCGTGTCCGGGCCGTAGACGACGCCGTCGCCGCAGCCGAACTCGGGGAGGGCGACTCCGCCGTTGCCGTACCCCTTCGCGACGGTCAGGTACCAGAGGCGGTCCTTGTCCACCTGGTAGGTCACGGCCGCCCGCGGCAGCGTCAGCGAGTCGGCGCCTTGCGCGACGACCGCCGGCGCGAGAACGAGCCGCTCGTGATAGCGCTGGCGTTCGCCGTGGATCCCGGCGCTGAGCGTCAGCTGCGAGCTGATGCGCAGCGCCACGTCCGCGAGCGCCGCGAGCCGCGTCTTGGCGCTGGACGTCAGGTCCTCGATCGCGAACGGGCCCGACAGGAGCCCGGGGATGCCCGCTTGCCCGCTCCACAGTTCCGCGTCATGGGTCCGGTCGCTGGAGTAGAACGCCGCCACGTCCCACGCGAGGCGCGCCTTGCGGTCGGCGCTCGCGAGCCGCAGTTCCTGCATGAACGACTGCTGGCGCAGGTCATGGCGATCGAGGATCGCATCGCCGGTGCCGAGCGGATAGCCCGGCCCGAGCGGACTGCCCCAGTCGAACGCGTAGGTCTGGTCGAGGTTCGCCGTCAGTTGCCGGGCGAAGAACGAGGTTACCGAGGTCAGGTCCTGGGTGCCGAGGTTCGCCGCCACTTTGACCGCACCGAGCGTGATCGCATCGCGAAACGGCTGGGCGACCAGGTGGCCATTGCCGAGCTGTGCGCTCGCGGTGTTCGACAGGTTCGTGAAGAAGAACGGCGAGTCGCGCACCTCGACCTCGGCATAGGTCAGTGACGGCGTGATCCGCACCGTCGGCCACGGCGCGAATGCGAGCGCGACGCGCGCCGTCTCGCTGATCGTGCGGTTCGAGTTGCGGTCGAGCGTGACGCCGGTCAGGGGATCGACCCGGTCGACGTAGCCGCCGTCCTCGCGCCGCCAGGCGTCTACGCGAACGCCCAGCTGGTCGACGAGCAGCGGCGCGCCGATCGCGGCCCCGGCCTCGCTGCTCGAATCGCCGCGCGCGGGAACGGACAGATCGCCGCGCGCGAGCGCCGTGAAGTCGGTGAGGCTTGCTGGCGTGAAGATGAAGCGGATCACGCCGCCCTGGTTGCCCTCGCTGAAGAGCTGCAGCTGCGGGCCGCGCAGTACCTCGACCCGATCGAGATCGAAGGCGAACGGAAAGGAGTGCAGGAAGGTATTGGCCCCGGCCTGAGGCAGCGGCGTGTCGTCGAGGTAGAGGCCGGTCGTCGGCGCGTAGCGGTCGGCGACGCCGCGAATGCTGAGGTAGGTGGCGGCGCCGGCGCCGACGTCGCCGACGTTCTGGAACTGCGTCGCCGGCGTCAGCTGCGCGATGTCGACGATACCCAGGGCGCCGACGACGTCGAGGTCATCGCGCGACCAGATCGCCATGTCGATCGGCACATCGCGCGCGCGTTCGAGGCGGCGATTGGCCGTCACCAGGATCTCATCGAGCGCAGCGGGTGCCGTGCGCGCGTCCTCGGCGGCCTGCGCGGACGCGGTGTACCGCGCCGGCGCCGGTGCCGGCACCGCGTAGACCCGCACCGCGCGCGGGTTCACGAACTCGAAGTGAAGACCGGTGCCGGCGAGGAGCGCCTCGATCGCTGCCGGCGGCGCGAGTCCCGCCGGCGCGCCGGCCGAGTCGCGCGCCTTGGCAATCTCGGCCACGAAGAAGAGCTGCAGGCCCGTCTGATCGCTGAACGCCTCGAGCGCCAGGTCGAGCGGCTGCGGCGCGATCGCGGTCGCTAGCGTCGCGCCCGGCGAAGCGCCGCTCGCGATGCCGACGGCGAGCCACGTCGCGGCCAGCGCTCCGATTGAACGCGTGAGGCGCCGCATCCCGCTCTGCCATTCAGCGAGGATGCGGCTCGTCGGTCGTCTTGGCCGCGGCGGTCGGGGGCGTCGTCCTGTGCACACGGATCCCGGTGGAAGTGACTTCGACCGTGACCCCGTCGAGCGCGCGCAGAAATGCGGTGAAGGACTCGGTGTCGTAGACGTCGAAGCGGCCGCTGATCGGCAGTGCTTTGAGCTCCGGCGACTCGATTTCGATCGGCGCGCTCGCGTAGCGGTTGAATTCCGCGACGACCTCGCCGAGCGGCTGGGCGCGCGCGACGATCTGGTGCTGTAGCCACGCGATGCTGGCCTTGGCGTCGACGGGGCGCGGCTCGGCGAGCGGACGCGACGGGTCGACGCCGAGCTGCTGGCCTGCGCCGACGCGCGCGCTCCCGGCCGGCAGCACGCCGACCGGCGATGTGGCGGGCGGCGCGCCGATCGACACCGCGACCGCCCCGTCGACGACGGTCACCAGCGTCGTCTGCGAATGACGGTAAACGTCGAACTGCGTGCCAACCGCGACGATTTGCGTAGCGCCGGCGGCGACCCGGAATCGCCGTTGGTCGCCGTGGGCGACGTCGAAGAGCGCCTCGCCGCGTTCCACCGTCACGACGCGTTCGTTCGCATCGTAGCGCACGACCGCGCGGCCGTCGGAGTTCAACCACAGCCGCGAGCCGTCGGCGAGCGTCCAGGCGCGCTGCTCGCCGTGCGCGGTCGCGCAGGTGAGCGGCAGGCCGAAGCGCTCCCCATCGGGGCCGAGGTAGACGAGGACCGCGGCGACGATCGAGGCCGCGATCGCGGCGAGCGCGCCCGCCGAGCGCAGCAGCCGGCGCGCGCGCCAGCGGTGGTGAGTGCGCGGCGGATCGAACGAGGCCCCGGGCGGCTCGCGGTCCGAGGCCATCTCGAGAAGCACGCTCTCGATCGGGAGCTGGGGGTCGCCCGCAGCCCGCGGGAGCTCGCGCGACAGCGCCGCGACCTTCAGGAACGCCTCGACGTGCGCCGGAGACGTCCGCAGCCACGCAGCGAGTTCCACTGCGCGGCGCTCATCGAGCGGCCCCTCGTCGTGTTCGACGAACCAGTCGGCGGCCTCGTCGGCGATCGAATCACGGGCTGCGTGTTCGCGAGCGGTCATGGTGCTAACCCATTCGCGCCATCCGGCGCCGGCAATGCTTGATCGCGTGAGCGACATGCTTCTTGATCATCTGCGAGGAGACGCCGAGCCGCTCGCCGGCCTCGCGGTACGAGAGGCCGTAAGTGAAGCGCAGCGCGACCGCCGCGCGGCACTTCGGGCTCAGTTCCGCGAGCACTTCCCGCAGCCGTGCGGCGCGGTCCGCGGAATCCACCTCGCCGCCGAACTCGGCCACGGTCTGCAGCGCCTCGTGAGGCGGGACGGTGTCGATGTCGACGCCGTTCGCACGGCGGCGTTCCGCGTCGGCGTGCTCCTTGAGCAGATTGCTTGCGACCGCGTAGAGGTAGTGGACCGGGTCACGGATCGCCGTGTGATCGGCGACCCGGAGGAGCCGCAGGTAGACCTCCTGGGCGAGGTCCGCGACGTCCGTCGGCGAGCGAACGCGGCGTCGCAGGAACCCCTGCAACGTGCCGCGCTGCTCCGCGAACAGCCGCTCGACCAGCGTGGGTCCGATCTCCGACACGGCGCAGGGCCTCCCCCCGCGTATATGAGTCCCGTCGTGCCGGTTTGGCAACCACGCGCTGAGCCGGGAGGGCGGGCCATCGCCGGACGGCCCCGACGGGGTGGCTGAATGGCGCATCGCCCACTCATTACCTCTATCGCGGCGCGCCGCTCTTCACGGCGTTGGGCGTCGCCGCGGGCATGACAGCGCCAGGGCGCTCGGGTCAGGGGAGGGTCAGGATGGGCAGCCAGTTGCGCCGGATCCCGCGGTTCGTGAGTCCCGCCGCCATCCTGACCATCGTCGTCGCACAGCTCGCGGCCTGCGGCGGTGGCGGTGGCGGCGGCGGGACGTCCTCCCCGATCAGCGTCACCGCGACGGCGTCGGCGACCGTCGCGCAGGTCGGGACCAGCGTGCAGCTGACGGCCGATGTCAGCGGTGACGCGCAGAGCCTCGGCGTCAACTGGAGAGTGACGTGCACGGCGACCGACTGCGGGTCGGTGTCTCCGACATCGACGCCGAACGGGGCCTCGACGACCTATACGCCGCCCGCGACGGCGCCGGCGGCCGACCTCGCCGTGTCGGTCGTCGCATCGTCGGTGTCCGACCCGACGAAGGGCGCGAGCGTGATCATCACGGTGCCCGCGGTCACCATCACCGAGATCGACGTGACCTCAGCGACGGTGCCGATCGGCACGAGCAGCCAACTGCGGGTGCTGCTCGCGGGCGACGCCAACAACAAGGGCGTTAACTGGACCCTGAGCTGTGGCGCCACCGACTGCGGAACGATCGCACCGACGAGCTCGTTGAGCGGCGTCTACGTGACGTACAGCCCGCCGGCAGTGCAGCCGACAACCGACCTCGCGATCAACGTGACCGCGACCTCGGTCGCGAGTCCGGGCGCGACGGCGTCGGATACGCTGACGATCCCGGCGATCGCGGTCGCGATCCAGGTGGGCAATGGCCTCGTCCCGTCGGGCACGACGACGCCTTTGACCGCGACGGTGACCTACGACAGTGGAAACGGCGGCGTCACCTGGAGCCTCACCTGCACTGCGACCGACTGCGGCTCGATCGCGCCGACGAGCTCGGCGAGCGGCGCGATGGTGACCTACACGGCGCCCGCGCTGCCGCCGCCCGGAAACCTCGGGATCAACGTGACGGCGACGGCGGTGGACAACCCGCTGTCGATGGGGACCCTGATACTGACGGTGCCGGCCATCGCGGTCAGCATCACGCCGGCGAGTGCGCTCCTGCCGCTCAACGTCCCGCAATCCTTCATCGCGGCGGTGACCGGAGACACGGCCAACCAGGGCGTCACGTGGACGCTCGACCAGGGCGGATCCGCCTGCACCAGCGGTTGCGGGACGCTCACGCCGCTCGCGACCGCGAGCGGCGCGCCGGCGTCCTACACGGCCCCGGCGGCACTCCCGGCCAGCGAGCCCGTCGACCTGACGGCGACCGCGGTCGATGACCCGACCAAGTCTTCGCTCGCCGCGGTGACGGTCACGAGCGGCACCGTCAGCCTCGTGCCGGCGGACCTCACGCTCTCGGGCAACTTCGCGAAGCAGACGGCGGCCCTCACCAACACGGGCTCGAGTTCGCTGTCGATCAGCGGCGTGACGATCACCGGAACCAACGCCGGCGACTTCGCCGAGGCCGACGACTGCGGGACGATTCTCCCTGCGCTTGCGAGCTGCACGATCACGATCGCCTACCACACCACGGCCAGAGGGACCCATACCGCGATCCTCAGCATCGCCGACAGCAGCAGCGACAGCCCGCAGGTCCTGCACCTGACGGGCCTCAACAAGGCGAACGGCAGCCTCACCTCGGCGACACCGGTCGTCGCCGTCGCTGCGCCCCGGCCGACCGGCGCGAGCGCTGTCGGAACGCGCGCCTTCCACTGGATCGATGCGAAGCGCGTCGATCCTTACGTCGGCAACGGCGTCGCGCGCGAGTTGATGATCCGGCTCTGGTATCCGGCCGCGGGCAGCGGCGCATGCACGCGCGCCCTCTATACGGGCGCCGGCGTCTGGGCCGAATACGCGCGGCTGCTCAAGATGCCGTTGCCGACGCTGTCGACGAACAGCTGCCAGGACGCGCCGGTCGCGGCCGGTGCGCATCCGCTCGTCCTCGTGACCCACGGCTTCACCGGCACCTCGAGCGACTACACGTACCTCGCCGAGGAGCTCGCGAGCCGCAGCTACGTCGTCGCGGCCGTCGACCACACCTACGAGTCGACCGCCGTCGAGTTCCCGGACGGACGGGTCGTGAGGTCGGTGTACGGCAGCCACCTTTCGGCGTACGCGAGGAGCGACATCGAGGCGCTCAGGTTCGCGAAGTCGGTGCGCGTCGCTGACCTTCGCTTCGTGCTCGACCGCCTGGCGGGCGCCAACGCGACGGCCGGCAGTGCGCTCGAGGGCCGCATTGACCTCGCGCGCGTCGCGCTCGTCGGGCACTCGTTCGGCGGCCTCGCGACGATCGAGTCGGCGCGCAAGGATCCGCGGATCCGTGCCGCGGTCAGCCTCGACGGCCTCGTCATGGACCGGCTGACACCTCCCGTCCGCACGCCGGTGCTGATGATCCGCGCCGGCAGCGGCTCGTGGAACGAAAACGACTGTCAGCTGTGGAGCGTGCTGCGCGGAGGACGCGCCTCGGTGCACCTGATCGGCGCGGGCCACACGGCGCTCTCGGACGAGGCGTGGATCGCGCCCGCGGCGGTTGCGGCCGGCGTGCTCGGCGCCGACGGGACGATCGCGGTCACCCGCAGCGTCAGCGTCGCGTTCCTCGACGCGGCACTCACAGGACGTCCCATCGATGCGGCGGCCCTCGGGGCGCTGCCGCGCGATGCGGGCATCGTCGTCACGCTCGGTGCTGCATCGCAGTGCCCGGCGCCGTGAAGCGCCGGGCCCGATTCGGGTTACGTCCGATGGCAACCGGCGCGGCCACAACCCGCCGACCTCGCAGTTCGAGCGCCGCGTGCGCTCGGGCGGCTGGCGGCCCTGGAAAGGACTCCGGGGCTCCAGCCGTCATCGTGACTGACTTTGCTGAGCGTTCTCTGTACAAGTATAACAATAACAATAGATTACGATATCCATCTCGATTCATTATCAGCCGCTTCCCACTCGATACCCCGCGCCCGATCGTGCTCGCGACCCGCCTTGTGATTGTGACCGGCGTCGACGAGGCCCCGGCGGGGCACAATGCGCAGGTTGCGAAGACCTGCCGCGGGGGAGCCAGTGATCGATCATCGAGTGCCGCGCGGCGGCGCGTGCGCCCATGTCTGAGCCGCGCAAAGAGGCGACCGACCCCAGGAGCCGCCCGAGGCCCGCGACGGGCCCCGAGCCGCTCTCCTCGCGCGACGAGGCGGCGCTCGACGCGCGCCTCGCGCGGATCTACCAGGCGCTCGCGCGCATCAACCAGGCGATCGTGCGCGCCAAGGACGAGGCGGCGCTCCTCGAGGAGTTGTGCACGATCGCCGTCGGCCAGGGCGGCTACGTGCTCGCGTGGGTCGGACTCGTCGACGCCGAGGGCTACCTGCAGCCGCTCGCATCGGCGGGACCGTCGAAGGCCTATGCCGAGACGATCCGCGTCTCGGTGCACGAGCAGGAGCGCGGCGGCGCGGGGCCGAGCGGGCAGGCGCTGCGCTCGGGCACGCACGTCATCTGCAACGACTTCCTCGCCGATCCCCTGACCGCGCCCTGGCACGCGCTCGCGCGCACGATGGGCATCCGGGCCTCGGCAGCGATGCCGCTCATCGACGAAGGCCGCGTCGTCGGGCTCTTCAACGTCTACAGCGACACGGTCGGCGATTTCGGCGAGCACGAGGTGGCGCTGCTCGACGACATGGTCGCGGACATCTCGCTGGGGCTTTCGAAGCTGCGGGCGACCGCGGAGCTCAAGCGCAGCGCCGAGCAGCGCGAGCGGGTGGTCGGTGCGCTCAGGCGCATCCAGCAGACGATGCGCGCCGGCGTCTTCCAGCTGACGCTGCCCGAGCGAGCCGTCTCGTGGTCGGGCGGCGTCGCGATGCTGCTCGGGCTCGCGCCCGAGGCACCGGCCGACTGGACGGCGTTCGAGCGCGCGCTCGTTGCGGGCGATGCCGCCGCGCTCGGTGCCGCGATCGCCGATGCGGGCCGCGGCGACGGCGCGCTCGAGCTCGACGTCCAGCTCAGGGACGGCGCCTGGCTGCGGATCATCGGGCGCGTGCAGCCCACCGCGGGTGGCCTAGAGCTTCAGGGCACGATGCAGGACGTGACCGCGCGCCGCCGCACCGAGGAGCGCAAGGCGCAGCTCGAGGTCCAGGCGCGCCGCGCCCACCGGATGCAGGCGCTCGGCGTGCTCGCGGGCGGGCTGGCCGGCGAGTTCGCCGGCGCCATCGCCGCGATCGAGGGCCACCTCAGCCTCGCGCGCAAGGACGCCCGCCGCAACCCGCGGGTGCTGCGCAGCCTCGCGGTCTGCAGCCGCGCCTGCAGGAGCGCCGCGGCGCTGACGCGCCAGATCCTCACGTTCAGCCGCGGCCAGTCGACGGGACCGAAGGTGATGGCGCTGGCGCGCGTCGTCGAGGACGCGGCGGCACTTCTGCGGGCGAGCCTGCCGCCCGGGCACGATGTCGTGTTTCGCGCGTCGGCTGATGTCCCGCTGGTCCGCATTGACGAGCCGCAGATCCAGCAGGCGGTCGTCAACCTCGGGATCCGCGCCGGGCAGTCGCTCGCCGGGCAGCCCGGCGTCATCGAGATCGACGTCGGCGCAGAAGGCGGCGAGGGTGGCGCTGCGACGATCACCGTGACGGTCCACGGACCGGGCCCCGACGCCGTCCGCGAGCACGAGGGGCCGCGGCTGCCGTCGCCCGGGGCCGAGGACGCCGAGGCGGGCCTCGAGGTCGTCGAGGAGATCGTCCGCGAGCACGGCGGGACGCTCTCGGGCGGGCGTGGGCCGGGGGCAACCGTCCGCATCGCGCTCCCGGCCGCGCCACCCGCGGCCGCCGAGGAGCCGAAGTCGCGCAACAAGACCCAGCGTCGCGTGCAGCCGCCGGGCGCGGGCCAGCGGATCCTGTTCGTCGACGACCACAAGTGGCTGCTGGTGCTCGTCGAGCGCCTGCTCGCCGAGCGCGGCTACCAGGCGCACGGTTACACGAGCAGCGCCGCGGCGCTCGAGGCGCTGCACGCCGAACCCGAATCCTTCGACCTGATCGTCACCGACTACAAGATGCCCGGGAGCACGGGCTTCGACATCATCCGCGCGGTCAAGGCGCTGCGCCCGGACATGCCGGTCGTGCTCGTCTCGGGCTACGTGTCGGAGAAGGTCGCGGAGCAGGCGCGGCGCGCGGGTGCCGATGCGGTGCTCGCGAAGCAGGCGCTCGCGACCGACCTGCTGCCGCTCCTCAGCCAGCTGCTGTCGCGAGCGGGGCCGGGCGACGGAGCCGCGTAAAGCGCTCGAGGACGCCGGCGAGCCGCTCGACGTCGACGGGCTTGCCGAGGAAGGCGTCCATGCCGGCTGCGTAGCAGTGGTCGCGGTCGGCATCGAGCGAGGAGGCGGTCAGCGCCACGATCGGCGTGCGCGCGCCGGCGGCCTCCGAGCGGCGGATCTCGCGCGTCGCCTCGAAGCCGTCCATCACCGGCATGTGGCAGTCCATGAACACGAGGTCGTAGCGCGCGCGCGCCGCGAACTCGACGGCCTGGCGGCCGTCGGCGGCGATGTCGACGCGACACCCGAGACGCTCGAGGATGCGCCGCGCGATCGTCTGGTTGACGGGCTGGTCGTCCGCGACCAGCACGCGCACCTCGGCGGCCGCGCAGGCGGGGAGCTGCGCCGGCGCGACCGTGGGCCGCGCCGCCGGCACGGCGTCGTCCGCGAGCCTCGTGACCGGGACCATGAACCAGAACGTCGCCCCGGCGCCGCCGTCGCTCTCGAGGCCGATCGCGCCACCCATGAGCTCGGTCAGCCGGCGGCAGATGCCGAGGCCGACGCCGAGGCCGCCATGGCGCCGCGTGCTCGACGCGTCGCGCTGCCGAAACGGCTGGAAGAGGAGCGCCCGCGCCTCCTCCGGCACGCCGACGCCCGTGTCGGCGACGGCGATCCGAAGGTTCGCGCGCGCCGCGGCCGCGGTGCACGCAACCTCGACGTGCACGCGCCCGGCGGGCGTGAACTTGATGGCATTGCGCACGAGCTGCGTCAGCACCTGCCGGATCCGCGCCTCGTCGGCGGCGACGGTGCGCGGCGCATCGGCGGCGAAGGTCGCCCTGAGCTCGATCGACTTCGCGCTCGCCCGTGGCCTCAGCGCCGCGAGCGTCTCCTCGACCGCGGCCACGAGGTCGAACGGCCGCTCGGTGATCTCGACCGCGCCCATCTCGAGCGCGGTCGCATCGAGGAGCTCGTCGATCGTCGCGCGCAGCTCCTCGCCGCAGTCGCGGATCGCGCGCACCGAGTCGTGCTGGGCCGCATCGAGCGGGGAGTGGACCAGCAGCTCGGCGAAGCCGAGCACCGCCGCGAGCGGCGTGCGCAGCTCGTGGCTCAGGGTCGCGAGGAACGCGCGGCGGGCCTCGGCGGTACGCGCCTCGAGGTCGGTTGCGCGCTTCACGGCCTCGGCGAGCGTGCGGCGAGCGGATGCGTCACGCAGCACGCAGACGAGCGGCCCGTCGCCGCCGGCCTGCAGCTGGGTCAGGTCGACGTGGACGATGCTGCCGTCCTGGCGACGGCCCGCGAGCGCGAACGCGCGGTTCGACGGCGCGCTCCGGCCGGGCCAGGCGGGCACCAGCGATGCGAACGGGACGCCGAGCAGCTCCTGGAAGCCAAAGAGGTCCGCCGCCCCCGCGTTGGCCTCGACGATGAGGCCGCGCGCGTCGACGAGGATGACGGCCTCGGCGGTCGGTTGGGTGGCGGGCATCGTGGTGGGCTCTTCGCCGGGAGGACGCCGAGTGGCCGCAGGCACCGCGCGGCACACCATCCCGACGCTGGCCTAGGCCGCGTCCTGCTCTGCCTTGCGCGCGGCGTCGCCGATCAGCCGCGGCAGGTCCACGAGCAGCACGAGGCGCCCGTCGACCTCGACGATGCCCTTCAGGAACTGGCCGGCGACGCGCCCGCAGGCCTCGGGCGGCGGCCGCACCGAGCTGTCGGCGATGTGCGCGACGTCCGAGACCGCATCGACCATGCAGCCGACGACGCGGTCGGCGCCGGCGCCGCTCGCGAGCCGGACGACGATGACGACGGTCGTCGGCGTGCGCTCGCAGCGCTCGATCGAGAGCCGCGCGCGCAGGTCGATGACCGGGACCACCGCGCCGCGCAGGTTCATGACGCCGAGCACGTAGTCGGGCGAGCGCGGGATCCGCGACACCGCCTCGAGCCCGCGGATCTCCTGCACCGCGAGGATCGGGATCGCGAAGAGCTCGCGGTCGAGCGCGAAGGTCAGGTACTGCTCCGCGGTCGCGGTGAACGTCGAGCCGTCGGGGCGCGCGGTCGTCTCGTCACTCATGGTGTTCTCCGCAAGGCCTCAGAACTCCGCCCATTCCCTGTCGCCGTCGGCGGCGCCGCCGGCCGCAGCGCGCGGCGCGGACCTCGCGGCCGGCGTTGGCCTCGCGGCCGGCGTTGGCCTCGCGGCCGGCGTTGGCCTCGCGGCCGGCGTTGGCCTCGCGGCCGGCGTGGGCTTCGCGGCCGGCGCCTTGGCCTTCTGCCACGGCCGGTTCTCGCCGCGGCGCTCGGCGGCCGGGGCCGCCGGTGCGCTCGGCGCCGGGGCCGCGAGGGGGGCGCGCCGCGCCTCGTCTCCCACCTTGTACTTGGCCATCGTCGAGGTCAGCGCCTCGGCCTGCTGGCTGAGCGCCTCGGCGGCAGCCGCGGCCTCCTCGACGAGCGCGGCGTTCTGCTGCGTCATCTCGTCCATGCTCATGATGGCCTTGTTGACCTGCTCGATGCCGGATGACTGCTCCTGGCTCGCCGAGGCGATCTCGGCGACGATGTCGGTGACCTTCTTGACCGCGACGACGATCTCGCGCAGCGTCTTGCCGGATTCATCGACGAGCCTGGAGCCCTCGCCGACCTTCGTGACCGAGTCCTCGATCAGCGACTTGATCTCCTTGGCGGCCTCGGCGCTGCGCGATGCGAGGTTGCGCACCTCGGCGGCGACGACCGCGAAGCCGCGGCCCTGGTCCCCGGCGCGCGCCGCCTCGACGGCGGCGTTGAGCGCCAGCAAGTTCGTCTGGAACGCGATCTCGTCGATGACGCCGATGATGTCGGCGATCTTCTTCGAGGAACTGTTGATCTCGCCCATCGCGGCGACCGCGCGCGTGACGACCGAGCCGCCGGTCTCCGCCTGGTTGCGGGCCGCGAGCGCGAGCTGGTTGGCCTGCGCGGCGCTGTCGGCGTTGCTCTTGACGGTCGAGGTCATCTCCTCCATCGAGGAGGCGGTCTCCTCGAGGCTCGAGGCCTGCTCCTCGGTGCGCTGCGAGAGGTTGGCGTTGCCGCGCGAGATCTCGTCGGAGCCGGTGCGGACCTCGTAGGCCGCGGCGGTGATCGTGCGCACCACCGAGGCCATGTTGTCGAGCAGCGCGTTCATGCCCTTCGAGAGCTTCTCGAAGAAGCCCGTCTTGCCCTCGAGCGAGATTCGCGGCACGAGGTCGCCCTCGAGCGCGCGCGCGACGATGCTCTCGACTTCCTGCTCGGTGCCGACCTCGGCGGTGCGGTCGAGCCACTGGACGACCGTGCCGACGCGCTGACCGCCCGAGTCGGTGACCGGGCTCGCAGTGATGCGCAGCGTCGCGCCACCCATCCTGATGTCGGCGGTGTGGGTGCCGTGCAGGTTCGAGATCAGCCCGCGCTGGTGCGACGGCGAGCGGTGGAAGCTGTCGAAGCTCGAGCCCACGATCCGGTCCGGGTCGAACTGCGGCAGCTGCTTGCGGATCTCCGCGAGCTGATTGCGGAAAGTCGAGCCGACCGCGTCGTTGCAGTAGATGATCTTGCCGTCGTTGTCGGCGAGCATGACGCCGACCGAGACGCGATCGAGCGCCGTGCGCACGCGGGCGTTCTCCGCCGCGACGATGCGCTCGCGCTCGGTGCGCTCCTTGAGGTTCGACTGCATGCGCGCGAGCGCCGCGACGACCTCGCCCGCCTCGTCGGCGGTGATGGCCTTGAGCGGCGTCGAGAAGTCGCCCGTCTCGATGTGCGCGAACGCGGCCTGCGCGGCGCCGAGCTGGCTGACGAGGGCGCTGCGCACCCGCCAGCCGATCACGAGCGCCACCACCGTCAGCGCCAGGATCCCGGAGGTCGACAGGAGCACCTTCTCCCAGTTGGCGCGCAGGCGATCGCCGAGCAGCTCGTCGGTGAGCGGCGCGATCTTGTCGAAGAGCGCGTAGGCGGCCTTCTTGTTGGCGAGGTCCGCCTCGGTGATCTCCTTGAGCGTGTCGCCCGTGTACACCCCGGCGAGCACCTTGTGCTGCATCAGCGAGTGCAGGCCCTCGGCGGCGCGGGCGAAGTCCTCGCGCGCGTCCTTGAGGACCGCCATCTTGGGCTCGCCCGAGTCGAGCGCGTGGCGCAGGTCGTCGTCGAGCGCGCGGCCGCTCAAGTCGTTCTCGGTCACCAGCACGACGAGCTGGTCGTGGTCGGCCTGGTCGGCCTTGCCGGCCATTACGATCATGGAGGCGCGCAGCTTCGCGCGGCTGAGGTCGTTGGCGGCCGTCATCAGCTTCCCGGAGATCGCATCGAGCAGGAATACCGTGCGCGGGTCGTCGTCGAGCGCGACGCCGGCGGTGTCGGCGACCGCTGCCGCGAGGCCGAGCACCTGGGCGGCGATCGCCTGGTGCGCATCGCGCGCCTCGATCGGCTTCATGGTCCGGAAGGAGCCCTTCAGCGTCTCCCAGTCGCGGGCGATCGCATCGACCTTGCCGCCGGTCTTGAATTCAGCGCCGAGGCGCTTGTCGACTTCCTTGAGCTTCTGGAGCCCGCTGTCGACCTGCGCGGCCATGTCGGCGAGCTTCGCCGCCTGGCCGCTGTCGCCGAGTGCTGCCTGCACGCTGGCGCTTCTGTGGCCGGTGATCCCCGGCATGACCTCGCGCACCGCCTGCTCGTAGGCGACGACGTCGCGAAAGCGCCTGGCGTCGCCGATCTGGCGCTGCCACTGCAGCATCAGCACCGTCATCGCGACGATGAGCGGGACGATCAGGAGCACCGCGACGATGAGCAGCTTCGGTGCAAGCTTCAGACGACTGAGCGCGTTCATGCAGGTGCCTCGCAGGGGCCTCGATCCGGGCCGTGTCAATGCCGTGCGCCGCGTCCCGGGGTTGCCGGTTCGGGCGGTTGCTACTGTGAGGATGTGTCGGCCGGCGGGCGGCCACGGGTTAGCGATTGCGCGCCTTTTGGCGGTCCCCGGGACCCGATTGCGGGTTTTTCCTAGGGCCGGGTGGCGGGAAGTCTGAGGCCGCGCGACGGGCCCTTCCGTCCTTCGTGACGGGCGTGCCCGACCCGTCAGGCGGCGGAGGGCTGCGGGCACTCGCAGACGATGGCCCGGCCGCCGCCCGCGCGGGCCGCGCGGCGAAGCCGCGCCCCCATCGAGCTCGCGCGCAGCACCATCAGGTCGAAGGCCGGCAGCTCGGGGGTCCGCGCGTCGCGCTCCGTGTGCCCGTCATCGTCGATCGCGACCCGGATGAGCGCGGGCTCGAGCTCGAGCGAGATGCGGATCTTCCGGGCACCGGCGCCGAGCGCCGCATCGGCGGCGGCGCCCCGGACGAGGCCGTAGAGGTGCTCGCAGCGCTCGAGCGGCAGGTTGATGCGCGCGCTGCCGCTCACCTCGACCTCGATGTGAGCGGCCGGGGCCTCCGGCAAGCCGTCCTCGAGCTCGAGCAGGGCGCCCACGAGGTCGCCGTTGTTGGCCTGCAGGGGCGAGGCGCCGTGCGCGGTCGCGCGGCACGCGAGCGCCGCGCGCTGGCTTGCCGAGGCAATGAGCGCGATGGCGGCGGGGTTCGCGCCGTCGCCGGCCGACTGGAAGTGCAGCGCCGCCGCCTCGAGATCCGCGAGCGCGGCGCCGAGCCCCTGGCTCAGGTGCTCGGCGAGACGGCGCCGCTCGAGGTCGGTGCTCTCGAGAAAGCCCCGGCGCAGCGCGTTGCGCTCGGTCACGTCGATCGCAAAGCACATCTCGGCCTCGCGCCCCTCGAAGTCGACCGGCGAGCAGTGGAGCTCGACGTCGATGACGCCGCCGTGCTTCTGGCGGTGACGGGTGGCGAGCGCAACGCCCGGCTGGGCGGTTGCGGGCGTTGAGTCCGCCGACAGCCGGTCGGCCGTGAGCCCGCGCCACTCCTCGGGACTGTAGCCGTAGTGGCGCACGGCGGCCGCGTTCGCGGCCAGGATCCGGCCGCTCGCCGACTCCTCGACCCAGAGCGGATGCGGGTCGGACTCGAAGAGCCGCCGGTAGCGCTCGGCGAGCGCCGTCAGCTCGCTCAGGATCCGGTTGCGCTCGGCGAGGAGCGCGATCAGGGCGCTGCCGGTCGCGACCAAGAGCGCAAGGAACCCCCAGAGCGCCGAGATGCCCTCGCTGACGTCGCTCGCGGTGAGGACGCCCTGCTGCGCCGCGAAGCTGAACGTGGCCGCCATCGCGCAGACGAGGCTCGCGGCCGAGGCCCAGGCGACGCCGAAGCGAATCGCGGCCCAGACGAGCAGCACGAGGGCGGCGGCGAGGACGCCCGTCCGCGCGCCCCAGTCGCCGAGCAGGAAGAGCCCGTCGAGCCAGGCGGCGAGCGCGACCGCCCAGACGACGACCTCGAGCGGCTTGTCGCGCGGAACGCGCGCGAGCGACGGCTTCGCGGCGAGCGCCGGCACGACGAGCACGATGCCGGCGGCGCCGTCCGCCCACCAGCGCAGGAGCGCCACCAGGTAGGCCGGCGTCACGACGGGCGTGCGGCCCAGGGCGTCGGTGAGGAGCGCATCGAACGCGGGCCCGAGCCCGTGCGGCCGGATCCAGAGGTAGGTCATCGTGCCGAGCGCGCTCAGCACGAGGTTGATGCTCGCCATCACCGCCGCGGCGCCGAACAGGAGCACCGGGTCCTGCCAGCGGTCGAACTCGCGCCTAAAGCCCGAGGCATTCAGCGCGCGGACACTCAAGACGAGCGACACCGCCGCGACGAACCCGTACCAGAGCGCATACCCGGCCGCGAGGTGGATGAGCGCATAGGCGCCGAGCGCGGCGCCGATGAACGCGCCCGGCCAGAGCCGCGTGCCGAAGAGGAGCAGCGCGCTCGCCGTGAGACCCGCAAACAGCGACGGCACCGCGAGCCGCGGCCCCATCATCGCGACCTCGGGGCTGCTGATGCGCGCGAGGCTCGTCGAGATCAGGATCCCGAAGAGGCCGGCGAGCGCGACGAGCGCGCAGCCGATGACATAGTGGAGCCGCGGCCAATGGGGTCGTTGCGGCCGGGGTGCGGCCGCGGGCGGTGGCTCGGGCCGCGGCAACTCGGTCGCCGCACTCGGCTCGCGCTGCGGGCAGTGGCAGCGGATGAGCGTGCCGCCGCCGGGGCGCGCGCCGACCACGAGCTCGGCGCCGGCAGCGCCGGCACGCATCGCCATCGAGCTCAGGCCGAGTCCGCGCGTCGCATCCTCCGGCAATCCGACGCCGTCGTCCTCGACCGCGAGGTCGAGCGCCTGCTCGGTCACGCGCGCGCGCACGCGGATGCGCCCGGCGCGCGCGTGCTTGAGCGCGTTCGCGACCGCCTCCTGGACGATCCGGAAGAGGTGTTCGCGGCGCGCGAGCGACAGCGTGACGGGCGCGGAAACCTCGGTGACGACCTCGAGCCGCGTGTCGGCGGGCGGCGGCAGCGAGCGCGGCAGGCGCGTCAGCGCCTCGAGCAGGTCGCCGTCGGCATGGCTGAGCGGCGACACGCCGCGCATCAGCTCCCGGCAGAGCACGACCGCCTCGCGGCTCGCCTTGGCGAGGAACTCCGCGGTCGCGGCGTCGACCGCGACGCCGCGCTGCGCGCGCAGCGCGGCCGCCTGCGCGCCGAGGTTGAGCCCCGTCAGCACCTGGCCGAGCCCGTCGTGCAGCTCCTGCGCGAGGCGCCGGCGCTCGAGATCGGCGGCGGCGAGCAGCTGCGCGCGCAACTGGTAGCGGTCGGTGACGTCGAGCGCGTAGTAGAGCTCGGCGGGGCCCTGCTCGAGGTCGATCGGCCGCGAGATCAGCTCGACGTCGATCAGCGCACCGGACTTCGTGCGGTGCTGCGCGAGCCGCGCCTCGCCGGCGCCGGCCGCGGGCGTCGCACCCTCCGGGGGCCGGAGCGGCGTCTCGAGCGTCTCGATCGTGAGCTCGGCGAACTCGGCCGCGCTGTAGCCGTAGCGGCGCGTCGCCTCGTCGTTGGCGAGCACGATCCTGCGGCTCGTCGACTCGACGACGAGGAGCGCGGACGGGTGCCGGCGGAAGAGGTTGAGGCTCGTCTGCATGCGCGCCGTCAGGTGCGCAAGCTCGCGGCGCCGCTCGGCGAGCAGCGCCGCGAGCACGAGGCCGGTCGCGGCCAGGAGTCCGAGGAAGCCCCACAGTGCCTCGACGTCGTGCTCGGGGGATCCGGCCCCGATGACGCCGATCTGCGTGCCGTAGCCGACGGTCGCGACGAGCGACAGCACGAGCGTCGCGAGCGCCGCGACCGCCACCCCGAACCCGACCGCGGCCCAGGTCACGAGCACGATCGCGGCGCCGAGCGCCGCCATCCTCAAGGCCTCGCTCGGCACCGCGAGCACGACCGCGACCCAGAGGGCGAGCGCGAGCGCCCAGGCCGCGAAGCCCGCCGGCCGGCGCCGCAGGCTCTCGAGCGCGTCACTGCGGCTCGCGAAGAGCACCGGGACCACCAGCACGATGCCGGCGATCGTGTTCAGCATCCAGCGCACGGTGGTGCCGACGAGCGCCGGCGTCAGGCGCGGCGCGACTCCCGAGGCGTCGGTCAAGAGTGCGCGGTAGTCGGGCGGCAGGCTCGCGGGCGTGAGATAGGCCGCGATGAAGAGGCCCGCACCGTCGACGACGCCTGCGAGCGCGCGGCCGATCGCCGCGGCCGCGAGCAGCACGATCGGGTCGCGCAGGCGCTCGAAGCGGCGGTTGAAGCCCCAGGCGTGGAGCAGCCGGACGATCAGGAGGACGCTCGCGACCTCGCCGAGCGCATCGACGGTGACCGTGACGACGGGGTGGGCGAAGCCGATGCCCCAGACGATCCAGGGCCCGACGAAGAGCGCGGGCCAGAGCCTGGCGCCGCCGAGCAGGATGCCGCCGACCGCGACGCCCTCGGCGAGCCAGGGCACGGCGAGCGCGTACTCCTTGAGCGCGGGATCGATGGCGAACTCGGCGAACAGGACCGTCGCGACGATCGTCGCGAGGTAGGCGAGGAGCAGCACGGCGCCCTGGCGCCACGCAAAGCGCCCGCTCGCGGCTGCGACTTTGAACGCCTCCCCCATCATCCGCTGGCCCCCGGCCCGCACTCCAGGGCGGTTTCCTGAGGATATTTAGCGGCCAGCGGCCACCAATCTACAGCGCTGCCGCCTTCCCGCGCCAACGGCAATGCGGGCGCCGGATTGCCTGCGCCCGGATCAGGGCAGGTTCTTGAGGGCCGCGAAGGTGCCCGGGGTCGTGGCGCTTTGCAGCAGAACGCCGGGCTCGGTCGTCACGGTGCCGTTGACGGTCGGCTGCGTCGCGCCGTTGCTCGTGATGATGTCGAGGAAGCCGTCGCCGTCGACGTCGGCGATCGCGATCTCGTTGGCGCCCGGCGCCGGGTAGGTGGTCGCCGCGAGGAACTTGCCCCGGTTCTGCGGATCGTGCAGCAGGACCGTCACCGACTGCTGGTTGCCGACGACGATGTCGAGCACGCCATTCCCGGCCCCGGTGAGGTCCTTGAGCACGATCGACACCGGGACGTCGTCTGTCGTGCCCGGGTAGCTGACGGGCGGCAGGAAGCTCCCGAGGTTCGAGGGGTCCTGCAGCAGGATGTTGATCGTCGGAGTCGCGCCCCCGGTCGGACCCGGGTCGGTGATCACGAGGTCGTTGAGGCCGTCGCCGTCGATGTCGCCGATCGCGATCAGGTTCGCGCCGACGAGGTTCGCGTTGACGGTCTGCGTGAAGACGGTCGCCGGCGCGGCGAAGGTCGTCGCGGCGAGGCCGCCGGTTCGCAGCAGCACCTTGACGCCGGTCGAGTCGGTGAGCGCGACGTCGGGGACGCCGTCGTTGTTCAGGTCGCCGAGCGCGACGAAGTTCGCCCCGCCCGAGTAGAGGCTGACGGGCGACGCGAAGGTGCCCGCGGAGGTCTGCATGAAGAGCGAGACGCCGAAGTCGGCCGACACGAGGTCCGGCAGGCCATCGCCGTTCATGTCGAGTACCGCGACCTGCGAGGCGCCGGGGCTCGACAGCATGACGGCCGGGTTGAACGTCCCCGGCACCGCCTTGTTCGCGAACAGCACCGCGAGCGCGCCATCGTCGTAGCTCGCGGTCACGACGTCGGTCGCGCCGTCGTTGTTGAGATCGGCCGCCGCGATCCACAAGGGGTCGGTGCCGGCGCCGTAGAGGACGGGCGCGGCGAACGCGCCGGGACCGGTCGACAGGTAGGCCTTGACGTTCGACTGGCCGGCGGCGGTGATCGGGTAGAGGGTGCTGAGCGCGAGCACGTCGGTGAAGGCGTCGCCGTTGAAGTCGCCGGCGACGACGCCGTAGGAGCCCTCGGTCGGCGTGTAGCTGACGCAGCAGTCGTTGTCGTAGCCGTTGTGGCACGAGACGAGCGCCGGCAGCGCGAGCGCGACGAGCGCCGGGAGGCGCGCGGCGCGTGCGATACGGGTGGGCATGGACTCCTCCGGGGTGCGTCGGTGGCGGATCGCGGGCACGAGGGGCGCCGGGGGAACGGCGCCCGCTCAACCGACTGTAACGATACAACGCGGTGCGCGTTGACCGGCGCCGGCGCCGGCGTCTCGGATTGGCGACAGCGGCTTACTTCCAGCAGCCGGTCGCGTCGGCCGGCGTGCGCTGCGCCTGGTCGTCCATCGTGTACACCTGGCACGCCGCCTGGTCCGCGGTCTGCGTGCCGGTCGCGGTCGCCGTCGCCTGGTACGAGGTCGCGATCGTGCCGGTCGCGCCCGCCGCGACGGCCAGCGTGTAGTAGCCCGACGGCGAGGCATTGCCTATGCCGAGGCCTGCCGGCGGCGGATCGGCGAGGTCGGTCGTGTAGGTGTTGTTCTGCAGGAAGTACTTTTCCTCGGCGACCGAGATCTTGAGGAGCGCCGTCTGGCCGTCGGAACGGTTGGTCCGAAGGCCATAGCTGCGG
>DATKOR010000011.1:0-43754 GCA_035524495.1 Steroidobacteraceae bacterium
CGCGACGCTGTACGTGACGCTCGAGCCCTGCGCGATGTGCATCGCGGCGATGGTGCACGCGCGCATCGCCCGGCTCGTGTTCGGCGCCTGGGACCCGCGCCAGGGCGCGGCCGGAAGCGCCTTCGACCTGACGCGCTCGCGCGCGCTCAACCACGCGCTCGACGCCTTCGGCGGCGTGCTCGCCGAGGAGTGCGGCAGCCTGCTCAGGGATTTCTTCGCTCGCCGCCGCGGCGCGCCCTAGCTCGCCGGCACCGAGGGTTCCGGCGAGACCCACTCGAGGACGTCCAGGTAGCTGCGGACGTTGTCGACGAAGCGCGCCGCCTCCCAGCCGCGCGCGTAGCCGCGCTTCAGCTGCACGTAGAAGCGCTCCTGCGCGAGCAGCGGCAGGAACTCGCGTACGTCCTGCCACGAGTCGGGATCCTTGCCGTGCGACTGGGTCAGCACGCGCGCATCCTCGAGGTGCCCGTAGCCGATGTTGTAGGCGGCCAGCGCGAGCCAGGTGCGGTCGGGCTCGGGCACGCGCGCCGGGATCGACTCGCGCATCTGGTGCAGGTAGCTCGCGCCGCCGCGGATGCTCTCGGCCGGATTCGCGCGGTCGGCGACGCCGAGCGCCTCGGCAGTCTCGGCGGTCAGCATCATGACGCCGCGCACGCCGGTCGGCGATACCGCCAGCGGGTCCCAGCGCGATTCCTGGTAGCCGATCGCCGCGAGCACGCGCCAGTCCTCGCCGAACTCGCGCGCGGTGTCCTCGAAGTGCTTCCGCAGCGACGGCAACCGGTCCTCGGCGTCGCGCACGAGCTGGCGGGCGCCCGCGTAGTCGAAGCGGTCGGATGGCGCGTAGTAGCGTTGCACGAGCGCCGCCATGTCGCTCTCGATCGACTGCAGGTACTGATCGACGCGCGCGGCGAACTCGCGGTCACCGCGCGGCAGCGCCCACGCGAGCTCGCTCACGTTCGGCAGGTTGAACGCGATCCGCAGTTCCGGATGGAAATTGCGCGTCAGCGAGAACTCGTTGCGGTCGGCGATCGTCGTATCCAGATCGCCGGTCCAGACGCGGTCGAGAAGGTCGAGCGTGTCGACGCCCTGGACCGACTCGTACTTGAGCCCCGGCACCTGCGCGGCGACCTCGGCGAGCGCGGCCTCGTGGGCGCTGCCGGCGACGACCGCGAGCGTGCGCGACCCGAGCGCATCCAGCCGCTCGGGCCGCGGCCTGTCGCGACGGTGCACGAGGTGCAGGCGCACGCGCTGGTACGGCCGGGAGAAGTCGACGCGCCGCCGCCACGCGGGCGTGATCGCGAGCCCCGCGGCGCCGAGGTGAGCGCGGCCGCTCTCGACCTCGTCGAGCACCGCGGCGGGCGTTGTGAGCGTCAGGAATCGCACCGGCACGCCGAGCTCGCGGGCAAAGCGCGCCGCCATGTCGAATTCGGGGCCCTCGGGCCCCTGCGCACCGAGGTAGTAGGCGGTCGGACTGTTGCGGGTCGCGACCTTGAGGACACCGAGGATCCGCACCTGCTCGAGCACGCCCGGGCGCGCACTGCAGGTGCCGAGCAGACCCGCGACGACGAGCGCCAGCCCCGCTCGCCACGGGACGGGGATTGCGCGGTGCGTCAGCGGGAGGTCCGGGGATCGGGTCGGGACCGCCATTGATGTAGAATACCTGCCGCTAGACCGACGACTGGCGCCGCGGAGAGGTGGCAGAGTGGTCTAATGTACCTGACTCGAAATCAGGAGTGGGCTTACGCCCACCGTGGGTTCGAATCCCACCCTCTCCGCCACTCTTTTTGAACGCTCGTGCCGACAGGCGCGTGCGATCCCGGTTACGACGACCGCCGGCCGCTCGCGGCCGGGGTGCGCTTGTCCTGCTCGGCGAGCTCCCCCTGCGCGGTCGCGTAGGCCTTCGCGAATTCCTCGGCGAACGCGTGCGGCAGGCCCTCGGGCGTCGCCTGCGCGAGCACCTTGTAGATCTCGCCGTACATCTCCCAGTACTTCGTGCCGGGGTCGCTGCCGAGCGGGCCGCTGCGCGCGAGCGCCTCGGCGAACTGCTGCTCGAGCTGGTCGGGCGCGAGCCGGCGCAGGTACTCGGCGAGCGCGTCCTGCAGCGCCATGTGCGTCGCCTGCTCGTGGCGCTTGAGGTCGTTGAAGCTGGCGCGCACCGCCTCGAGCGGCAGCAGGAAGCGCGTCGAGCGCGGACCGAAGAGCCGCGTCAGCGCCTCGTCGACGCTGCTCGCGCTCTTGAGCGGGTTCTGCTCGACCTTGCGGATGCCGGTCTCGTCGATGTGGTAGCGGCCGCGGACCTCGGCGCGGTTCTGCTGGCCGGTCATGAGGCCGAGCACCATTTCCCGCAGCAGCTGGCCGGCGAGCGCGAGCGCGGCGCTCGCCTGCTCGATCGAGAGCGGCGACGGATCCAGGCCGGCGCCGCGGAAGAACGCCTGCACCGCGGGGCCGTGGCCGCCGGGCGGCGGCGCAGGGCGGGGCGCGGTACGGGGCGCGCTCGCCTTGCCGCCCGCCACCGAGACCACCTGGCCATAGGCATCCGAGACGCGGATCGGCTCCGGCTTCGGCGGCGGCGCGTCGTCGGGCGGCGGGTTGGGATCGGCGATGAGGCCCTTGAGGTCGAGCTCGGCGCCGAGATCGCCGTGCGTCGCGAGCGCGAAGTCGGCCTCGGTCGCGAGGTCGAGCGCCGCGACCGAGTCGTCGTCGGGCGGGAAGTCGTTGTCGGCGGTGACGGTGACGAGCAGGTCGTACTCGCCCATCCGCAGCCGGTCGCCGTCCTTCAGCACGTGCGCGTTGTCGCGTCCGAGCGGGAACGTCGACTGATTCAGGAAGGTGCCGTTGGAGCTCGTGTCGACGACGTACCAGTGGCCGCCGCGATGCTCGATCTGCGCGTGGTGCCCCGACAGGAAGCGCTCGGGATCCGGCAGCACCCACTCGTTGTCCCCGGCACGACCGATCCGCCCGCCATGCACGCCGAACACGCGCGTCGCGCGTTCGCCAAGCATGGAGGCCCGCGGGCCGGTCACACGGAGTCTCAGCGCCATACCCTCTCCCCGGGTAATATGGCAAAAGGCTATCGCGGGTGCGAGCTTAAGCCATGGCAGCCAGTCACATTTTCAAAGTCCAATTCGTGCGCGAGGGCAAGGTCTGGGAAGTTTATGCCCGTAAGGTGACCCACGGCGGCCTGTTCGGGTTCATCGAGGTCGAGGAGTTCGTGTTCGGCGAGCGCTCCACGGTCGTCGTCGACCCGGGCGAGGAAAAGGTCAAGGCCGAGTTCGCCGGGGTCAAGCGCACGTGGCTGCCGATGCACGCGGTGCTGCGCATCGACGAGGTCAAGAAGACCGGCATCAGCAAGATCAGCACCTACGAGGGCGGCAACGTCAGCGCATTCCCGATGCCGATGGTGCCGGGCGGCCCCGAGTCGGGCGGCCGCAAGTAGCGGGCCGCGCGGCGCCGCTGGTGCAAAGCGGGTAGAATACGCACCCAGCCGGCCCGGCCGGCCTCCCGCGGATCCCTGATGCTGCTGCTGCCCGGCGCTCCGGCCCTTTCCCGCTTCCGTCTCGAGAAGCTCCTTTCCGCCCTGCGGGCCATCGACCCGAACGTCGAGTCGCTGGCCGCCCACTTCCACCACTTCGTCGACCTCGCGCGGCCGCTCGCGGACGCCGAGGCGCGCGTGCTCGCGCGCCTCCTCGAGTCCGACGTCGCGCCCGCGCCGCCCGCGAGCGGCGCGCGCCTCGTCGTGATGCCGCGCCCCGGCACGATCTCGCCGTGGTCGAGCAAGGCGACCGACATCGCGCACGTCTGCGGGCTCGGCGCCGTGCACCGCATCGAGCGCGGCACGCTCTACACGCTCTCGCTGCGCGCGCCCGCGCCGCGCGAGCTCCTGGCGCGCCTCGCGGCGCCCCTGCACGACCGGATGACCGAGGCGGTCGGCTACGCGCTCGAGGACGCCGCGCAGCTGTTCGCGGTCGGGGCGCCGCGCCCGCTGGCGCGGATCGCGCTCAACGGCGACGGGCGCGCTGCGCTTGCCGAGGCCGACCGGCGCCTCGGGCTCGCGCTCGCGCCCGACGAGATCGACTACCTGCTCGCCGCCTACGCGCGGCTCGGGCGGGATCCCACCGACATCGAGCTCATGATGTTCGCGCAGGCGAACTCCGAGCACTGCCGCCACAAGATCTTCAACGCCGAGTGGGTCGTCGACGGCCAGCCCCAGCCGAAGTCGCTGTTCGCGATGATCAAGAACACCCACGCGAAGAGCCCGCGCGGCGTGCTCTCGGCCTACCGCGACAACGCCGCGGTCATCGAGGGCACCGTCGCCGAGCGCCTCTACGCCGGCGCGCGC
This sequence comes from Steroidobacteraceae bacterium, assembly GCA_035524495.1. GTDB lineage: Bacteria > Pseudomonadota > Gammaproteobacteria > Steroidobacterales > Steroidobacteraceae > CAIKZZ01. Next base: position 4,337 of record DATKOR010000011.1, read on the forward strand.
GGCGGGGCCTACCGCTACGTCAAAGAGCCGGTCGACATCCTGATGAAGGTCGAGACCCACAACCACCCGACGGCGATCTCGCCGTTCCCCGGCGCCTCGACGGGCTCGGGCGGCGAGATCCGCGACGAGGGCGCGACCGGGCGCGGCGCGAAGCCCAAGGCCGGGCTCACGGGCTTCACGACCTCGAACCTCAGGATCCCGGGCTTCGTGCAGCCGTGGGAGGCGCCGCAAGCGAAGTCGCCGCGCATCGCCTCGGCGCTCGAGATCATGATCGAGGGGCCGCTCGGCGCCTGCGCGTTCAACAACGAGTTCGGCCGCCCGGGCATCAACGGCTACTTCCGCACCTTCGAGCAGCGCGTGGCCGGCGACCCGCCCGGCGTCACGCGCGGCTACCACAAGCCGATCATGATCGCCGGCGGCCTCGGCAACGTGCGCCGCGAGCACGTCGAGAAGGCCGACGTCCCGCCCGGCGCGCAGCTGATCGTGCTCGGCGGCCCGGCGATGCTGATCGGGCTCGGCGGCGGCGCGGCCTCCTCGGTCGGCAGCGGCGCGAGTGCCGCCGACCTCGACTTCGCCTCCGTGCAGCGCGGCAATCCCGAGATGCAGCGCCGCGCGCAGGAGGTCATCGAGCGCTGCGTCGCGCTCGGGCCCGATAACCCGATCCTCCTGATCCACGACGTCGGGGCCGGGGGGCTCTCGAACGCGGTCCCGGAGGCCATCGCGCACAGCGCGCGCGGCGGGCGCATCGAGCTCAGGTCGATCCCGACCGACGAGCCCGGCCTCTCGCCGCTCGAGCTCTGGTGCAACGAGGCGCAGGAGCGCTACGTGCTCTGCATCGCGCCGTCGAGCCTCACGCTCTTCGGCGAGCTCTGCGAGCGCGAGCGCTGCCCGTACGCGGTCATCGGCGAGATCACCGACGACGGCGAGCTCGAGGTCTCGGACCGGCTGACCGGCACGATGCCCGTCGCGATGCCGATCGAGGTGCTGCTCGGCAAGCCGCCGCGGATGCGCCGCGAGGCGAAGCGCGCCGTCCGCCCGCGCGAGCGGCTCGACACCGCGGCGATCGACCCCAAGGACGCGCTCTACCGGCTGCTGCGCCTGCCGACGATCGCCGACAAGACCTTCCTGATCACGATCGGCGACCGCAGCGTCGGCGGGCTCGTCAGCCGCGACTCGCTGGTCGGGCCCTGGCAGGTCGCGGTCAGCGACTGCGCGGTCACGCTCGCCGGCTACACCACGCACGCGGGCGAGGCGATGGCGATGGGCGAGCGCACGCCGGTTGCGCTCATCGACGGGCCGGCGTCCGGGCGGCTCGCGGTGGGCGAGGCGATCACGAACATCGCGGCCGCCGACGTCGCGGCGCTCGGCGACGTCAAGCTCTCGGCCAACTGGATGGCGGCGACGGGCGAGGCGAGCGAGGACGCGGTGCTCTTCGACACGGTGCGCGCGGTCGGCGAGGAGCTGTGCCCGGCGCTCGGTGTCGCGATCCCGGTCGGCAAGGACTCGCTGTCGATGCGCTCGGGGTGGACGGACGGGGAGCTCGCGCGCTCGGTGTGGGCGCCGGTGTCGCTGATCGTGTCGGCGTTCGCGCCGGTCGGCGACGTCCGCCGGACGCTGACGCCCGAGCTGGTGCTCGACCAGGGCCCGACCTCGCTCGTGCTCGTCGACCTCGGCGCGGGCCAGAACCGCACCGGCGGCTCGTGCCTCGCCCAGGTCTACGGCGCGCTCGGCGATCAGCCGGCCGACCTCGATGACCCGGCGCTCCTCAGCGGATTCTTCGCGGCCGTGCGCGAGGCGGCGCGCGCCGCGCTCGTGCTCGCCTACCACGACCGCTCGGACGGCGGACTCATCGTCACGCTCGCCGAGATGGCCTTCGCGGCGCGCAGCGGCCTCGAGGTCGATCTGGGAGCGGCGGTTTCGGACCCGATCGCCGCGCTCTGCGCCGAGGAACTCGGCGCGGTGCTGCAGGTGAAGATCTCCGATCTCGCGGCGCTCGAGGCGATCCTCGCCCGCCACGGGCTCGGCGCGCACAGCCGCGTCGTCGGCACGCCCGCGGCGGGTTCGCGCCTCAAGGTGAAGGCGAACGGCACGACGCTGCTCGATGAGCCGCTCGTCGCGCTGCGCCGCGCCTGGTCGGAGACGAGTTTCAAGATGCGCGAGCTGCGCGACGACCCGGCGTGCGCGGCCGAGGAGTACGCGGCGCTCGAGGACGGCGTCGATCAGCGCCTCGTCGCCGAGCTCACCTACGATCCCGACCAGGACGTCGCGGCGCCGTTCGTCGCGCGCGGCGCGCGGCCGCGGGTCGCGATCCTGCGCGAGCAGGGCGTCAACAGCCAGCTCGAGATGGCGGCGGTGTTCACGCGCGCGGGCTTTGCGCCCGACGACGTGCACATGAGCGACGTGCTCGCCGGGCGCGTCACGCTCGCCGATTATCCGGTGCTCGTGGCCTGCGGCGGGTTCTCGTACGGCGACGTGCTCGGCGCAGGCGAGGGCTGGGCGAAGTCGATCCTGTTCAACGCCAGGGCGCGCGACGAGTTCGCGCGCTTCTTCGCGCGGCCGGACACGCTGACGCTCGGCGTCTGCAACGGCTGCCAGATGGTCGCGGCGCTCGCCGAGCTCATCCCGGGCGCGACGCGCTGGCCGCGCTTCAAGCGCAATCGCTCCGAGCAGTTCGAGGGCCGGCTGTCGCTCGTCGAGGTCGGTGCGACGCGCTCGCCGTTCCTCGCCGGCATGGCGGGCTCGAGGCTGCCGATTGCGGTCGCGCACGGCGAGGGGCGCGCCGAGTTCTCCGGCGCCGCCGACCAGGCGGCGCTCGAGGCCGGCGGCGCGGTGGCGCTGCGCTTCGTTGACGCCGCCGGGCGCACCGCGCTTCGCTATCCCGCGAACCCGAACGGCTCGCCGGGCGGGATCGCGGGCGTCACCAGCGACGACGGACGCGTGACGCTGACGATGCCGCACCCGGAGCGCGTGTTCCGCGCCGCGCAGAACTCGTGGCGGCCGCGTGGCTGGCACGAGGACAGCGGCTGGATGCGGCTGTTCCGCAACGCGCGCGTCGCACTCGGCTGACGCCGGCGATGCAGACCCTCCGCAGCGCCGCGCGCGAGCTGCCGATCGGAGTGTTCGACTCCGGCGTCGGCGGGCTCACGGTGCTGCGCGCGCTCACCGAGGCGCTGCCGCACGAGAGCTTCCTCTACCTCGGCGACACGGCGCGGCTCCCGTACGGCACCAAGAGCCCGGCGAGCGTCGCGCGCTACGCCTCGCAGTGCGCCGGCGCGCTGGTCGTGCGCGGCATCAAGGCGCTGGTCGTCGCCTGCAACACCGCCTCGAGCGCGGCGCTGCCGGCGCTCGAGGCGCATTACCCGGGCCTGCCGGTCGTCGGCGTCGTCGAGCCCGGCGCGCGCGCTGCCGCGGCGGCCTCGACGAGCGGGCGCATCGCGGTCGTGGCGACCGAGGGCACGGTCCGCGGCGGCGCCTACGTCGAGGCGATCCGGCGGCTGCGGCCCGAGGCGGTCGTGACGGGCGTCGGCTGCTCGGTGTTCGTCGCGCTCGCCGAGGAGGGCTGGACGCAGGGGCCGATCGTCGAGGCCTGTGCGCACCGCTACCTCGACGCCGTGTTCGCCGGCCCGGATGCGCCCGACACGCTGCTCCTTGGCTGCACGCACTTCCCGGTGCTCGCCGAGGCGCTCAAGGTCGCGATCCCGGACGGCGTGGCGCTGGTCGACTCGGCGTACACGACGGCGCTGACGGCGGCGGTGCTGCTCGTCGAGCACGACCTCGCGCGCAGCGCCGGCACGGGCACCGCGCGCTTCCTCGCGACCGACGGCCCGGAGCGCTTCGCGCGCATCGGCAGCATCTTCCTGGGGCGGCCGCTCGCGGCCGGCGACGTCGAGCTGGTCGACGTCTGAGTCAGCTCGTCGCCTTCGTCAGCGGCGTGACCTTGGCGCGGCCTTCGTCGGCGAAGTAGCGGCGCATCGTCATCGCCTGCTGCAGGCGCCCGCGCCGGACGTAGCTCTGGTAGAGCAGGTCCTTCAAGACCTCGACCAGCACGCCCGCGGTCGGCGCATCGAGCGCCGGCATGTTGGGCCGCGGCTCGGCGTCGGTGCCGAACAGCACCTTGCGGATCGTGTTGAAGGTCTCCTGGTCGAGCTCGGCCATGTCGCGGACCTCGACCAGCTGGTCGAACATCCTGAGCTTGCCATTCTCGCCGAGGTCGGCGAACACCGCCTGGGCGGTCCGCCGGCACATCGAGCCGAAGGCGTTGTAGGCGCCGTGGGAAAAGCAGGCGAGCGCCTCGCGGGCGAGCGACTCGGCCTCCTCCGGAAGGTGCGTGAACGGGAACTTCTCGCGCGGGCGCTCGAGTTCCTGGTAGCCGGTGCCGAGCTCGACGCGGCTGCCGGCGTACATCTTGACCGGGTACTTCAGGAACACCGGCTGGTTGCACGAGTCGCAGCGGAACACGATGCCGACGTGGCTCGGCTTGTAGGTGACGAGCGGCGTGTACTGCGGCACCGAGATCGGCGTCAGGTGCGATAGCACCTCGCAGTGCGGGCACGTGAGCGCAAAGTTGTGCTCCTGGTCGTGATGCAGGGCACCGCTCGAATCAATGAAGATCGGCATGCGACTCCGCACGGGCCGCGCGTTGGTCGTCGTGCGCCGGCCGCCTGTCTGGCGGAGTCCCCTAGCGAGCGCAGGCCCTTCGGGTGATTCTAGCGCACGCAGCCCTGCGCCCGCTGCGCACGACGGGCAGACGACATAATGCTTCGTCGCGACCTAGCGGTGCAGCAGGGCCGCGAGCGCGCCCGACTCGACGAGCTCGCCGGCCTTGCGGATGTCGCCGTCGAGGCGATGGTCCTTGGGCTGGAACGGCACGTGGCGGCGCAGCAGCGCATGCACCGCCTCGAGCGCCGCGGTCGTCCTGAGTGGCCGCTGGCAGTCGAGCGCGTGGGCGGCGACGAGGAGCTCGATCCCGAGGATCGTCGCCGCGTTGTCGCACACGGCGAGCAGCTTGTGGCCGGCCCACGGCGCCATGCTGACGTGGTCCTCCTGGCCGGCCGAGGTCGGAATGCTGTCGGCCGAGGCCGGGTGCGCGAGCGTCTTGTTCTCCGAGGCGAGCGCCGCCGCGGTCACGTGCGCCATCATGAAGCCGGACTCGACGCCGGGCTCGGCGGTCAGGAACATGTTGAGGTTCGGATTGACGCGCCGGTCGAGGAGGTCGATGCGCCGCTCGGCCATCGAGGCGACGTCGGTCAGCGCGATCGCGAGGAAGTCGGCCACGAGCCCGATCGGCGCCGCGTGGAAGTTGCCGCCGGAGAGGATGTCGTCGCCGAAGATCAGCGGGTTGTCGGAGACGCCGTTGACCTCGGCGGCGATGACCTTCGCGGCGTGCTCGAGCGTGTCCCAGGCGGCGCCGGCGACCTGCGGCATGCAGCGCACCGCGTACGGATCCTGCACGCGGTCGCAGTCGGCGTGCGAGGCGTGCAGCTCGCTCTCGCCGAGCAGCGCCATCATCGCCTTCGCGACGTGCTGCTGGCCGCTCTGGCCGCGCGCGGCGTGGATCCGCGGGTCGAAGGGCGTGTGGCTGCCGGCGAGCGCCTCGACGGTGAGCGCGCCGATCACCATCATGCTCTCGAGGATCAGACGCGTGCGCGCCCAGCCGTCGATCGCGAGCGCGGTGCTGACCTGCGTGCCGTTGAGGAGCGCGAGGCCCTCCTTCGCCTGCAGCGTGAACGGCTCAAAGCCCGCCGCGCGGCACACGGCCGGCCCCTCGAGGAGCCGGTCGCCGTGGCGGGCGCTGCCCTCGCCGATCAGCGCGAGCGAGAGGTGCGCGAGCGGCGCGAGGTCGCCCGAGGCCCCGACCGAGCCCTTGCCCGGGATCACCGGCAGGACGTCGTGGGCGAGGAGCTTCAGGAGCGCCTCGACGACGACCGGGCGGATGCCCGAGTGGCCCGCGGCGAGGTTGTTGGCCTTCAGCAGCAGGATCCGGCGCACGTGGCGCGCCTCGAGCGCGGGCCCGACGCCGACCGAGTGGCTGCGCACGAGGTTCGCCTGCAGCTCGAGCAGCTTCGCCTCCGGGATCCGCTTGTTCGCGAACGCGCCGAAACCGGTCGTGATCCCGTAGCTCGCCTGGCCCTTGGCGACGGCGCGATCGACCGCGTCGCGGCTTCGCCCCATGCGCGTCAGCGCATCGGCGTTAAGCGTGTAGCGCTCGCCGGCGCCGAGGGCGGCGACGGCGTCGAGCTTGAGGTCGAGGCCCGTGAGGGCCTTCGGGGGCGCGGTCATGCGGAGAGCTTCCGGTAGCGGATGCGGTGCGGCTGGTCCGCGTCCTCACCCTTGCGGCGTTTGAGGTCGGCGATGTAGTCCTGATAGTTGCCCTCGAACCAGACGACCTCGCTGTCGCCCTCGAAGGCCAGGATGTGGGTCGCGATGCGGTCCAGGAACCAGCGATCGTGCGAGATGACGACCGCGCAGCCCGGGAACGCCAGCAGGCCCTCCTCGAGCGCCCGCAGCGTCTCGACGTCGAGGTCGTTGGTCGGCTCGTCGAGCAACAGCACGTTGGCCCCGGCCCGCAGTACCTTCGCGAGGTGCACGCGGTTGCGCTCGCCGCCCGACAGCTCGCCGATCAGCTGCTGCTGCTGCGTGCCGCGGAAGTTGAAGCGCCCGACGTAGGCGCGCGAGGGCGTCTCGTAGTTGCCGACCTTGATGAGGTCGAGCCCGCCGGAGATCTCCGCCCAGACGCTCTTCGAGTCGTCGAGCGTCTGGCGCGACTGGTCGACGTAGGCGAGCCGCACGCTCGGGCCCAGGCGGATCTCGCCGCCATCCGGCTTCTCGTGCCCGGTCAGCATCCGAAAGAGCGTGGTCTTGCCGGCGCCGTTCGGGCCGATGATGCCGACGATGCCGCCGCGCGGCAGGCTGAAGCTGAGGCCGTCGATCAGCACCCGGTCGCCGAAGCCCTTCTTGAGGCCCTTCACTTCGACGACGAGCTCGCCCAGGCGCTCGCCGGGCGGGATGTAGATCTCGTTGGTCTCGTTGCGCTTCTGGAACTCCTGCGACTGCAGCTCCTCGAAGCGCGCGAGGCGCGCCTTGCTCTTGGCCTGGCGCGCCTTCGGGTTCTGGCGCACCCACTCGAGCTCCTGCTGCAGCATCTTGCGCAGCCCTTCCTGCTGGCGCTCCTCGACCTCGAGGCGCTTCTCCTTCTGCTCGAGCCACGAGGAGTAGTTGCCCTGCCACGGGATGCCGTGGCCGCGGTCGAGCTCGAGGATCCAGCCGGCGACGTTGTCGAGGAAGTAGCGGTCGTGGGTCACCGCGATCACGGTGCTCGGGTACTCGTGCAGGAAGCGCTCGAGCCACGCGACCGACTCCGCATCGAGGTGGTTGGTCGGCTCGTCGAGCAGCAGCATGTCGGGCTTGGAGAGCAGCAGGCGGCACAGCGCCACCCGCCGCTTCTCGCCGCCCGAGAGCTTCGCGACCGGGACGTCCCAGTCGGGCAGGCGCAGGGCGTCGGCCGCGACCTCGAGCGTGCGGTCGAGGCTGTGGCCGTCGACGGTCGTCAGGTACGCCTCGAGCTCGGCCTGCTCGGCCGCGAGCTTGTCGAAGTCGGCGCCCTCCTCCGAATAGGCGGCGTAGACCGCCTCGAGGCGCGCGAGCGCCTCCTTGATGGACTTGACGCCCTCCTCGACGCAGTCGCGCACGGTCTTGCCGGGGTCGAGGTTCGGTTCCTGCTGCAGGAAGCCGATCTGGATGCCCGGCTGCGGGCGCGCCTCGCCCTCGATCTCGGAGTCGAGGCCCGCCATGATGCGCAGCAGCGTCGATTTTCCGGCCCCGTTGAGCCCGAGCACGCCGATCTTGGCGCCCGGGAAGAACGACAGAGAGATGTCCTTCAGGATCGTCCGCTTCGGGGGAACCACCTTCGAGACCCGATTCATCGTGTAAATGAACTGCGCCATGTTGCGAAGACCCGCGGACCCCGTCGGCTGGAAGGGGCGGGATTATCGGTGAGCGGGGCCCATGCTGCCAGCGAATACGGCTTCGGCGGGGCGAAGCGCCGCTTCGGCGGGACCCGCCGGCCGGCGGCCTGACCGGTGGGCGGCGAACTGCTAGGCTGTGGCCATGAGACGCCGCCGCGACACGCTCCTCGTCGCCGGGGACAAGATCGCCCGGTACGGCTTCGGTGATGGCCACCCCTTCGGCCTCGACCGCCACGACGTCTTCATCCGCGAGCTCAAGGCCGAGGAACTCGAGTCGGCGGTCACCCTCGAGGAGCCGCGCGCGGCGACGCGCAGCGAGCTCGAGATCTTCCATGCCTCGGCCTACGTCTCGCTGGTCGCCGAGCGCTCGCAGACCGGCCAGGGCTACCTCGACGCCGGCGACACCCCGGCGTTCCGCGGCGTGTTCGAGGCGGCGAGCAACGTGGTCGGCGCCTCGCTGCGGGCCGCCGAGGCGATCATGGAGGGGCGCGCGAAGCGCGCCTTCGTGCCGATCGCGGGCCTGCACCACGCCTCGCGGGCCCACGCCGCCGGCTTTTGCGTGTTCAACGACTGCGGCATCGTCGCCGAGGAGCTGCGCCGCCGCTGGGGATTGAAGCGCATCGCCTACGTCGACATCGACGCCCACCATGGCGATGGCGTCTTCTACGCCTTCGAGGACGACCCCGACCTCATCTTCGCCGACATCCACGAGGACGGGCGCTTCCTGTACCCGGGGACCGGCGCCGCCGAGGAGACCGGGCGCGGCAAGGCGCTGGGCACCAAGCTCAACATTCCGCTGCCGCCCGGGGCGGGCGACGAGGCGTTCTGGCCGGCCTGGCAGCGCATCGAGGCCTACCTCGAGGCACGCCGCCCGGAGTTCATCCTGTTCCAATGCGGCGCCGACAGTCTCGAAGGCGACCCGATCACGCACCTGCGCTTCACCGAGGAGGCGCATGCGCACGCCGCGGCACGGCTCGCGGCGCTCGCCGACCGCCTCTGCGACGGGCGCGTGCTCGGGATGGGCGGCGGTGGCTACAACCGGCGCAACATCGCGCGCGCGTGGTCGCGCGTCGTCAAGAGCTTCGTCGAGCACGAGCGCTAGGCCGCTCGACGGCGCCGGATTTCGCTAAGATCGCAGGCTCCGTGACCCCTCGGCGGGTCGCCCAGCGTGGAAGCCGCCTCCCCATGTTTGAATCGAGCATGACGATTGCCGGGTTCGACCCAGAGCTCGCCGCCGCGATCGACGGCGAGCGCCAGCGCCAGGAAGACCACATCGAGCTGATCGCCTCGGAGAACTACACGAGCCCGCGCGTGCTCGAGGCACAGGGCTCGGTGCTGACCAACAAGTACGCCGAAGGCTACCCCGGCAAGCGCTACTACGGCGGCTGCGAGTTCGTCGACGTCGCCGAGCAGCTGGCCATCGACCGCGCCAAGCAGCTCTTCGGCGCGACGTACGCGAACGTGCAGCCGCACTCCGGCGCGCAGGCGAACGGCGCGGTCTACTTCGCGCTGCTCAATCCCGGCGACACGCTGCTCGGCATGAGCCTCGACCACGGCGGGCACCTGACGCACGGCGCCAGGGTCAACCAGTCGGGCAAGGTGTTCCACGCGGTGCAGTACGGCCTCAACACCGCGACCGGGCTCATCGACTACGAGCAGGTCGAGCGGCTCGCGCGCGAGCACCGCCCGAAGCTGATCGTCGCCGGCTTCTCGGCGTACTCGCGGGTGATCGACTGGCCGCGCTTTCGCAAGATCGCGGACGCCGTCGGCGCGCTCTTCATGGTCGACATGGCGCACGTCGCGGGGCTGGTCGCGGTCGGCGCCTACCCGACGCCGCTGCCGCACGCCCACGTCGTGACCTCGACGACCCACAAGACGCTGCGCGGGCCGCGCGGCGGCATCATCCTGTCGAACGCGGGCGATGAGATCACCAAGAAGATCTCCTCGGCGGTGTTCCCGGGCACGCAGGGCGGGCCGCTGATGCACGTGATCGCCGCCAAGGCGGTGGCGTTCCAGGAGGCGCTCGCGCCCGAGTTCGCGAGCTACCAGCGCCAGGTCCTCGCCAATGCGCGGGCGATGGCCCAGGCCTTCATCAAGCGCGGCTACCGGATCGTCTCGGGAGGGACCGACAACCACCTGTTCCTGCTCGACCTCATCGAGCGCAACGTCACCGGCAAGGATGCCGACGCCGCGCTCGGCGCCGCGCACATCACCGTCAACAAGAACGCGGTGCCGAACGACCCGCGGCCGCCGATGATCTCGAGCGGGCTGCGCATCGGGACCCCGGCGGTCACGACCCGTGGCTTTCGCGAGCCGGAGGTCGAGACGCTCGCCGGGCTCATCTCCGACCTCCTCGACAACCTCGCCGCGCGCGCACACACCGGCTCGCCCGACGGCAAGGGCGGCGTGACTGCCGAGGCCGGCGTCATCGCGCGCGTGCGCGCCGAGGTCGAGGCGATGTGCCGGCGCCACCCGGTCTACCGGCGGGCGTGAGCGGGGCCGGCGGGCACGCGCCGTGTACTGCCCGTTCTGCGGCCACGTCGAGACCAAGGTCATCGACTCGCGCCTGGCGGCGGAGGGACAGCAGATCCGCCGCCGCCGCGAGTGCCTCGCCTGCGGCGAGCGCTTCACGACCTTCGAGACCGCGGAGCTCGTCATGCCGCAGGTCGTCAAGAGCGACCGTACCCGCGAGCCCTTCGACGAGGCGAAGCTCAGGAGCGGCATGCAGAAGGCCCTCGAGAAGCGCCCGGTCGGCAACGAGGCGATCGACGCCGCGGTCGCGCACATCAGCCACAAGCTGCGCAGCCTCGGCGAGCGCGAGGTGCCGGCGCGCCTCATCGGCGAGCTGGTGATGGAGGAGCTGCGGCACCTCGACGAGGTTGCGTACGTGCGCTTCGCGTCGGTGTACCGGAGCTTCCAGGACGTCGAGGCCTTCCACGACGAGATCGCGCGCCTGAGGCGCCGGCCGCGGCGCGACGAGCCGGCGGCGCAGCTGTCGTTCCTCGAGGGCGAGTCCAAGACCGGCAAGAAGCGCGACTCATGAGCGACTGGACCGAAGCGGACCACCGCCACATGGCGCGCGCGCTGGAACTCGCGGCGCGCGGCCTCTATTCGACCGACCCCAACCCGCGGGTCGGCTGCGTGCTCGTCATGGACGGCGCGGTGGTCGGCGAGGGCTTTCACGCGCGCGCCGGCGAGGCGCACGCCGAGGTGCTCGCGCTCGCCGCGGCCGGCGCGCGGGCGCGCGGCGCGACCGCCTACGTGACGCTCGAGCCCTGTGCTCATCAGGGCCGCACGCCCCCGTGCGTCGAGGCGCTCGCGGCCGCGGGCGTCGCGCGCGTCGTCTACGCGATCGCCGATCCCAACCGCGCGGTCCGCGGGCAGGGCGCGCTGCGCCTCGCCGAGCGCGGCATCGTCGCCGACGGCGGCCTGATGGCGGCGCAGGCAGAGGCGCTGAATCCCGGTTTCTTCTCGCGCCACCGGCGCGGGCGGCCGTGGCTGCGCGTCAAGCTCGCGGCCAGCCTCGATGGCCGCACCGCCCTGGCGAACGGCAAGAGCCAGTGGCTGACCTGCGACGCCGCGCGCATCGACGTGCAGCGGCTGCGCGCGCGCTCGAGCGCGATCCTGACGGGGGCGGCGACGGTGCAGCGCGACGATCCGCGGCTCTCGGCGCGCGATCCGGCCCTCGAGCTGCGCGGGCGCACGCCGTTGCGCGTGATCCTGGACCCGCAGCTGCTGACCTCGCCGCAGGCGCGCCTGTTCAGCGAGCCCGGCCCGGTGCTGGTGCTCGCCGGGCGCGAGGACCCGGTGGTCGCGGCGGCGCTGCGGGCGGCCGGCGCCGAGGTCGTGACGCACGCCGGGGTGACGGCGCGCGACCTGCAGTCGGTGCTCGAGGAGCTGGCGCGCCGCGAGCAGAACGAGGTGCTGGTCGAGGCCGGCCCGCGGCTCGCCGGCGCCTTCATCGACGCCGGGCTCGTCGACGAGTTCCTGCTGTACCTCGCGCCGCACATGCTCGGCCACGACGCGGCGCCGCTCGCGATGCTGCCGATGCTCGATGACCTCGGCGACCGCTGGGAATTCCGTTTCCTCGAGGTGCGCACGGTCGGCAGCGACCTGCGCCTGACGCTCGCGCCCGTCGGCCGGGAGGGCCCCTGATGTTCACCGGGATCGTCCAGGGGATCGGCCGGATCGTCGCGCTGACGCCGAAGGGCGGCGACGTCGAGCTCGTCGTCGACGCAGCGCCCGTGTCGCTCGCGGGCGTCGCGGTCGGCGACAGCATCGCGGTCGCGGGCGCGTGCCTGACCGCGACCCGCATCGACGGCGGCCGCTTCGCCGCCGACGTCTCCAACGAGACGCTCGCGAGGACGACCCTCGGCGCCCTTCAGCCCGGCAGCCGCGTCAACCTCGAGAAGGCGCTGCGCGCCGGCGACCCGCTCGGCGGTCACTACGTGACCGGCCACGTCGACGGCCTCGCGCGCGTCGTCGCGGCGCAGGACGACGGGCGCTCGCTCAGGCTCCTCTTCGAGGTGCCGGCTGAGCTCGCCGCGTCGATCGCGCCGAAGGGCTCGGTGACGCTCGAGGGCGTGAGCCTGACGGTCAACGAGGTCGAGGGCCGGCGCTTCGGCATCAACCTGATCCCGCACACGCGCGAGGTGACGACGCTCGGCGCGCTCAGGCCCGGCGATGCGGTCAACCTCGAGATCGACGTCATCGCGCGCTACGTCGCGCGACTCGTCGGTCGCGACGGCTGAGCGCGCGGGTTTGGCGCCGACCGGGCCGTGTGCTAGAAAACGACGCCGCTCGTCCCGGGCGGTGCTGGAGGTCGCAATGCGCGCGATTCGATCGATCCTCTGGTTCGGGCTTCTCGCCGCGGCGCAGGCCTTCGCCGCCGACTATCCGCACGGGCGGCTGCCGGAGGGCGTCGCGCCGACGCACTACCGCCTGACGCTCACCGTCGATCCGCGCCGCCCGACCTTCTCGGGACGCGCCGAGATCGAGCTCGCGGTCGCAGCGCCGACCAGCGTCGTCTGGCTGCACGGCCTCGACCTCAAGGTGCAGGACGTCGCGGTGCTGTCGGGCGGGCGCAGGATCCCGGGGCGCTACGAGGCGGTCGACAAGACCACCGGAGTGGCGTGCGTCAGGCTCGCGCAGCCGCTGAAGGGCGGTCGCGCGCTCCTTGAGTTTCGCTACAGCGCGCCGTTCCAGGACTCGCCGCAGGGCCTGTACCGCACGCGCGTCGGCAAGGACTGGTACGCGTTCACGCAGTTCGAGGCCACCGACGCGCGGCGCGCGTTCCCGGGTTTCGACGAGCCGCGCTTCAAGACGCCGTTCGACGTCGCGATCGTGACCGCGCACGGCGACCGCGCCGTCGGCAACACGCCGGAGCGGCGCGCCGTCAAGCTCGTCAAGGGCGCGGAGCGCCGCGACTTCGCGACGACCAAGCCGCTGCCGACGTACCTGGTGGCGCTCGCGGTCGGGCCGCTCGACATCTCCCCGGCCACCGGGATCCCGGCGAATGCCGTGCGCGCGACGCCGCTGCCGCTGCGGCTCGTCGCGACGCGTGGCCAAGGCGGGCGCTTTGGCTACGCGCTCAAGGAGGCGCCGGCGCTGATCGCGCGGCTCGAGCAGTACTTCGGCAGCGCCTTCCCGTACCCGAAGATCGACCTGATCGCATCGCCGGTACAGCTCGGGGCGATGGAGAACGCGGGCGCGATCATCGCCTCCGACGACCTGCTGCTGTTCGGGCCGGCGCCTTCGGCGCGCGAGCAGAGCAATTTCGGCTCGGTGATCGCGCACGAGCTCGCGCACCAGTGGTTCGGCGACCTCGTGACGCCGGCCTGGTGGGACGACATCTGGCTCAACGAGGCCTTCGCCGAGTGGATGGGCAGCAAGATCGCCGACCAGTGGCGTCCGGACCTCGGCATCTCGCAGGAGCAGCTCGGCGCCACGCTCGGCGCGATGAAGACCGATGCGCTGCGCGCCGGGCGGCCGGTCCACCAGCCGATCGACAACAACCTGCAGATCGGTTCGACCTTCGACGACATCACCTACCAGAAGGGCGCCGGCGTCATCGGCATGGTCGAGTCGTACCTCGGCGAGCAGCGCTTCCAGAAGGGCGTGCAGCTGCACCTGTCGCGCCACCCGTACGGGACCGCCACTGCCAACGAGTTCTTCGCGGCGATGGGCGAGGCGAGCGGCGAGCCGGCGGTCGTCGAGGCGTTCCGCTCGTTCGTCGACCAGCCGGGCGTCCCGATCGTCAGCGTCACGGCCGGCGCCGGCGGCGCGCTCGCGCTCGAGCAGTCGCGCTACAAGCCGCTGGGACCCGGCGCCGCCGGCACCGAGCTCTGGAAGATCCCGTTCTGCGCCTCGGTCTACGGTCGCGAGGCGCCGCTGAAGCTCTGCACGCTGCTCGGCGAGAAGCAGGGCACGCTCGCGCTGCCGCCGGCGGCCGCGGGCGGGGTCGTCCATCCGGACGCGGGCGGCGCCGGCTACTACCGCTTCGCGCTCGGCGGGCCCGCGCTCGCGGCGCTCTTGCCGATGGGGCCGAAGCTGCCGGCGCGCGAGGCGCTCGCGCTCGCCGACAACGCCGGCGCCGCCTTCGAGGCCGGGCGGCTGTCGATGGCGGAGCTGCTCGACGTCGCGCGCGTGCTCGCGACGCACCCCGACCGGACGACGGCGCTCAGCCTCGGCTACCGGCTCGCCGACCTTCACGACCGGCTCGCCGACGGCGAGGCACGGACGCTCATCGAGCGCACGCTCGTGCGCCTCTACGGCGAGCGCCTGCGCGCGCTCGGCACGGACCTGACGCCCGGCCGCTACAAGGCCGACCCCGCCGAGCAGCAACTGCTGCGCCGCGAGCTCGTCGGCCTCGTCGCCTTCGACGGCCACGACCGCGCGCTGCTGGGTTCGCTCGCCGCGGTCGCCGAGCGCACCGTCGACCAGCCGGAGTCCGTCGATGCGCTGCTGCGAAGGCGGGTGTACGCCGCCGGCGCGCTCGAGTTCGGCACGCCGTTCGTCGCGCGCCTGAAGACGCTCGCGACCACCAGCCACGACGCGCAGGTGCGACGCGACGCGGGTTTCGCGCTCGGCTTCGGCGCCACGCCCGAGACCATCAACGCCGAGCTCACGTTCCTGCTCGATGCGCACAACGACGTCTCGATCGGACTCACGACGCTGTTCCTGCAACTGACGCATCCCGAGTCGCGCCCGACGGCCTGGCAGTGGCTGCTCGAGCACGAGGATGCGGTGCTGGCGCGCTTTCCGGCGATGTTCCAGGGCGTGCTCGCGAGCGCGGGCGGCTGGTTCTGCAGCGCCGAGGAGCGCTCGGTGTTCGACAGCCGCCTGGGTGCGCGCCTGCTGAAGGTTGACAGCGGCGAGCTCGAGGTCGGGCGCACGCTCGAGCGCATCGACAACTGCGCGGCGCTGCGCGAGGCGACGGGTGCCTCGCTCGCGCCGGCGCTCAGCGCGTTCCTCGGCTCGTGACGGAGGACCGATGCTGAACCGGCGCGACTTGCTGCTGCTCGGCGGCGGCCTCACCGCCGCCGGCCTCGCGGGTCCCCGCTGGGTCGCCGCCGAGTCGGGCGACGACCCGGGCCCGTACCGACGCGCGTTCGAGTCGCTCGACGCCTTCATCACGCAGTACCTCGCCGACCTCGGCGCGCCGGGGCTCACGCTCGCGCTCGCCGACCTGGGCGGCGTGCGCCGCGTCGCGACGTATGGCGTCGGCGACCTCGCGCGCCAGAGCGTGCTGCGAAGCGAGCAGCTCTTCGAGATCGGCTCGATCACGAAGTCCTGCGTTGCGCTTGCGCTGCTTGAGCTCGTCGACGAGGGCAAGCTCGACCTCAAGCGCCCGATCGCGAGCTACCTGCCGTGGCTGCGCTTCGAGTCGCCGTTCGCGCCGATCACGGTCCACGACCTGATGACGCACGGCGCCGGGCTCCCCGACGGGCCGCTGTTCCCGCCGGATCCGCAGTTCCGCCACGTGCCGCGCAACGCGCCGGGGCAGGACTTCCACTACTGCAACATGGGCTGGGAGGCGCTCGGGCACCTGCTTGCGCTGCTCGACGGCCGGCCGATGGCGGAATCGCTGCGCGCGCGGATCTTTGCGCCGCTCGGCATGAGCGACGCCGAGCCCGTGATCACCTTCGATATGAGCCGCCGGATGGTGACGAGCTACGTCGCCGAGCAGGGCGACCGGCCGTACCCGAGGCGCGCTCGCCTCGCCGAGGCGCCCGGGCTCGTGATGACGAACGGCGCGGGATCGATCGCCGCGACGCCGCGCGACATGGGCCGCTACGCGCAGATGCTGGCGAGGAAGGGCGCAACGACGCACGGGCGGCTCGTCTCGGAGGCGGCCTTCGCGCTCTTCTCGACGCCGCACATCGTCGCGGCGGAGTTCGGCGAGGGCGCGCACTATGGCTACGGCATCTGCGTCGATCACCTCGACGGCCACCGGCGCCTGCGCCACACGGGCGGCATGGTCTCCTTCGCCTCGGCCCTCGAGATCGACCTCGACGAGGGGCTCGGCGTGTTCGCCTCGGTCAACGCGATGCAGGGCGTGCGACCGCGGCCGGTCGCGGAGTACGCGCTCAGGCTGATGCGCGCCTGCCGCAACGGGGCGCCGCTGCCGCCGGTGCCGCCGGCCGACGACCCGCGGCGCGTCGCGCGCGCCGCCGACTACGCCGGGCGCTTCGCCGGCGAGGGCGGGCGCGCGCTCGAGTTCGAGGCGGCGGGCGAGCGCCTGTCGCTCGTGCACCGCGGCGAGCGCGTGCCGCTCGAGCCCGCGGTCGGCATTGCGGACGCCTTCCACGTGCAGCACGCCGACTTCGCCCACTACCTGCTGCTCTTCACGCGCGCCGACGCCGCGGACCCGAAGAGTGCGGTGCTCGAGGCGGGCTACGCCGCCGACTGGTACGTGCGGCCCGAGTACCCGGGCCCGCGGGCGTTCTCGACGCCCCCCGAGTGGTCCGCGTTTGCCGGCCACTACCGCAGCGAGGACCCGTGGATCGGCAGCACGCGGATCGCGCTGCGGCGCGGGCGGCTGTGGCTCGGGGGCGTCGTGCCGCTCGAGGCGGCGCCCGGCGGGCTCTTCTATCTGGCCGATGAGCCGCGCAACCCCGAGTGGGTGCGCTTCTTCGACATCGCGGGCGGGCGCGCGATGCGCATGGTGTTCTCGGGCGCGAGCCTCGCGCGCGTCGAGGCGCCCTGAGGCATCCGCTAGGCGCGGCCGCCCGGGCGCCGGATGCTCAGGTCCCGCTCGAAGCGGATCGCGTCCTCGACTCCCTGGTAGTAGCCACGCACCCAGCCGGCCGGGTGGTAGCCAAGCGCGGCGTAGAAGGCGCGCGCGCCGACGTTCGAGGACCTGAGCTCGAGCCGGATCGAGAACGTGCCGGCGATGCGCGCGGTCTCCTCCAGCCAGCCTACGAGCTGGCGACCGATGCCCTGGCGGCGGTGCGCGGGCTCGACGGCGAGCAGGTTAAGGTGCGCCGCGTCGTCGCCGTACTGCATGATCGCGAAGCCCCCGATCGAGCCCGCGATGCGCGCGGTCAGCACGACGCTGTCCTCGTGGCGGCGGTGGCGCTCGATGCGCTCGACGGTCCAGCACGGCTCGAGCCCGGCCTCGACCAGGCGCCGCGACATCGACGCGAGGCGTGCCGAGTCGCCGCGGCGGGCGGGTGCGAGCAGGATCGCTTCCATGCGCGCATTGTCGGTCCGGCGGCCGGCTCCGTCGAGCGGGTAAACTGGTGGGCCATGAGCGCCTCGCGACCCCCGCCCGGCCCGCCGATCGTCTACGCGACCGGGCGCGGCCGCCTCTGTCCCGACTGCGGCCAGCCGAAGGGCACGTGCCGCTGCGGCGCGCGCCGTGCACCGCCGCCGGCCGCCGGGCCCGTGCGCGTCGGCCGCGAGACGCAGGGCAGGGGTGGCAAGGGCGTCACGGTGATCACCGGGCTCGGCCTGCCCGCGCAAGAGCTCGAGGCGCTCGCGAAGGCGCTCAAGCAGCGCTGCGGCAGCGGCGGGCGGGTCGTCGACGGGCGCATCGAGATCCAGGGCGAGCACCGCGATACCCTGGTCGCCGAGCTCGGCAGGCGCGGCATCGCGGCCCGGCGCGCCGGCGGCTGAGCCGGCCCTGCTACACTCTTAGGTTGCGCCTTCGCCGCCAGAAGCCCGCCATGACCTCCTTCGACCCGATCGACGACATCCTCGCCGAGATCCGTGCCGGCCGCATGGTCGTGATCATGGACGACGAGGACCGCGAGAACGAAGGCGACCTCGTGATGGCCGCCGAGTGCGTGCGTCCCGAGGACGTAAACTTCATGGCGCGCTACGGGCGCGGCCTCATCTGCCTGACGCTGACGCGCGAGCGCTGCCGGGAGCTGCGCCTGCCGCTGATGGTCAGCGGCACCAACGAGGAGCACCGCACGAACTTCACGGTCTCGATCGAGGCCGCCGAGGGCGTGACGACCGGCATCTCGGCGCACGACCGCGCGCACACGGTGCGCACTGCGGTCAGGAAGGACGCGCGCGCCGAGGACCTGCGCCAGCCCGGGCACATCTTCCCGCTGATGGCGCAGCCGGGTGGAGTCCTGACGCGCGCCGGCCACACCGAGGCCGGCTGCGACCTCGCGCGGCTCGCGGGCTTCGAGCCCGCCGCCGTCATCGTCGAGATCCTCAACGAGGACGGCACGATGGCGCGGCGCAACGACCTCGCGCGCTTCGCGCGCGCCCACGGCCTCAAGCAGGGCACGATCGCGGACCTGATCCGCTACCGCCTCAGCAAGGAGCGCTCGGTCGAGCGCATCGAGGACCGCGCCGTCGACACCGAGTTCGGGCGCTTTAGGCTCCTGTGCTACGAGGACCACGTGAACCGCAACGTGCACCTGGCGCTCGTGCGCGGCAGCCTCAAGGGCGATGCGCCGCCGCTCGTGCGCGTGCACCTCGCCGAGACGCTGCGCGACGTCGTCGGCCTGCGCACGCCGCAGGCCGGCTGGACGCTGCGCGATGCGATGCGGCGCGTCGCCGAGGACGGCAACGGCGTCGTCGTGGTGCTCAGGAGCGAGGAGTCGCCGCTCGACCTCATCGAGAGCGTGCGCGCGCTCGGCGGTCTCGCCCGGCTGCGCCAGGGCCAGGTGCTGCGCACCTACGGCATCGGCGCGCAGATCCTGCAGGACCTCGGCGTCAGCAGGATGCGCGTGCTGTCGGCGCCGCGCCAGCTGCAGGGCCTCGCGGCGTTCGGGCTCACGATCACCGAGTACGTGGATGCGGGCAGCGAACGCGAGCTCGGGCTGGAGGCGCGGGGATGACGACGCTGAAGACCACCGAGGGCGACCTGCTGGCGCGCGACCTGCGCGTCGCGATCGTCGCCGCGCGCTTCAACGACTTCGTCGTCGCGCGCCTGATCGACGGCGCGGTCGACGCGCTGATCCGCCACGGTGCGAGCGACAAGAACCTCGAGCTCGTGCGCGTGCCGGGGGCCTTCGACATGCCGCTCGTCGTGCGCCGCCTCGCGCAGTCCAAGCGCTTCGACGCGATCGTCGCGCTCGGCGCCGTCGTCAAGGGCGAGACCGCGCACTTCGACTTCGTGGCCGGCGAGTGCGCCTCCGGGGTCGCGCGCGCGGCGCTCGACTCGGGGGTCCCGGTCGGCTTCGGCGTGCTCACCTGCGACAGCTTCGAGCAGGCGATCGACCGGGCCGGCGGCAAGGCCGGCAACAAGGGCGCGGAGGCCGCGCTCGCGGCGCTCGAGATGAGCAACCTCCTCAAGCGCCTGGGCAGCTGAGCGATGGGTCGCGAGAGCGACGTCCGCGCGCTCGCGCGTGCGCGCCGCGCGGCGAGGAAGCTGCTCGCGCAGGGCCTCTACCAGCTGCAGATCGCCGGCCAGCCGTGGCAGGACATCTACCACCAATACCTCGCGGACCCCGAGTCGGCCGGCGCCGACGCCGAGTTCTTCAAGGAACTCTTGATGCAGATCGCCGACGGGCGCGCCGCACTCGACGCGACGCTCGCGCGCTTCTCGGACATCGAGCCCGCGCGGCTCGACCCGATCGAGCACGGCATCCTGTGGATGGCGCTCTACGAGCTCGCGCACCGCCGCGACGTGCCGTACCGGGTCGTGATCAGCGAGGCGGTCGAACTCGCCAAGCGCTTCGGGGCGACCGACGGCCACAAGTTCGTCAACGGCGTGCTCGACCGGGCCGCGGCGGAGCTGCGGGCCGGCGAGCGCAGCGCCTGAAGCGGCGCCGATGGACGAGTTCGAGCTGATCGACCGCTACTTCGCCAGGGTCGGCGCGGCGCGCGGCGACGTCGTGCTCGGCGTTGGCGACGACGCGGCGCTCCTCAGGGTCCCGGAAGGCCACGAGCTCGTCGCCTGCACCGACACGCTCGTCGACGGCCGGCACTTCCCGCGCGGCACGCGCGGCGACGACGTCGGCTGGCGCGCGCTCGCGGTCAACCTCTCCGACATC
The DNA here is from genome assembly GCA_035524495.1 of Steroidobacteraceae bacterium. Taxonomy (GTDB): domain Bacteria; phylum Pseudomonadota; class Gammaproteobacteria; order Steroidobacterales; family Steroidobacteraceae; genus CAIKZZ01. Next base: position 24,759 of record DATKOR010000011.1, read on the forward strand.
GCGGCGATGGGGGCGACGCCCGCGTGGGCGACCCTCGCGCTGACGCTGCCCGCCGTCGACGAGGAGTGGCTCGAGGGGTTCGTGTCGGGCTTCTCGCAGCTTGCGCTCGCCCACCAGGTCGCGCTCGTCGGCGGCGACACGACGAAGGGGCCGCTGACGGTCAGCGTGCAGCTGCTCGGCTACGTCCCGAGCGGCACGGCACTTAGGCGCCACGGCGCCCGCGTCGGCGACCTCGTCTACGTGACGGGCTGGCCGGGTGATGCGGCGGCCGGGCTCGCGCTCCTCGAGGGCCGGCTCGCGGGCCAGGGCGCGAGCCGCGGCGCGCTCGAGGGCAAGTTCCGCCGCCCGGAGCCGCGCATCGCCTTCGGCGCCCGGCTGCGCGGCGTCGCGAGCGCCTGCATCGACGTCTCCGATGGCCTCGCCGCCGACCTCGGCCGGCTCGCCGCGGCGAGCGGCGTCGGCGCGATCATCCGCGCCGCGGAGCTGCCATTGTCGCGCGCGCTCTTCGCGCTCGCCGGCGAATCCCGGGCCCGGGAGTTCGCCCTCGGCGGCGGGGACGACTATGAGCTGCTGTTCACGGTGCCGCCCGCGGCGCGCGCGGCGCTCGCGGCGGCCACCGGCGCCGCGGGGGCGCCGGCCTGCCACTGCATCGGCGAAATCGTCGCCGGGCGCGCGGTGCGCGTCCTCGGCGAGCGCGGCGAGCTGCCCGTTCCGCGCGGCTGGGACCACTTCGCAACGTGAAGCGCGTCACGCTTTGACGCCGGGGTTGAAGCGCGATGCGCTTCACGGTCCAGCCGGGGCCCTGCCTCTATGCTGGCGCGCAATCCCGGAATACGTCGAGTGCCCCGGGGCCCCGGGCCTGGAGTGGTGTCATTCGCAACCTGATGTCAACGCCCGGCTCGCGTCCCGAAACGCCCGCGCGGCCCGGGCGCCCGGTGCCCGAGCGCATCGGCAAGTACGAGATCATCAAGGAAGTCGGCCGCGGCTCGACCGGCTGCGTGTACCTCTCGCACGACCCGTACTACGGGCGCGACGTCGCGATCAAGGTCTACAACATCGAGGCCAACGACGACCCCGACAAGGCGCGCGTGGCGCGCAAGATGTTCCTGTCGGAAGCCCACATGGTGGGCATGCTGCAGCACCCGAACATCCTGCCGATCTACGATGCGGGCGAGGAGGGCGGTCACTACTACGTCGTGACCGAGTTCGTGCACGGCGCGCGCACCCTCTCCGCGTACTGCAAGCCCGACAACCTGCTGCGCGTCGACGACGTCGTCGAGCTCGTGTTCAAGTGCGCGAAGGCGCTGTCCTACGCGCACGGCCGCGGCGTGATCCACCGCGACATCAAGCCCTCGAACGTGATGCTGACCGTCGACAGCGACGTGCGCATCATCGACTTCGGCATCGCGATCGTCGCCGACTCCGAGATCTCGCGCATCGAGGGCATCGCCGGCAGCCCCTCGTACATGTCGCCCGAGCAGGTGCAGTCGCTCGAGATCACCAACCGCTCCGACCTCTATTCGCTCGGCGCCGTGATGTACGAGCTGCTGACGGGCTACCGGCCGTTTCGCGCCGGCAACCTCTCGAAGCTCCTGCACCAGATCGTCTACGCGACCCCGCCGCCGATCCACACGCTGCGCCAGGACATCCCCGAGGAACTCGAGAGCGTCGTCGCGACGGCGATGCAGAAGGAGTCCGACAAGCGCTACCGCACCGGCCAGGAGTTCGCCGCGGACCTCACCCGCGTGCACCAGCGCCTGCGCGCCGAGGCCAACAAGATCGACCGCCACGAGCAGTTCGCGATGCTCAGGCGGCTCAAGTTCTTCCACGACTTCTCGCACGCCGAGATCTGGGAAGTGCTGCGCGCCAGCCAGTGGCAGGCGTACGCCGAGGGCGAGGAGATCGTCAAGGAAGGCGAGATCGACGACCGCTTCTACATCATCGTCTCAGGCTCGGTGCGCGTCGAGCGCTTCGGCCGCTCGCTCGGCACGCTCGACTTCGGCGAGTGCTTCGGCGAGACCAGCTACGTGCACGGCGCGAAGCGCCTGGCGACGATCCGCGCGCACGGCAACGTCACGGTGATGAAGGTGAGCTCGACGCTGCTCGAGCAGGTGTCGGCCTCCTGCCAGCTGCGCTTCAACAAGGTGTTCCTGCGCTCGCTGATCGGCCGCCTGCAGGGCGGCGAGACCGCGCCGAGCTGAAATCCCGTCTCAGGCCGGCGCGTCCTTGTCGCGCTCGATGAGCGCGTAGGCCGAGTGGTTGTGGATCGACTCGAAGTTCTCTGACTCGACGACGTAGCCGCGGATCCGCTCGTCCGCGTTCAGGCGCACCGCGACGTCGCGCACCATGTCCTCGACGAACTTCGGGTTGTCGTAAGCCCGCTCGGTCACGTACTTCTCGTCGGGACGCTTCAGGATCCCGTAGACCTCGCAGCTCGCCTCGCGCTCGGCGATGTCGACGAGTTCCTCGATCCACACGTGGCCGTCGATGCGCGCCGCGATCGTCACGTGCGAGCGCTGGTTGTGGGCGCCGTAGTCCGAGATCTTCTTCGAGCACGGGCACAGGCTCGTGACCGGCACCACGACCTTGATCCAGGTCTTGACCACGCCGCGGGTGATCTCGCCGGTGAGCGTGCAGCGGTAGTCGAGCAGGCTCTGCACGCCCGAGACCGGGGCCTTCTTCATGATGAAGTACGGGAAGTTCATCTCGATGTGGCCGGTCTCGGCGTCGAGCCGCTCGACCATCTCGCGCAGCATCGCCCGGAACGAGTCCACCGACAGCTCGCGCTCGTGCAGGTGCAGGATCTCGACGAAGCGCGACATGTGCGTGCCCTTGAAGTTGTGGGGCAGGTACACGTACATGTTGAAGTTCGCGATCGTGTGCTGCTCGCCGCCCGAGCGGTCCTTGACGCGCACCGGGTGGAAGATGTCCTTGATGCCGACCTTGTCGATCGCGATGTGGCGCGTATCGGCGCGGCTCTGCACGTCCTCGATCGCGAGCTTCTGCGGGTTCTTGTCGGTCACGACGGTGTCCATGGCTCTTCCGTTTCGGCCGCGCGGGGCGGCACGCACAGTATCCCTAAAATCCGAAGTCCCGGCCTGGTTCAGGCGCGACGCTGGCTTGGCTGCCACCAGCGGTCGACGGCCTTGGCGAGCCCGGCGGCGTCGAGGCCCGCCGCCGCGAGGTTCTCGGCCCGCGACCCGTGCTCGATGAAGCGGTCCGGGATCCCGAGCTGCAGCACCGGCCGTCCGTAGCCGCGCGCGCTCAGGAACTCGAGCACCGCGGCGCCCGCCCCGCCGGCGATCGCGTTCTCCTCGACGGTCACCAGGTGCTCGTGGCGGTCGGCGATCCGGATCAGAAGCTCCTCGTCGAGCGGCTTCACGAAGCGCATGTTGACGAGCGTCGCATCGAGGCGCTCGGCCGTCGGCGCAATCGCGCTCACCATGGTGCCGAAAGCAAAGATTGCAAGGCCCGAGCGGCCCTCGCGCCGCACCTCGGCACGCCCTACGGGCAGCGCCCGCATCTCCGCCGCCGGCGCGACCCCGGGGCCGGCACCGCGCGGGTAGCGCACCGCGGCCGGGCCGTCGAGCATCACGGCCGTGTACAGCATCTGCCGGCACTCGTCCTCGTCCGCCGGCGCCATGACCGTCAGGTTCGGCACGCAGCGCAGGAACGACAGGTCGAACGCCCCCTGGTGCGTCGCGCCGTCGCCGCCGACGAGCCCGGCCCTGTCCAGTGCAAAGGTGACCGGCAGGTTCTGCAACGCCACGTCGTGGATCAGCTGGTCGTAGGCGCGCTGCAGGAACGTCGAGTAGATCGCGACGACCGGCCGGTAGCCCTCGCAGGCGAGGCCGGCGGCGAGCGTCACCGCGTGCTGCTCAGCGATCGCGACGTCGAAGTAGCGGTCGGGAAAGCGGCGCGAGAACTCGACGAGGCCCGAGCCCTCGCGCATCGCGGGCGTGATGCCGACGATCCTGGAATCGCGCTCGGCGATGTCGCACAGCCACTGGCCGAACACCTGCGAATACGTCGGGCCCGAGGCCTTCTCCTTGAAGATCTCGCCCTTGTCCGGATCGAACGGCCCCGGCCCGTGCCACTTGATCGGGTCGGCCTCGGCGGGCGCGTACCCCTTGCCCTTGCGCGTGACCACGTGCAGGAACTGCGGTCCGTGAAAGCCGCGCAGGTTCCTGAGCGTGCGCACGAGCCCGAGCACGTCGTGGCCGTCGATCGGGCCGATGTAGTTAAAGCCCATCTCCTCGAACATCGTGCCCGGCAGCACCATGCCCTTCATGTGCTCCTCGGACCGCCGCGCGAGCTCCCAGGCCGCGGGCATGCGCCTGAGCACCCGCTTGCTGCCTTCCTTGAGCCCCGAGTAAAGGCGCCCCGACAGCACCCGCGCGAAGTAGTTCGACAGCGCCCCGACGTTCTCGGAGATCGACATGTCGTTGTCGTTGAGCACGACGAGCAGGTCGACCTCGAGGCTGCCGGCGTGGTTGAGCGCCTCGAAGGCGAGCCCCGCGCTCATCGCGCCGTCGCCGATGACGGCGACGTGACGGCGCGCGCCGGCGGCGCGCGGCCCGTGCAGCAAGAGCTCGGCGATCGCCATGCCGAGACCCGCGGAGATCGACGTGCTCGAGTGGCCGACGCCGAAGGTGTCGTACTCGCTCTCGCCGCGGCTCGGGAACGGCGCGAGCCCGTCCTTCTGCTTGATCGTCGAGAGCCGGTCGGCGCGCCCGGTCAGCACCTTGTGCGGGTAGGCCTGGTGGCCGACGTCCCAGATCAGCCGGTCGTAGGGAGTCTCGTACACATAATGTAGAGCGAGCGTGAGCTCGACGGTGCCGAGGCCGGCCGCGAAGTGCCCGCCCATCTGGCTGACCGTCTCGATCAGGTACGCGCGCAGCTCGGCCGCGACGGCCGGGAGCTCCTGCTCGGGCAGCGCTCGCAGATCTGCCGGCGTGCCGATGCGGGCGAGGTGGGGGTAGCGGTCAGGAACGCCCATCAAGTCAGTGTACCGCTAACCGCCCAGCGGGCCGAATCGCGGCCTTTTTGGCGCTCAGGACGAGCGTTCGACGATGTAGCCCGCGAGGAAGCGCAGCATCACCGCCGCGTCGCCGAACGGCTCGATCTCGCCAAGCGCCGCGGCGTGCAGCGCCCGCGCGCGCGCGCGCGAGGCGGCGAGCCCGGCGGCGGCGGGATAGGTGGGCTTCCTGCGCCTCTCGTCGGCGCCGACCGCCTTGCCGAGCAACGAGGGATCGCCCTCGACGTCGAGGATGTCATCGACGATCTGGAAGGCGAGCCCGAGCGCGGCGGCGAAGCGCTGCAGCGCGGCGTGCCGCCCCGGATCGAGCGCCGGTGCCAGCGCCGCGGCAAGCCCGACGCTCGCCTCGATCAGCGCCCCGGTCTTGCGCCGGTGCATTTCCTCGACCTCGGTCGTCAAGAGCGTCCGCCCGACCGCGGCGAGGTCGATGGCCTGGCCGCCCGCCATGCCGCGCGTGCCGGCCGCGCTCGCGAGCAGCCGGATCATCGCGACGCGCGCTTCCGCGCCCGTGTGCGCGCGCGCGAGGCTCTCGAACGCGAGCACCTGCAGCGCATCGCCCGCGAGGATCGCGGTCGCCTCGTCGAACTGGCGGTGGCAGGTCGGCCGCCCGCGCCGGAGGTCGTCGTCGTCCATCGCGGGCAGGTCGTCGTGCACCAGCGAGTAGACGTGGATCATCTCGACGGCCGCCGCGGCCGCGTCGAGCGGCTCCATCGGAACGCCGAGCAGCTCACCGGTCGCGTAGACGAGCGCCGGGCGGATCCGCTTGCCGCCGCCGAGCGCGCTGTAGCGCATCGCGGCGTGCAGCCGCGCGGGCGGTGAATCGGCCGGCGGCAAGCGCGACTCGAGCCCGGCCTCGACGCGCGCCTGGTACGCGGCGAGCCGCGCGCCTGCGTCGGTCACGCCGGCTCTTCGGGATCGGCGGCGTCGGCGAACGGCGCCGCCACCGCAGTGCCGTCCGGTCGTGCCAGCAGGATCTCGACCTTCTGCTCGGCGGCCTGCAGCGCCTCCTGGCAGGCGCGCGTCAGCGCGACTCCGCGCTCGAAGGCCTTCAGCGCCTCCTCGAGCGGCACGTCGCCCTGCTCGAGGCGCGCGACGACGCTCTCGAGCTCGGCCATCGCCTGCTCGAAGTCGACCGGTGCGGGCGCCGTCGCGGGCGTTGCCACGGGCGGAGTGTTGGACGCGCGAGCACGCGGCATGGGGTGGATCCTTGGCGGGCGAGCGCAGAGTAGGATGCGCTTCGACGTGCGTCAACGCGCCGACCCTGCTGGGTTTTTCACGATTGACCCCCCGCGGGACGCCGACTAGAGTGCTTATCGGGGTGCGCGAGCCGCACCGTCCCCCCGCGCGCTCATCCGCTTCCACATTGATGGCGATTCAAGGAGATTTGTCGTGAACCTCAAGGGCAGCAGGACCGAGAAGAATCTCAAGGACGCGTTCGCCGGCGAGTCGCAGGCGAACCGCCGCTACCTCTACTTCGCCGCGAAGGCCGACGTCGAGGGCTTCAACGACGTCTCGGCGGTGTTCCGCTCGACGGCCGAAGGCGAGACCGGCCACGCCCACGGCCACCTCGAGTACCTCGAGGCCGTCGGCGATCCGGCCACGGGCCTCCCGATCGGCGCGACCTCCGACAACCTGAAGGCGGCGATCGCCGGCGAGACGCACGAGTACACCGACATGTACCCGGGCATGGCCAAGGCGGCGCGCGACGAAGGTTTCGGCGAGATCGCCGACTGGTTCGAGACGCTCGCCAAGGCCGAGCGCTCGCACGCCAATCGCTTCCAGAAGGCGCTCGACGGCCTGTGAGCGATCGGACGCGGTGCCCGCCCCAGCGCGGGCGCCGCGTCGGTTCCGATCCGACGGGAGTGCCATTCCCATGAGCGATCCATCAGGGGGCCGCCCGCGCGAGGGCAGCCTCGAGGCACCGACGCGCCACCCGGTCGCGTGGCGCGAGCCGGCGTTCTACGACCAGGGCGCGCTCTTCAAGGAGCTCGAGCGGGTCTTCGACATCTGCCACGGCTGCCGGCGCTGCTTCAGCCTGTGCCAGTCGTTCCCGACGCTCTTTGACGCGGTCGACGCCTCGCCCTCGGGCGAGCTCGACGGCGTGCCGCACAAGGCCTACTGGGAGGTCGTCGACCACTGCTACCTGTGCGACATGTGCTACATGACGAAGTGCCCGTACGTGCCGCCGCACGAGTTCAACGTCGACTTCCCGCACCTGATGCTGCGCGCCAAGGCCGTCAAGTTCGCCGCGGGCGAGACCCGGATGCGCGACCGCGTGCTGGCCGCAACCGACACGGTCGGGAGCCTCGCCGGCATCCCGGTCGTCGCCGGGATCGTCAACGCCGTCAATGCGAGCACGCTCGGCCGCACGCTGCTCAAGAGCGCACTCGGCGTGCACCCCGAGGCGCCGCTGCCGAAGTACCACTCGCAGAGCTTTCGCGCCCTTGAGGCGCGGCGCGCGAAGCCCGCGCTCGCGGCCGTTCCGACCGCCGACACGCGCGGGCAGGTCGTGCTGTTCGCGACCTGCTACGGCAACCGCAACGAGCCCGACATCGACGTCGACCTCGCCGCGGTCTTCGAGCACAACGGCATCCCGGTGCGCCTCGCGGCGCGCGAGCGCTGCTGCGGCATGCCGAAGCTCGAGCTCGGCGACCTCGCGGCGGTCGAGCGGCTGAAGGACGTCAACGTTCCAGAGCTCGCGGCGCAGGTCGACTCAGGCTACGACATCGTCGCCGCGATCCCGTCGTGCGTGCTGATGTTCAAGCAGGAGCTGCCGCTGCTCTTTCCCGGCGATCCGCTCGTCGCCAAGGTGAGCGAGCACACCTTCGATCCCTTCGAGTACCTGTGGCTTAGGCACAAGGCCGGGCTCCTCAAGACCGAGTTCAAGGCGCCGCTCGGCAAGGTCTCCTACCACGTGCCTTGCCACCTGCGCGTGCAGAACATCGGCCTCAAGACGCGCGACGTGCTGAAGCTCGTGCCGGGCACGACGCTCGACGTCATCGAGCGCTGCTCCGGTCACGACGGGACCTACGCGGTCAAGGAGGAGTTTCGCGAGCACTCGGTCAGGATCGGCCGGCCGGTCGTCAGCCGGGTCGCGGCCGCGAAATCCGACTACCACTCGAGCGACTGCCCGATGGCCGGCGAGCAGATCACGAGCGGCCTTGAGGGGCGGCGGCCGCCGACCCATCCGCTGACGCTGCTGCGCATCGCCTACGGCCTCTCCCATGCCTGACGCCGCGGATCGCAACGCGCGGCTCGCGCCACCCGACCTTCTCAGCCTCGAGCAGTACGCGCGCGCGCGCGCGGAGTTTCGCAACCGCGTGCTCGAGCACAAGCGGCCGCGCACGCTCGGCGTCGGACCGCACACGACCTGGTGCTTCGAGGACCGCCTCACGGTCCAGTACCAGGTGCAGGAGATGCTGCGCGCCGAGCGCATCTTCGAGGCCGACGGCATCCAGGACGAGCTCGACGCCTACAACCCGCTGATCCCGGACGGCGGGAACCTGAAGGTCACGCTGCTGATCGAGTACGCGGACGCCGCCGAGCGCCAGGAGGCGCTCCGGCGCCTGAGGGGCGTCGAGGATCGCTGCTACATCGCGGTCGATGGCGAGCGGACCTACGCGATCGCCGACGAGGACCTCGAGCGCGAGAACGACGAGAAGACCTCGGCGGTGCACTTCCTGCGCTTCGAGCTCCCGCCCGAGGCCCGCCGGCGTTTCGCGGCCGGCGCGCCGGTCACGATCGGCATCGACCATCCGGCCTACGCGCACGCGCTGACGCTCGGCGCCGAGGCGCAGTCGGCACTCGCGGCCGACTTTCGGCCGTGACGGCCGGCCTGCGCCGGAAGGCGCGCGCGCTACCGCATTTTCGAGTACCTTCGCGTCCGCGATGAGTCCCTCCTATACCGCTTCTGACATCGAAGTCCTGTCGGGTCTGGATCCGGTGCGCCGCCGCCCCGGGATGTACACCGACACCTCGCGGCCGAACCACCTGGTGCACGAGGTGGTCGACAACAGCGTCGACGAGGCGCTCGCCGGCCACTGCCACGAGATCAACGTCACCGTCTTCAAGGACGGCTCGGTCGAGGTCATCGACGACGGCCGCGGCATGCCGGTCGACGTGCACCCGAAGGAGAAGATCCCGGGCGTCGAGCTGATCCTGACGCGGCTGCACGCCGGCGGGAAGTTCTCCGACAAGACCTACCAGCAGTCGGGCGGCCTGCACGGCGTCGGCGTCTCGGTCGTGAACGCGCTGTCGGCGCGCCTCGAGTGCCGCGTCAAGCGCGACGGCAACGAGTACCTGATCACGTTCAAGGACGGGCGCCTCGACCAGAAGCTCAAGGTGATCGGCAAGGTCGGCGCGCGCAACACCGGCACCGCGGTGCGCTTCTGGGCCGACCCGAAATACTTCGACTCCGACAAGATCTCGCTGCCGAAGCTGCGGCACGTGCTGCGCGCGAAGGCCGTGCTGTGCCCGGGGCTCAAGGTCACGCTGACGAGCGAGGCGAGCGGCGAGCACGACGAGTGGTTCTACACCGGCGGGCTCGGCAGCTACCTGGTCGAGCGCCTCGAGAAGGCGCCGCTCGTGCCGGAGGAGCCGTTCTGCGCGAGCCTCAAGGGCGGCAACGAGGTCGCCGAGTGGGCGTTCGGCTGGCTCGCCGAGGAGGGCGTCGAGACCGTCGGCGAGAGCTACGTGAACCTGATCCCGACCGTCGAGGGCGGCACGCACGTCAACGGGCTGCGCTCGGGCGTCACCGACGCGGTGCGCGAGTTCTGCGAGTTCAGGAACCTCGTGCCGCGCGGCATCAAGATCGCGCCCGAGGACGTCTGGGACCGGTTCTGCTACGTGCTGTCGGTGAAGATGTCGGAGCCGCAGTTCGCCGGCCAGACCAAGGAGCGGCTCGCCTCGCGCGAGTCGGCGGCGTTCGTCTCCGGGCTCGTCAAGGACGCCTTCGGGGTCTGGATCGCGCAGCATCCCGAGTCCGGCGAGAGGATCGCCGCGTTCGCGATCGAGCGCGCGCAGGCGCGCCTCAAGGCCGCGCAGAAGGTGGTGCGCAAGCGCGTGGTCTCCGGGCCGGCGCTGCCCGGCAAGCTCGCCGACTGCACCTCGCAGGAGCCGGAACGCACCGAGCTCTTCCTGGTCGAGGGCGACTCCGCGGGCGGCAGCGCTAAGCAGGCCCGCGAGCGCGACTTCCAGGCCGTGATGCCGCTGCGCGGCAAGATCCTCAACACCTGGGAGGTCGATGCCGCCGGCATCCTCGCCTCGCAGGAGGTCCACGACATCTCGGTCGCGCTCGGCGTCGAGCCCGGTTCCTCGAAGATCGAGGACCTGCGCTACCACAAGATCTGCATCCTCGCGGACGCCGACTCCGACGGCTCGCACATCGCAACCCTGCTGTGCGCGCTGTTCCTGCGCCACTTCCGCCCGCTGGTGCTGGCCGGGCACGTGTACGTCGCGATGCCGCCGCTCTACCGGGTCGACGTGGGCAAGAACGTCTATTACGCGCTCGACGACGCCGAGCGCGCCGGCATCCTCGACCGCATCGCGGCCGAGGGCCAGCGCGGCAAGGTCACGGTGACGCGCTTCAAGGGCCTCGGCGAGATGAACCCGCTGCAGCTTCGCGAGACGACGATGGCGCCGGCCACGCGGCGCCTGCTGCAGCTCACGATCGAGGCCAGCGACGACACCGACCAGCTGCTCGACATGCTGCTGGCGAAGAAGCGCGCCGCGGACCGGCGCGAGTGGCTCGAGGCCAAGGGCAACCTCGCCGAGGTCGTGGCGTGAAGGATCAGGAACTCAACTTCGAGGGCATCGAGAAGAAGGCGCTGAAGGTCTTCACCGAGAAGGCCTACCTCGACTACTCGATGTACGTGATCCTCGACCGCGCGCTGCCGCAACTCGCGGACGGCCTCAAGCCCGTGCAGCGCCGGATCATCTACGCGATGAGCGAGCTCGGCCTGCGCGCCGCCTCCAAGCACAAGAAGAGCGCGCGCACCGTGGGCGACGTGATCGGCAAGTTCCATCCGCACGGCGACAGCGCCTGCTACGAGGCCATGGTGCACATGGCGCAGGACTTCTCGTACCGCTATCCGATCATCGACGGCCAGGGCAACTTCGGCTCGACCGACGATCCTAAGTCCTTCGCCGCGATGCGCTACACCGAGTCGCGCCTGAGGCCCTACGCCGAGACGCTGCTCGCCGAGCTCGACCAGGGGACCGTCGAGTGGCTGCCGAACTTCGACGGCACGCTCGAGGAGCCGGCGTTGATGCCGGCGCGGCTGCCGAACGTGCTGCTGAACGGCTCGACCGGCATCGCGGTCGGCATGGCGACCGACATCCCGCCGCACAACCTCGTCGAGGTCACCAATGCCTGCATCAAGCTGCTCGATGAGCCGGAGGCGCCGCTGCGCGAGCTGCTGAAGCTGATGCCGGGGCCGGATTTCCCGACGGGCGGGGAGATCGTGACGCCGAAGTCGGAGCTGCGGGCGATCTACGACAGCGGCGCGGGCACCTTCCGCGCGCGCGCGATCTACGAGGAAGGCGACGGCGAGGTCGTGATCACGGCGCTGCCGTACCAGGTGTCCGGCGCCAAGATCCAGGAGCAGGTCGCAACGCAGATCCGCGCCAAGAAGCTGCCGATGGTCGAGAACATCCGCGACGAGTCCGATCACGAGGACCCGACGCGCATCGTGCTCGAACTGCGGTCGAACCGCGTCGACGTCGAGCAGCTGATGGCGCACCTGTTCGCGACCACCGACCTCGAGCGCACCTACCGCGTCAACCTCAACGTCATCGCGCTCGACGGCCGGCCGCGGGTGCTGGGGCTCAAGGAGCTCCTGGTCGAGTGGCTGTCATACCGCCAGCGCACCGTCACGCGCCGGCTCGAGTACCGGCTCGGCAAGGTCAACGCGCGGCTGCACATCCTCGAAGGCCTGCTGATCGCGTACCTGAACCTCGACGAGGTGATCCGCATCGTCAGGCGCGAGGACGAGCCGAAGCCGGTGCTGATGAAGCGCTTCAAGCTCTCGAGCGAGCAGGCCGAGGCGATCCTCGAGACCAAGCTGCGCAACCTCGCGAAGCTCGAGGAGATGAGGATCAAGGCCGAGCAGGCCGAGCTCGCCGCCGAGCGCGACGAGCTGGAGAAGACGCTGAAGAGCCCGGCGCGGCTCAAGAAGCTGATCCGCAGCGAGCTGGTCGCCGACGCCGAGAAGTACGGCGACAAGCGCCGCACCAAGATCGTCGAGCGCGAAGCGGCGAAGGCGATCGACGAGACCGAGCTCGTCGTCACGGAGCCCGTGACGGTCGTGCTCTCGACCGCCGGCTGGGTGCGGCAGGCGAAGGGCCACGAAATCGATCCGCGCTCGCTCTCGTACAAGACCGGCGACGGCTTCCAGGCGGCGGCGCGCGGCAAGAGCACGCAGCAGGCGGTGTTCCTCGACTCGACCGGCCGCACCTACAGTCTGCCGGCCCACGGGCTGCCGTCGGCGCGTGGCCAGGGCGAGCCGCTCTCGGGGCGCGTCGACCCGCCGGAGGGCGCGACCTTCGCCGGCGTCATGATCGGCGAGCCCGCCGACCGCTACGTGCTCGCGACCGACGCCGGTTACGGCTTCATCGCCAAGCTCGAGGACCTCTACGCGCGCAACCGCGCCGGCAAGGCGGTGCTCGCGGTCGGCGACAATGCCAAGGCGATCGCCGCGGCGCCGGTGGTCGCCGATCCGCAGGCGCTGATCGCGGTCGCGGCCGCGAGCGAGGGCATGGACGGCCGGCTGCTCGTGTTCCCGGTCGGCGAGCTGCCCGAGCTCGCGAAGGGACGCGGCAACAAGCTCTTCAACATTCCCGCGGCGCGCGCCGCGAGCCGCGAGGAACTCGTGGTCGCGATCGCGGTCGTTCCGCCGGGCGCGAAGCTTCGCGTCCTGTGCGGCGAGCGCTCGATGACGCTGTCCTTCGCGGAGCTGCAGGAGTATCGCGGCGAGCGCGCGCAGCGCGGCGCGATGCTGCCGAAGAACTACCGCCGCGTGACCGGGCTCGAGCTCGAAACCGGCGCCTGAGCGCCCCAAAACGGTGCGCTGGCGGCGGGTTGGCGCCGCGGCATGGTGAATCGGCCGGCGACCGGTTATCGTGCGCGCGCGCCGCTGGGGCGCTTGGGTGAGGCGAGCGGACGCCGTGAGCGGCGAAAAGGCACTCTCGGGACGCGCACTGACGTCCGGCAACGTCCGCGACGTGCTGCTCGACCGGCTGGTGCGACTCCTCGGCCGCGATCCGGACAAGGCCAAGTCGCGCGACATCTACGAGGCGCTCGCGGTCGCGGTGCGCGAGGAACTCGCTGCGCGCTGGGTCGCGACCCAGCGGCGCGTGGCGCGCGCGCGCGTCAAGCGCGTGTGCTACCTCTCGGTCGAGTACCTGCCGGGGCGCGCGCTCAAGAGCGCGCTGTCGAGCCTCGACTCGGAGCTGCTCGAGGCGACGCGGCTCGCGCTCGCCGACCTCGGCTTCGACTTCGACGCGATCGCCGCCGAGGAGCAGGATCCGGGGCTCGGCAACGGCGGACTCGGGCGCCTCGCCGCGTGCTTCCTCGAGTCGCTCGCGACGCTGAGGTACCCGGCGATCGGCTACGGCATCCGCTACGACTACGGCATCTTCGAGCAGCGCATCGACGCCGACGGCGGCCAGCGCGAGCTCGCGAGCAGCTGGCTGCGCCTGCGCGACCCGTGGGAGATGCCGCGCCCCGAGGCGCGCTACCCGATCGAGTTCGGCGGCCGCGTCGTCGCCGACGCCGTCGCCCAGGGGCGCGCGCGCCATCGCTGGGTCGAGACCTCGCGCGTGCTCGCCGTCGCCTTCGACCACCTGGTGCCCGGCAACCGCAGTCCGACCGTCAACCACCTGAGGCTCTGGTCGGGCCGGGCGCTGATGCCGTTCCACATCGCGGCGTTCAACGCCGGCGACTATCCCGGCGCGATCACCGAGCAGATCGCCGCCAAGAACCTGTCGCGCGTGCTGTATCCCGACGACTCGACGCTGCAGGGCAAGAAGCTGCGCTTCAGCCAGCAGTACTTCTTCGTCAGCGCGAGCCTGCAGGACCTGCTCGCGACGCTGCTCGCCGAGGGCTGGTCGCCACCCGAGCTCGGCGACGCGGTCGCGATCCAGCTCAATGACACGCACCCCGCGCTCGCGATCGCGGAGCTCCTGCGGCTGCTGCTCGACGAGCACGGCCTCGAGTGGCGGCAGGCGCTCGACATCACGCAGCGCGTCTTCGGCTACACGAACCACACGCTGCTGCCGGAGGCGCTCGAGACCTGGCCGGTGGCCTTCTTCGAGCGCCTGCTGCCGCGCCACCTCGGCATCATCTACCAGCTGAACCGCGAATTCCTGGACACCGTGTCCGCGCGCCACCCCGGCGACCACGACCGCCGGCGCCGGATGTCGATCATCGACGAGGACCAGGGCCGGCGGGTGCGCATGGCGCACCTCGCCGTCGTCGGCAGCCGGCAGGTCAACGGCGTCGCGCGCCTGCACTCGACGCTGATGCGCGAGACGATCTTCGCCGACTTCGCGAACCTCTGGCCCGAGCGCTTCACCAACGTCACGAACGGGATCTCGGTGCGGCGCTGGCTCAAGGAGTCGAATCCGGGCCTGGGCGCGCTGCTGTCCGAGCGGCTCGGCCACGCCTGGGAGAACGACCTCGAGGAGCTCGAGCGCCTGCACCACGCCGCCGACGACGCGGGCTTTCGCGAGCGCTTCGCCGCCGTCAAGCAGGCGAACAAGCTCAATCTCGCGGCGACGATCCGCGAGCGCGCGGGCGTCGAGGTCGACCCGGCCTCGCTCTTCGACGTGCAGGTCAAGCGCATCCACGAGTACAAGCGCCAGCTCCTGAACCTGCTGCACGTCGTCGTGCGCTACAACCGCATCCGCGCGAACCCGGGCGCCACGGTCGTGCCGCGCACGGTGATCTTCGCCGGCAAGGCGGCGCCCGGCTACGTGCTCGCCAAGGCGGTGATCCGCCTGATCAACAACGTCGCGCGGGTCGTGAATCGCGACCCGGCGGTCGGCGGGCGGCTCAGGGTCGTGTTCCTGCCGGACTACGACGTGTCGCTCGCGCAGCGGATCATGCCGGCCGCCGACCTTTCCGAGCAGATCTCCACCGCCGGCTTCGAGGCCTCCGGCACCGGCAACATGAAGCTGGCGCTCAACGGGGCGCTGACGATCGGCACGCAGGATGGCGCGAACATCGAGATGAGCGAGCAGATCGGCGCCGAGCACCTGTTCATCTTCGGGCTGACCGCCGCCGAGGTCGCGGCCGAGCGGGCGCGTGGCTACGTGCCGACGCAGGTGCTCGCCACGGACCCCGAGCTCGCCGAGGCGCTCGCGATGATCGATCGCGGCTACTTCACGCCGGACAACCTCGATGATGCGCAGGCGATCGTCGACCGGCTGAAGAGCGACGGCGAGCCGTACCTCGTGCTGCGCGACTTCGATGCCTACCGCGCCGCGCAGGCGCGCGTCGACGCGCTGTACGCGACGCCGGACGCGTGGCGGCGGCAGTCGGTCATCAACTGCGTCGGCATGGGCTACTTCTCGAGCGACCGCAGCATCCGCGAGTATGCTGAGCGCATCTGGAACATCCGGCCGACGATCTGATGGCGACCCCCCGCAAGCGACGCAGCTCCCGCCCGCGACTCACGGCGGCCGAGGTCGAGTCGATCGTCTCGGCGCGCCATCGCGAGCCGCGTTCCGTGCTCGGCTACCACGAGGTCGCGCGCGAGGACGAGCAGCCGGTCTGCTTCGTGCGCGTGCTCGAGCCCGACGCCACCGAGGTCGCCGTGTTCTGGGAGGACGAGGCGCCGGCCGCCGCGCGCCCCCTGAAGCGGCAGCACCCGGCCGGGTTGTTCGAGGGCCGCGTGCCGTACCGGCGCCCGCTGCTGCCGTACCGGCTGCGCATCCGCTACCGCGATGGCCACGAGCTGATCAAGCACGACCCGTACTTCTTCGCGCCGCAGCTGTCGGACTACGACCTGCACCTGTTCGGCGAGGGCACGCACCACCGGATCTGGGCGAAGCTCGGCGCGCACCCGACGGTGCGCGCGGGCCTTCCCGGGACGCGCTTCGCGGTCTGGGCACCGAACGCAGCGCGCGTCAGCGTCGTCGGCCCGTTCAACCTGTGGGACGGGCGCAAGCACACGATGCACGCGCGCGCCTCGAGCGGGGTCTGGGAGCTCTTCATCCCGGGCGTCGGCGCCGGCTCGCGCTACAAGTACGAGATCCGCACCGCCTCGGGCGCGACCCAGCTCAAGTCCGATCCCTACGGCCTGGCGATGGAACTGCGGCCCGGCAACTGCTCGGTGGTCGCCGACCTCGAGGGCTACGAGTGGCACGACGCCGATTGGCTCGCCGCGCGCCGCGCGACCGACCCGCGCCGGCGCCCGATCAGCGTCTACGAGGTGCACCTCGGCTCGTGGCGGCAGGTCCCGGGTCGCGAGCCGCCGTTCATGAACTGGCACGAGGCCGCCGAGCAGCTGATCCCGTACGCGCTCTCGATGGGCTACACGCACCTCGAGCTCATGGGCGTCGCCGAGCATCCCTACGACGGCTCGTGGGGTTACCAGGTGGCCGGCTACTACGCGCCGACCTCGCGCTTCGGCTCGCCCGACGCGCTGCGTGCGTTCGTCGATCGCTGCCACGCCGCGGGCCTCGGCGTGCTGATGGACTGGGTGCCGGCGCACTTCCCGAAGGACGCCCACGGCCTCGTCGAGTTCGACGGCAGCGCGCTCTACGAGCACGCCGACCCGCGCCAGGGCGAGCACATGGACTGGGGCACGAAGATCTTCAACTTCGGCCGCAACGAGGTGCGCAACTTCCTCGTCGCCAACGCGCTCTACTGGCTCAACGAGTTCCACATCGACGGCCTCAGGGTCGATGCGGTCGCCTCGATGCTGTACCTCGACTACAGCCGCGCGCCCGGCGAGTGGGTGCCGAACCGCTTCGGCGGCCGCGAGAACCTCGAGGCGATCGAGTTCCTGCGCCACCTCAACTGGGCGGTCGGCGAGTACGCGCCCGGCGCGATGATGATCGCCGAGGAGTCGACGGCCTTCGGCGGCGTCACGCAGCCGACCCACCTCGGCGGCCTCGGCTTCACGTTCAAGTGGAACATGGGGTGGATGAACGACACGCTGCGCTACTTCGCGCTCGACCCCGTGTACCGCAGCCACGAGCACCGGCTCGTGACGTTCTCGTTCATGTACGCCTGGTCGGAGCGCTTCATGCTGCCGATCTCGCACGACGAGGTCGTGCACGGCAAACGCGCGCTGATCGACAAGATGCCGGGCGACGAGTGGCAGAAGCGCGCGAACTACCGGCTGCTGCTCGCCTACATGACGGCGCACCCGGGAAAGAAGCTGCTGTTCATGGGCTCGGAGTTCGGCCAGTGGCACGAGTGGCGCGACGGCGAGGCCCTCGACTGGGGCCTGCTCGAGAACCCCCGGCACCGCGCGCTCAGCGACTTCAACCGCGACCTGAACCGGCTGTATCGCGACAGCGTGCAGCTCCACGGCAGCGACGCCGATCCCGAGGGCTTCCAGTGGATCGACCTGCACAACGCCGCGCAGAGCGTGTTCGCGTTCGAGCGCCGCGCGACCGGTGGCGACGCGGGTGCGCCGTTCGTGTGCGTGTTCAACGCAACGCCGGTGCCGCGCGATGACTACTGGATCGGCGTCGATGCGCCGGGCCGCTACTGCAAGCTCCTCGACTCCGATGATCCGCGCTACGGCGGCTCCGGGTACTCGCCGGCGGGCGAGGTCGAGGCGGCCGAGCCAGGCGCTCACGGGCGGCAATGGTCGCTCAGGCTCGCGTTGCCGCCCCTCGGCGCGCTGATCCTGAGGCGCGCCTGAGGGGCGCGGTGGCGGCGCGGTGAGCATCGACGGGCAGGCGGCGGCGCTGCGCGCGGCGATCGAGAAGGGCCGGCCCTCGCCGCTCGGCGCGACCCCGACCGGGCGCGGCGTCAATTTCGCGGTGCATTCCTCGGTCGCCGATGCGGTCGAGCTCTGCCTGTACGAGGAAGGCAGCGGAGCGCCGCGCGGCGTCGTTGCGCTGCCGGCGCGGACCGGCGACGTCTGGCACGGCCACCTGCCGGCGCCGTTCGCGGCGGCGGGCGGTCTGTACGCCTACCGCGTCCACGGGCCGTTCGCGCCGGAGCGCGGGCTGCGCTGCAACCCGCGCAAGCTGCTGATCGATCCCTGTGCGCGCGCGCTGACCGGCGTCCCGACGCTCTCGAACGCGCTCCTCGACGGTGGCGCGCACGCCGCGCTCGATAGCGCGGACGCGATCCCGCGCGCCCGCATCGTCGATGCCGCGTACGACTGGGGCGACGTGCGCCCGCCGGCGACGCCGTGGTGCGACACCGTCATCTACGAACTGCACGTCAAGGGCTTCACGGCGCAGCACCCGCTCGTGCCGCCGGCGCTACGCGGCACGTACCTCGGGCTCGCCGAACCCGCGGTCATCGACTGGCTGAAGCGCCTGGGCGTCACCGCGGTCGAACTGTTGCCGTGCCAGGCGTTCATGAGCGAGCGTTTCCTCGTCGAGCGCGGGCTCGTCAACTACTGGGGCTACAACCCGGTCGCGTGGTCGGCGCCGGCCAGTCAGTACGCGCTGAAGGATCCGTTCGGCGAGTTCCGCCAGATGGTGCGCGCGCTGCACGCGGCCGGCATCGAAGTGATCATGGACGTCGTCTTCAACCACACGGCGGAGGGCGACGGCACGGGGCTCGTGTTGAGCTGGAAGGGGTTCGACAACGCCGGCTACTACCGGCTGCGCCCCGGCGACCCGGGCCGCTACGAGAACTACACCGGGACCGGCAACACGATCGACGGCTCGCGGCCGGCGGCGCGGGAACTGATCCTCGACAGCCTGCGGTGGTGGGCCGAGGCGCTGCACGTCGACGGCTTTCGCTTCGATCTCGCCCCGGTGCT
>DATKOR010000012.1:0-28844 GCA_035524495.1 Steroidobacteraceae bacterium
ATCAAGGGCTCGGACTGGCTCGGCGACCAGGACGCGATCGAGTACATGTGCAAGGAGGCGCCGAGCGCGGTCATCGAGCTCGAGCACTACGGCGTGCCGTTCTCGCGCACCGAGGACGGGCGCATCTACCAGCGGCCGTTCGGCGGCATGACGACCCACTACGGCAAGGGCATCGCGCAGCGCACCTGCGCCGCGGCCGACCGCACCGGCCACGCGATGCTGCACACGCTCTACCAGCAGTCGCTGAAGCACGACGCGACCTTCTTCATCGAGTACTTCGCGCTCGACCTCATCATGGAGCACGGCGAGTGCCGTGGCGTCGTCGCGCTCGACCTCGCGACCGGGCGGCTGCACCGCTTTCGCGCCCACGCGGTCGTGCTCGCGACCGGCGGCTACGGCCGCGCCTACTTCTCGTGCACCTCGGCGCACACCTGCACGGGCGATGGCGGCGGCATCGTCGCGCGCGCCGGCCTGCCGCTGCAGGACATGGAGTTCGTCCAGTTCCACCCGACCGGGATCTACGGCGCCGGGTGCCTGATCACCGAGGGCTCGCGCGGCGAGGGCGGGTACCTGACGAACTCCAAGGGCGAGCGCTTCATGGAGCGCTACGCGCCGAACGCCAAGGACCTCGCGAGCCGCGACGTCGTGTCGCGCTCGATGACGATCGAGATCCGCGAGGGCCGGGGCGTCGGTCCGCACCAGGACCACATCCACCTGCACCTCGAGCACCTCGGGCCCGAGGTCATCAGAGAACGGCTGCCCGGCATCGCCGAGACCGCGCGCATCTTCGCCGGCGTCGACGTCAACAAGGCGCCGATCCCGGTGCTGCCGACCGTGCACTACAACATGGGCGGCATCCCGACCAACGTCCACGGCGAGGTCGTGACGCTGCGCAACGGCGACCCGGAGAGCCTGGTGCCGGGGCTGATGGCGGTGGGCGAGGCGGCCTGCGTCTCGGTGCACGGCGCGAACCGCCTGGGCTCGAACTCGCTGCTCGACCTCGTCGTCTTCGGCCGCGCCGCCGCGCGCCGCGCCGCCGACAACATCAAGCCCGGCACCGTGCACCGGCCGCTGCCGAAGGGGGCGGGCAGCGATGCGGTGGCGCGGCTCGACCGGCTCAGGAACGCGAGCGGCCCGCGCCCGACGGCCGAGATCCGCCTCGAGATGCAGCGCACGATGCAGGCCGATGCCGCGGTGTTCCGCACCGGCGCGACGCTGAACGAGGGCTGCGACAAGCTCGCGCGCACCTTCGCCTCGTTCGCCGACGTCGGCATCAAGGACCGCTCGCTCGTCTGGAACACCGACCTCGTCGAGACGCTCGAGCTCGAGAACCTGCTCTACCAGGCGATGGCGACGATCCGCTCCGCGGCGAACCGCACCGAGAGCCGCGGCGCGCACGCGCGCGAGGACTTCAGCGCGCGCGACGACGTCAACTGGCAGAAGCACTCGCTCGCCTGGGTCGACGCCGCGGGCCGGGTACGGATCGAGTACCGGCCGGTCCACATGCAGACGCTGACCAACGACGTCGAGCCGATTCCGCCGAAGGCGCGCACCTACTGAGCGCGCGCGAAAGGGTCCACTTCATGGCCGAGTTCAAGCTGCCCCCCGACTCCCGCTATCGCGACATCCCCGGCCGCAGCCATGCGGCGCCGGACGGGGCGAAGCGCGTCAAGACGTTCCAGATCTACCGCTTCGACCCGGACAGCGGCGAGAAGCCGCGCATCGACCGCTACGGCATCGACCTCGACCACTGCGGTCCGATGGTTCTGGACGCG
This sequence comes from Steroidobacteraceae bacterium, assembly GCA_035524495.1. Classification (GTDB taxonomy): domain Bacteria; phylum Pseudomonadota; class Gammaproteobacteria; order Steroidobacterales; family Steroidobacteraceae; genus CAIKZZ01. Next base: position 1,776 of record DATKOR010000012.1, read on the forward strand.
CTGCTCAAGATCAAGAACGAGGTCGACGCGACGCTGACGTTCCGCCGCTCGTGCCGCGAGGGCATCTGCGGCAGCTGCGCGATGAACATCGACGGCACCAACACCCTCGCCTGCACCAAGGCGATCGACGAGGTGCGCGGCGACGTCAGGATCTTCCCGCTGCCGCACCTGCCGGTCATCAAGGACCTGGTGCCGGACCTGACGAACTTCTACGCGCAGTACGCCGCGATCAAGCCGTGGCTGCAGACGCGCACACCGCCACCGCCCGACCGCGAGCGGCTGCAGAGCAAGGAGGACCAGGAGAAGGTCGACCGGCCCTCGGCGTGCATCCTGTGCGCCTGCTGCTCGACGAGCTGCCCGAGCTACTGGTGGAACAGCGACCGTTACCTGGGGCCGGCGGCCCTGCTCGCGGCCTACCGCTGGATCGTCGACTCGCGCGACGAGGCGACCGGCGAGCGCCTCGACGCGCTCGACGACCCGTTCAGGCTGTACCGGTGCCACACGATCATGAACTGCACCGAGGCCTGCCCCAAGGACCTGAACCCGGCCCGGGCGATCGCCGAGATCAAGAAGCTGCTCGTCGAGCGGCAGCACTGAGGCTCCGTTGACCGGGTCCGAGGCCGAGCTTCACCGCCTGCGCTGGCGCTGCCGGCGCGGCATGCAAGAGCTCGACATGCTCCTCGCCCGCTACCTCGACAAACGCTGGGCAACGGCACCGGAGGAGGAGCGGGCGGCCTTCCGGGCGCTGCTCGAACTGCCCGACCCCGAGCTCGCCGACCTCTGCCTGAGGGGTTCCGTGACGGCGGTCTCAGCAATCACCCGCATTGTTGCGGAAATCACTCACCCGGGCGGCGGCGAACTTTCCGAGCAGCGCCCGGTCTATACGATCGGCTCCGGGCGTCCCGGGCGCACGGAGCACGAGTCGTGACCGCCGAACAGAGCGATCTCGCCCTGGTCGAGCGGGTGCAGCGCGGCGATCGGGGGGCCTTCGACGTGCTGGTGCTGAGGTACCAGCACAAGGTCCTGAAGCTCGTGATGCGCTACATCCGCGATGCGATGGAAGCGGAGGACGTGGCCCAGGACGCCTTCATCAAGGCCTACCGGGCGCTGCCCTCGTTCCGCGGCGACAGCGCCTTTTATACGTGGTTGTACCGGATAGCGATCAACACTGCGAAGAACGCACTCGTGTCCAGCAAGCGCCGCCCCGTCGACTACGACCTGGATCTGCAGGATCCGGAGCAGTTCGAGATGCATGCGCGGCTCAAGGACGACGAGACCCCCGAGCACCTGCTGCTGACCGACGAGATCCGCGCGACCGTCGATGGGGCGATGGCGGAGCTGCCCGAGGACCTGCGGACCGCGATCGTGCTGCGCGAGATCGACGGGCTCTCCTACGAGGAGATCGCCGCGGCGATGGACTGCCCGGTCGGGACGGTGCGCTCGCGGATCTTCCGCGCCCGCGAGGCGATCGACAAGAAGCTTCGCCCGATATTTGCCGCCGGCCTTGGCCGGACCGAGGAATGACGTATGCTGCTGCTCGCCCGGATCGAGGCTGGTACATGAGCGACATCCTGAACGAACAGCTGTCGGCGCTGCTGGACGGCGAGCTGCCTCCGGAGGAAACGACGCTGCTGCTGAAGCGCATCGCGCGCGAGGCCGAGCTCACGTCCCGGCTGCGGCGCTATCGGATGTGCGGCGACGTGCTGCGCGGCGAGCGCGTGCAGGCGCGCGCCGACTTCGCGATGCGGGTCAGCGCCGCGATCGCGGCCGAGCCACCGCTGCCGGCGCCGCGCCACGCGGCGCGGCGCAGCCTGCACATCGCGCGCTGGGTGAGGCCGCTCGCCGGGCTCGCGGTCGCCGCCAGCGTCGCGACGGTCGCGGTTCTCGTGCTGCGCCAGGGCCCGGTCGCGACCAGCGTTCCGGCGCAGGTCGCCGCGATCCGCACCGCCGCGCCGGCGCCGGTGGCGCGCGTGCTGCCATCGTACCCGCAGGATTCGAGCGAGCCACCGATCTACGTGACACCGGCCGCGACACGCGCGCCGCTCGGCACGATCCCCGAGGCGATGCTCGCGAACTACGTCGTCGCGCACTCGCAGGCGAGTGCCCCGTTCGCCGGGCAGAGCGTGCTGATCCACCTGGTCGCCGACGGGACCGGCGCGCCGGCGCCGGCACGATGAGCGAGCGGCGCGCGGCCGCGGCCCAGCTCCTCGGGTGCCTGCTCGGCGCGGCGCTCGTGACCGGCACGGCCCTCGCCGACGACGCTGCGCGCCAGTGGCTCGCGGCGATGCATGAGGCGCTCGCGGCGCACAACTACCAGGGCGAGTTCCTGCACCTCGCGAACGGTCGCGTCGAGAAGCTCCGGATCTTCCATCGCGTCAAGGACGGCAAGATCTCCGAACGGCTCGTCAATCTCTCGGGCGCCGGCCGCGAGTTCATCCGCAACGGCTCGGAGCTGCAGTGCTACCTGCCTGATGCGCACGAGGTGCTCGTCGAGAGCGAGCCTGCCTCGGGCACCCTGCTCGGCACGCTGCCGAGCTTCGACGCCTCGCTCGAGTCGAACTACCGGCTCGATCTCGGCGAGCGCGCGATGGTGCTCGGCCGGCCCGCGCGCGTGCTGACGATCAACCCGCTCGACGGCTACCGCTTCGGCTACCGGCTGTGGATCGACGAGGCCAACAAGATGCCGGTGCGCACCGATCTGTGCGACGCCGACGGCCGCATGCTCGAGCAGGTGCTGTTCACTTCGCTCAAGGTCGGCGGCGCGCTGCCGGACAGCGTGTTCCACCCGGACGTCGACGCCTCGTCCTTCGCGTGGGTGCGCCAGCCGGACGGCACGCAGCACGCGCTCGGCGACGCGCTGCCGTGGCAGCTCGTGCAGCTGCCGCCCGGCTTTCACGTCAGCGCCTCGAGCGAGCAGCGCCTGCCGGGCAGCGACCGTCCGGTGACGCACCTCGTGCTCTCCGACGGCCTCGCCTCGGTGTCGGTGTTCATCGAGAGCCCGCCCGCGCCGCCGCGCCAGGCAACGGAGGGGCAGGGACGCGTCGGCTCGGCGTTCGTCTACTCGCGCGTCGTCGCCGGACACCAGGTGACCGCCGTCGGCGAGGTGCCGCCGCGGACGGTGGAGCTGATCGCAGCGGGCGTCGCGCCGGCGAAGCCGCAGCGCTTCGGAGTCGGCGCGGCCAGCGCGCTCGCCCCGCCGTCGCAGTGAGCCGCCTGACGCTCTACAGCCGCGCGGGCTGTCACCTGTGTGAGGAGTTGCTCGCCGAGCTCGCGCCCTGGGCCGAGGCGCGCGGCGAGCGCATCGAGGTCCTCGACGTCGATGCCGACGCGACCGCGCGCCGACGTTATGGTCATCGGATCCCGGTGCTGCTCGTCGACGGCGAACCGGCGGCCTACGGGCGCCTCGACTGGGACGCGCTCAGTCGGCTGTGGGACGCGTCCGGTCGAGGGGCCGGCGAGGCCCGGCTGCTATAATCCGAGCGCTGGCCCGGCTGCGGTCGCCGGCAGGAGCCGTCGATCCGCATGCCCCCGATTCGCAATTTCTCGATCATCGCGCACGTCGACCACGGCAAGTCCACGCTCGCCGACCGCCTGATCCAGCTGTGCGGCGGACTCGAGCAGCGCGAGATGCAGGAGCAGGTGCTCGACTCGATGGACCTCGAGCGCGAGCGCGGCATCACGATCAAGGCCCAGAGCGTGACGCTGCACTACCGCGCGCGCGACGGCGTCGACTACCAGCTGAACTTCATCGACACCCCAGGGCACGTCGACTTCTCCTACGAGGTCTCGCGCTCGCTCGCGGCCTGCGAGGGTGCGCTGCTGGTCGTCGACGCGGCCCAGGGCGTCGAGGCGCAGAGCGTCGCCAACTGCTACACGGCGCTCGACCAGGGCCTCGAGGTGCTGCCGGTCATCAACAAGATCGATCTGCCGTCGGCGGACGCGGCGCGCGTCATCAAGGAGATCGAGGAGATCATCGGCATCCCGGCCGCCGACGCGGTGCTGGTGTCGGCGAAGACCGGCGAGAACGTCGATGAGCTCCTCGAGGCAATCGTCGCGCGCATCCCCGCGCCCAAGGGCGACCCTGAGCAGCCGCTGCAGGCGCTGATCATCGACTCGTGGTTCGACAACTACGTCGGCGTCGTGTCGCTGGTGCGGGTCATGAACGGGCGCCTCCGGCGCGGCCAGAAGATCCGCGTCTGGTCGACCGGCCGCGCGCACGAGTGCACGCGCCTCGGCCGGTTCACGCCCAAGCGCGTCGACGGCGAGGAACTCGGCGCCGGCGAGGTCGGCTTCGTGATGGCGGGCATCAAGGAGATCGACGGGGCGCCGGTCGGCGACACGATCACGCTCGAGTCGGACCCCTGCAAGACGCCGCTGCCGGGCTTCAAGCGCATCCAGCCGCGCGTGTTCGCCGGGCTCTTCCCGGTGTCGTCCGACGACTACGAGCAGTTCCGCGACGCCCTGCACAAGCTCAAGCTCAACGACTCGGCGCTCTACTTCGAGCCCGAGGTGTCGAGTGCGCTAGGCTTTGGCTTTCGGATCGGGTTCCTGGGGCTCTTGCACATGGAGATCGTCCAGGAGCGGCTCGAGCGCGAGTACGGTCTCGACCTCGTCACCAGCGCCCCGACGGTCGTCTACGAGGTCGTGACCACCGACGGCGAGACCTCCTTCGTCGACAACCCCTCGAAGCTGCCGCCGACCGACCGCATCGAGGAGATGCGCGAGCCGATCATCACCGCGAACATCCTCGTGCCGCCGGAGCACGTCGGCGGCGTGCTCGGGCTGTGCACCGAGAAGCGCGGCGTGCAGAAGAAGCTGCTGTACGTCGGCAACCAGGTGTCGCTGCAGTACGAGCTGCCGCTCGCCGACGTCGTGCTCGACTTCTTCGACCGGCTGAAGAGCGTCAGCCGCGGCTACGCGTCCTTCGACTACGAGTTCAACCGCTTCCAGGCCGCCAACCTCGTCAAGCTCGACGTGCTGATCAACGGCGACCGCGTCGATGCGCTCAGCCTGATCGTGCACCGCGACAACGCCTACCAGCGCGGCCGCGAGCTCGTCGACAAGATGCAGGAGCTGATCCCGCGGCAGATGTTCGAGGTCGCGATCCAGGCCGCGATCGGCAGCCAGGTCGTCGCGCGCGCCACGGTCAAGGCGATGCGCAAGAACGTGCTCGCGAAGTGCTACGGCGGCGACGTCAGCCGCAAGCGCAAGCTTCTCGAGAAGCAGAAAGAGGGCAAGAAGCGCATGAAGCAGGTCGGTTCGGTCGAGATTCCGCAGGAAGCCTTCCTCGCGGTGCTGCAAGTGGGCAAGAAATGAGCGCGCCGGCCCCGAAGGGAAACCTGCTGCGCGACGTGCCACCGGTCGTCGTCGTCGCGTACCTGATCTACGCGGCGCTGCGCGGCCAGATCGACTTCTCGGCGCTGCTGGTGGGCTTCGCGGCCATCACCGGCGTCTGGTGGGCGCTCGACAGGCTGGTGTTCGTGCGCTGGCGCGCGGCCGAGGCACCGGAGCCGGTCGTCGTCGAGTACTGCCGCTCGTTCTTCCCGATCATCCTGATCGTGCTCGTGGTGCGCTCGTTCCTGTTCGAGCCGTTTCGGATCCCGTCCGACTCGATGATGCCGACGCTGCTCGACGGCGACTTCATCTTCGTCAACAAGTTCAGCTACGGGCTCCGGCTCCCGGTCCTCAACAGCAAGATCGTCGCGATCGGCGAGCCCGAGCGCGGCGACGTCATCGTGTTCAGGAAGCCCAGTGAGCCCAACGTCAACTACATCAAGCGGCTCGTCGGGCTGCCGGGCGACCGCATCGAGGTGCGCAGCGACGCGGTCTGGGTCAACGGCAAGGAGATGATCGCGCGCGACGTCGGCACCTACACCGAGGACGCCTGCTACGAGAACTTCCGCCAGGGCGTCGAGGTGCTGGGCGGCCACGAGCACCGCATCATGTACTGCCCGACCGACATCCACCGCGGCCGGTGTGGCAAGCGCAGCTTCTACGAGTGCCCGATCCCGGCGCAGGAGCGGCATTTCTCGCCGGCCGGAGGCCCGAACACGCCGGTCGGCGTCTTCGAGGTGCCGCCGGGGTACTATTTCTTCATGGGTGACAACCGCGACAACAGCGCCGACAGCCGCTTCGACCTCGGGTACGTCCCCGAGGAGAACCTGGTCGGCAAGGCGGTGCGGATCTGGGCGAGCTTCGATGCCTCGTGGATTCCGCGCTGGAAGCGGCTCGGCACCGCAGTCCACTGAGTGTTCGCAAGAGGGCAGACAATGCGCGATCGAGCTCGGCGCCGCGAGCGCGGCATGACGACCCTGGGGCTGGCGATACTGATCGCGTTCGTGGGGATATTCGTCTACGCCGGCATCCGGCTGGTGCCCGTGTACCTTGAGTACTTCAACGTCGTCAAGGCGCTCGAGGGCTTGAAGAGCGACGCCGAGGGCGGCCCGGCACAGATGCGCATCGCGCTCGAGAAGCGCTTCGACATCGAGGACATCAAGTCGCTCGACTGGAAGGCCGTCGAGATCACCAAGGAAGGCCCCAACTGGGCCGTGCACGCCGCCTACGACGCCGAGACCAGCTTCCTCGGCAACGTCGGCTTCGTCGTCCACTTCGACAAGACCGTGCTCCTGAATGCCTCGGGAACGCCGTGACCGACGCGGCGCCCGGCGCCGAGCTCGGGTGGCTCGCGGCGCGCTTCGGCTGGCGGCCGCGTGATGCGGGTCTCTTCGCCCGCGCGCTGACGCACCGCAGCGCCGGCGGCGCCGACAACGAGCGCCTCGAGTTCCTGGGAGACGCGGTGCTGTCGTTCGTGGTCGCCGAGATGCTCTACCGCGAACTCGGCGCGGCCACCGAGGGCGACCTCAGCCGCTACCGCGCCGCGCTCGTCAGCGGCGAGGCGCTCGCCGACGTCGCCGAGGCGATCGACGTCGGCGCGCACCTCAGGCTCGGCCCGGGCGAGCTGCGCTCCGGCGGCTATCGGCGTCGCTCGACGCTCGCGGATGCCTTCGAGGCGCTGCTCGGCGCGACCTACCTCGACGGTGGCCTCGACGCCGCGCGCGCGGTCATCGAGCGGTTGTGGCAGCCGCGGCTCGCGGCACTGAAGGCCGCGCCGCCGCCGAAGGACCCGAAGACGCGGCTGCAGGAATACCTGCAGGCGCGCGGGCTCGGCCTGCCGGCCTACAGCGTCGAGAGCATCGGCGGCGAGCCGCACGAGCAGCTGTTCTGCGTGCGCTGCCTCGTCGGCCCGCTCGGCGCGAGCGCCGACGGCCGTGGCACCAGCCGCCGGCGCGCCGAACAGCAGGCGGCCGAGCGCCTGCTCGAGTCGCTCGAGGCGCGCCGGGCGGCCCGATGAGCGATGCACACCGTGCCGGGTTCGTGGCGCTCGTCGGGCGCCCCAACGTCGGCAAGTCGACGCTGCTGAACGCGCTGCTCGAGCGCAAACTCAGCATCGTCACGCCGCGGCCGCAGACGACCCGCCATCGGATCGTGGGTCTCCTGAACCGCCCGGGATTCCAGATCGCGCTCGTCGACACGCCGGGCCTGCACGCCGGGCAGCGCCGGATGCTGAACGTCGTGATGAACCGGACCGCGGCCTCGAGCCTCGCCGACGCCGACCTCGTCGCGTTCGTCGTCGAGGCGCTGCGCTTCACGAGCGAGGACGAGCGCGTGCTCGAGCGCATCCGCGAGGCGGGGCGCCCGGCGGTGCTGGTCGTCAACAAGGCCGATCGCGCGCAGCCGCGCGAGCGGTTGCTGCCGTTCATCGCCGACATTTCGGCGCGCTTCCCGTTCGTCGAGGTGGTGCCGCTGTCGGCGCTCAAGCACGACAACGTCTCGGCGCTGCCGCTCGCGCTCGCCAAGCACCTGCCGCAGTCGCCGCCGCTGTTCCCGCCCGACCAGGTCACCGACCGCTCGGACCGCTTCCGGGCCGCGGAGATCATCCGCGAGAAGCTGACGCTGCGGCTGCAGCAGGAGCTGCCCTACGGCATCACGGTCGAGATCGAGAACATCGAGGAGACGCCCGACGGACGCGTCGCGATCAACGCCGTCATCTGGGTCGAGCGCGAGGGCCAGAAGGCGATCGTCATCGGCGAGAACGGCGCGCGCCTCAAGGAGATCGGCAAGAGCGCGCGGCTCGAGCTCAACCGGCTGTACGGCCGGCGCACGCACCTCGAGCTCTGGGTGAAGGTCAAGGACAACTGGGCCGACAGCGCCCGCGCGCTCCGCGAGTTCGGCTACGACGGCGACCCGCTGTGACCGCCGCGCGGCGCGTGCTGCTGGAGCCTTCGTTCCTGCTGCACCAGCGGGACTGGCGCGACTCGAGCCGGATCCTCGAGCTGCTGACCCGCGACCACGGACGGATTGCGCTGTTCGCCAAGGGCGTGCGCCGCGCCGGCAGCCGCGCGGCGCCGTTGCTGCAGCCGTTCGTGCCGCTGCTCGTGTCGTGGACGGGCTCGGGTGACGGCGGCACGCTGACCGGCGTCGAGCTCGCCGCGCCCCCGGTGCCGGTCGCGCCCGGGTGCCTGATGAGCGGCTTCTACCTCAACGAGCTCGTGCTCAAGCTGATCGAGCGGGTCGACCCGCACCCGGACATCTACGAGGCGTACGCGCTCGCGCTCACGGCGCTCGCGACGCCCGCGGCAGAGGCGCGGGCGCTGCGGCTGTTTGAGAAGCGACTGCTCGAGGCGCTCGGGCTCGGAATGGACTACTCGCACCTCGCCGCCGACGGCGCCCGGGTCGAGTCGTCGCGGTACTATCATGTGGACGCGGGCCGCGGCGTCGTCGGGGAGGCCCCGGCCGGCGCGCCGGGCGCGGTGCGCGGTGCCGAGCTGCTCGCACTCGCCGGCGAGTCCCTCGCCGACGACGCATCGCTCGCGAGCGCCCGCCGCTTGCTCGGCGCCGCGATCGCCGCGGCGCTCGACGGCCGCGAGCTCGCGACCCGCAAGGTCGCGCGCGCGGTCCGCGGCCTGCGCACAGAGGAGCGTTGAGGATGAGCCTGAACCCGATCGGCGCCCGCGACATCGCGCTCGGCGTCAACATCGACCACGTCGCCACCGTCCGCCAGGCACGGCGCGCGCGCTTTCCGGATCCGCTGCTCGCGGCGCTGACCGCCGAGCAGGCGGGCGCCGACTCGATCACGCTGCACCTGCGCGAGGACCGCCGCCACATCCAGGACCGCGACGTCGAGCGCTTCGCGGAGTCGCTGCAGACGCGCATGAACCTCGAGATGGCGGCCCTGCCCGAGATGATCGCGATCGCGCGACGCATCCGGCCGGCCGACGTGTGCCTCGTGCCCGAGAAGCGCACCGAGGTGACGACCGAGGGCGGGCTCGACGCGGCCGCGGCGCAGGCGCCGCTGCGCGCGGCCTGCGCGGCGCTCGCCGAGGCGGGCATCCGCGTGTCGCTGTTCATCGACCCGGATCCCAGCCAGATCGATGCGGCGCTCGCGATCGGCGCGCCGGCGGTCGAGCTGCACACCGGCGCCTACGCGGAGGCCGACGGCGAGCGGCGCGCCGAGGAACTGCACCGGCTGGCGAGCGCGGCGCGCATGGGCAGCGCCGCGGGGCTGCTCGTCAACGCCGGCCACGGCCTCGACTACCACAACGTGCAGCCGGTCGCCGCGATCCCAGAGATCGTCGAGCTCAACATCGGCTTCGCGATCATCGCGCGGTCGATCTTCTCGGGCCTCGATGCCGCGGTGCGCGAGATGAAGCGGCTGATGCGCGAGGCGCGCGGCGGATGATCTTCGGCATCGGCACCGACCTCGTCGAGGTCGCGCGGATCGCGGCGAGCCACCGGCGCTTCGGACGCCACTTCATCGAGCGGCTGCTGATGCCCGAGGAGCTCGCGCGCTTCGAGCGACTGCCGGCCACCGAGGGTCGCGCCGTGCGCTTCCTGAGCCAGCGCTTCGCCGCCAAGGAGGCGATCGTCAAGGCGCTCGGCACGGGCTTCGCGCACGGGGTCTGGATCCGCGACTGCGGCGTGGTCCAGAACGCCTGGGGGCGGCCCGAGGTCGTGTGGTCGACGCGCGGCGCGGCGGTCGCCGCCAAGCTCGGGGCCGGCGCCGGCCACGTGACGCTGACCGACGAGGGCGGGTTCGTGCTCGCGGTCGCGGTGCTCGAGCGGGCGGCGCCGGCGGGCGGACCGGCTTGATGCGGGAGGCCGAGGAGGCCGAGGTCGTCGACCTCGACCACGACGGCCGCGGTGTCGCGCGCCTGGGCGGCAAGGCGGTGTTCGTCGCCGGGGCGCTGCCGGGCGAGCGCGTGCTGCTGAGAAGGCTGCGGCGCCGTGCGCGGCACGACGAGGCGATCCTCCTCGAGGTGCGCGCGGCCTCGCCGGTGCGCGTTGATCCCGCCTGCGCGCACTACGGACGCTGCGGCGGCTGCGCGCTGCAGCACCTCGCGCCGGCGGCGCAGGTCGAGGCCAAGGGCCGGGAACTCGCGAACGCGCTGGCGCGGATCGGGCACGTCGAGCCCGAGGCGTGGCTCGCACCCCTGACGGGACCGAGCTACCACTACCGGCGGCGCGCGCGGCTCGGCGTGCGGGTGCTGCCGCGCAGCGGCCGGGCGATCGTGGGATTTCGGGAACGCACCTCGCCACGGCTCGCGGACGTGCGCAGCTGCGAGGTGCTGGCCCCGCCGGTCGGTGCACTGTGCGAGGCGCTCGGCGAGCTGATCGGCACGCTGTCGGTCGCCGAGCGCCTACCGCAGATCGAAGTCGCGGTCGGCGAGCGCGCCACGGTGCTCGTCGCGCGCGTCCTGAGCGCGCCGAGCGCGTCGGACCTCGAGCGGCTGCGCGAGTTCGGCCGTTCGCATGGCGTCGAGTTCTGGCTGCAGCCCGGGGGTGCCGAGACCGCGGCGCCGATCGACCCGCCGGGCGCGGTGCTCGACTACACGCTGCCGGAGTTCGGCGTCACGCTCGAGTTCGCGCCGCTCGACTTCGTGCAGGTGAATGCCGAGCTCAACCGCCGGATGGTCACACGCGCGATCGAGCTGCTGGCGCCGGAGCCGGGCGATGCGGTCCTCGACCTCTACTGCGGGCTCGGCAACTTCACGCTGCCGCTCGCCCGGCGCGCGGCCGAGGTGCAGGGGATCGAGGGCGAGGCCGGGCTCGTCGCGCGCGCGCGCCGCAACGCCGAGCTGAACGGCCTCGGCAACGCGCGCTTCGCGCTGGCCGACCTCGCGGTGCCGCCCGGCCGGGAACCGTGGGCCCAGCGGCGCTACCAGCGCGTGCTGCTCGACCCGCCGCGGGCCGGAGCCGAGGCGGTCCTCGGGCTGATCGGCGCGAGCGCGGCCCGGCGCGTCGTGTATATTTCGTGCCATCCGGCGAGCCTGGCGCGCGACGCCGGGCTGCTCGTGCAGCAGCACGGGTTCCGATTGGGGGCGGCCGGAGTCATGGACATGTTCCCGCACACCGCTCATGTCGAGTCGATCGCGGTGTTCGAGCGCGACGCATGACGCTCGGCTGCCTGATGGTCGACGTCGCGGGGCGCAGCCTCCTGCCCGAGGACCGCGAGGTGCTCGAGCACCCGCTGGTCGGCGGCGTCATCCTGTTCACGCGCAACTACGAGGAGCCGTCGCAGCTCGCGGCACTGGTGACCGAGATCCGCGCGCTGCGCACGCCGCCGCTGCTGGTCGCGGTCGACCACGAGGGCGGGCGCGTGCAGCGCTTTCGCAGCGACTTCACGCGCGTGCCGCCCATGCACCGGATCGGGCGCGAGTACGACCTCGACCACGCGCGCGGCCGGGAGCTCGCGCGCGAGGCGGGCTGGATCATCGGCGCGGAACTGCGCGCCTGCGGCATCGACCTCGCGTTCACGCCGGTCGTCGACCTCGAATACGGCGTCAGCGAGGTCATCGGCGACCGCGCCTTCCACGCCAAGTCCGAGGTGGTCGCCGTGCTCGCGGGCGCGCTGGTCGCGGGACTGCGCGAGGCGGGCATGAGCGCGACCGCCAAGCACTTCCCCGGACACGGCGCCGTGGCCGCCGACTCGCACGTCGCGCTGCCGGTGGACCGCCGCGAATTCGCGGACCTCGAGGCGGACCTGTTGCCGTACCGGCGCCTGATCGCCAACGGCCTGCCGTCGGTGATGATGGCCCACGTCGTGTACCCGGCGGTCGACGCGCTGCCGGCGAGCCTGTCGACGCGCTGGATCACGGACATCCTGCGCGGCGAGCTCGACTTCAGAGGCGCGGTGTTCACCGACGACCTCAGCATGGCGGGCGCGGCGGCCTTCGGTGGCATCGTCGCGCGCACGCGCCTCGCGCTGGCGGCCGGCTGCGACATGCTGCTCGTCTGCAATGCGCGCGCCGCGGTGCTCGAGCTCCTCGCGGGCCTCGACGTGCGCCCGGAGCCGGTGTCGGCGCTGCGCATCGCGCGCCTGCACGGCCGCGGTCCCGCGCCCGGGCTCGCGGCGCGCTCGGAGCTGATGGCCTCGGCGCGCTGGCGCAGCGCCCGGCTCGCGCTCGAACGCGCCAGCGATGCGCGCCCGCAGCTGGTGCTCGACGGAGAAGCCTCTTGACGCTGCCGGACAGCCTGACGCTCGCCTTGCTCGACCAGCTGCCGGAGGCGATCGCCGTCGTCGACGCGCGCGTCGAGGGCCTGCCGATCGTGCTCGCCAACCAGGGGCTGCTGCAGATGCGCGCCCGCTCGCGCGAGGAGATCGTGCGCGCCGGCCTTGCGGGGCTGCTCGGCGACGGCGCGGGCGGCACGCGGACCGCGGAGGTCGCGGCGGTGATCGCGCGCGGCGAGCCGCTCGCGGTGCGGGTCGCCATCGAAGGGGCGCGCGGGCCGATGTCGGCCGAGATCCGCTTCGAGCCGCTGCGCGATGCCGCCGGCGTCGTCACCCATTTCGTGTGCTTTCACAGCCAGCTGCCCGGCGCGCCGCCGCGCGAGGCCGAGCAGCCGACGCGCCCGCCGCTGCCGCGCGAGGACCGGCTGACGGGCCTGCGGCACATCGAGTACTTCCACGAGCTCTTCCGCCGCGACTTCGCGATCGCGCAGCGCGAGGGCCGGGCGCTGACCGTGTTCCTGGCCGACATCGACGCGCTCGGCCTCTACAACGACACCTTCGGGCGCCAGGCCGGCGACTCGGTGATCCGCCGCGTCGGGCGTGCGCTCTCGAGCGCGCTCAGGCGCGCGAGCGACCTCGCTGCGCGCGTCGAGGGCGGGCGGTTCGTCGGCTTCTCCGTCGGCATGGATGCGGCGCAGGCGCGGCGTCACGGCGAGACGCTGGCGGCACGTGTGCGCGAACTGCACATGCACCATCCGCACTCGCCGGTCGCGAAGATCGTCACCGTCAGCATCGGCGCCGGGCACCTGGTGCCGGCGCCGCAGTCCTCGCCAGAGCAGCTGCTGAAGTCCGCGCAGCGCGCGCTCGACAAGGCGCGCGAGGGCGGCCGCAACCGGGTCGCGATCGACGAGTAGGGGACCTCAGCGACGCGCGGGCGTGAACGCGAGCCGCACGTTGCCCCAGTGACGCCCGCCGACGACGATCGGCGCGTCGACTTCCTTGAGGATCACGAACTGCCCGCCGCCCATGTCGCGGCGGTAGGTCTGGACAAGGAAGGGCTTCTGGTTGGCGCCCGCGGCCTTGCCGGTGCGGTCCTGGAACAGGCGCCGGTTGCGGCAGTTCGCCGCGTTCCACACGGGGTCCGCGCCCTGCGGCTTCGAGTACTTGAGGTTGTGCGTCGGCAGGAAGCCGCCGCGGTCGACCGCGGCGCAGAACACGACCCGCGACGACCACTCGAGCACGCTCTCCTGGACCGGCGGCAGCAGCTCGTCGGTGAGCTCGACGAAGGCGGTGGCGTACTGCTGCGGGTTGGTCCCGGCGATCGGGCGGTAGTGGTCGTCGAAGAGCTGCGCCATGCGGATCGCGCCGCTCGCGACGGCCTCCTCGAAGCGCGCGCTGATCTCGTTGGCGACGTCGATCGCCGCGGCGATGAACGGCGAGTCGTCGGTCGCGGCGCCGGATGCGGCGGTGAGCTCGATCAGCCGCTCGCTCATCGCAAGCAGGCGGCTGGCCTTGCCGGCGGCCCCGCCGAGCGAGTGCTCGAAGCCCGCGACCTTGGCCGCCATGTCCCGCGCCGAGCGGTCAACGTCGGCGCAGTGCTGCACGTTCTCGGCGGCGCGGCCGGCGACGCCGGCGATGCCGCCCTCGATCTCGGCGAACTCGCCGCGGAAGCGCTCGAGCGCGCCGTCCACCGAGGCGCGCAGTCCCGCCGCGGCGCCTTTGCCCTCCGGGGCCCGGCTCGCGAGGGCCTGGACGGTCGCTGTCAGCTCGTCGAGCGTCGCCCCGATCGTCAGGCTCGCCTTCTGGATCTGCTCGGCGAGGTCGCGTACCGAGGCGGCGACGATCGCGAAGGTCTGGCCATTCTTGCCGGCGCGCGCTGCCTGCACCGAGGCGTTCAGCGCGACGACGCGGGTCTGCAGCGCGATCCGCGAGATCTCGTGCGTCGCGCCCGACACCTGCGCGAGCGTGCCGCCGACCGAGTTGAGCCCGGCCTCGATGCTGCCGATCGCCGCGTGCAGCGCCGCCTCGACGCGCTCGCGGGTCCGGCGCGCGTGGTCGACGGCCGCCTGCGCCTCGTTGCCGATGCTCTGGTTGGCCGACAGCATGCCGGCCACCCGGCCCTCGATGTCGGCGAAGGTCGTCGCCTGGGTGCGCGCGAGGCCCTTCATGTCCTCGATCGTGCCGGCGATGTCGGCCATCTCGCAGCCGAGCACCCCCGCCGCGATCGCCGCCTCGCCGACGACCTGCTCGAGCGCGACGGCCGCGCCGGCAGCGGCTCGCGGCGCCGGGGTCGGTAAGGGCTCGGATTCACTGCGCAGCCCGCTCGAGCGGCTCGAGAGCGCGTTTGCGGCCACGTCGCGGGCTCCTGATCCTCGTCGCCCACACTGTCGGCGGCGGGGCGGGGAACTTGAGCGCGGCGTCGGGCTCAGTCGGCGGCGGTCCCGCCGCGCGACGGAACGACCTGGGCGATCACCCCGAAGGCCGGGTGGTCGAAGTAGTGGCGCTCGCCGAACTTGACGCGCCGCTTCTCGCGCAGCCCGTAGCTGATGCCGGGCTCGGCGAGGTAGTCGACGTCGACGCCGAGGAACAGGTATTGACCGCGCTGCAGCCCGACCGAGCCGGCGAGCGGCGCGCCTTCCTTGAGCACGTCCTCGAGGCGCGCCGTCGTTCGCCCGTTCGGCGGCACCAGCGCCGCCCACGCGGTGTGCGCGAGCACCGGATAGTCGCCGTGGCGCAGGATCGCCTGCTCGAAGCCCGTCAGCTGCCAGGCCGACTCGGGCAGCGTCTCGATCCGCCCCGGGATCGGGGTGATGATGGGCAGCGGCGCGACCGGCATCGCAACGGGCGCGGGACCGGGCTGGCGGAACACCAGCATCTCGACGAGGTAGCGGGCGGTGCCGGCCGGCGCCTCGGCCGCGAGGCTCGGTGTCGCGGCGGCCGCGGCGAGCGCGGTCAGGAACTCGCGGCGCGTCAGGCTCATGCCGGCAGTTTAACCGATGAGCCGGCGGCCAGCGTCGCGAGCAGCTCGTCCGCGCACTGGAAGCGCTCGGCCGGCGTCTCGGTGCGGCGCGTGAAGCGCAGGCGTGTCGCACCGTCGAGACGGTAGCGCTTCGGCTCCCGCTGCACGAGCTTCATCACGGTCAGGGGCTCGACGCGGTGCTCGGCTCCGAAGTCGACGAGCCCGCCCTGCGGGCCGACGTCGAAGCGCGTGATCCCGAGCGCCGCGGCCTTGAGCTTGAGGCGCGTCACGCGGTACAGGTTCTCGAGCGCCGGCGGCAGCGGCCCGAAGCGGTCGATCATCTCGGCGGCGAGTTCCTCGAGCGCCTCGCGGTCGGGCGCCGCCGCCATGCGCTTGTAGAGCACGAGCCGCAGGTGCACGTCCGGCATGTAGTCGGACGGGATCAGCGCCGGCACGTGCAGGTCGAGCTCGGGCCCCGAGTGCAGCGGCGCCTCGAGGTCGGGCTGGCGGCCCGCCTTCAGCGCCTTGACGGCGCGCTCGAGGAGTTCGAGATAGAGCGCGAAGCCGATCTCGGTGATCTGGCCGCTCTGCTCCTCGCCGAGCAGCTCGCCGGCACCGCGGATCTCGAGGTCGTGGGTCGCGAGCGCGAAGCCGGCGCCGAGGTCCTCGAGCGACTCGATCGCCTCGAGGCGCTTCGCGGCGTCGGCGCTGAGCGCGGCCTTCGGCGGCGCGATCAGGTAGGCAAACGCGCGGTGGTGCGAGCGCCCGACGCGGCCGCGCAGCTGGTGCAGCTGCGCGAGTCCGAAGCGGTCGGCGCGGTCGATGATCATCGTGTTCGCGGTCGGCACGTCGATGCCGCTCTCGATGATCGTCGTGCACACGAGCAGGTTGAAGCGGCGGTGATAGAAGTCGAGCATCAGCCGCTCGAGGTCCCGCTCGCGCATCTGGCCGTGGCCGACGCGCACCTCGGCCTCGGGGACGAGTGCGCGGATCTCCGCGGCGCGCCGCTCGATCGATTCGACGGCGTTGTGCACGAAATACACCTGGCCGCCGCGACGGATCTCGCGCAGGATCGCCTCGCGCACGGTCGCCGCGTTCCACTCGAGCACGAAGGTCTGCACCGCGAGCCGCTCGGCGGGCGGCGTCGTGATCAGCGACAGGTCGCGCAACCCGCCGAGCGACATGTTGAGCGTCCTCGGGATCGGCGTCGCCGTGAGCGTCAGCACGTCGACGTCGGCGCGCAGCGCCTTCAGGCGCTCCTTGTCGCGCACCCCGAAGCGGTGCTCCTCGTCGACGATCACGAGGCCGAGGCGCTGGAAGCGCACGCCGGCCTGCAGCAACCGGTGGGTGGCGATCACGATGTCGATCGTGCCGGAGGCGAGGCCGTCGAGCACCTCCCTGGCCTCCTTCCCGGAACGAAAGCGCGACAGGCTCGCGATGCGCACCGGCCAGTCGGCGAAGCGGTCGGTAAAGCTCTGGTGGTGCTGCTGGGCGAGCAGCGTCGTCGGCACGAGCACCGCGACCTGGCGTCCCGCCTGCACGGCCGCGAAGGCCGCGCGCATCGCGACCTCGGTCTTGCCGAAGCCGACGTCGCCGCACACGACGCGGTCCATGGGCTTTGCGGTCGCGAGGTCGGCGAGCACGGCGCGGATCGCCTCCAGCTGGTCGTGCGTCTCCTCGAAGGGGAAGGCGGCCTCGAAGGCCGCGTAGTCGCGGGCGTCGGGGGACATGGCGCTGCCGACCCGCGCCGCGCGCCGCGCGTAGAGGTCGAGGAGCTCGGCGGCGACGTCGCGGATGCGCTCGGCGGCGCGCTTGCGCGCCTTGCCCCACTCACTGCCGCCGAGCTTGTGCAGCGGCGCGCTCTCGGCCGGCGCGCCCGTGTAGCGGGTCACCCGTGCGAGGGCGGTGACGGGCACGTAGAGCTTGTCGCCGCCCTGGTACTCGATGATCAGGAACTCGTGCGGCGCGCCGTCGACGTCGAGCGTCTTCAGGCCCTGGTAGCGACCGACGCCGTGGTCCTCGTGGACGACCGGAGCGCCGAGCGTCAGGTCGCGCAGGTCGCGCAGGATCTGCTCGGGATCGCGCTCGGCGCGCCGTCGGCGGCGCTCCTGCCGGGCGCGCTCGCCGTAGAGCTGCTCCTCGGTGACGAGCGCGAGCCCCTCCGCGGCGAGCCAGAGCCCGCCGGCCGCGGGCGCGATGGTGATCGCGAGCCTCGGGTCGCGGCCCGCGAACTCCGCCCAGCCTGCGACCGCCTGCGGGAAGCGATCGACCCGGTGCAGCAGCTCGAGCAGCACCTCGCGCCGGCCGGCGGACTCCGCGGCGATCAGCACCCGTCCCTCGAAGGCATCGATGAAGTTCGACAGCGCCGCGGCCGGGGGGTCCGCGCGCGGATCGATGCGCAGCGGCGGCGGGGCGGCGCTACCGTAGTTGCGATAGGGGATGCCGGCTTCGTCGGCGGCGATCGGCTCGACCTTGACGCTGCCGGCGACGATTCGCGTGTGGCGCGCGAGCGCCGCGTCGAACTCCTCGGGCGCGAGGAACACCTCGGCCGGGTTCAGCAGCGGCCGTTCGATGTCATGGCGGCGCTGCTCGTGGCGCTCGCTGATGGCGGTCCACGCCTCGGCGGCGACGATGCCCGCGCCGCAGGCGTCGACGACGAGCGTCGCGCTCGGCAGGTACTCGAAGAGCGTCGCGAGCGTGTCGAAGCACAACGGCAGGTAGTACTCGATGCCGCCGACCGGCAGGCCCTCGCTGACGCTCTTGTAGATCTGCGAGCGCGTGACGTCGCCCTCGAAGCGCTGGCGGTAGCGGCGCCGAAAGTCACGGATCGCCTCGGGCGTCAGCGCGAACTCGCGCGCCGGCAGGAGCCGGATGCGCTCGAGCTTCTCGCCGGAGCGCTGTGTCTCGGCGTCGAACACGCGGATGCTGTCGATGTCGGTGTCAAAGAGGTCGATGCGGTAGGGCGCCTGGGCGCCCATCGGCCACAGGTCGATCAGCGAGCCGCGCAGCGCAAACTCGCCGGGCGCCGCCACCTGCGTGACGCTCGCGTAGCCGGCGGCCGCGAGCCGGCCGCGAAAGGCCGCAAGATCGAGCGTCTCGCCGCTCGCGAGCACCAGCGTGTGCGCGGCGACGAAGCCGGGCGGCGGCAGGCGCATCATGGCCGCGTCGACGGCGACGACGACGAGGCCTGGGCCGAGCGCCGGCAACGCGGCGAGCGTCGCGAGGCGCTGCGAGGTGATGTCCGGGTGCGGGGAGAAGACGTCGTACGGCAGCGTCTCGTAGTCCGGGAGCGCGTGGAGCGGCAGCTCTGGCGGCGCGAAGAACCGCAGCTCCGCCGCGAGGCGCTCCGCCTCGCGTGCACTCGCCGCGAGCACGAGCGTCGGACGCGGGTGGCGCACCGCGGCCGCGGTGATCGCGAGCGACAGCGCGCCCCCGTAGAGCTCGCCCCAGCGCACTTCGGGTGCGGCGGCAGTCGGCAGCAGCGGATCGAAGACGGTCGGCACGCGCGTTCAGGCTCGCAAAGGCAAACGACACCGCCCCGGCCTTGCACAGGCCGGGGGGTGGGGCGCAGAGGATACCGATTGCGGCGGCGCGCGTAACGACTTGACGGGTGGCGCCCGCCTAAGTCCGCTCAGCCGGCGCTGGTGACGAGGACGGCGTGCAGGACGCGGTCGAACTCGAAGTAGACGACCATGCCGGGGTAGTCCCAGCGCGTGATCGGCGGCTGGCCGACGGCCGGATAGCGGGTCGCGGGCGCGCCGTAGCGGGCCTCGACGTCGCTCATCTTCATGCCGTTCTCGGGACGGTCGCCCGGTGCCGCGGCAGGGGCCGCGGTCGCCGGCGCATCGGCGGCGAGCGCCGGCAGCGAGGCGAAGGCGAGTGCAACGGCGAGCACAGAACAGAGACGCGCGGTCGATCGCATGGCGACACCTCCGAGGTGACAATATATCACCCGCTCCGTGCACGGCTCCCGCCCCCGCCTGCCAGAACATGACGTGGTTCGCAGTTCCGGGCGGCCGTGGTCTAATCCCGCCATGATCCGGCCCCTCGAACTCTCCGTGGCGCTGCGCTACGTGCGCTCGCGCGCGACCGGGGTATCGCTGATCACGTGGCTCTCGCTCGCGGGCGTCGCGCTCGGGGTCCTCGCGCTCGTGGTGATCCTCTCGGTGATGAACGGCTTCGAGGCGGAGCTGCGCGACCGGCTGCTGAGCCTGTCGGCGCATGCGACGCTGTTGCCCGCGGAGGGGACGGCCATCGATGGCGATGCGCTCGCGCGGCGCGCCGCCGCGGTGCCCGGCGTCGTCGGCGCCGCGCCCTTCGTCGAGCAGCAGGCGCTCCTCGTGCACGGCGATCGGATGGAAGGGGCGATGGTGCGCGGCGTCGACCCGGCGCGCGAGCAGTCGGTGAGCCTGCTGGCGGGTGCGATCGTCGCCGGCCGGCTGTCGGACCTCGCGCCGGGGAAGGACGGGATCGTGCTCGGGCGGCTGCTGGCCTTCGAGCTCGGCGTCACGGTCGGCGACGAACTGACGGTGATGGTGCCCGAGAGCGGCGCCGGCGGCGAACTGAGCCCGCGGATGCGCGCGTTCACGGTGGTCGGCCTCTTCGAGGTCGGCATCCAGGATCACGACAGCGGGCTGGCGCTCGCCGACATCGCCGACGTGCGCGCGCTCGCCGGTGCCGCGGCGACGAGCGGCGTGCGGCTGCGGTTCACGGACGTGTTCGCCGCCCCGGCCGCGACCCGGGCGCTCGCGGCGATGCTCGGGCCGGGACTCATCGGGCGCGACTGGACAATCGAGAACTCGACTTACTTTCGCGCGATCCGCATCGAGAAGACGATGATGACGCTGCTGCTGCTGCTGGTCGTCGCGGTCGCGACGTTCAGCATCGTCGCCAACCTCGTGATGGTCGTGCGCGCCAAGCGCACCGACATCGCGATCCTGCGCACGCTCGGCCTCGCGCCGCGCGGGATCGTCGGCATCTTCCTCAGCGAAGGGGTCGTGATCGGCTGGTCGGGGGCGCTGATCGGCGTCGGCCTCGGGTTGCTGGTCGCCGACCACGTCGAGGGCATCGTGCAGTTCCTCGAGCGCACGTTCCGCTTCCAGATCCTCGACGCCGACGTCTACTACGTGACGCGCATCCCGTCCCACGTCGAGGCCGGCGACGTGGTCGCGGTCGCGGCGGTCGCGCTCGTGCTGACGCTCGCGGCCACGATCTACCCGGCGCGGCGCGCGGCGCGCACCGAGCCCGCCGAGGCGCTGCGCTACGAATGAACCTCGTGCCGCTCCTCGAATGGCGGATCGCGGCGCGCTACCTGCGCGCGCAGACGGACAACCGCTTCCTGTCGTTCATCTCGCTGGTCGGCGCCGTCGGCGTCGCGCTCGGCGTCGCGGTGCTGCTCGTCGTGCTCGCGGTGATGAACGGCTTCGAGAGCGAGCTCAAGTCGCGGATCCTCGCGATGACCTCGCATGCGACGCTCGCGGGGCTCGACGGCCCGCTCGAGGACTGGGCGGCGCTCGCCGGGCGCGTCGCGCACGAGCCGCACGTGCTCGCGGTCGCCCCCTACGTCGAGGAGCGGGCGCTCGTGGCGCACGGCGCGCGCGTCAGCGGCGTGCTGGTGCGCGGCGTCGACGCGGCGGCCGAGGAGCGCGTGTCGGGGATCGCCGCGCACGTCGTCGCGGGCCGCCTCGCGGACCTGAGCCCGGGGAGCTACCGCACGCTGCTCGGCCGTGCGCTCGCCGCGGAGCTGAACGCCAAGGTCGGTGACACCGTCGTGCTCGCGGTCCCGATGGGCACGGCGACGCCGGTCGGCGTCGTGCCGCGCGTGCGCCGGCTCCTGGTCGCAGGCATCATCGACTCCGGCTTCTACGAGTTTGACCGCAACGTCGCGCTGCTGGAACTCGGCGACGCGGCGCGGATCTTCCGGCTCGGCGCCGGCATCAGCGGCCTGCGGCTCAAGGTCGACGAGCCCTTCGCCGCCGGGCGGATCGTCAGGAGCGTTGCGGTGGCGCAGGGCGGCGGCTTCACGATCAGCGACTGGACGCGCCAGCATGCGAACTTCTTCCGCTCGATCGCGACCACGAAGTCGATCCTGTTCGTGCTGCTGCTGCTGGTCGTCGGCGTCGCGGCGTTCAACATCGTCGCGACGCTGGTGATGCTGGTGCGCGAGAAGCAGTCCGACATCGCGATCCTGCGCACGCTCGGGCTCGCCCCGCGCAGCCTCCTCGCCGTGTTCATGATGCAGGGCACCGTCATCGGCCTCATCGGGACCCTCGCCGGGCTCGCGCTCGGGGTGCTGATCGCGGTCAACCTGACGACGCTGGTGCACGGCCTCGAGCACCTGCTCGGGACGACCCTGATCGATGCCCGCGTCTACTTCATCGACGAGTTGCCGGCGCGGCTCAGTGGCGCCGACGCCGTGCAGATCTCGGCGACCGCGTTCGTGCTGGCGGTCGCCTCGACGCTCTACCCGGCGCTGCGCGCGGCGCGCATCCAGCCGGCCGAGGCGCTGCGCCATGAGTAGCCAGCCCGTGCTCGCGGCCCGCGGGCTCGTCAAGGAGTTCCGGCAGGGGCCGGTGGTGCTGCGGGTGCTGTCCGGCGTCGACTTCACGGTCGGCCGCGGCGAGCGCGTCGCGATCGTCGGCGCCTCGGGCTCGGGCAAGACGACGCTGCTGCAGCTGCTCGGCGGGCTCGACCTGCCGACCGCCGGCAGCGTCGACGTCGACGGCCAGCCGATGACGACGCTGGGGAACGCCGCGCGCGGCGCGCTTCGCAACCGGGCGATCGGCTTCGTCTACCAGTTCCACCACCTGTTGCCGGAATTCACCGCGCTCGAGAACGTCGCGATGCCGCTGCTGGTGCGCCGCGAGCCCCCGGCGCAAGCCTTCGCCGCGGCGCGCGCGGTGCTCGAACGGGTGGGGCTCGCCGAGCGGCTGACGCACCGGCCGGCGCAGCTCTCGGGCGGCGAGCGCCAGCGTGCGGCGGTCGCGCGGGCCCTCGTGACGCGGCCGGCGCTGGTGCTCGCGGACGAGCCGACCGGCAACCTCGACGGCAAGAACGCCGGACAGGTGTTTGAGCTCATGCTCGAGCTCAACCGCGAGTTCGGCTCGAGCCTCGTGATCGTGACCCACGACGAGCGCCTCGCGGCGCGGCTCGACCGCATCGCCGTGCTCACCGACGGCTTGCTGCACGATCGCCCGGCCGAAGGGATTGCCCCGCGGGCGGCAAACTGAAGTATCATCAGCGACTTACGCGGCACGAGGGCTGAAGCGCGCGATGTGGGAAATCATCAAGGCCGGCGGGCCGGTCATGTGGCCGATCATTGCGCTGTCGATCACCGCGGCGGCGATCCTGCTCGAGCGACTGTGGAGCCTGCAGGACGAGCGCGTGATTCCGCGCGCGCTGACTGACAAGATCTGGAAGCTCGTCGAGAGCGGTCAGCTCACCGACAAGCACGTCGCGGCACTGGCGCAGAACTCGGCGCTCGGGCAGATCCTCGCCGCCGGTCTCGCCAATCGCCACCGGACCCGCGAGCACATCAAGGAAGCGATCGAGGACACGGGCCGGCACGTCGTCCACGAGCTCGAGCGCTTCCTCAACATGCTGGGCACGATCGCGGCAGTGTCGCCGCTGCTCGGGCTGCTCGGCACCGTCATCGGCATCATCACCGCGTTCAACGCCATCACCCAGCAGGGCGTCGGCGACCCGAAGATGCTGTCCGGCGGCATCGGCCAGGCGCTGATCGCGACCGCGGCGGGACTGATCGTCGCGATCCCGTCGCTGATGGGCTACCGCTACCTGCGCGGCAAGGTCGACGGCCTCGTGATCGCGATGGAGAAGGAGGCGCTGAAGCTCGTGCAGGCGCTCGATGAGCGCCGCGCCGAGCTGCTCGTGCAGCACCACGAGCTCGATCGTCCGGCGTCGGCGAGCGCCGCATGAAGTTCGGCCCGCGCCGCCACGTCGAGCCGGAAATCAACGTCACCTCCCTGATCGACGTCGTGTTGCTGCTGGTGATGTTCTTCATGGTGTCGACGACCTTCCAGCAGGACTCGCGCCTCAAGGTTCATCTGCCCGAGTCGAGCGCGCGACCCGAGGCGCGGGCAGTCGATGCGGTCACGATCCTGGTCACCGCCGACGGCGCCTACCGCGTCAACGACCGCGCGCTCGTCAACCGCAGCCCGGAGACCTTGCGGGCGGCGCTCGAGAAGGTCGCAGGCCCCGGCGTGCACACGCAGGCGCTGACGATCCGTGCCGATGCCCGCGCGACCCACCAGGCGGTCGTGACCGCCATGGACATCGCCGGGCGCGTCGGCTTCGCCCAGGTCAACATCGCGACCATCAATCAGCAACCGGGCGGATAGGTGAGCGTTTCCGCGACCGCGGCTGCGGGCCGGCCGCTCGACGTCTACCTGAGGCTGTTCAGCTACGCGCGACCCCACTGGCGGATGTTCCTGCTGGGGGTCGTCGGCATGGCGCTGTCGGCGGCGGTCGAGGCGGCGTGGCTGTGGCTCGCGCGCACGTTCCTCGACGGCACCTTCGTCAACCACGACCCCAGGACCCTGACGCTGGTGCCGGCGGCGATCGTCGTGATCTTCTTCGCGCGCGGCATCGGCGACTACGTGTCGCAGTACGCGCCGGGCTGGGTCGGGCGGCAGGTCGTCAAGAAGCTGCGTGGCGACCTGTTCCGCCACTACCTGGACCTGCCGAGCGCGTTCTACGACCGCAATTCCTCGGCGCAGCTGCTGTCGCGGCTGACTTACAACACGGAGCTCGTCGCCGAAGCGACCACGAACTCGCTGACGGTCCTGATCCGCGACTCGCTGACGATCGTCGCGCTGCTCTCGTGGGCCTGCTACATGAGCCTGCGGCTGACGCTGGTCGCGCTCCTGGCGGCGCCCGTGATCGCGCTCCTCGTGCAAGCCGTCAACCGCGCGATCCGCCGCTACGCGGCCCGCATCCAGAACTCGATGGGCGACGTGACGCGGGTCGCCAAGGAAGCGCTCGACGGCCAGCGCCTGATCAAGGTGTTCAACGCCCAGCCGCACGAGGCGCGCGCCTTCGAGACCGTCATCGAGGCCAACCGCTACCAGAACATGAAGCTCCTGCGCGCGCGGGCCGCGAGCAATCCGACCGTGCAGATGATCGCGGCGATCGCGCTCGCGGGCGTCCTGTACCTCTCGATCAAGGACGTGCTGGCGCACGGCATGACGGTCGGCAGCTTCTCGTCGTTCCTCGGCGCGCTGATCGGCATCGCGACGGCGCTGAAGCGCCTCGTCGGCGTGTTCGGCCCGCTGCAGCAGGGCATCGCGGCCGGGCAGAGCCTGTTCGAGCTCCTCGATGAGCCCGGCGAGGACCAGGGCGGCACGCGTGCGCTCGGGCGCGCGCGCGGCGAGGTCGAGTTCGCGCGCGTCGAGTTCGCGTACCCGGGCAAGCCCGCGGCGCTGCGCGGCGTCTCGTTCACGGCGCACGCCGGCCAGACGGTCGCGATCGTCGGCCGCTCCGGCAGCGGCAAGTCGACGCTGGTGGGGCTCGTGCCGCGCTTCTACGACCCGACCGCCGGCGCGGTGCGGCTCGACGGCGTCGACGTGCGCGACTATCCGCGCACGGCCCTGAGGGCCAACGTCAGCCTCGTGAGCCAGGACGTCGTGCTGATGAACGGCACGATCCGCGACAACATCGTCTTCAGCACCGAGGACGCCAGCGCGGCGGCGGTGGAGCGCGCGGCGCGCGCCGCGCACGTGCTCGAGTTCGCCGTGCAGCTGCCGCAGGGCCTCGACACCGAGGTCGGCGACCGCGGCGTGATGCTCTCGGGCGGCCAGCGCCAGCGGATTGCGATCGCACGCGCGCTCCTCAAGGATGCGCCGCTGCTGATACTCGACGAAGCCATGAGCGCCCTCGACACCGAGTCGGAGCGCATCATCCAGGAGGCGCTCGAGGAGCTGATGCACAACCGCACGACGCTCGTGATCGCGCACCGGCTGTCGACCGTCGAGCACGCGGACCTGATCGTCGTGCTCGAGGAGGGCCGCTTGATCGAGTCCGGCACGCACGCGGCGCTGCTCGCGCGGGGCGGCGCGTACGCGTCGCTGCACCGGATGCAGTTCAACGCCTGAGCGATGCACGCCTGGCTCGAGCGCCTGTGGTACGGGGACGGACGCGGCGGCTTTGTCCTCGCGCCGCTCGCGGCTTTGTTCGCCCTCGTCGTGTGGGCGCGCCGCACGGCCTTTGGGCGCGGCTGGCTCGCGAGCCGCCATCCCGGCAAGCCGGTCGTCGTCGTCGGCAACCTCACGGTCGGCGGCAGCGGCAAGACCCCGCTCGTCGCCTGGCTCGCGAGCGCCCTCAGCGCCCGGGGGCTCTCGGTCGGCATCGTCAGCCGCGGGCACGGCGGCAGGGCCGTCGGCCCGGTCGAGGTCACGGAGGCGAGCGATCCGGCCGAGGTGGGCGATGAGCCGGTGCTCCTCAAGCGCCGCTCGGGGGCGCGCGTCGTCGTGGCGCGCGATCGCGCCGCCGCCGCCGAGCGGCTGGCGCCCGAGGTCGACCTGATCATCGCCGACGACGGCCTGCAGCACTACCGGCTCGCGCGCGACCTCGAGATCCTCGTCATCGACGGGCGGCGGCGCTACGGCAACGGCCGGCTCCTGCCGGCGGGACCGCTGCGCGAGCCCTTGAGCCGCGCCGCGGACCTGCGTGTCGTCAATGGCGGCACCGCGCAGCCCGATGAGCGCGCGATGACGCTGGTGCCGCGCGCGATCGTCGAGCTCGGAAGCGGGGCGCGGATCGCGCCGGGACAGTGGCGCGGGCGCTGCGTGCACGCGGTCGCGGGCATCGCCGACCCCGCGCGCTTCTTCGCGGCGCTGCGGTCGCTCGGCCTCGCGCCGATCGAGCACCCGTTGCCGGACCACGCGCGCCTCACGGCCGGCGACGTCTCGTTCGGCGATGCGCTTCCGGTGCTGATGACCGAGAAGGATGCCGTAAAATGCCGCGGGTTCCCGCCCGGCGGCCTCGCGTACCTCGAGGTTGCCGCCGAGTTCGGCGCGGCCGATGCCGAGGCCATCGTCGGGCGGGTGCTCGCGCTCGTGCCGCGTCGCTGAGGACGATTCCATGGATTCCAAGCTGCTAGACATCCTCGCCTGCCCGGTCTGCAAGGGGCCGCTGGTCTACAACCGGCCCGGCGCCGAGCTCGTGTGCCGAGCCGACCGGCTGGGCTTCCCGATCAGGGACGAGATCCCGGTGCTGCTCGAGGAGGAAGCGCGGCGGCTGTCGAGCGACGATCCGGCGCTCAGCGGCTGATGTTTCGCGTCGTCATCCCGGCGCGCTACGCCTCGACGCGCCTGCCCGGCAAGCCGCTGCGCCTGATCGCGGGCCGCACGATGATCGAGCACGTCCACGCGCGCGCCCGGGCCTCGGGCGCCGCCGAGGTGGTCGTCGCGACCGACGATGCGCGAATCGCGAACGCGTGCAAGCGCTTCGGTGCGGACGTCGCGCTCACCGATCCCGGACACGCCACGGGCACCGATCGGCTGGCCGAGGTGGCCCGTGTGCGCGCCTACGCCGACGAGGATGTCATCGTGAACGTCCAGGGCGACGAGCCGCTGCTCCCGCCCGC
>DATKOR010000013.1:0-17669 GCA_035524495.1 Steroidobacteraceae bacterium
GTCGATCAACGCGCTGCACGCCGAGGTCGGCAGAGGAACGACGGCCGAGGCGGTGGCGGGCTTTCTAGGCGAGCTGCACGCCCGCATCGCCGCACACTTCGCGCTCGAGGAGAAGGTGATGCGTGCGCGCCGATACCCCAAGTACAACGAGCACAAGCGGGACCACGAGCGCCTGCTCGATGAGATCCGCGAGATCATGGACACCTACGAGTCGGTCCGGAACTATGACCAGGCGATGCTGAGCGCCACGCTGTCGGTCTGGTTCGGCCGTCACTTTCGGACGCTGGACGCCGAGCTTCACAGCACGCTGAACGGCCTGCAGTAGTCCGCGCCATGTCCGATGTTCGAGCGGCAATCGCTGCGAGATACGCCACAGACCCGATCTCGGTGCACCGGCACGGATTGGCACGCCTTTCTAGCGCCGCAGCACATCGATTCGGGCCTTCGTGACTTCGACGCGCACGCCCTCCAGCGTGCCCAGGAAGGCAATGAAGGCCGCCGGGTCGTCGGTCAAGAAGCTGCCGCTGATTTCGAGTTTTCGGAGCGCCGGGGCCGCAAGCTCGATGCGCCGCGAGCCGCAGCGGTTGAACTCCTCCGCCACCTGCTCCGATCGTCGCCCGACGCGGAGCTCGCGGGACCCCGCCGTCGCGGGTGGGCTATCGGCTGGGGCTCGGCCGCGGCGCGCGGGGCAGGAAGTCGAGCGCCTTGGCCGGTGCGCCGAATCCGGCTTCGACGGCATCGAGCCGCCGCAGGGTTTCGGCGTTGCCGAGCGCCGCGAACTGGTACGGGCCGCCGGGAGAGGCCGTGCGGACCTCTCTCAGGAACCCGATGCCGCGGTGCTCGTAGACGCGCTTGACCTGCCGGAGGAACTTGCGCTGATAGCAGTCGTAGCTAACGCATCGAGCCGGCGGTCGAGCGGCTGCGGCGGCGCGCCGGAACTCGTGGGCCTGTGCACGCAGCCTGGATGCTCGATGCGGCTCCGTCCGTGCGGCCAACGTCAAGCGCGCCGATCACACGTATCCCGGCGGCGGCGGTCGCCCGCCGCAGCGACCCAGCGATCCTCTGGCGCGCGCGGGCGTCGAAGCCCGCGCGCGCAGTCGTTGAGCTACTTCGCGGCCGCCATGCCGAGCGAGCCCATCAACTCGGTCATCTTCGCTTGCGCGGCCTGGCCCTTGGCGACGGCGTCCTCCAGGTTCCCCGCGGTCTTCGCGCTCTGCGCGTCCGCCCAGCCCTGCTTCGCGGCATCGAGCGCCGGTCCCGCCGCGGCGACCGCGTCCTTGTTGACGCCCTTCGGAAGCTTGTGGGTCTTGCCGATCTCGGCGATCTTCGTCTCGACCGCCGAAACCGACGCCGGCATCGCCGTCGCCATGCCGTTCCACTGCTCCTTGAGCTTGATCCGCGCCTCGCCCTTCTTGCTGACGACCGTTTCGGCGAGCATGCGCAGGCTCGGCGCGACATTGTGGACGTCGTTGAGCACGGCCTCGTATTCCTTACGGTCGAACTTCGCCTTCATCGCCGCGATCTGGTCTTTGACGGTCTGATACTCGGCCGGCGCGAACTTCTCGCCGTCCGGCCCGATCTTCGCGAGCGCATTCGATGCGTCGGCGATCGCGGCCTCGGCCGGATCCTTCATCGGCGAGCAGGCAACCACCCAGGCGCCCGCGATCGCGATCGCGACGCAGAGCCAATGGGACCGCTGGAACATCGTCGTCATGGGCATCCCCTTTATTAGTTAAAAGGAGGGGGTATTTCGACGGAGCCACGATCGCGACGCTAGGCGCAGCAGGTGATACCGCCCGGACGCGGTCGTCACCACGGCACGACGTTTGGACTTCGAGCGCTCGACCCCCTCACCGCGGCTCAATCTTGCGACCAGCGCCTACTGTACCGCGTGCCGGCGAGACGCAGCAGCCGGTTCGACCGGCGGCAGCGGCGCGTGCCGCGCGATTCCTGCGTCACGGCGCTGCCCGCCGCCGAACGCCTTGCGTGCTCAGAGACTTAGGAACTGGCGCCTCGCAGCCGCGCCGCTCAGCGCTCCTCGCCAAGCCAGCGGTAGAACGCGCCTGCCAGCGCCGCGCCGATGATCGGTGCCACCCAGAAGAGCCACAGCTGCGAGAGCTGCTCGCCGCCCATGTAGATCGCGGGCGCCGTCGAGCGCGCCGGGTTCACCGAGGTGTTCGTGACCGGGATGCTGACGAGGTGTATCAGCGTCAGGCAGAGCCCGATGGCGATCGGCGCAAAGCCGGCCGGCGCGCGCCGGTCGGTGCTGCCGAGGATCACGAACAGGAAGAAGGCCGTCATCACGACCTCGGTCAGGAACGCGGCGCCGAGTCCGTAGCCGCCCGGCGAATGCGCTCCATAGCCGTTCGCCGCGAGCCCGGTCGTGTGCGGGTCGACGCCGTTACCGGCCACGATCAGGAACAGAACGCCGATCGCGCACATCGCGCCGACCAGCTGCGCGAGAACGTAGGGCAGGAGCTCGCCGACGCTGAAACGCCCCGCGACGCAGAGGCCGACCGAGACCGCCGGGTTCAGGTGGCAGCCGGAGATGTGCCCGATCGCGAATGCCATCGTCAGCACCGTGAGCCCGAACGCGAGCGATACGCCGACGAGCCCGATGCCTACTCCCGGGAACTTCGCGGCCAACACGGCGCTGCCGCAGCCGCCGAGCACGAGCCACCACGTTCCAATCGCCTCAGCCGCCAGTTTGCGCGTCAGTGACACGGTGACGTCCCCTCTGTTGTTGTCTTGTGTGCGCGTTTGCCGGGACCGCGGCTTCGGCGCAGGTGCTTAACTAGCACGAATAGCGGCGCAGCGCACGGGAGGAGCGCCGCGGGTGCCGCGCAAGGCAGCCACGACCCGACGCGAGATCCGATCGACTAGTGGTCGCCCGCCGGACGGGGATCCCGCGGCGCGGAGCGCTTGGCGTGCGGCGTGGCCGACGCCTTGCCCTTGTGATGGGCCGGCGCTCCGTGGGGGTCCTTCGTCGTCTTTCGCGAGACGCGATGTGACGGGCTGTGGTGCGCCGGCGCCGCGCGGCCGACGACCGGCGTCTCGATCGGCGAGCCGTAGACATGGCTGCCGTTGGTCTCGCGCGGCGCGTAGGAACTCGGCTGCGCGGGCGACCGCTTCGCGGGGGTCGCGGCCACCGCGGACGCGCCGAGCGCCAGAAGGCCGATCAGGATCGGGCGAAGGAGGCGACGGTTCACGACCATAATCCTAGGGGCAAGCGCCTGCCGGCGGATTGCGCGCTTACGCGTTCGTGACACGCATCTCGGAGCCACCCGTGATGCAGGTCGACGTGCCGGTCGGCCACCCGCGTTTCCCGGCGGCGGGCGCGCGGCGCCGGCGCACGGCTAGACCGCGCCGCGCGCCTGCCGGTCGTACCGGGTGCGGCGCCGCATCAACGGCCGCAGGCGGCTGCAAACGACCGCCCGACACCTTTTATATGTTCGATCAGCGGCTTGGCGGGTAAAGCTCGAGTGATCGCGCGCGGCCGGCGCCGGGGCTGAGAACGCGTCTCGTTGCCGATTCGGCCTGTCGCCTGCGTCCGACGCGCGGCCATCTTGAGTGACGGCGTGCGACACTCGATAGTAGGCATCTGGACGGACCGATGGCCCGCAGGACGACGGGCGGATGCCCGAGTGGTGCACCAGACGCCGCCGGCCCGGGTGCGGGCGATGAGGGGACGTGAGCATGGATGATCGAGCAGCCGACGGGGCGACCCGGCGCGACGAGCGCTACGTCGTCACGCTGTGCGCATCGAGCATGGCCATGCCGGTGCGGTTACCGCGCGGACTCGAGATCCAGGGCGCGTCGGTGTTTCGTTCGCGCGCGGTCGAGGACGGCCGCGAGCGCTTCCGCCTGCACCTCGGCTACTTCGACTCCATCGGGGCCGCGCGCGAGGCGCTCATCCAGGTACGCGACTACTTCCCGACGGCGCTCGTCGGCAGTGCCCCGCCCGAGCAGAGCGGGTCGCTCGACGACACGCTGAACACGGACTTCAGCCTGGTGCGCGGTGCGATCGCGCGGCTCGTGACGCGCGAGGAGATGGCCGACGCCGCGCGTGCGCCGACCTTGACGCCGCGCGAGGTCGCGAGCGTCATGGCGCCACAGCGCTACGCGGTGCAACTCGACTGGTCGGTGCGCCCGATGCCCGCCAACTCGATCCCCCGGCTCGGGATCTTCCGCGCCTACTGCCTCTATGGCCTCAGCGTGCTCAGGCAGGGGTCCCCGGAATACGGGCTGAGGCTCGGCTTCTTCAAGAACATCGACGCGGCGCGCCAGGTCGCGAACTACGTGCGCGACCGGTTCCCGTGCGCGAGCGTCGTCCCGGTCAGCTATCGCGAGTACGAGCGCGCGACCGACGTCGCGCGTTCCGCCGCGAACGCCGAGCCCGCGGTGGCTGCACCTGCCGCACCCGAGCCCGACGCGCCGCTCGCGCCGGCCGGTGCACCTGCCTCAACGGCCGAGATCGTGACGCGCGAGGAGCTCTTGGCGCTCCTCGGGCCCCAGCGCCAGGGCCCCGCCACCGCGGTTTCGGGCACGGCGTTCCTCGACCTGCCGCGCGCGGAGCCCGCCGTCGACGGCCTTGGCGCGGCGCTTCCGCCCGAGGAGCGCGTGCGCCGCACGCGCAGGCCGCAGCGCGGTCAGCGCCGCGGATGAGGTGTCTGCGCCCGGCTCAGCGGGCGGCGTAGACGCGCTTTCCCTGGAACCAGGTCTCGAGCACCTTGGTCCGCAGGATGTCGTCCGCGCGGCCGCCGTCGCCGAGCGCGAGCACGTCGCGGTCGAGCACGATGAAGTCGGCCGACTTGCCGACCTCGAGCGAGCCCGCCTCGCGGTCGCGCTCGAGGTACCGCGCGCCGTTGATCGTGTACGCGTCGATGGCGTCGCGCACCGGCACGCTCTGCGCCGGATTCAGCGGAGGGCGACCGGGCAGGCGGCGGGATACCGCCATGCCGATGTTCACGAACGGCCGCGGATCGCGCGAGTTGACCGGCGCGTCGGAGCCCGCGACCAGGATCGCGCCGGCGTCGCGCAGCGCGCGCACCGGGTAGCCGTTCTGCTCGTAGTAGCCGTTCGCCGGGTGCAACGCGGCGTCGTCCCCGCCCAGCACGTGATCGATGAACGGCACGACCGAAAGGTCGTACTCGGGGTCGGCGAACGCCCAGGAGTACGTGAAGGCGAGGTACAGGTGGTCGCGGCCGATGCGTGCGACGTCATCCGGGTGCACCAGCTGGACGTGCGCGAGCGCATCATGCGTCGTCGTGACGCCGTCGGCCGCGCGCGCCGCCTCGATCGCATCGACGGCGGTGCGGATCGGCAAGTCGCCGATCGCGTGGATGTGGAGGTTGAAGCCCGCGAGATGGAAGCGGCGTGCGAACTCGAGCATGACCTCGCGCTCGTGCTGCAGCCGGCCGCTCGAGACGAGGCACTGGTCCGGGTGGTAACCGTGCTCGGCGAGGAACGCGGTCGCCTGCGCCTCGTAGTCGGCGAGATGCGCGCGGACGGCGGCGCACAGCGCTGAACCGGTGTCGACGTAGCCGACGACCGAGAGGTGATGATCCGGGCCCTGCTTGAAGATCGGCTGCAGGTAGGGCCTGAGCGACGCCGTCTCGGGCAGCGTCGGCGGCACCGCGTAGGGGTTGCCCTCGAGCACGCCGTCGGCGAAGAGCTTGACGATGTCGGCGCGCAGCAGCGGATGGTGCGCGTACTTGGCGCGGATCCTGGTCGCGCTCGCGACCATTCGCTCCCAGTCCGGCTGGCCGTCCGGCCGGCGGATCTGGTCGGGATCGTAGAACTGCGCGAGCGAGGCGCGCACCGTGAGCTCGTGGTTCTTGTCGAGCGTGTCGTAGAGCACCAGCGTCTCGGGCGGCACGACGGCGTCCATGATGCCGGTGATGCCCGCGCTGTTGAGCCGCGCGGTGACCCGGCCCGGGGCCTTCATGACCTCCTCGAAGTCGACGGAGAGGATGTCGGGCGCGCCCATGGCGCTGCGCGCCTCCTCGTTGGCGGTGCCGTTCGGCTCGCCGGTTGCATCGACGCCGACGTACTTCGAGTCGGCGGCGAGCGCGCCGGCGAGCGTCGCCTTAGAAAAGCCCACGACGTTCCCGGCCGAGTCCCTGGCGCGCGCGAGTGCCGCGCTGTTGAACGCGCCGTGGTGGCCGTCGTTGCCGATCAGCTGCACCGGCTGGTCGCGCGAGACGAGGTCGAGGGCCGCGCGCAGCGTCGGGTGCGTGGCATCGGGCTCGTTGCCGTTCGAGAAGTTCCACTGCCGCACGTTGATCCACGCGCCGGGCGCGACCGGGTACTTCTTCAGGCACTCGCGCACGAACTCGGTCATCGCGGCCAGCGACTTCGCCGCGCTCTTGAGGTCGCAGACTTCGAGATCGACGATGCCGACCGGATGCACGTGCGAGTCGTAGAGGCCCGGCAGCACGCGCTTGCCGTCGAGCGACAGGTGGCGGGTCTTCGGTCCGATCCAGTCCCGGGCGCCGGCATTGCCGCCGACGTAGACGAGCTTGCCGGCGCGCACCGCGAGCGCCTCGGCATCCGAATGGCCGGCGTCGGCCGTGTAGATGCGTGCGTCAGTGATGACGAGGTCCGCGGCCGCGTGGTCCGCGGTCGCGCTGAGCGGCAGCGCCGCGAGCAGCAGGGAAAGAAGGCAGGGGCGCACGGTCGGCATGAATTCCGCTCCGGAAGCAGGGGCAGCGCAACAATGCGCGGCCTGCACGCTAGCCGGCCAGCCGGGGCGCCGTCAAGGATCTGTGATCGCAGCTTCGCGGGCGCTCAGCGCAGCCGCATCGTGAGGGAAACCCGCAACGTGCGTGGCTCGATCGGGTGGAAATGGTAGTCCGCGACGGGCGCCGCCTCGCCGGGCAGGCGCGAGGCGTAGTAATAGGTGATGTCGTTGTCGCGCCGGTCGAAGAGGTTGAACACCGTCGCGGTGACGGCGATCGCCGGCGTCAGGTGGTAACCGGCGTCGAGGCTGACGATCAGCGTCGAACGCGAGCGCGCGCTGTCGTCCTCGACGAGCGGCGCCGGGCCGAAGTAGCGCAGCCGAGCGCCGCCGAACCAGCCGCGGTCGCGGTTGAGCTCGATGCCGCCCGAGACCACGGTCTCGACGGCGTTCGGGATCCGGTCGCCAGCGGGGTCGGGATCGATGTAGCGCGCGTGCGTGAAGGCGACGTCGGCGTCGACGACGACGTGGGTCGCGACGGCGCAGAAGGCGCTGACCTCGATGCCGCTGCGCCGGCTCGCGCGGCTGGGCTCCGTCGTGCCGCCGTCGCCCGAGAACACGAGCTCGGAGTCGAGCTTCAGTGTCCACAGCGACACCGCGAGCTCGAGCGGCGCGAGGGCCGCACTGCGCACGCCCACCTCGCTGCCGGTGGCGCGCACCAGCGGCGTCACGCGCTCGATCGGCGTGACGCCGTCGTTGGGGTCGACCGTGATCGTCGTGCCGCGCGCGTCGTTCGAGTGGTAGCCGCGGCCGAAGTTGACGAAGTACTCGGTGCGCGACCAGGGACCGAACGCGACCGTGAGCTTCGGGCTCGCGATCGAGTCGTTCGCGCTGCCCGAGTTCGCGGCCAGACTGCTGTCGACCCGGAAATGGTAGGCATCGAAGCGCGCGCCGGCGTCGGTCCTCAGCCACGGCGTCCACGGGACGCTCGCGCTCGCGTAGACGGCACCGCCGACCTGCCACACCCGGTCCTCGCGCACGGTCGCATAGCGGATGGCATCGGCCGTCCGGTAGAGCGCAACCGGCAGGAGCTCGTCGCTGCGGACCTCGAACCCGCCGCGCAGCGTCGCCACGCGGCCGGCGAGCGCGAGCGGCTGCTCGTAGGCGACGCTGCCGCCCGCGGTGTGGCGGTGCTCGAACTGCTCGAACTGGTCGCCGTGCACCGGGTCGATGTCGTAGGTGAAGTTCGAGACGAGATCGAGGCTCGAGTCGATTGCGTAGGCGTTCGCGCGCAGCGCTCCCGCCCCCGCCTTCTGCCACCAGTCGCCCGAGAGGCTGTAGCGGCTGGTGCGCCCGCCGTCGGTCGGATCGATCGTACCGAAGCGGTCGATCAGGCCGTCCGCCACGGCACGCTGGGGAATCTGGTCGGCACTGCGCCAGTGACCGTCGTAGCCGAGCGCGAGCACGTCCCAGCCGCGCTCGGCCCCGCCCGTCGTGTACTTCACGAGGCCGACGCTCTTTCCGTAGCCTTCCGGGTGGTCCCACGGCCCGTCGTTGTGCAGGTACTGGGCGGCCATCAGCAGGTCCCCGCCCGCGACCTGCGGCGACGCCGCGACGGTTGCACTGCCATAGCCGTCGCCACCGCCGGTCAGCGCCCCGAATGGCGCATCGACGCGCCGCCGTAAGTGGATGTCGGCGGCGCCGGCGGCCGAGAAGTTGCCTTCCTCGGCGTAGTAGGTGCCCTTCCTGTAGTCGATGCGCTCGACGAGCTCGGGAATCATGAAGTTGAGGTCGGTGTAGCCCTGCCCGTGCGCGTTGGTCGGCTGGTTGACCGGAATGCCGTCGACGCGGGTCGCGAAGTCGGTGCCGTGGTCGAGGTTGAATCCGCGCAGGAAGTACTGGTTCGCCTTGCCATCGCCACTGTGCTGCGTGACGACGAGTCCCGGCACGACCTCGAGCATCTCCGCGGGGCGCAGCTCGGGGCGGTGTTCGAGCTGCTCGGCGAGCACGATGCCCTGGCTCGCCGATTCGACGCTCGCGACGAACTCGATGCGCCGCGCGGTCACGACGACTTCCTCGAGCTCCGCCGCCGGCCGGCCGGAGGCAAGCGCCGTCGCGGTCACGAGCGCGGCCAGGGCGGCGAAGGTTGGCGCAAGTCGGTGCATGGCAGGGCGGGAGGCGACCCGGTTCCGGTAGTATGAAAATTTATCCGAAGTTCATACGCGCGTGAGGCCGTACTTACCACCGTCCGGCGCGACTCACGGAAAGCCTGTGCTCTAATCGGCGGGCGCCGCCGCCGGCCATGTGAGCGCCCGGAGGCGCAACCGATGACCGCAACCGTCCAGGGCGATCTGCTCGGGCCGTCGGGGCCCTCCCGCGTCGAGGTCGACGAGGGGGTCCTCTGGCTGCGCGGCTACGTCGCGACCGCGCCGCTCCTCCAGTTGATCGCCGGGATTACCGCGCGCGCCCCGTTCCGCCACCTGACGACCCCGGGGGGCGGGCGGATGTCGGTCGCGATGACGAACGCCGGGCGCTGCGGCTGGTTCAGCGACACCCGCGGCTACCGCTATACGGACAGCGATCCGCTATCGGGGCAGCCGTGGCCGCCGATGCCCGCGTCGTTCCAGGCACTCGCGGCCGAAGCGGCCGCGGTCGCGGGCTTCGGATGCTTCGAGCCCGACTGCTGTCTCGTCAATCGCTACGAGGCCGGCGCGCAGATGGGCACGCATCGCGACTACGACGAGCGCGATCTCGGCCAGCCGATCGTGTCGGTGTCGATCGGCCACCCGGCGGTGTTCCTCTGGTACGGCGCGACGCGCAAGGGTCCGCCACGGCGGATCCCGGTGGTCGACGGTGACGTGCTCGTCTGGGGCGGCCGCGCGCGCCCCGGCTATCACGGCGTGCGGCGCCTCGCTGGCGACGCCGGCGCGCTGCGCTACAACCTGACGTTTAGACGCGCGCGCTGAGCGCGAGCCGCCGGACGCGGTAGCATCCCGCCATGCTGCATGCGCGCCTCGTCCGTCACCCGCGTGCCCCGTGGACCGGTCCCGACGTGTCGCTCGCGGCGACGCTGAACCTGCGCGCGGGCGGTGGCGGGGAGTGTCGCTTCGAGCTTGCCGGACCGGTCGCGGAGCTCCTGATCCCGCCGCGCGCCGCGGCGGCGCGCGTCGCTGGCCTGTGGAAGCACACCTGCTTCGAGCTCTTCATCGGCGCTCCGGGCTCCGCGGGCTACCGCGAGTTCAACTACGCGCCGTCGGGCGAGTGGGCCGCGTACGAGTTCGCCGATTACCGCCAGGCGCTCGCGCCGCCCGCGCTCATCGCGCCGTCGATCCGCGTCGAGACCGGTGGCAGGCGCCTCGTGCTGGTCGCCGAGCACCCGGCGGGCTCCTGGCCGGGCGGCACCGACCTCGCGGTCGGGCTTGCGGCCGTGGTCGAGGCGCGCGATGGCTCGCTCGGGTACTACGCGCTCGCGCACCCGGCGGCGCACCCGGACTTTCACGACCGGCGCGGGTTCGTGCGGGTAGAAGGCGACGCCCGCGGTGCGACCGCGTCGTACGTCGGAGGGGAACGATGAGATTCGGCATCGACCGGCTGATCGGGGATCCTTCGCTGCAACAGCGCCTGGCTGGCCGGCGGCTCGCGCTGCTGGCACATCCGGCGTCGGTCGTTGCCGACCTCGGGCACTCGCTCGATGCGATCGCCGCACTCCCGGGCCTCAGGCTCACCGCCGCGTTCGGTCCCCAGCACGGCCTGCGCGGCGACAAGCAGGACAACATGGTCGAGTCGGCGGACTACCGCGATCCGCGGCGCGGCGTTCCGGTGTTCAGCCTCTACGGCGACGTGCGCCGGCCGACCGAGGCGATGCTCGCGACCTTCGACGTGCTGCTCGTCGACCTTCAGGACGTGGGCTGTCGGATCTACACGTTCCTGACGACGCTGCGCTACATGCTCGAGGCCGCCGCGGCGCACGGCAAGTCTGTCTGGGTGCTCGACCGGCCCAACCCGGCGGGCCGCCCGGTCGAGGGGCTTGCGCTGCGCCCCGGCTGGGAGAGCTTCGTCGGTGCCGGGCGCTTTCCGATGCGGCACGGACTGACGCTCGGCGAGGCCGGGCACTGGTTCGTGCGCGAGCTCAAGCTCGACGTCGACTACGCGGTCGTGCCCATGGACGGCTGGGCGCCGGCGGCAGCGCCCGGCTACGGCTGGCCGCTCGGCGAGCGCAGCTGGGTCAATCCGAGCCCGAACGCCGCGAGCCTCGCGATGGCCCGCTGTTACGCGGGAACCGTGATGATCGAGGGAACGACGCTCTCCGAGGGGCGCGGCACGACGCATCCGCTCGAGCTCTTCGGCGCGCCGGACGTCGATCCGGACGCGCTGATCGCCGCGATGCAACGGCTCGCGCCCGCGTGGCTCGCGGGCTGTCGACTGCGGCCCTGCTGGTTCGAGCCGACGTTCCACAAGCACGCGGGCAAGCTCTGCGCCGGCATCCAGATCCACGTCGACGATTCGGGTTACGAGCACGCCGCGTTCAGTCCCTGGCGGCTGGTGGCGGCCGCGTTCAAGGCGCTGCGCGGGCTCAGGCCCGACTATCCGCTGTGGCGCGACTTTCACTACGAATACGAGCGCGACCGGCTCGCGATCGACGTCATCAACGGCGGGCCCGAGCTGCGCGCGTGGGTCGACGATCCGGCGGCTCGCGTCGGCGACCTCGAGGCGCTCGCGCGCCGCGACGAGGACGCGTGGCGCGCCGAGTGCGCGCCGCACGCGCTGTATCGCTGAGGCGATCGGCCGGCGATCGCGGATGCGCCACGAAAGCCACCTCGAGGCGGGCGCGGGCGGCGGCTCGCGCTACGTGCAGAGCTGGCGGCCGCAGGGCGCTGCGCGCGCCGCGCTCGTGCTGCTGCACGGGCTTGCCGAGCACAGCGACCGTTACGGCGAGCTCGTCGCCCGGCTCGTCGACCTTAAGATCGCCGTGCACGCGCTCGATCACCGCGGCCACGGCCGCTCCGCGGGCCCGCGCGCAAATATCGGGCGCTTCGCCTGGCTGGTCGAGGATGCCGCGGCGCGCCTCGCCGCCGCGCGCGCCGAGGAGCCCCGCCGGCCGCTCCTGTTGCTCGGTCACAGCCTGGGCGGGGCGGTTGCGCTCGCGACGGCGCTTCAGCATCGCGTCGATGCGCTGATCCTCTCGGCCCCGGCCGTCGGCGCCGATCCGCATCCCCCCTGGGCGCGCCTCGCAATCGCGCGGCTGCTGTCGGCCCTCGCGCCATCGGTCGGCGTGCTGACGCTGCCGTCCGATGCACTCAGCCGCGACCCCGAGGTCGGGCGGCGCTACGACGCCGATCCGCTCGTCTACCGCGGCGCGATCCCGGCGCGCTCGATCATCGAGCTCCTCGACGCCATGCGGGACCTTCGCGCCCGCGCACCGCTGCTGCGCGCGCCGGTGCTCGTGATGCACGGGACGGCGGATCGGCTGGTGCCGCTCGCCAA
Source organism: Steroidobacteraceae bacterium (assembly GCA_035524495.1). Taxonomy (GTDB): domain Bacteria; phylum Pseudomonadota; class Gammaproteobacteria; order Steroidobacterales; family Steroidobacteraceae; genus CAIKZZ01. The sequence goes on from DATKOR010000013.1 coordinate 12,164, forward strand.
CTGCGAGCCCGTCTATGAGCGCCTCGGTTCGCCGGACCGGACGCTGCTGCGTTTCGAGGGCTTCTACCACGAGCTCTTCAACGATCCGGAGCGCGCCCGGGTCTTCGAGGCACTCGCTGCGTGGATCGGGCGCCGCCTCTAGGCGGCGGCGAGCCGTTCGGCCAGCGCGCGGCCGTTGCGGGTGCAGTCGTTCATCGCGACGCCGTGATAGGCGTTGCCGATCAGCGCGAGGCCGGGGTGCCGCGCGACGGCCGCGTCGATCGCGGCGACGTTCGCGAGGTGTCCCGGTCCGTAGTTCGGGATGCCGCGCTCCCAGCGCCTGACGTAGACCACGTCCGGCGTCGCCTCGACGCCCATCGTCCGCGCGATCCCCTCGCGCGTGAGCGCGACGAGCGCGGCGTCGTCCTTGAGCGCGAGCTCGGGGTTGCGCTGGCCGCCGAGCATCGCGCGCAGGATCTTGCCGCCGGGCGGCGCGCGGTCGGGGAACACGCTCGAGTCCCAGAGCACGCCGAGCACCGGCAGCCGCGCCGCCGACGTCGTCAGCAGCCCGAAGCCGTCGAGCGGATGCGCGAGCCCGCGGTAGCCGAAGCCGACGACCGCGATCGGTGAATACTCGATGCGCGCGAGCGCCGCGGCGAGCGGGGCGTCGAGGCCGGCGAGCAGGCGCGCCGTGACGTAAGCCGGCGTCCCGAGGACCAGCCGGTCGACGTCGGTCGCGCCGCCGGCGTGGATCCGAAAGCCGGCGCCCTGGCGCTCGATCGACTCGACCGGCGTTGCGAGGTGCCACTCGGCGCGGATCGCGCTCGCGAGGTGCTCGATGAAGGTGCTGACGCCGCTGCGAAAGCTCGTCAGCACGCCGCCCGGGCCCGCCGAGCGCTTGCGCTTGGCGAGCATGCCGCGAAAGAGTCCGCCGTGCTCGCGCTCGAGCGCGACGATGAGCGGAAAGGCCGCCGCGACCGACAGGCGCGCCGGCGTCGAGCCGTAGATGCCGGCGGTCATCGCGTCGAGGAAGACGTCGGTGAACTCGCGCCCGAGCCGGCGATAGCCGAAGGCCTGCAGCGTCTCGTCGTCCCCCGCGCGCCGCGCGCGGACGAGGAACTCGCCGAGCACGCGCAGCTTCCCGGCCGGCGACAGCAGCCTTGTGCCGAGGAACGCCTGCGGCGACTCGGGCAGCGCGTGCAGCGCGTCGGTGTAGACGAAGCGCTTGCGCGCCGCGGCCGAGCTCTCAAGCAGCAGCGCCTCGGCGCCGCTCGCGCGCACGAGCTCGAGGCTGTCGGGCTTGTTCGTCAGGAAGCCGTTGCAGCCAGCCTCGAAGTGAAAGCCCTCGACGACGTCGGTGTGCAGCGCGCCGCCCGCGCCGGCTGCGGCCTCGTAGATCGTCAGCGAGACGTCGGGGCGCAGGCGCTTCAGCCAGAACGCGGTCGCGAGCCCGCTGATGCCCGCGCCGACGATGCCGATGCGCATGCGTCCTCCGGTGACAGCCGCGGCGGATTATGCGGCCGGCGCGCCGTGCGCCCATCCGCGAAAACCGCGGATCGGCGCGGCTCGCCTCAGCGCGTGCCGGCCGGGACCGGGAAGCCGCGCTGGCGCATCAGCGCCGCGATGCCAGGGTCGCGGCCGCGGAACGCGCGGTAGGCGTCCGCCGGATCGCGCGTGTTGCCGACCGAGAACACGTTGTCGCGGAGCCGCGCCGCGACGTCGGGGTCGTACGGGCCCTTGGCCTCGGTGAACGCCTCCCAGGCGTCCTGTGAGAGCGTGTCGGACCAGAGGTAGCTGTAGTAACCCGCCGAGTAGCCGTCGCCCGAGAACACGTGGCCGAACTGCGGCGTGCGGTGGCGCATGACGATCTCGTGCGGCATGCCGAGCGCGGCGAGCGTGTCGCGCTCGAAGGCGCGCGGGTCGATCGGCGTCGCACCGGCGAGGTGCAGCTTCATGTCCACCAGCGCGCTCGCGAGGTACTCCACGGTCTTGAAGCCCTCGTTGAACGTCTCGGAGCGGTGGATCTTCGCGACGAGCTCGGCCGGGATCGGCTCGCCGGTCCGGTAGTGCAGCGCGAAGTGGTTCAGCACCTCGGGCGTCGCGAGCCAGTGCTCGAGGAGCTGCGAGGGAAACTCGACGTAGTCGCGCGCCACCGACGTGCCGGCGAGCGTCGGGTAGCTGACGTTCGACGAGAGGCCGTGCAGCGCGTGCCCGAACTCGTGGAACAGCGTGCGCGCGTCCTCCCAGCTGATCAGGATCGGCTCGCCGGGACGCGTCGGCACGAAGTTGGCGTTGTTCGAGACGATCGGCGTGATCGGCTTCTCGAAGCGCTCCTGCGTGCGGTACTCGTTCATCCACGCGCCCGATTCCTTGTAAGGCCGCGCGTACGGATCGAAGTACCACAGGCCCACGTGCTCGCCCTTGGCGTTCGTGACCTCGAAGGCGCGGATGTCGGGCCGCGCGACCGGCACGCTGCCGGCGGCGAGCGGCGTGAAGTGCAGGCCGAACAGCTGCCCGGCGACCCAGAACATGCCCTCGCGCAGCTTCTCGAGCTGCAGGTAGGGCTTGACCTCGTTGGCGTCGAGGTCGTACTTCGCCTTGCGGACCTTCTCGGCGTAGAACCGGTAGTCCCAGGGCTCGATCCGGATGTGCGGCTTGCCGGCCGCGTCGCTCTCGGCGTCGGCGATCGCCTGCATGTCGGCGACCTCCTGCCGCACGCGCGCCACCGCCGCCGGCCACACCGCCTCCATCAGCGCCATCGCGCGCTCCGGCGTCTTCGCCATCGAGTCCTCGAGCCGCCAGTGCGCGTGGGTCGGGTAGCCGAGGAGCTGCGCGCGCTCGGCGCGCAGCTTCAGGATCTCGCTGATGATCTTGTTGTTGTCGTGCGCGTCGCCGTTGTCGCCGCGGTTGACGAACGTGCGCCACACCCGCTCGCGCAGGTCGCGGCGCGTCGAGTACTCGAGGAAGGGCTCGACGCTCGAGCGCGTGTTGAGCACTGCGCCCCGGGCCTTGATGCCGCGGGCCTCGGCGCCGCTCGCGAGCGCCGCGCGCGTCGACTCGGGCAGGCCCTCGAAGTCGGCGTCGCTGTCGAGCGCCAGCCAATGGTCGTTCTCGTCGGCCAGCAGGTTCTGCGAGAACTGCGTGTAGAGCTTGGCGAGCGCCTGGTTGATGCGCGACAGGCGCTCCTTCGCCTTGGGATCGAGCCGGGCGCCGGCGCGCGCGAAGTTCGTGTAGACGACCCAGGTCAGGCGCTGCTGCTCGGGGCTGAGCCCGCTCTTCTCGCGCGTCTCGTAGACCTTCGCGATGCGCGCGAAGAGCTTCGGGTTCTGGACGATCTGGTCGGCGTGCGCGGCCAGCAGCGGCGCGGTCTCGGTGTCGATCGCCTGCACGTCCTTGTCGTTCAGCGTCGAGGTGTAGACGTTGAACACGCGCCGCACGCGGTCGAGGGTGCGCCCCGAGCGCTCGAGCGCCGCAACGGTGTTGTCGAAGCTGGGGGGCGCGGGGTTGTTCGCGACGCGCTCGACCTCGGCCGTCTCCTCGGCCATTCCGGCGAGCAGCGCGGGCTTGAAGTCGCTGACGCGAACGCGGTCGAACGGCGGCACGCCGCCGTACGGGCCCGTCCAGGACGCGAGCAGCGGGTTGGCATCGGTCGCGGCCGGCGCGGCGACGGCCGCGGCCGAGAGCAGCGTCGTCATCGTGAGTAATGAGATCAGGCGTACGGGGAGGCGCATTTTAGCGGTCCGGGGGAGGCCGTGAAGGCGCGCATCATACGCGTTCGAGGGCACCCGCCAGCAACCACCCCTTGAGCCAGCCGGCCGCCCGGGCAGCGGCGGCCGCGGGCGCCTCGCCCTCCTCGGCGAGACGCGCGCAGAGCGAGCCGAACGACTCGCCGGCAAGGAGCGCATCGAGCGCCGCGGCCTCGTCCCGCGGCAGCGAACGAAACTCGCTGTCGAGCTCGGGCCTCAGGATCAGCCACTCGATGCGCTCGATCCGCTCGGCCGCCGGCGCATCGAGCGGCACGCCATCGGCGGCATCCGCCGCCTTCGCGGCGCGCCAGACGGCGACGGCGTTGGTGTGGGTCGCGAGCCGCGCCAGGCTCGGCACCGCGCGAAAGCGCAGTTCCGGCCACTCCTGCGGTGCGACGCCGGCGAGATCGCCGGGCGCGGTCGCCGCGGACGGCGCGGCGTCAAAGGCCGCCGCGAGGCGCCACTCGAAGGCAGCGAGCTCGGCGCGCATCGCGGCCTCGACGTCGGTCGCAGCGGCGGCGAGATGCGCCGCAAGTTCCGCGCCGTAATCGCGGATCGAGCGGTGCACCGAGGGCGTGTCGGCGATGAAGGCCTGCGCCGTCGCCGCGAACACCTCGCGGCCGGCCCGCGCGGCGAGCGCCGGGTACTGGGTCGCGAGGGCCTCGACCAGCCGCAACCGGTAGGCCTCGACGTAGATCGTGAAGCGCTCGGACGCCGGCGCCGCGACCGCCCGCTCGAGGGCCGCCGGCAGCGGGCCGCCCGCGAGCACGTGCGCCTGCACCGCCTGCTCAAGCTCGGCGAGGCGCATCATGCGGCAGCGCTCAGCGTGTGGCGCGCGACCGCGCGCGCCTGGTCGAGCTCGGCCACGAGCTCGGCGAGCGGCGGGATCTTGTCGTCGCGCTCGAGCAGCGTGCTCACCGGCCCGTAGCGCTTGAGCGCGTGCGCGTAGAGATCCCAGACCTCCTCGCGCACCGGCGCATCGTGCGTGTCGATGACATGCGTGCCGAGGTCGAGGTGCCCGGCGAGGTGGAACTGCTGCACGGCCTCGACCGGCAGGCCATCGAGGAACGCACGCGCATCGAATCCGTGGTTGCGGCTGCTGACGTAGACGTTGTTGACGTCGAGCAGCAGGCGGCACCCGGTGCGGCGCGTGAGCTCCGTCAGGAACTCCCACTCGCTCAGCGCCGAACTCGTGTAGCTGACATAGCTCGAGACGTTCTCGAGCACGAGCACGCGCTTGAGCAGGTCCTGCACGCGCGCGATGCGCGGCGCGAGGTGCGCGAGCGCCTCTTCGGTGTAGGGGAGCGGCAGCAGGTCGTGCAGGTTCGTGCCGCCGACGCCGGTCCAGCACAGGTGATCGGAGATCCACTCGGGCTCGCAGCGCGCGGCGAGCGCGCGCACGCGGCCGATGTAGTTAAGGTCGAGCGGCGCGGTGCTGCCGATGGAGAGCGACACGCCGTGCATGACGACGGGGTAGCGCTCGCGAACCGCGTCGAGGAAGTAGAGCGGGCGGCCGCCGCCGACCAGGTAGTTCTCGGTGATGACCTCGAACCAGTCGACCGCCGGCGCGCCGTCGAGCACGTCCTGGTAGTGGACGGGCCGCAGCCCGAGGCCAAATCCGAGTCCGCCGCGCATGGCGCCGAGCGGGGCGCGGCGCCATGCCGCGCCCCCGGAGGCGGCTACTTCTTCGCCGCCTTCGCCTTCGCGGCGTCGCAGTCCGCCTTCGACAGCAGCAGGAAGCCCTGGCCCTTGCATTTGTTCTGCCCCTGGCAGGAGTTGTG
>DATKOR010000014.1:0-2238 GCA_035524495.1 Steroidobacteraceae bacterium
TTCCTGAGGTCGCTGTGCCTGACGCTCGCGCTGGCCTGCGGCGCGCTCGCGCCCGCCGATGCCGCCGTCGTCGTCTCGTCAAAGCTGTCGAGCGAGTCGGCGATGATCGGGCACATGATCCGCCTGCTGCTCGAGGCGAACGGCATTCCGACCGTCGACCGGATGACGCTGGCGGGAACGCCGATCATGCGGCGCGCGATCATGGCGGGCATGATCGACCTGTACGTCGAGTACACGGGCAACGCCGCGTTCTTCTTCAACCTGGCCGCGGACCCGGCCTGGAAGGACCTCGACCGGGGCTACGAACTCGGGGCGCGGCTCGACTACCATGCGCATCGGATCGTGTGGCTGACGCCCGCGCGCGCCAGCAATGCCTGGGCAATCGCGGTTCGCACGGACATCGCCGAACCCCACCACCTGCGGACGATGACGGATTTCGGGCGCTGGGTCGCCTCCGGCGGCGACGTCGTTCTGGCCTGCTCGGCGGAGTTCGCCAACTCGCCGCTGTTGCGCTCGCTCGAGCGCACGTACGGCTTCACGCTGCAGCCCGAGCAGCTGATCGTGCTCGCCGGCGGCGACACCTCGGCGACGATCCGCGCGGCCGCCGAGCGCACCAGCGGCACGAACAGCGCGATGGTCTACGGCACGGACGGCGCCGTCGCGTTCTTCCGCCTGCAGGTGCTCGATGACGACCGCCACGACCAGCCCGCCTACGCGCCGGTGCCGATCATCCGCGAGGCGACGCTGAAGGCTTACCCGCAGATCGCCGCGATCGTGCGGCCGCTGATGGAGAGCTTCGATCGCGAGACGCTGCAGGCGCTCAACGCTCGGATTCAGCTGAATGGCGAGCCGCCCGTGAGCGTCGCCGCCGACTATCTGCGATCGCGCGGATTCCTGAAGTAGGCGGGGCCCAGCGAGGTATGACCGACCCGAGTCCGCCCGGCCCCCTCGCACCACGCCTCGACCGGCTGGGCACGCCGCTCGCGCTGATCGGCGCGGCGGCGCTGGCGTGGGCGCCGTTTGTCGTGTTCAAGGCCAACCGGATCGCGAGCGGCGATGGCCGCCTGTTACACGCGGTGCTGCCGGCTGCGGGCGCGGCCGGCGTCGCGCTGGTGCTCGCGGCCGTCGCGCTCGTCGTCGTCGCCGTCCGAGATGCGCGGCTGCGGCTGCTGGCGTCGCTGACCGGCCTCGCCGTGCTGCTCGCCGCGCTCGCGGTCGCGGCCGACCGCCTGACGCCGGCCGGCGATCGCATCGTGCGCGTCGCGCCGGGCGCCGGCTTCTGGTGCCTGCTGATCGTGCTCGCGCTGCTCGCGACCGATGCGCTCGCGCGCCTGCGCCCGGCACCGGTCGCGAGGGTGCTGTGCCTGCTCGCGGTCGCCGCGGTCACCTACGCGGTATTCGCTCACGGCGTGTTCGACAACCTGTCGGTGATGCGCGAGTACGCGGTCAACGCCAGCAGCTTCGGGCGCGAGGCGCGCCAGCACGTCGCGCTCGCCCTGGGATCGCTCGGCGCTGCGGTCGCCGCGGGCCTGCCGCTCGGCATCGTCTGCCACCGCGTCGCCAGGCTGCGCGGCGTCATCCTGCAGACGTTGAACCTGATCCAGACGATCCCGTCAATCGCGCTGTTTGGCGTGCTGATGGTACCGCTGGCCGCGCTCGCGACGGCGTGTCCGCCGTGCGCCGCGCTCGGCGTCAGCGGCATCGGCGCCGCGCCGGCCGCGGTTGCGCTCTTCCTGTACGCGCTCCTGCCAGTCGTCGCGAACACCGCGGTCGGCCTGGCGCGCGTCTCGCCGTCGGTCGTCGAGGCCGCGCGCGGCATGGGACTGACCGACGGGCAGGTGATGACCCGCATCGAGCTGCCGCTCGCGCTGCCGGTCATCGTGACCGGCGTGCGCATCGTGCTGGTCCAGAACATCGGGCTCGCGACCATTGCGGCACTGATCGGCGGCGGCGGATTCGGGACCTACGTGTTCCAGGGCGTGGGCCAGACGGCGATCGACCTCGTTCTGCTCGGAGCGATGCCGACAATTGCGCTCGCGTTCTCGTCCGCCGTGGTGCTCGATGCGCTCGTCGATGCGATGCAGGGAGACCGTTCATGATCCAAGTCGAATCGCTGACCAAGCAGTACGGCACGACGACCGTCGTCGACGCGGTCTCGATGACCGTCGAGCGCGGGTCGATGACCGTCATCGTCGGCACCTCGGGATCCGGCAAGTCAACGCTGCTGCGCATGATCAA
>DATKOR010000015.1:0-13655 GCA_035524495.1 Steroidobacteraceae bacterium
GAAGGTGAAGCTCGGCGTCAGTCCCGACATCAACGCGCTCGCGAGCCTCATCATCACGATCGTCGGCGTGTGCGTGCTGATCGCCGGGGTCCTGGTGCGCCGCGCCGAGCGGCAGCGGCTCGCCGACAACGCGCTCGCCGCGGGCTAGGGTGCCTCAGCCCCCCACGTAGCGCGGATCGTGCGGCGGCCGCGTGAGGATCGCGCGCACCAGCGGCACGAAGCGCTCGAGCGGCTCGCTCGGGTAGGCGGGGTCGAACGAGGCCTGGTCCCAGCGTTCGCAGAACGCGGCGCAGGCCTCGAACCAGCGGTGTCCCCGCCAGCGCTCGCGGCCATTGCGGTCGTGCCCGTAGTGGTGCGCGAAGTAGTAGCTCTGGAAGAGCCCGTGCTGCTCGACGATCCAGGTCACCTCGGCCCTGACATAGGGGCGCAGGATCGCGGCGGCGAGCTCCGAGTGGTTGCAGGGCGCAAGATCGTCACCGATGTCGTGCAGCAGCGCCGCGACGACGAGTTCGTCGTCGGCGCCGTCGCGGAGGGCACGCGTCGCCGTCTGCAGCGAGTGGCCGAGGCGGCTCACCGGGTAGCCCGCGAGCCCGCCGTCGAGCTTGCCGAGCGCCGCCAACACCCGGTCCGGCAGCGCGGCGAGGTAGTCGCGCTCGTAGCGCTCGAGCAGCGCGTAGTCCGCGGCCGTGCCGTCCTTCATCTGCGTGAACTCAACGATCGTCGACATCGGCTCCTCCGTCCGGGCCCGCTCAGCCGGCGCGGATCAGGTCCGCGCCGCGCTCGGCGACCATGATTGTAGGCGCATTGGTGTTGCCGGAGGTCACGTACGGGAACACCGAGGCGTCGACGACGCGCAGCCGGCCGACACCGTGCACCCGCAGCGCGGCATCGACGACCGCGCGCGCGGGATCGGGACCCATCGCGCAGGTGCAGGAGGCGTGGTACACGGACGCAGCGCGCTCGCGAAAGTCGGCGAGCACGGCGGCGTCGCTGGTGACCCCTTCGCCCGGCAGGTACTCGCGCTCGACGCGGCCGGCGAGCGGCGTCGCGGCGGCGAGGCGCCGCAGGAGACGCGCGCCGTCGTAGACGTCGGCGACGTCGGCGTCGGTCGCCAGGTAGTTCGTGACGATCCGCGGCGGGTCGCGAGGATCGCGCGAACGGACCTCGACCCAGCCGCGGCTCGTCGGCCGGCAGGTGTTGAACGACATCAGGAACGCCGGGAAGGGATCCGGACTCGGCAGCCGCGGCTGCGTCCCGCCGCTCGTCGTCGCATAGCTGATCGGGTTGAAGTACAGGTGCAGGTTCGGTCGCGCGAGGCCGGGACGGCCGCGCACGAACGCGCCGGCCTGGTTCACGCTCATGCTGAGCGGCCCGCGCCGCGTCAGCAGGTAACGCAATCCGGCCCAGGCCTTGCCCCACCACGGCGCGAGCACGTTGTTCAGCGTCGGCACGCGCGAGCGGTAGAAGTACGAGACCGCAAGGTGGTCCTGGAGTCCCCTTCCGACCGCCGGCAGCGCACGCACGACGGAAATGCCGAGCATGCGCAGCAGATCCGGGTCGCCGACGCCGGACAGCTGCAGGAGCTGCGGCGAGTTGATCGCGCCGGCGGCCAGGATGACCTCGCGGCGCGCCCGGGCGACGCAGGCGCGGCCGTCCCGGAGGTACTCGACGCCGGTCGCGCCCTCGCCCTCGATGAGAACCCGCGTCGCGTGCGCCTCAAGGCGCAACTCGAGATTCGGCCGCCTGCGCGCCGGCCGCAGCAGCGCCGAGGCGCTCGACACGCGCCGCCCGTCCTTGATCGTCACGGGCCAGAGTCCCGCCCCCTCGAGCGTTCCGGCGTTGAAATCGGACGTTCCCGGGATCCCGAGCGCCGCGCACGCGGCGATGAAGTCGGCGCAGAGCGGGTGCACGTCAAGATGCGTGTCGGCGACGTGGATCGGTCCGCCAACCCCATGCTGCGCGGTGGCGCCGCCCGCATGGTCCTCGGACTTCATGAAATAGGGAAGCACGTCGCGCCACGACCAGCCCGGATTGCCGGCGGCGGCCCAGTCGTCGAAGTCCGCGGCCTGCCCGCGGATGTAGACCATCGCGTTGATCGCGCCGGATCCGCCGACCACCTTGCCGCGGGGCACGTACATGCGTCGGCCGTTCAGCGCCGCGTCGGGCTCGCCCTCGTACATCCAGTTGAAGCGCGGGTCGCGAAACGTGAGCCCGTAGCCGATCGGCCATTCGATCCGGGCGTCGCGGTCGTCGCCGCCGGCCTCGAGCACGAGCACGCTCGAGGAGCCGTCCTCGGTCAGCCGCGCGGCCAGCACGCAGCCCGCGGAGCCTGCGCCGACGATCACGTAGTCGAATTCGCTCACGGCAGCACCGCGCCGGCCGGCTGCGGGGCCGTGCGCCGGCCTGCTAGGCTAGCGCCTTCGCGACCGCCGGCCGGGCCGCGCCACGGCTCAGCGGGAGGACTCGTGTCGGGCAAGATCGATCTCCGCAAACTGCCGCCGCTCAACGCGCTCAAGGGCTTTGAAGCGACCACGCGGCGGGAAAGTGTACGGGAAGCCGCCGAGGAGCTGTGCCTGACGCACCCGGCGGTCAGCCACCAGATCCAGCTGCTCGAGGAGGACCTCGGGGTCGCGCTCTTCGCGCGCGAAGGGCGCAGCATCGTGCCGACGCCCGAGGGCCGGCTGTTCTACGGGTACGCGCGCAAGGCGCTCGAGCTCCTGATCGAGGGCGCCGAGACGATCCGCCGCTCGCAGGCCGACCGGCCGCTGCGCGTGCAGACCTACGTCACGGCCTCGCTGCGCTGGCTCGCGCCGCGGCTGCCGCGATTCGCGGCTGCGCACCCCGACATCCGGCTCCTGCTGTCGACCTGCGCGCCGGACTGGGACTTCGACGAGACTCTCGGCGACGTCGGGCTCGTCTACTGCGAGACGCCGCCGGGACCCGAGTACGCCTGGGTACCGCTCTTCGACTACCGGCTGTTCCCGGTCTGCAGCCCCGCGCTTCGGGCGCGGCTCGGCGAGAACCCGACGCCGCGCGACCTCATTGGTCTGCCGCTCGTCGTGATCTATTCCGAGACGCGCCACTGGGACCTGTGGTTCGAGTCGGCCGGCGTCGACTACGTGCCGGACGCGCACCTCGTCGTCGATACGCTCGCGCTTGCACTTGAGCTGGCGCTCGACGGCAGCGGCGTCGCGCTCGTCAACGGGCCGTTCGTCGATGCCGAGCTCGCCTCGGGCCGCCTGGTGCGCCCGATCGACCATCAGGCGCGCTGCCAGGGCGGCTGGGGCCTGATTTGCCGGCGCGAGCTCGCGGACCACCCCCGCGTGCGCACGTTCATCGACTTCCTGGTGGCGAGCGTCGCGGCAACCTGAGCATCAGGCCGCGTGCCGGCCGCGCGGCACGACCTCGTAGCCGGGCGCCTTCGGCTGATCGTCGACCATCTGCGCCGGGAAGCCGCTGCCGAGCACCGCAACGCCGCACGCGTCCTCGAGGCGCCGGATGATGTTCGGCGACAGCTCCCGCGGCCCGTAGCGGCGCGCGCCGTCCTTGAAGATCCCGAGCACGAGCGGCGAGAGCTCGAGCGGCACCCGGTGCTCGCGCGCAATCTCGTCGAACAGCCCGACGTCCTTGATCACGAGGTCCATCGTGAAGCTGATGTCGCGGCTGCCGTTCAGGATCACCTGCGACTCGGTCTCGTGGACGAACGAGTTCCCCGACGAGATGCGGATCGCCTCGTAGACGGTGTTCATGTCCATGCCGACGACCTTCATGGTGGTCAGTGCCTCGGTCAGCGCCACGAGGTGTACCGTGCAGAGGTAGTTCGTCATGACCTTGAGCACGGAGGCCGAGCCGAGGGCTCCCGTGTGCAGGATCTGGCAGCCGAGCATCTTGAGCGTCGGCAACACCCGCTCGAACGCCGCGCGCGTGCCGCCGGCGAAAATCGAGATGTTGCCGGTCGCGGCGCGGTGGCAGCCGCCCGACACCGGGCAGTCCATCGCGGTCGCGCCCTTCGCTTCGACGAGCGGTGCGAGGCGCTTGACCTCTTCGGCGTCGGTCGTGCTCATCTCGAGCCAGACCTTGCCGGCGCCGAGGCCCGCGAGGATGCCGTCCTCGCTCTCCATGACCGCCGCGGTCGCGGACGGCGACGGCAGGCACGTGATGATGATGTCGACCGCCTCGGCGATCGCCTTCGGCGAGTCGGCGCGCTTCGCGCCCCGCGCGACGAAGTCCGCGACCCGTCGCTCGTCGAGGTCGCGCACGGTGAGGTCGACGCCGTGGCGCAGGAGGTTTCCGGCAAGGCTCGCGCCGACGTTGCCGAGGCCGATGAAGCCGATGCGGGGGTGATTCACGTGCGTGTCCTGGGGCTGGGGAACTGTCCGCGGCGTCCGGGAAATCCCGCGGTACCGCGCTCGGCAGGCTAGCGGCTCGGCAAAATCCCCGGCAAGTCAAATTTTTTGTGGGTTTCAGCAAAGGCGGTTTGCACTTGCAGGCGACGCCCGCCGGGCGGCAGACATAATGGCTGCGGCGGCGGGCGGGTGCGGTCCGGGTGCGGTCACCGACGCATTGCTGATATAAGGACACGTTCCGAGCGGGGGCGCACGCACCATGACGGCGAACGCGGAATCGATCGAGGCCGAGGTAGCCAGGCACACGCCGTCCATGGCCGCACGCTGGTACGTGCTGATGATGACGGTGCTCGTCTACACGCTCAGCATCGCGGACCGCTACGTGGTCTCGACGGTGCTCGAGCCCATCAAGGCCGACCTGCACCTGTCGAACCTCGGTGTGTCGCTCGTGACGGCATGGCCGCTCGCCTTCTTCTACGTCGTGCTCGGCTTTCCGATCTCCTCGCTGATCGACCGCTTCAGCCGCCGCAACATCATCGCAATTTCGATGATCGCCTGGTCGGTCATGACGACGTGGACCGGGATGGCCCGCAACCAGCTCTATTTCGTGCTGGCGCGCGTCGGCGTCGGCATCGGCGAGGCGGGCGGGACCCCGGGCGCCAACTCGCTGCTGTCGGACTACTTCCCGGCCGCGCGCCGGCCGATGGCGCTGACGATCTTCTCGCTCGGCGCGCCGATCGGCGCCTACGTCGCCTACGACTTCTCCGGCCAGCTCGCCGACCGCTTCGGCTGGCGCGAGATGTTCATGCTGCTCGGCATACCCGGAATCGTCGCCGGGCTGCTCGTGTGGCTCACGGTGCGCGAGCCGCAGCGCGGCCAGCTCGACCACCGCGACGACGTCAAGACGCCGCCGTTCCTCGAGACCATGAGGTTTCTGCGCAGCCAGCGTTCCGCGGTGCACGTCATGCTCGGCAGCGCCCTCACGGCGCTGTGGGGCTGGGGGCTGATGTATTGGACGCCGGCGTACCTGCAGACCAGCTTTCACCTGACGCCCGGGCAGGCGGGCGCCATCATGAGCCCGATGCACCTGTGGGGCGGCGTCGGGGCGACGCTGTTCACCGGATGGCTGCTGGCCCTCGAGCCGATGCGCGACCCGCGGCGCGTCGTGCGCCTGATGGGCTACTGGATCGGCGCCGCAACCTTCGCGTCGATCGCGGTCTACTGGACGCACTCGCTGGTGTGGGCGCAGGCGTTCCTGTGGATCTTCGTGCCGGCGATCTACTTCTATATCGGGCCGTGCTTCGGCCTCCTCAACAACCTCGCGCCACCGCGCATGCGGGCGATCTTCTGCGCGACGACGCTGTTCCTCGCGAACGTCGGCAACCTCGTGATCGCGCCGCCCCTGATCGGCGGCCTCGCCGACTGGTTCGGCGGCGGCCACGGCACGGATCCTGAGGCGCTGCGGCTCGCGATGCTGTGCATGGCGCCGACCGGGTTCTGGGCGACCGCACACTATTTCCTGTCGCTGAAGAACCTCGTCGCCGACGAGGAGCGCGCGACCGGCGTACCGATGCCGTACCGATGATTCGCGGCGGTGCGCGGCACCGCCAGGGAGTGAGTTCGTGAAGACTCTGCAGCACTACATCGACGGGCGGTTCGTCGCGCCCGTCACCGGGGCCGGCCGCTTTTCGGTCATCAACCCCGCGACCGAGGCGCCGGTCGCGGAGATCCTGATGGGGAGTTCCGCCGACATCGATGCCGCGGTGGCGGCAGCGGTGCGCGCCTTCCCGACCTTCGCGGCGCTGCCCCTGAGCGAGCGCATTGCGATGCTCGAGCGCCTGCTCGCCGTCTACGAACGGCGTTACGCGGACATGGTCGAGGCGATCACGACCGAGATGGGAGCGCCGCACGACCTCTCGAAGCGTTCGCAGGCGGCGGCTGGCCGCGGCCACATCCAGGAGGCGATCAACGCGGCGCGCAGCCTCGACTGGGAAGTGCGCACGCGCGGAGCCGCGGTCATGCGTGAGCCGGTCGGCGTCTGCGGCCTGATCACGCCGTGGAACTGGCCGTTGAACCAGATCGGCGCCAAGGTCGCGCCGGCGCTTGCCGCGGGCTGCACGGTCGTGTTGAAGCCGAGCGAGCAGGCACCGCTCTCGGCCCAGCTGTTCGCCGAGTTCATGGACGAGGCCCGTTTCCCGACGGGCGTCTTCAACATGGTGCACGGGACCGGACCGGTCGTCGGTCACGCGCTCGCCGGGCATCCGGACGTCGACATGATGTCGTTCACGGGCTCGACGCGCGCCGGGATCAGCGTCGCGAAGACGGCCGCCGACACCGTCAAGCGCGTCGCGCAGGAGCTCGGCGGCAAGTCACCGAACCTCGTGTTCGCCGACGCCGATCTCGAGGCCGCGGTGAAGCGCGGCGTGCTGCACTGCTTCAACAACAGCGGCCAGTCGTGCAACGCGCCGACGCGGATGCTCGTCGAGGATTCGGTCTACGACCGGGCCGTCGAGATCGCCGTCGCGACCGGCGCCGCGGTCGAGGTCGGCGATCCCTCGAAGCCGGGCAAGCATCTGGGGCCGGTCGCCTCGCGGATGCAGTTCGAGAAGATCGGGCGCTGCATCGAGCAGGGCATCGCCGAAGGGGCGCGTCTCGTGCTCGGCGGCCCCGGCCGGCCGCCGGGGCTCGACGTCGGCTACTACGTGCGCCCGACGATCTTCGCCGACGTCGACAACCGGATGAGCATCGCGCGCGACGAGATCTTCGGTCCGGTGCTGTCGATGATGCGGTTCAGGACGCTTGACGAGGCGATCGCGATCGCCAACGACACGCCCTACGGGCTCGCCGCGTACGTGCAGACGCAGGACCTCGACAAGGCGCGCCGCGTCGCGCGCCGGCTGCGCGCCGGCAGCGTCCACTTGAACGGGGCCGCGCAGGACTACGACGCGCCGTTCGGCGGTTTCAAGCAGTCCGGCAATGGCCGCGAGTTCGGCAGCTACGGCCTCGGGGAATTCCTCGAGTTCAAGTCGATCAACGGCTACTACGCGGCGTGAGCGGTCAAGCGCCATGAAGCTCACCGACATCAAGACCTTCGTCGTCGGCAACCCGCCTCCGCACTACGGCGGGCGGTACTTCGTGTTCGTCAAGCTCACGACCGACGGCAATGTCTCGGGCGTCGGCGAGGCCTACTGCGTGCCCTTCGACCCGCAGCTGGTCGCGCGCATGATCGAGGACGTGTTCGGGCGCTACCTGCGGGGCGAGGATCCGCACGACGTCGAGAAGATGTGGCGCCGGGTCTATTCCTCCGGCTTCACGCAGCACCCGGACCTCACGCTGATGGGCGTCCTGAGCGCGCTCGAGATGGCCTGCTGGGACATCATCGGCAAGGAGGCGGGGCAGCCGGTCTACAAGCTGCTCGGCGGGCGCGTGCACGAGCGGCTGCGCTCCTACACCTATATCTACGCGCGCCCCGGCGACAAGGTGGACGTCTACCAGGACCCGGAACTGTCGGCCGAGCGCGCCGCCGAGTACGTCGCGCAGGGATTCACCGCGATCAAGTTCGATCCGGCGGGCCCTTACTCGGCGTTCGACGGACGGCAGCTGTCGCTCGCGGCGCTCGATCTCTCGGAGCGGTTCTGCAAGGTGCTGCGCGAGGCGGTGGGCTCGCAGGCCGACCTGCTGTTCGGCACGCACGGGCAGATGACGGCGGCGGGAGCACTGAGGCTCGCGCGCCGGCTCGAGCCTTACGACCCGCTGTGGTTCGAGGAGCCGGTGCCGCCGGACGCGCCCGAGGAGATGGCCAAGGTCGCGCGCGGCACGCGGATCCCGATTGCGACCGGCGAGCGGCTCGCAACCAAGGTCGATTTCGCGCGCCTGCTCGCCGCGGGCTCGGCCGCGATCCTGCAGATGAACCTCGGCCGCGTCGGCGGGATCCTCGAAGCCAAGAAGATCGCCGGCATGGCCGAGGTGCACCACGTGCAGATCGCGCCGCACCTGTACTGCGGCCCGGTCGTCGGCGCCGCCAACATCCAGCTCGCGACTTGCAGCCCGAACTTCCTGATCCAGGAGAGCATCGAGCGCTGGCAGGGCTTCCACGCCGACATCCTCATGAAGCCGATCCGCTGGGAGGAGGGTTACATCATCCCGCCGACCGAGCCCGGTCTCGGCGTCGAGCTCAACGAGGCGCTCATCGAGAAGCACCCCTACCGGGGCACGATGCTGCACCTCGAGATGGCCGGCCGCCCGATCTGATCCGGGCCCGTGCCCGCGTCGTGATTCCCACGCTCTCGGTCGCCGCGCTGTTCGAAGGGCCCGGGCAGGCGCGCGGGCGCTGCGACCGCGCGCTGCTCGACGCCGCCTCGACGGTCGGGTTCATGGTGCTCGACGACCTTCCGCCGCGTATCGCACCGACGGCGGCGGTGCGCGCGCAGTTGCTGCGGATCTTTTCGACAGAGCCCGCCGCGCGCCGCCGCCTGTGGCGGCGCGTGTTCGATCCCGCGCACCCGAACATCTATCGCGGCTGGTTTCCGGCGCAGAGCGGCGCCGCGACCTACAAGGAAGGGATCGACATGGGGCCGGACGTCGCGCACGACGACTTTCCGGTCGACGCGACCGATCCCCTGACGGAACCCACGCCGCTGCCGTCGGAGGCCGAGCTCCCCGGCTGGCGCGCCGCGGTCAGACGCTATTACCTCGGCATGGAGTCGCTCGCCGGTGCGCTGACGCACGCGCTCGCCCGCGGGCTCGGCCTTCCCGAGACGGCCTTCGACGCCTGGTTCGCGGGTGGCCTGTCGACGCTGCGCCTGATCCGCTACCCCGTGCGTCCGCCCGAGTCCTTCGCCGGCGCCCCGCCCGCCGATACCTTCGTCGAGCACGACGGCCGCTCGCGCCACACGATCGGCATGGCGCACGTCGATACCGGCTGTCTCACGCTGCTCGCGCAGGACGAGGTCGGCGGGCTGCAGGCGCGT
Organism: Steroidobacteraceae bacterium; assembly: GCA_035524495.1. Lineage (GTDB taxonomy): Bacteria > Pseudomonadota > Gammaproteobacteria > Steroidobacterales > Steroidobacteraceae > CAIKZZ01. Next base: position 9,317 of record DATKOR010000015.1, read on the forward strand.
GGCCTCGACGGCGGCTGGCTCGACGTGCCGCCGCTCGCCGATACCATCGTTGTCAACTTCGGCGCGCTGCTCGGACGCTGGACCGGCGGGCGCATCCGCGCGACCGAGCACCGCGTGCTCGGGTCCGCCGAGCCGCGCTGCTCAATCCCGTTCTTCTACGAGCCGCGGGTCGATGCGCGGATTGCGCCGCTGCCGGGGATGCCGGACTTCGAGCCGTTCGTGTTCGGCGACTACCTGTGGGCTGCGGTCACGCGCTTCGTCGAGTTCCGCGGCATGGAGAACGTGCGCGCCCCGCGGCACAGCTAGCGACTGCGCCGCGTGGCGCTTGCCAGCCGGGTCGCGAAGGATCGCGCTCGGCAACGTGCTCGGCCGGCGTCGAGCCCAGAAAGTCCGGCACGACCGACCGACGGCACTGCGCTCGCAACGGCGCCTGCGCACGCCCCGGTCGCGACCAGGCCGAGCGCATGCCAATTCCAGTGAGCCGTGCTTCTTGCCTGGCGCGGCACGCCTCAGCCGCGCAGCCGCAGTCCTTCGGGGTCGTAAAGTGGCGCGAGCCGGATCGTCGCCGCGCAGGCCTCGCCGAGGATGTCGATCTCGAAGCGCCCGCCGTCCTGCGCCAGCGCCGTCGGCACGTAGCCGGCCGCGAGGCTGCGCCCGACGCAGTGACCGTAGGCTCCGGATGTCACGTAGCCGACGGCGGCGCCGTCCTTGATGATCGACTCGTAGCCGACGACGTCGGCATCCTTCGCCTCGACCTCCATGACGACGAAGCGCCGCTTCGGCCCGGCGGCGCGTTCGGCGAGCGCGGCGGCGCGACCGGTGAACTCCGCTTTGGCAAAGTCGATGAAGCGGTCGAGCCCGGTCTCGCCCGGCGTGTAGTCGGGGCGGAAGTCCTTGTTGAATGAGCCGTAGCCCTTCTCGAGCCGCAGCGACGACAGCGCGCGGCCGCCAAAGTGCACGAGCTCAAGGTCCCGGCCCGCCTCGACGAGGTCGTCATACAGCGTCGCGAAGTAGTCGGGCGTGGTCCAGATCTCGTAGCCGAGCTCGCCGGTGAAGCCGGCGCGCGTCAGCACCGCGGGCGCGAATCCGACGGCAGTCTCGCGCACGTCGAACAGCCGGAACGCATTGGCGGAGAGATCGGTGCGCGTCAGCCGCTGCACCAGCGCACGGGCGTTGGGCCCTGCGATCGACACCCCGGTCAGCGTCGAGCAGGCCGAGCGCACGTGCACGTCGGTAGGTGGCGATGCCTGCCAGAACCAGCGCAGGTGGAATTCCTCTGCGAAGCCCGAGCCGACGATCAGGTAGCGGTCGTCGGCCAGGCAGGCGATCGACAGGTCGCCGACGATCCGGCCCGCGGGGCTCAGCATCGGCGCGAGCCCGAGGCGGCCCGGCCGCGGAATCCGGCAGGCAAACACGCGGTCGAGCCACGCGCGGGCACCGCGGCCCGTGACCTCGTACTTGCCGTAGTTGCTGGTCTCATAGAGCCCGACGTGGCGGCGGACCGCCTGGCACTCGGCGCGCACTTGCGGGAAGGCCTCGGAGCGCCGGTAAGTCGGCGTCTCGACGGGCGCGACGCCGGGCGGCGCGAACCACAGTGCGTTCTCGAGCCCGAAGTTCGCGCCCATGACGGCACCGGCGGCGAGCAGCTTGTCGTAGATCGGGGAGCGCCGCACCGGGCGCGCGGCCGGCAGTTCCTCGTTGGGGTAGGTGAGGCGGAAGCGGCGCGCGTAGTTCTCCGGCACCTTGATCGAGGTGTACTTCGGCGTCGCGAAGGCGCCGAAGCGCGCAACGTCCATCGAGATGATGTCCTGGCCGGGGTCGTTCTCGGCCATCCAGCGCGACAGCACGAGGCCGATTCCGCCGCCCTGACTGAAGCCGGCCATGACGGCGCATGCGACCCAGTAATTGCGCAGCCCGCGCACCGGTCCCACCAGTGGGTTGCCGTCCGGCGCGAACGTGAACGGCCCGTTGACCGCCTTGCGGATCCCCACGCGCCCGAGCGCCGGGAAGTGCTTGAACCCGACCTCGAAATACGGGGCCAGCCGCTCGAAGTCGTCGGGCAGCAACTGCATCGCGAAGTCGTCCGGCGTCTGCTCCGGTGCCCAGATGATGCCGTGCGGTTCGTAGGTCCCGATCAGCGCGCCGCCACGCTCCTGGCGCATGTAAATCTCGCCGGAGTAATCGGTGGTGTTGACGATCTCCCGATCGCGGCCCTTGAGCTCGGGCAGGTCCTCGGTCAGCAGGTAGTGGTGCTCCATCGCGAGCACCGGCAGGTTGATGCCGACCATCTGGCCGACTTCGCGCGCCCAGAGTCCCGCGCAGTTCACGACGTGCTCGGCGTGGACGGTGCCCTTGTCGGTCACCACGTCCCACGAGCCGTCGGCCCGGGGCTTCAGCGCCGACACGCGCGTGAACCGCTCGACCGATGCACCGAGCGCGCGGGCCGCCTTGACGTAGGCGTGCGTGGTGCCGGAGGGATCGCAGTGGCCGCCGTCGGCGCGCCACAGCGCGCCGATGAAGTGGCTGGTATCGATCAAGGGGTTCAGCTTCGCGGCCTCTTCGACCGTGATCATCTCGGTCTCCATGCCGAGGTAGCGCGCCCGCGAGCAGATCAGCTTCAGGCTGTCGAGCTCGCCCTGCGTCGCGGCGAGCATCAGGCCACCGTTCGGGTGCAGGCCGCACGACTGACCGGAGAGCGCCTCGATCTCGCGATAGAGATCGATCGTGTATTTCTGCAGCCGCGAGATGTTCGCTTCGCCGTTGAAGGTATGCATGCCCCCGGCCGCGTGCCAGGTCGAGCCCGAGGTCAGCTCGCTCCTCTCGATCAGCAGGACGTCGGTCCAGCCGATGCGGGCGAGGTGATAAAGCGTGCTCGCGCCGACGACACCGCCGCCGATCACGACGGCTCTCGCGGTTGCCTTCATTCAGTCGCTCTCCGCACCAGGGGCCGGGCCGCCGGCGGGTCGCCGGGGCGAAGGCGCATGGTACGGCAGCGGGCCGGGTCGCGTCTTGCCGCGGAGGCTCCGGCCGGGGCCGCGGCGCCGCGCTCTTGACGGCCCTGCGGCCAACCGACACCGTGTCGGCGGGGCGGCAGCGCAAGTTCGGCGCGCGGCCCGGAGGTGGCCGTGGCGGTGTTCCTGAGGTCGCTGTGCCTGACGCTCGCGCTGGCCTGCGGCGCGCTCGCGCCCGCCGATGCCGCCGTCGTCGTCTCGTCAAAGCTGTCGAGCGAGTCGGCGATGATCGGGCACATGATCCGACTGCTGCTCGAGGCGAACGGCATTCCGACCGTCGACCGGCTGACGCTGGCGGGAACGCCGATCATGCGGCGAGCGATCATGGCGGGCATGATCGACCTCTACGTCGAGTACACGGGCAATGCCGCCTTCTTCTTCAACCTGGCCGCCGACCCGGCCTGGAAGGATCTCGACCGCGGCTACGAGCTCGGGGCGCGGCTCGACTACCAGGCGCATCGGATCGTCTGGCTGACGCCGGCGCGCGCCAGCAATGCCTGGGCACTCGCGGTGCGCATGGACATCGCCGAGCCGAACCACCTGCGGACGATGACGGACTTCGGGCACTGGGTCGCCTCCGGCGGCGACGTCGTTCTGGCCTGCTCGGCGGAGTTCGCCAACTCGCCGCTCCTGCGCTCGCTCGAGCACACGTACGGATTCGCGCTGAAGCCCGAGCAGCTGATCGTGCTCGCGGGCGGCGACACCTCGGCGACGATCCGGGCGGCGGCCGAGCGCACCAGCGGCACGAACACGGCGATGGTCTACGGCACGGACGGCGCCGTCGCGTTCTTCCACCTGCAGGTGCTCGATGACGACCGCCACGACCAGCCCGCCTACGCGCCGGTGCCGATCATCCGTGAGGCGACGCTGAAGACCTATCCGCAGATCGCATCGATCGTACGGCCGTTGATGGAGAGCTTCGACCGCGAGACGCTGCAGGCGCTCAATGCCCGGATTCAGCTGAACGGCGAGCCGCCGGTGACCGTCGCCGCCGACTATCTGCGCTCGCGCGGCTTCCTGAAGTAGGCGGGGCCGAGCGAGGTATGACCGAGTCGAGTTCGCCCGGCCCCGTCGCGCCACGCTTAGACCGGCTGGGTACGCCGCTCGCGCTCGCCGGCGCGGCGGCGCTGGCCTGGGCGCCGTTCGTGGTGTTCAAGGCCAACCGGATCGCGAGCGGTGATGGCCGCCTGTTCCATGCCGTGCTGCCGGCCGCGGACTCCGTCGGCCTCACGCTGATCCTCGCGCTCGTCGCGCTCGTCGTCATCGCGGCCCGGAATGCGCGGCTGCGACTGATCGCCGCGCTTGCCGGCCTCGCCGTGGTCCTGGCG
>DATKOR010000016.1:0-68061 GCA_035524495.1 Steroidobacteraceae bacterium
CAGCGGCAGCGGCCGGCTGACGAGGTCGCCGCGCATCGACGGGATGATGCAGAAGCTGCAGCGGTGGTTGCAGCCCTCGGAGATCTTGAGGTATGCGTAGTGTCTGGGCGTCAGCTTGATGCCCTGCGCCGGCACGAGGTCGGTGAACGGGTCGTGCGGCCGCGGCAGATGCTGGTGGACGTTGTTGAGCACGTCCTCGTAGGCCTGGGGCCCGGTGATGCCGAGCACGCGCGGATGACGCTCGCGGATCCGCTCCGGCTGCGCGCCGAGACAGCCGGTGACGATGACCTTGCCGTTCTCCCTCAGCGCCTCGCCGATCGTATCGAGCGACTCGTGCACCGCCTCGTCGATGAACCCGCAGGTGTTGACCACGACGAGGTCGGCGCCCTGGTAGGTCGGCGCGATTTCATAGCCCTCGGCGCGCAATTGCGTCAGGATGCGCTCTGAATCGACGAGCGCCTTCGGGCAGCCGAGGCTGACGAAACCAACGCGGGGCACCGAACTCATGGGAACGCCGATCCTTGGGGGGGCGCCATCGTACCCGCGCCGTGGCGCCGCGGCCACCCGCGCAGCTCGACGCTCGGGCGATCCGGATGGTAAATAAGGCGAGCGGTTTTCGCGGGGAGGACGCATGGGAACCTTGATCGTCGTCGTCGTCATTGTGCTGCTGATCGGCGCACCGATCGTCATCTACAACCGTCTGGTCGGCGCCCGCAACGCCTATAAGAATGCGTTCGCCCAGATCGACGTGCAGCTGACGCGCCGCTACGACCTGATCCCGAACCTCGTCGAGACCGCGAAGGGCTACCTCGCCCACGAGCGCGGCACGCTCGAGGCCGTCATCAGCGCCCGCAACAGCGCGGTCGCGGGCCTGAAGGGCGCCGCCGCGGCGCCCGGCGACCCGGCGGCATTGAAGGCGCTCGCCGGTGCCGAGGGTGCGCTCGGCGGCGCGCTCGGGCGGCTGTTCGCAGTCGCCGAGGCCTACCCCGACCTCAAGGCCAACCAGACGATGGCGCAGCTGATGGAGGAACTGACCTCCACCGAGAACCGCGTTGCCTACGCGCGCCAGGCCTACAACGACGCCGTGCTCACCTACAACACCGACCGCGAGATATTCCCGAACAACCTGATCGCCGGCCCGTTCGGCTTCGCGCCGGCGGCGATGCTGGACATCGAGTCGCCTGCGAAGCGCGCCGCGCCCGAGGTCAAGTTCAGCTGAGCATGGATTTCTTCGCCGCACAGGCGGCTGCGCACACCCGCACCCGCATGCTGCTCGTGGGCTACCTGCTCGCGGTGGGCGCAGTGGTCGCGGCGATCACCTGGATCGTGCTGTGGGCCTACGCGCTCTTCAGCACCAACATCTACTCGTCGGTGCCCTATTCCGACCGCGTCATCGCGCGGCCGGGGCTCGCGCTCGTGACTGCGCTCGGCGTACTCGGCGTCATCGGCGTCGCGGCGCTGCACCGGATGGCGCAGCTGAGCGCGGGCGGCGGCGCGGTTGCCACGTCGCTCGGCGCGAGCCGCGTCACTCGCGAGACCGCCGACCCGAAGCGACGCCGGCTGCTCAACGTCGTCGAGGAGCTCGCGATTGCCTCCGGCATCCCGGTGCCCGAGGTCTACGTGCTCGACCAGGAGCCGGGGATCAATGCGTTCGCCGCCGGCTACACGCCGGCCGATGCCGCCGTCACGGTGACGCGCGGCACGCTCGAGCGCCTCGACCGCGCCGAGCTCGCCGGCGTCATCGGCCACGAGTTCAGCCACATCCTCAACGGCGACATGCGGCTCAACACGCGCCTCACGGGGCCGTTGTTCGGCCTGCTGGTGATCGCGATCGTCGCGCGCTACACGCTGCGCGGATTTCGCGGCAGCAGCAGCCGCGTCATGCCGTGGCTCATCGCCGCGCTCGTGATCATGGGCCTCGGCTACGTCGGCGTGCTGTTCGGGCGGCTGCTGCAGGCGGCGATCTGCCGCCAGCGCGAGTTCCTGGCCGACGCCTCGAGCGTGCAGTTCACGCGCGACCCGGGCGGGCTGCGCGACGCGCTGGTGCGGATCGCGCGCACGCCGGAAGGCTCCGAGGTGCACTGCGCCGACGCCGAGGACCTCGCGCACCTCTTCATCGCGCCGGCGCGCCAGCGGCTCTTCTCGACGCACCCGCCGCTCGCGGCGCGGATCCTGCGCCTCGACCCGCACTACGACTTGAGCAGCCTCGCGACGCCCGACACCAGCGTGCCGGAGCCCGACGAGGGGCCGCCGGCGGCGGGCGCGCCGGTCGCAGCGCTCGCCGGCGGCGCGCCATTGAGCAGCCACGTCGGCAATCCAGGCATCCCGGCGGTGGGCTACGCAGCGGCGCTGCGCATGGCGCTGCCCGCGACGCTCGAGGCGGCGCTCGCCCGCGGCTCGACCGCCGCGTGCCTGTGGCTCGCGGTGAGCCTGAGCGCCGAACCCTCGGTTCGCACGCAGCAGCTCGCGCGAATCGCCGCGACGCTCGGCGAGCCGGTCGCGAAGGCCGTCGGCCTGCTCACCCGCGAGGTGGCCGCGGTGCCGGTCGCGCAGTACCTGCCGCTGCTGCAGCGCGCGCTGCCGGTGCTGAAGGCCCTGCCGCGCGAGCGGCGCGCGGCGCTTGCCTCGCTGACGAAGGAGCTCGCGCACGCCGATGCGCGGATCTCGCCGCTCGAGTACCTGCTGGGCGCGCTCGCGACCCGCTACCTCAGCGACCAGGTCGACCCGCCGCGGGCACCCGGCGCGCTGGGACTCCAGGAGTGCGCAGCCGCGCTCGGCACGCTGTTCGCGGTCATCGCCTCGGCCGGGCGCGACGACGAGGTCGAGGCGCGCCGCGCCTACGAGCGTGGTCTCGCGACGCTGCTGCCGCGCGAGCGGCCGCCGTTCGCCGCCCCGGATCCCGCCGCCTGGCCGGCGGCGCTCGACGCCGCGCTCGGCGAGCTCCAGAAGCTCAGGCCCGCGGCCAAGGAGCTCCTCGTCGACGGGCTCGGCCACACGCTGACGCACGACGGCACTGTGCGCATCGAGGAGGCTGAGCTCGTGCGCGCGGTGTGCGCGCTGCTGCGCTGCCCGTTGCCGCCGCTCTTGTCGCTGCCCGAGGTCGCCTGATCGGCACCGGCGCGATAGCCTCGCGCGCTATGATCGGCGCATGCGGCTCGACTTCACGAAGATGCACGGCCTCGGCAATGATTTCATCGTGTTCGACGCGACCCCCGGGCGCGTTCCGGGCGCGGAGGTGCTGCGGCGCCTCGCCGACCGTTACACCGGCATCGGCTTCGACCAGGCGCTCGTGCTCGAGCCCGCGCGCCGCGCGGGCACGCTCGTCTACTACCGGATCTTCAACGCCGACGGCGGCGAGGTCGAGCAGTGCGGCAACGGCGCGCGCTGCGTCGCCGCGCTCGTCGCCCGGCGCGCGGGCCTCGGCGCCGGCGAGCTCGTGCTCGACAGCCCGGCCGGCCCGGTGCGGGCCCGAACGCGCGCCGACGGGCTCGTGTCGGTCGCCATGGGCGTCCCGGACTTCGCGCCGGCGGCGCTGCCGTTCGAGGCGCCTGCCGAGGCGCCCGCGTACGCGCTCGACGTCGACGGCGAAGCGCTCGAGATCGGCGCGGTGTCGATCGGCAACCCACACGCGGTGCTGCGCGTGGAGCGAGTCGCCGACGCCGCGGTGGACAGGCTCGGTCCGCGCGTGGAGAATCATCCGCGCTTTCCGCGTCGGACCAACGTCGAGTTCCTGGAGATCGTTGACCGCGGCCACGTGCGGCTGCGCGTGCACGAGCGCGGCGTCGGCGAGACCCGGGCCTGCGGCACCGGCGCCTGCGGCGCGGTCGCCGTCGGGCGGCGCCGCGGCTGGCTCGACGCGGATGTGGCGGTCGACGTCCCCGGCGGCCGGCTGCGCGTCGAGTGGCCGGGCGCCGGCGAGCCGATCTGGCTGACGGGACCCACGGCAACGGTCTTCGAAGGACACACCGACATATGACGAACCCGCAGGCGAAGGTCGAATCGAAGAAGCTGCCGCGCGGCACCGGTCCCGACGAGGCGTCGATCGTCGCCTACCTGATGCACAATCCCGAGTTCTTCGACCGCCACGCGGCGCTGCTCGCGGGCCTGAGGCTCCCGCACGTGCGCGGCGACGGCACGACGGTGTCGCTGGTAGAGCGCCAGGTCGACGTGCTGCGCGAGCGGATCCGCGAGGCGGAGCTTCGGCTCAAGACGCTCGTCGACAACGGCCGGGTCAACGACGTGCTCGCCGACAAGATCCACCGCCTCGCGTGCCGGCTGGTGCACGCGCGCGACGCGCGCCTGCGCCTCGGGCTCATCGAGGCGAGCCTGCGCGAGGACTTCGGCGCCCGCGAGTTCGTGATCGTGCTGACGCGGCGCGAGGCCGCGCTCGCCGGCGTCGAGGCCCGCTGCCTGCGCTTCGTGACGCCCGAGGACCCGGGCCTCAGGTCCTTCGAGTCGCTGTTCAATGCCGCGAAGCCGCGCTGCGGGCGCATGCGCGACTCGCAGCGCGACTACCTGTTCCCGTCGGCGGACATCGCGATCGGCTCGGTGGCGCTCGTGCCGCTCGGGCCGGGTGGCGGCCTCGGGCTGCTGGCGATCGCCTCGCCCGACGCCGACCACTTCAACCCGACGATGAGCACCGAGTTCCTGGCGCGGATCGGCGAGCTCGTCGCGATCGCCCTCGATGGCGCCCAGGACCAGGGCGGCTGAGAGCGCCGCCGCCGTGGCTGCCGGCTGGCCGGCCGGCGAGCGCGCGCTGATCGACGGCTTCCTCGCGGGCCTCGCGACCGAACGGCGCCTGAGCGTGCACACCGCCGCCGCTTACCGGCGCGACCTCGAGTCGCTGCTGCTCTGGTGCCTGAAGGCCGGCGTGCGGCGCTTCGCCGAGCTCGACCAGCAGCACATCCGCAACTATGCGGCGGCCACGCACCGCGCCGGGCTCGCGCCGCGCTCCGTGCAGCGGCGCCTGTCGGCGCTGCGCACGTTCTTCTCCTACCTGATCCGCGAGGGCGCGCTGAAGCGCAATCCCGCGGTCGAGGTCCGCGCGCCGAAGGGCGCGAAGCGCCTGCCGGAGGCGCTCGACGTCGACCGGATGGCGCGGCTCCTCGACGCGCCGGCGGCGCCCGATCGCGCGCACGCGGCGAGCGGGGCGCTCGAGGTGCGCGACCGCGCGATGCTCGAGCTCTTCTACTCGAGCGGGCTCAGGCTCTCCGAGCTCGTCGGCCTCGACCTTCCCGACCTCGACCTCGCCGACCGCACCGTGCGCGTGCTCGGCAAGGGCGGCAAGACGCGCATCGTCCCGGTCGGCGCCAAGGCCGCGTCGGCGGTGCAGTCCTGGCTCGCGACGCGCACCGCGCTCGCCGGTCCCGACGCGCGCGCGCTGTTCGTCGGCAAGAACGGCGCCCGCCTCGGCGTGCGCGCGGTGCAGCTGCGGGTCGACGCCTGGGCGCGGCGCCACGGCATCGACGTCAAGGTCCATCCGCACCTCTTCCGCCACTCGTTCGCGACCCACCTGCTGGAATCGAGCCACGACCTGCGCGGCGTGCAGGAGCTCCTCGGCCACGCCAATATCTCGACGACGCAGGTCTATACGCATCTTGATTTCCAGCACCTGGCGCGCATATACGATGCGGCGCACCCGCGCGCGCGGCGCCGCACGCGCTGATCGTCGCCGGCCGAGCGAGGAGCACATGAACACGCAATTCGACGCGCACGGCACGACGATCCTCGCCGTGCGCCGCGACGGCGTCGTCGCGATGGGCGGCGACGGCCAGGTCACGCTCGGCAACACCGTGATGAAGGGCAACGCCCGCAAGGTGCGGCGCCTGCACGACGGCCGGGTGCTGGCGGGCTTCGCCGGCGGCACGGCCGACGCCTTCACGCTGTTCGAGCGCTTCGAGGGCAAGCTCGAGAAGTACGGCAATCTCGCGCGCGCCGCGGTCGAGCTCGCCAAGGACTGGCGCACCGACCGCAGCCTCAGGCGGCTCGAGGCGCTGCTGTGCGTCGCCGACGCCAAGAGCTCGCTGATCATCTCGGGCAACGGCGACGTCATCGAGCCCGACGGCGGGCTGATGGCCGTCGGCTCCGGCGGCGCCTACGCGCAGGCCGCGGCGCGCGCGCTGATCGAGAACACGACCCTTGATGCGCGCTCGATCGTCGAGCGCGCGCTCGGCATCGCCGCCGACATCTGCATCTACACCAACCGCAACCTGACCATCGAAGAGCTGCCCGCGCCGTAGGACCCGCATGTCGCAGATGACCCCCCGCGAGATCGTCCAGGAGCTGGACAAGCACATCGTCGGCCAGGCGGCCGCCAAGCGCGCGGTCGCGATCGCGCTCAGGAACCGCTGGCGGCGGATGCAGGTCGAGGCGCAACTGCGCGCCGAGATCACGCCGAAGAACATCCTGATGATCGGCCCGACCGGCGTCGGCAAGACCGAGATCGCGCGCCGGCTCGCCAAGCTCGCGCGCGCGCCGTTCATCAAGGTCGAGGCCACCAAGTTCACCGAGGTCGGCTACGTCGGGCGCGAGGTCGACTCGATCATCAAGGACCTCGTCGACGTCGCGGTCAAGGTGACGCGCGAGGAGGAGATCGCCAAGGTGCGCCATCGCGCCGCCGACGCCGCCGAGGAGCGGCTGCTCGACACGCTGCTGCCGCGGCCGCGCACGATCGGCTTCGAGAAGGGCGCAAGCGAAGAGACCGCGCGCGACCAGGAGTCGCGCCAGAAGTTCCGCAAGCGGCTGCGCGAGGGCGCGCTCGACGAGCGCGAGGTCGAGATCGAGCTCAGGGCCGCGGCACCGGGCGTCGAGATCATGGCCCCGCCCGGGCTCGAGGAGATGTCGCAGCAGCTGCAGTCGCTCTTTCAGAACATCGGCGGCGGCCGCACCCGCACCCGCAAGCTCAAGGTCCGCGAGGCACTCAGGCTGCTGACCGACGAGGAAGCGGCCAAGATGGTCAACGAGGAGGAGCTGAAGCTGCGCGCGGTCGAGAACGCCGAGCAGAACGGCATCGTGTTCATCGACGAGATCGACAAGATCGCGCGGCGCGCCGAGGTGCACGGCGCCGACGTCTCGCGCGAGGGCGTGCAGCGCGACCTCCTGCCGCTCGTCGAGGGCTCGACGGTCAGCACCAAGTACGGCATGGTGCGCACCGACCACATCCTGTTCATCGCGAGCGGCGCGTTCCACATGTCCAAGCCCTCGGACCTGATCCCCGAGCTGCAGGGCCGCTTCCCGATCCGCGTCGAGCTCGACTCGCTGAAGGTCGGCGACTTCGTCCGGATCCTGACCGAGCCGGACGCATCGCTGTGCCGCCAGTACCAGGCGCTGCTCGCGACCGAAGGCGTCAGCGTCGAGTTCGCGCCCGACGGCGTCCAGCGCCTCGCCGAGGTCGCCTTCGACGTCAACGAGAAGACCGAGAACATCGGCGCGCGCCGGCTGCACACGGTCATGGAGCGGCTGCTCGACGGCGTCTCGTTCGAGGCCGCTGATCGCGGCGGCAGCGCGGTGCGGATCGACGCCGACTACGTCGAGCGCACGCTCGGCGTGCTGGCGCGCGACGAGGACCTGTCGCGGTATATCCTGTAGGCGCCGGCGCCACCTTATTTCATGGGCCGGATCGGCACCCGACGCCGCTACGGAGACCGCTCGATGGCTCGGTCCGCGTTCCTCGCCCTCATTCTGCTCGCAGCGCTCGCCCGTCCGGCGCCGGCTGCGACCGAGCCTTCGTGGGTCGAGCGCCTGTCCGCGCAGGCGCTCTCCAGCGGCGCTGCGGCGACCCTGCCGCCGAACCTCTCCGCGGTGCTCGGCCTGACGATGAGCGGCACGAGCACGTCGGTGCGGCAACTGATGGTGCGCGAGGGCGCGATCGTGCACACCTTCAACGTGCTGGTCTCCGACCATCGCAAGGTCGTGGTGGTGCGCATCGACGAGTCGGCGCACGCGGCGACCGCGCTGCTCGTCTCGCTGCGCGGCACGTTGCGCAAGGCGGTCGCGTATGAGGCCGGCCAGCCGGCCGCCGAGGTCGCGCCCGCCGCGGCCGGGTTCGACGGCGAACGCCGCTTCTGGTCCGGGCGGGCGCCCGCGCACTGAGCCGCCAACGGGCGCCTCGCAGCCGGCAACGGCCTCAGAACCGGGCGCGGACCCCGAAGCCGACGAACGCACCGCTCGTCACGCCGCCGCCGCGCGTCAGGCCGAGCGTGCAGTCGACGCCCGTCGCGTTGCCGAGGTCGGCGGTGCCGGTCGCGGCCAGCGTGTTCGACGCCGCGCCGAAGAAGTGCTCCTTCTGGCGCCAGTACTCGAGCTTAACGACGAGGTCATCGTGCTTCCAGCTCGCGCCGCCCGAGATGCTCGAGCTCAGGAGGGTCTCCTCGCGCCCGACGTGCCGCACGGCGACGCCTGCGAGCTGGCTGACGAGCGGCGCCGCGAGCGTCGCAAACGCATCGGCCGCCAGGCGCTCCTTCTGCATTGTGCCGTCAGTCAGGTTCAGGTGGCAGCTCGCCTCGGAATAGTGGTAGCTCATCGCGCTCACGTAGCCGCCCCAGACGCTGCCCTGGTAGCGCCCCTCGGCGCCGGCGGCGAGGTTCTTGAGCTTGCAGCTCGCGACCGCCGGCAGCGTGTCGCCGCTGACCGTCGACGTCGCGGTCGTCTGCAGCGCGGCGAAGCTGCTCCAGCGATAGCCGCCGCGCAGCCCGAACGACCAGGGCGCCGCGCGCCAGTCCGCCAGCAGCTTCAGGTCGTTGACGCTGACGATGTCGGTCGCCTGCCAGTGCGCGAGCGCACCCCCGACGTGCAGCTGCTTCAGGAAGTCGTGCGTGACGCCGGCCTCGAGCCCGACCGACTTGTAGCCGTTCTGGAAGTTGGCCGGATAGTCGAGCGCATCGCCCGAAACGTAGACCGTCGTCTTCGGCGTCAGGTCTCGCCCCAGCGTGCCGAAGAAGCTGCGCGCATCCGCCTGGTCGACCTCGGTGCCGAGGTCCATCGACCAGACCGTCACGGGGTGCTCCTCCGGCTCCTCGTCGTCGGACTCGGCCGCGAAGGCCGCGCCGGCCGGCAGCAGCCACAGCGCCACGAGCAGGGAGAAGGCCACCGTGCGGATCATCATGACAAGCCTCGCGCGGCGGCCGTCCTCGCCGCCAGTGTTACTATTTTGCCGATCCGGCACCCCGCTTGTCGCGCACCAGCCCGTAAAACCATGCCTGAGTCTCACCTGACGCCAACTGGCGACAGCCCGCCGACCGAGATCCGCCTGCGAACGAAGTCGCGGGTCGTCGAGGTCGCGTTCGCGGACGGCACGCGCTACGCGCTCTCGTTCGAGTACCTGCGCAGCCACTCGCCCTCCGCCGAGGTGCAGGGCCACGGTCCGGGCCAGGACGTGCTGCAGATCGCGAAGGAGAACGTAGCGGTGCTGAAGCTCGAGCCGGTCGGCCGCTACGCGGTGCGGCTCGTCTTCGACGACGGCCACGACACCGGCCTCTACACCTGGGCGTACCTGCGCGAGCTCGGCGCGACGTTCGAGGAGCGGTGGGCGCGCTACCTGAAGCGTCTCGACGGCATCGGCTACGTCCGCAAGCCCGCGCCGCCGGCCTGAGCCCGCCATTCCCGGAGAGCCTCCATGAGCGACCCGCGCCGTCCTGGCCACCTGCCGACCGAGGAACGCGTCCGCGAGCACCCGACGAGCGGCTGGCTGGGGCTCTTGCTCGCGCTCGCGTTCGGCGTGCCGGGATTTCTCCTCGTCACGCGCGGCGAGCTGCCGGCGGTGCTGATGGTCGTGTTCGGACTCTTCCTGCTGAAGGGCCTGTTTACGCTGGAACCCAACCAGGCGGCGGTGCTGATCTTCTTCGGCGAGTACGCGGCGACCGTGCGCAAGGACGGATTCTTCTTCGTCAATCCGCTCTACGCGCGCCGCAAGGTCTCGCTGCGGGTGCGCAACTTCGCGACGCCGACGCTGAAGGTCAACGACCAGCGCGGCAACCCGATCGAGATCGCCGCCGTGATCACCTGGCGCGTCAGCGACACCGGCCAGGCGGTGTTCGACGTCGACAGCTTCGAGAGTTACACGCAGATCCAGAGCGAGATGGCGCTCCGGGAGGTCGCGGGCAGCCATCCGTACGAGTCGCTGACGCCGGGGGCCGTGAGCCTGCGCAGCCATTTCGCCGACATCTCGAAGCTGCTGACGGCGACCTTGCGCGAGCACCTCTCGGTCGCGGGCGTTGAGGTCGACGACGCACGCATCACGCACCTCGCCTACGCGGCCGAGATCGCCCACGTGATGCTGAGGCGCCAGCAGGCCGAGGCGGTCGTGCACGCGCGCGAGCGCATGGTCGAGGGCGCGCTCGGCATGATCTCCGGGGCGCTGGCGCGGATGGAGTCCGAGCACATCGGCGCGCTGGCGCCGAGCGAGCGCGCGAGCCTCGTGATCAACATGATGACGGTGCTGTTGTCCGAGAGCCCGGCACAGCCGGTGATCCAGCTCGCCGAGAACCGCCCGCACGCCTGAGGCGCGTCACCCGCCCTGGAACGGAACGTACTCGTCGTCGCCCTGCTGCTCGCGCTCGAAGAGCAGGAACTCGTAGTAGCCGCAGCGCGGACCCGACGGGTAGCGGCGGCAGACGTTCGGCCGTGCCGCGTATACGGTGCAGCGGCGCTGCTCGCGGTCGAAGAACCGGCACACCGACTTGTAGACATGGTCCTTGTGGTGCCTCAGCACCTGCTCGCGGACGCCATCGTGCACGTGACGGTAGGTAAAGCGCCTGCGCGCCAGCGCGGGGGTGATCCCGAAATGCTTCGCGAGGCGCGCGATGTCAAAGTCGCTGATCGGGATGCGCTCGTACGAGCAGCAGTAGCCCGGGCACTTTGAGCAGTCGTAGCGGATCTTCATGAACCCTCGGCAGACGGCGCGCTGGCCGCCGCTATTTGGCCGCCGTGGCCGCGGGTTGGCAAGGACGCGCCCGCGAAATCCCCGTCACGGCCGGACGGCGCGTTGGTCGCGGCGGGCGGCTCTCGAGCGGGCGCCTCTTGAGTGCAAGACCGCCGCGGAACGCTCAGCCGCCAGATCCGCGCGGGCGTTGCGCCTCGGCGCGAGCGCGCCGGATGTCAGGTGCGCGGGCATTGACGCGGCCCGAACCCGCCCTCCCACCCCGGGGCGCGCCGCGTCGTCTAGACGCGCCGCGGGCGAACCCGCCGGTGCGCGCGCTGCGCGAACTGAGCTCAGCCGCCGGCCAAGACGACAACGCCCCGTCTCCGGGGCGTTGCGGGGCGCACTGGGGTCGCGCGATGCGTCACGACCTCATCGTCGCCGGCAATCTATGCCGGCGAGCCGCCGTTCTTGCGCCTGCGCCGCGCGATGCCCACGGCGGCGAGACCGAGCCCCAGCAGGCTGAGCGTCGCGGGCTCGGGAACCTGCGTGACCGACCAGTTCGCCGCGACGAAGGGGACGTCGAAGGTCCCGGTCGTCGCAGTGAGCGCCAGGCCGACCGTCGGGTCGGTCAGGCTCTCCGCCGAGAACACGTTCGTGTAGTTAGGGTCGAGCGGGAAATTTGAGTCTGCGAAGATGAAGTTGTTCTGCAGTCCATCGAACGACACGATGGCACCGCCCGGCTGCGCATTGCCGAGCGCATCAACATACGAGGAGCCGAACAGGCTCCCGCTGCCGTTGAATGCCACGCCATCGACGCTGACGGCGATGTTCGAGAGGTTCGTGATCAGGTCGCCACTCGCGTTGCCGGAGAACGAGCCGGTCACGACGTCCCCGGTGGACGCGAACGTGTACTGAAAGTCATAGACCGTGCTGGCCTGCGCGGCGCAGCCCATGAGAAGTGCCGTCGCCAGTCCCAGGAGCCGGATTGCTGATTTCATAGGGGTGCCATGGGTGGGAGGAAGACGCTCGCTCATCGCCGAGATGACACACGAATTTCTGCACGTTCCATGCCGTCGCGCCGCGCGCTTCAGCGAGTCAATCAGTTGCGCCCGATTCCTCACGCGGCCCGACGGTCCAGCGGCGAGAACTGTAAGGAATTCCGACCGGCACCGTCCGCGCCTCGGCCTCGTGATTTTCCATAACGCGTGACCGCAGGACGCGCCGGGCGCGCTCAGGACCGGTGGGTGTCGACTGCCGAATCACGGCCGTCGCAGGGCGCTCCGAGTACCATCAGGCAGGCGTCGGACGTAAACGCGCTCGCCAAGCGCCGTGGTCGGCGCGCGCTCAGCAGTGCAGGGAACGCCCCGCCGGGGCCGCGCCCCTAGGGCAGAGCCGGATCGGGATCAGAGCCCTCGGGCACGCCTTCGAAGAGCGCGGTCGAGAGGTAGCGTTCTCCGGTATCCGGGAGCACCGCGAGGATCACGCTCCCCTCCGGCGCCTTCTCGGCAACCTTGAGCGCCGCGGCGGCGGTCCCTCCCGAAGAAATGCCGACGAACAGCCCCTCCTTCTGCGCAAGGAGCTTCGCGGTCGCGATCGCCTCGTCGTCGGTGACCGGAACGTTCTCGTCATAGATCGTGCGATCGAGCACGGCCGGCACGAAGTCCGGCGTCCAGCCCTGGATCTTGTGCGGCTTGAACTCGGCGCCGGCGAGGAGCCGCGCGCCGGCGGGCTCGGTCGCAATCACCTTGAGGTCGGGACGCGCGCGCTTGAGCACCTGCCCTGCCCCGGTCATCGTGCCGCCGGTGCCCCAGCCGCTCACGAAGTAGTCGAGGCGCTTGCCCGCGAAGTCGAGCAGGATCTCGGGGCCGGTCGTCTGGCGGTGATAGGCGGGATTGGCCTCGTTCTCGAACTGCCGTGCGAGGAACCAGCCGTGCTTGTCGGCGAGTTCCTTGGCCTTCTTCACCATGCCGGTGCCGCGTTCGGCGGCGGGCGTCAGGATCACCTTGGCGCCGAACGCGCGGATGATCTTGCGCCGCTCGATCGAAAAGCTCTCCGCCATGACCGCGACGAACGGATAGCCCTTCGCCGCGGCCACGAGCGCGAGCGCGATGCCGGTGTTGCCGCTCGTGGCCTCGACGATCGTCTGGCCGGGCTTTAGGAGCCCGCGCCGCTCGGCGTCCTCGATGATGCCGATCGCGAGGCGGTCCTTGACCGAGCCGCCGGGGTTGAAGTACTCGACCTTGGTGTAGAGGGTCACGTGCTTCGGGGCGAGACGGTTGATGCGCACGATCGGCGTACGGCCGATCGTCTCGAGAATGCTGTTGTAGATGGCCATGACGGGGTGCCCTGGGTTTCCGGGAGGCCGAAGAGTGTAGGCCTTGGCCCCCGCCGTTGAGGAGGTCCGTTGGTTCGGGGGCCATAACGATCGGTTCTGGCCGGGCCATGGCCGGGAAGCGGTCGATGGGCGGAAAATCGGTGCCATGAGCGCCTTTCCCCCCGAAGCCCCGTCGGCCGCGCGCCGCATCAAGCTGCCGAGCCCGTTCCGGCTGCAGGCCGGGGGCATGCTCGTCGACGCCGAGGTCGCGGTCGAGACCTACGGGAGGCTGGCCCCGGCACGCGACAACGCGGTGCTGCTCTTCACGGGGCTGTCGGCCTCGGCGCACGCCCGCTCGCATCCCGGCGACCCGTCGCCCGGCTGGTGGGAGGCGATGATCGGGCCCGGCAAGGCGCTCGACACCGACCGGCTCTACGTGATCTCGGTGAACTCCCTCGGCAGCTGCTTCGGCTCGACGGGGCCCGCCTCCATCAACCCCGCGACCGGCCAGCCGTATGCCGGCGAGTTCCCGGAGCTGCGCGTCGAGGACATCGCGCGCGCGAGCCAGGCAGCGGTCGATGCGCTTGGCATCCGCCAGCTCGCGGCCGTGATCGGCTCATCGCTCGGCGGCATGACGGTGCTGGCGCACGCAGTGTGCTTCCCGGGCAAGGCCCGCGCGCTCGTGTCGATCTCGGGCGCACTCGCGGCAATGGCGTCGGCGATCGCGACGCGCAGCCTGCAGCGCGAGATCGTCGGCTCCATGCTGAAGAGCGGCGCGCCACGCCCGGCGGTCGAGCAGGCCATGCGCTGGGCGCGCAAGATCGGGATCCTGTCATACGTCGGCAGCGCGCTCCTCGAGAAGCGTTTCGCGCGCCACCAGAGCGAACCGTTCTCCGGCCACCCGTCCGGCACCGACTTCGAGGTCGAGAGCTGGCTCGAGCACAACGCGCAGAAATTCGTGCGCCAGTTCGACCCGTGGTCGTACTGGAGCATCTCGCGGGCGATGGATCTGTTTGACTTCGGCTCGCACGGCGCGACGTCCGAGGGCGACGAGGTCGTGCACGACCACGCCCCGTCCGATGTCGCGCGCGCCGCCTCGTTCATCCGCGTCGAGCGCGCCCTCGTCGTCGGCGTCGAGGAGGACCTGCTGTTCCCGGTCGAGCAGCAGCGCGCCGTCGCCTCGGTGCTGCGGACGGCCGGCATCGACACCGAGTACGTCGAGTTGAGCTCGGCGTACGGCCACGATGCGTTCCTGACCGAGGAGCGGCTGTTCGGGCCGCTGCTGGCGCGCTTCCTGCGCGACCCGGGCGCAGCAGGCGCGCCGCGCGCCGCGCGCGATCACGACGCCCTGTCGCGCTAGCTACACCGGCCCGCGTCGGCCGGCGCCGAGCCCCAGGAACCGCCAGATCTCGTCGGTGGCGTCGAGTTCCTGGCTCACGCGCCCGATCAGCCACTTGCGCGCGTAGCGCAGCCCCCCCGGCCACGCGTGGCCGCCGCCGTCGATCTCGTAGAGCACGATGCGCGCATCGTCGACGCACCCGGTGGCCCGACGCACGACGAGCGCCGTGCCATCGCCGGCGACGCGATCGAGCGGCGGCTCGTCGTCGACGTCCTTGCAGTGCGCTGCCCCGCGAAACATCGCGAACGTCGCGAGCGCCCCGATCACGCTGCCGCGCCGCGACCCGAGCACGTTGACCGCGCCGCCCGCGAAGGGCACGAGCGGGTCCTCGGTGCCGTCGATCAGCGCGAGCGGCCGCGGTGCCGACGGCCGGCAGCGCGGTGCCAGGTCGGCGCCGAGGCTCGCGGCGACGGCGACGAAACCATGGAACAGGTCGGAGGCATCGCAGGCGAGCCTCAGCGTCATCATGCCGCCGTTCGAGATCCCGGTGACGAAGATCCGCTCGCGGTCGAGCGGGTAGCGGCGGCTGATCGCATCGACCAGCGCCCGGAGGAAGCCGACGTCGTCGACCGACTCCTCGACGCTCTTCGACTTCAAGTCGCGGCGGCCGTCGTTCCAGCCGTGGCCGACGCCGTCGGGGTACGCGACGAGCACGCCATCCTCGTCGGCGCGGCGGTTGAGGCCGCGGAGGGTCAGCGACTCCATGCTGGCGCCGCCGCCCCCGCCGCCGTGCAGCACCACGAGCAGCGGCGCCGCGGCCGGCAGGCGCGCCGGCACGTAAAGCCGATAGGTGCGTTCGCGCCCGCCGAATGCGAGCGCCTCGCAACGCGCCTCGGGGCTCTTCGCCCCGCGGTCGGAGCACGCGGGCCCGGCGTGCGCGGCGAGCGCCAGCGCGCCGAGAGCGAACGCCAGGGCGCGCGGTGCGAGCCACGGCGCGCGGCGGTACAATTTCCCGGTTTTCACTCCGAAAGCTCCCCCATGGCCGGACCCAGGCAAGAGCGCGCCGCACCCGAAACCGTTGACTTCGGCTACCAGCAGGTCGCGGCCGGCGACAAGGCCGGGCGGGTCCGGGCGGTCTTCGACTCGGTCGCAAACCGCTACGACCTGATGAACGACCTGATGTCGCTCGGCGTTCACCGGCTCTGGAAGCGCTTCCTGTTGTCGCAGACGGGTCTCAAGGCGGGGCAGCGCGCGCTCGATGTCGCCGGTGGCACCGGTGACATCGCGCTCGGCCTCGCGCGCCAGGTCGGGCGTCGCGGGCTCGTCGTGCTCTCCGACATCAACGCCTCGATGCTCGCGCACGGCCGCGACCGGCTCATCGACGCAGGCGTCGTCGCCGAGGCCGCCTACGTGCGCGCCGACGCGGAGCAGCTGCCGTTTCGCGACGCGTCCTTCGACTGCGTGACGATCGCCTTCGGCCTGCGAAACGTCACCGACAAGGCGGCGGCGCTCCAGTCGATGCACCGGGTGCTGAAGCCCGGCGGGCAGCTGCTCGTGCTCGAGTTCTCGAGACCGGTCGCACCGGGCCTCGGCCCGGTCTACGACGCGTACTCGTTCGCGGTGCTGCCGGCGCTCGGACGCCTGATCGCGCGGGACGCGGCGAGCTACCGGTATCTCGCCGAGTCGATCCGGATGTTCCCGGACCAGGCGACGCTGCTTGCGATGATGCAGGAGGCCGGCTTCGACGCCTGTCGCCATCACAACCTGACGGGCGGCATCGTGGCGCTGCACCGCGGCTGGCGCTACTGATGAACGCGACGCCGCTGCTCGCGCCGTTCGAGACGCTGATCAACCGCAACCTCGCGGCCTCGACGCCGGCGCGCGCCGAGCTCGTGCGCCTCGCCGGCCGCTCGTTCGCGATCGAGGTCGGCACCGCGGTCGGCGGGCGGCTGCTGCGCGTGCGGCTTGCGGCGCGCGCCGAAGGGCTCGTGGTCACGAGCGACGAGGAACCGGCCGACGCCAGCGTCAGCGGCACGCCGCTCGGCCTCGCCGCACTGCTCGCCGGGCGGCGCGCCGGCCGCGTGAGTGCCGCGGGTGTCACGGTCTCGGGCGATGCCGAGGTCGCCTCGGCCTTCGAGCAGCTGCTCAAGAACGCGCGCCCCGACGCCGAGGAGGAGCTCGCGCGCCTGATCGGCGACGCGCCCGCCTACTACGCCGCGCGCGCAGCGCGCGGCGCGCTCGAGTGGGGCAGGAAGGCGCTCGCCTCGCTCAACCGCAACGTCGGGGAGTACCTGACCGAGGAGGGTCGGGACCTCGTGCCGCGCGCCGAACTCGATGCCCACCACGCCGAGGTCGACCGGGTCCGCGAGGACGTCGACCGCGCCGCGGCGCGGCTCGCGCTCGCGGCCGAGCGCCTCGCGCGCCTAGGCCGCTGAGCCGTGATGAGCCTCAAGGTCGCGGCGCGCCTCCTCGAGATCCAGCGGGTACTGGTGCGCCACGGGCTCGATGAGTTCGTGACCGCGACGCACCTCTACCGGCCGCTTCGCTTCCTCTACTACCTGCAGCCCTCGACCTGGTTCGAGCGTCGCCGCGGTGCCTCGCGCGGCGAGCGCCTGCGGCTCGCGCTCGAGGAGCTCGGGCCCATCTTCATCAAGTTCGGCCAGGCGGTCTCGACGCGCCGCGACCTGCTGCCGCCGGACATCGCCGACGAGCTCGCCAAGCTCCAGGACCGGGTTGCGCCGTTCCCGGGGGAGGAGGCGCGCGCAGCGATCGAGCGCTCGCTCGGCCGTCCGGTCGGCGAGGTGTTCGGCAGCTTCGAGACCACGCCGCTCGCCGCCGCCTCGATCGCGCAGGTGCACACGGCGACGCTGAAGGACGGCCGCGAGGTCATCGTCAAGGTGCTCAGGCCCAGGATGCACGCGGTGATCCGCCGCGACCTCGAGGTACTCTACGCGCTCGCACGCCTCGCGTTGCGCTACGTCAGGGACGCCTCGCGGCTGCGCCCGCTCGAGATCGTCGCCGAGTACGACAAGACGATCATGGACGAGCTCGACCTGATGCGCGAGGCAGCGAACGCCGCGCAGCTGAAGCGCAACTTCGCGGGCTCCCCGCTCCTGTACGTTCCGGAGGTGCACTTCGAGCTCTGCCGCGCGGACGTGCTCGTCATGGAACGGATCCGCGGCGTGCAGATCTCGGACATCGCGCGGCTCCGCGAGCTCAAGGTCGACATCGAGCGCCTCGCCGAGAACGGCGTGACGATCTTCTTCACGCAGCTCCTCAAGCACAACTTCTTCCACGCCGACATGCACCCCGGCAACATCTTCGTGCTGACCGAGGACCCCGCGCGACCGCGCTACGCGGCGGTCGACTTCGGCATCGTCGGCACGCTCGACCCCAGGGATCTCGAGTACCTCGCGGGCAATTTCCTCGCGTTCTTCGACCGCGACTACCGGCGCGTCGCCGAGCTGCACGTCGAGAGCGGCTGGGTGCCGGCCGGCACGCGCGTCGACGAGCTCGAGGCCGCCGTGCGCACCGTCTGCGAGCCGATCTTCCAGAAGCCGCTGTCGGAGATCTCCTTCGGCGTCGTGCTGCTGCGGCTGTTCGAGACCGCGCGGCGCTTTCGCATGGAGGTGCAGCCGCAGCTCGTGCTGCTGCAAAAGACGCTGCTCAACATCGAGGGCCTCGGGCGCCAGCTTTATCCCGAGCTCGACCTGTGGAAGACCGCGCAGCCGCTGCTGCGCGGCTGGTACCGCGAACGCATGCACCCGCGCACGCTCCTCAAGGAAGCGCGCCGCCACTTACCGGAATTCATCGCGGCGCTGAGGGCCACGCCGCCGCTCGTGCGCCGGCTGCTGCACGAGGCCGAGACGCGTCGCACGCTGTGGCCTAGCGAGTCGGCGGAACATCGCCGCCTGGTCGCGGAGCTGCGCGCCGGCGCGCGGCGCCGCGACCGAACGCTGGTGGCGGTCGCGGTGCTCGGGTCCGGCGTGCTCTGGCTCGCCCTCGGCGCGACCCCGGCGCTGCCCGGCATCGCGTTCGTCGCCGCCGCAATCGCCTACCTCGTCGCGCGACGCTAGATCGAGCCGCCGTTCGCGGGCGGAGGGCGTGAGCGGGTGCGGGCCGCTGGTGGCCTGCGGCAATGCCCCTGGGCAATCGCAGGTATACGCACACGCAGGACGCTTGCGCATAATTCCGGTAGCGCGCGAACGCCGTCGCGCGACGAGGCGCGGCGACTCGCAGTATCGGCCACGAGGGTCGGCGTCGCCCGAACGAGTCCGCAGGCGGCGCGCGGGCACCGATTTATAGTTGCCCGAAGCCGCTAGAATCCGTCCGCGGAGAGCCCATGTCAGTCGCGTCCGCCCTGCCACCATTGCATCGCTCGCTCTTCGCAGCGCTGGTCCTCGCCGCGACGCTCCCGGTGGCCGCGGCAGCCGCGCCGTCAGCCGCGGCGCCTGCCGCGGCCAATGCGGCGCCGGTCGCGCCTGCGCCGAGTCCGGCCGAATCGAGCTACAACCTCGGGCTCCTGATGGGCGGCCAGATTGCGCACGCGGGACTCAGCCAGGAACTCGCGATGGATGCCTTCCTGCGCGGCCTGCGCGAGGCGCTCGCGGCCAAGCTCCCGACCGTCGCACAGCGCGAGGATGCCGCGCGCTTCATGCGCGCCGGGCGCGAGGCCTATGCCGAGCGCAACCGCGCGGCGGCAGCCGAATTCCTCGTGCGCAACGAGAAGGACCCGCACGTCACGACGACGGCGTCGGGCCTGCAATACCAGGTTCTGGTGGCAGGCGACTCCGGCGGCAAGGCGCCGGGCCCCAAGGATGCCGTGACCATCCAGTACCGTGCGAGCCTCGCCGACGGCAACGAGTTCGACAGTTCGTACGCGCATGGGCAACCGGCGACGTTTCGGATGAACTCCGTGATCAAGGGCTGGGCGGAGGCCCTGTCGCTGATGCGGCCGGGATCGAAGTGGCGCGTCTGGGTACCGCCAGCGCTCGGCTACGACCTCTACGCACCGCCGCCGATTCCGCCCGGTGCGTTGATCGTCTACGAGCTCGAGTTGCTCAATGTCGATCGGGCGCCGGTGCCCGCGGCTACGCCTTCGGGCGCGCCGCATGGACCGACGACGAAGAACGCCGCCGGTGCGTCGCACCCGGGGGCCGCGCCACCACATTGACGGGTCCGGTCCGGCGACCGCCGGGCGAGAGTCTCGCGCAAGCGCGTATCAGGCGCGCGGGGCCGGCGCGTGGTGAAGATGAGCAGAGGTCGACCTGCCTCTACGGCACGGTCCAGGCACCGTCGGCGACGAGCCGCGAACCGGAAGGCTCTGCGAACTGCACGAGGTACCCGCCCTTAGAGGCGAAGTGCTGGTTCTCCGCGAGCGTCAGGCGAGGGTAGTAGCCGGTCACGATCCGGTGCTCAACCATGCCCTGCAGCTCCTCGATCAGGTACGCGCGGTCGAACGTGCCCGCGACGTCGCTGAGCGCTTCGGACAGCAGCCCGCACGCGAGGTAGGTGTCCGCCTGCAGCCGCTCGTCGACGATCTGGATCTGCCGGATCCTGAACCAGCCGAGCGGATAGTCGACGCGCACGATGCGCTGCTGCGGGAGGTCGACGATGTAGGCCATACGCGCCCGTTCGCGCCAGGCGGCAGGCAGCGGCGCGCGCTCGAAGTTGCCCATGAGCCCCGACAGGTAGATCGCGCCGGGTGGTGCGGGCTCTTCGGCGAGCGCCGCCAGGTCCGAGGGGCGCAGCCAGAGTACCAGCGCATCGTTCTTGCCGATCCCGCGCAGCGCCGCCTCGAGCCTTGCCTTCGCGGGCAGCGCGTGGTCATGCAGCTCGAGGTGCCGCGGCGCGAGGCGCCCGCCAAGCCAGCGCGCCGCTGCTTCGCCGCTGTCGCCGGCTCGATAGATCTGGTGCACGACCCGTGCGCCTTGCGCGACGATCCGGCCGGCGATCAGCTCCGCCTCGAGCAGCACGCCCTTCGAGAAGTAGAGGTCGTAGAAGTCGCTGTCGGCATCGACCGGCACCTCGACGTTCGGGAAGAGGCAGGGCAGCTGCTCGTGCTCGCAGAATCGGTGCACGGGCGCCCATTCGGCGCCGCCGATCCCGGAAATCACTGCCATGACCGGCTCGCGGGCATAGGCCTTCGCGAGCTGCTCGCCCCAGGTCGCCGGCGGACCATCCAGGCTCCAGACGTGCAGCTGCCACTGTCGATGAATCATGAACATCGAGCGGCTGAACTGCGTATGGCCGGAGGCCTGCAGCTGCGGGCTCGGCTTCATCTGGCGGGAATTTCGCTCGGCGAAGTACTTCTCGATGACCTCGAGCATCGCGTCGCGGCGCGCCGGGTCGGCATCGGGCGTCACGATCGTCGCGAACTGAATCGTCGAGTCGCTGACCCCCGGAATGCGTGCCGGTGCGAGCGTCTTCAGGTAAGCGATCAGCGCCGCCATGTCCGAAGGGCCCAAGTCGAAGTGCGGCATCAGCGGATCGAGCGCCCGGCCCTCCGAATCCACACCTTCGCGGATCGCACGCGCGAGGGTCTCCTCGGTGTACGCCCGCCGCCGCGTGCGCATGCCCTCGACGTACGGCAGGTCGACCTTGCCGTGGTGCGCGCCGTCCGCGCGCTCGGGCTCCAGCAGGTAGCGGGCGGCAACCGGTGGGATCAGGGGGCTGCCGGCCGCGGCTGCAGTGCCGCTCCTGCGCCGCATCGACCCGAGGCCGCTGTGCTGGTGGCAGTTGACGCACGCCGCCGCCGACCCGCTCGCACCCGCCGCGCCTCGGTCGCGGGACGCGATCAGGGGAGCGCCGGAGGCAATCACGCCCCGCAGGTAGATGCCGGCGCCGATCTCTGCCTGGGCGCGCACCCCGGCCGGCTCGGCGGTCACCGCGCCTGCCAGCAGCAGCAGCGCGATTGCGCGAATCACCGGGGCGAGGCTGCGAGCCATTCGGCCGCCGGGCCCGCTGCCACGGTGATTCCGAGTGGAGCGGTGACAAACGGGCCGCACGTCATTTGCTGGCCGGCTGCGGGCCGATCGGCGCCGGCGGTGCCGCAACAGCGGGTGGCTTGATCGTGATTTCTGCCCGGTGCCCGAGGGTGTCGGCGCGGGTGAACTGCCGGTCATCGAGCGGCACATTAAGGCTGATCTTATCGATGACCATCCGGTCCGGCTTCTTTGCGGCGGTGCCGCCGATCTCGATCAGCGAAGGCAACTTGAGGCCCTCGACGGTCCTGTAGTCTCGGTAGAACACCGACACGGTGCCGGGCTGTCCGTTCGCGCTGTAGGTCGCGCGGTCAAAACGCAGCTCCAGAAACGTCTGCGCATCGACCCAGACCTGCTGCCGTCCTCCGGAGGCGAGCGTCACGCCGAGTCGGTAGGCCTTGCGGCCCTCGATCAGGTCGGTGCCTTCCAGCTGCAGCGCACTGCCGCGGGCCCGGTAGTCGACCAGCGGGCCTTCGAGCCCCGCCGCGTCCTGCGCGAACTTGACCTCCGCGGGGGTAAACGGCTGCACTTGAGGCACGCCGCCCTCGCCGGGCCGCATCTTCCAGCCTCGTTTGCCGTCGAATACTCGCAAACCGTGCTCTGCGGGCGCGGTGATCTCAAAGCGGGACTTGTTCGGCCGCTTCTCCGCGAGGACGAACGGCACGCTCTGCACTGGCGAGCGCTCGCTTTCCAGGTGCCCCATCCAGACGATCGTCTCGATCTTCTTCCACGCTTCCTCGCCGCCGCGAGCCTCCATGCTCTTCGCGACGACTTGCTCGGACGTGAGTGCGACTTCAGCCGCATTCGGGGCGGGCGCCGCCGCACCGGCTACGCGAGCCCCGCCAGCGACCGCAGCAGTCACGACAACCAGCGCCGCTACGCGCAGGATGTTCATCGTGCTCCCTCCTGAATCTCGCGACTGCCGCGGCGCACGTGCCTCGCGCGCAGCGGGCGCCTGACCCGCGCTAGGCCTTCGGCTTCGCGAATAAGGTGTCGTCCAGAGGGGGGT
Organism: Steroidobacteraceae bacterium; assembly: GCA_035524495.1. Taxonomy (GTDB): domain Bacteria; phylum Pseudomonadota; class Gammaproteobacteria; order Steroidobacterales; family Steroidobacteraceae; genus CAIKZZ01. The sequence goes on from DATKOR010000016.1 coordinate 22,504, forward strand.
TCACCGTGGCCTTCTCGATGGTCATCTTGTGCGTGTCCGGGTAGCCGTCGACCGCAGTCTCCATCACGAACGGGAGCACGATGCCCTCCACCTTGCGGAAGTCGCGCTGGTAGACGTACACGTTGTGCATCTTGCCATCCATCCGGCGCGGCAATCCATCCAGCTTGACGTCGAGGAAGCTCTTGGCGTCCACCCAGACATGCTTTACGTCACCGCTCTTGCGCGTCACCTTGAGTTTGTATGCCGGCTGCCCTTCCACCATCTCGGCGCCGTCCAGCTGGACCTTGGCGCCCTGAGCTGCGGCACCGATCAGCGGACCATCCAGGTCGTCGCGTGCACCTTCGGCGCTGGCCTCTTCCTTGGTGAATGGCTCGGCATCGTTGCGATTGAGGAACGGCCGCAGCTTCCAGCCGTTGTGGCCGTCATAGACCTGCACCGCCGTCTTGCCGGCGAAGACGATCTCCAGCCGCGTCTTGTTCGGACGCTTCAGGTCGAGCGTGAAGGGCAGCTCGACCTGCTTCGCTTGACCTTGCGGACCGTTCGCTGCGGCAATCTCGGCGGCGGTGCCCTTCCCGGTCGCCTTCTTGCTCGACTCGACCAGCTTCATCGCTCTGGCGTAGTCATCGCCCCTGCCCGCATCCAGCGTGCCGCTGAGCTGCAGGGCCCGCACGGCCTTCCAGGCCTGCGCGCCTCCACGTGCGGTGATGTGCTTTTCGAGGACCTGCGCGGCGCTCATTGGCGGCACCGCGACCGGTTGCTCCGCGGCTTTGGCGGTCGGCGCAGCAGTAGGAGATGCAGCCATGGCCGGGGGGCCAGCCCACAGCGCGACCGTGGCAGCGGCGGCAAGCGCCGAGAGAGCGTGCTTGGAGAAGGACATCATCAACGTTCCTCGGGAATTCTGGTGGAAATGATACGCCACGCGCCGGCCCCGCCCGGGCTCAATCGACGACGAGGTTGCTGGCGCGGAACGTGCCGATCACGACGTCGACGCGGTCCCCGCGCGCAACACGGCGGCCCTTGTTCGAGAACGCCATCCAGTAAGAGCGGCCCGCCTCCGGCGCAGCGCTCTGGCGCAGCTGGCCGATCTTTTCCATGGTTGGCACCACCAGGCTGACGCCCGCCTTCGGATCGATCAGCGACGCCTCGTTCTGCTTGTCGTTGAGAGTACGCGCCCGGGCCGAATCGAGCACCCGGTAGCTGAAGCGGACGAGTTCGCCCGACTCGACCAGTTTGACGCTGAGCGAATCGATGCCCCAGGTCAGCTGGTAGTACTTGCCGGCGCGGCCCGCGAAACGGTCCGGCTGGTAGTGGGTGGCGTGGCCGGCGGCGGGCGCCGCTTTGGTGGCCGGCTTGGTGGCCGGCTTTGCGGCCGGCTTGACCGCTGGCTTGACGGCCGAAGGCTCGGCCGGCGCGGGTGGACTCGCGGTAACGGGGTTGTCCTGCGCGCGTACCGCCGCCGATAAACATGCGGCCAGCGCGGCCGCGGCAAGCGCCTGCCGCGCGAACCCCTTTCCTCGATGCCTGGGCACGCGTCGAACGGTAACAGCTTCGCCTGCCGTTGAGTAAGGCCTCATTTGGCTGCTTCCCCGTCGTCGCGGCGCTTCGCGTCCTGGATGCTCAGCCAATGCTGCAAGTCGGCCCGGGCCGGTGCGGTCTGCTCGTAGGGTACGTCGCTCATGTACTTCTGCTTCTGCTCCTCGGTCAGCATGGCCCGGATCTTGGACTTGGTCCGGTCAACGATGGCGGCGCTCATCGCGACGCGGTCGGTGCCGGGCCCTGTGCCCTCCGTCCTGAGCCTCAGGATCGCGCCGTGCTGCTCAACCAGGATCTCTCTGAGCTTCAGCTGCTGCTCCGCGTTCAGATCGAGCGCGCGCGTCATCCTGCGCACAGTCTGGTTGATCACCTCGGCCGGCGTGCGTCGGGTGGCGGAGTGGTGCGGCCGGACCCTCGGCGGACTATCGGCGTTGGACGGCGCAGTCTTGACACCCGGATCTGCCGGCGGCGCATCGTCGGCGCGGGTCGCCACAGCCCAAGCCAGGCTCAGCGACAACAGCACGAGCACCAGCGGCCGTGCCGCTTCTAATCGTTGCCCCACCATCACACCCGATCTCCCCGCGATTCCGCGTCATGCCGGCCGCTGCGTCGCGCTCGACCCCGGCACAGCACTCCATCATTCGACGCCAGTCGCGGTGAAAGTTCCCTCATTCGCCTGCGTTCCGGTTGTCGAGCCCCAAATAAAAAAGCCGCTCGCAAGACACGCCTGGAGCGGCTTCCCCAAGTTCCCGGGTCCGGCAGGGCCGGACCCGGGCTCGCATACCGTCAGACTACTGGACCCGGAAGCTGACGCTGTTGCTGTTCGCCCCGTTCGCGGTCACGGTCACGTTCCTGGTAGTGGTAGGTGCATTCGCGGCGATCACGCAGCTGGCGTTCACCGTAGTGGCCGTTGGCGTTCCGCTGATCGTGCACGTCACGCCGTTGCCGGTGAACGTGCCGCTGACGTTCACCGCGCTCGTCCCGGTCAGGTTCGTGCCGGTGAGCGTCACGGGCACCGTCGTGCCGCGCGAGCCGAACGTCGGACTGATCGAACTGAGCGCCGGCGGCGCCACGATCGCGTCGGTGTCGCTGGCCGTGTTGTTCGCCGCGTTCGTGTCGGTAACCGTCGTCGGCGCCGTCACGGTTGCAGTGTTGGTGACACTGCTGATCGACGAACTCGTACCAACCACCGCCGTCACGCTGAACGTCACCGACGCGCCGCTCGCCAAGGTGGCCAGGGTCTTGTTGATGTTGCCGATACCACCATTGCCGCTTGTGCCGCAGCCCGCGTTCGTTGCCGGCGCGCAGGTCCAGATCCACCCCAACAGCGCGCTCGGCCGAGTGTCCTGCACCACCGCTCCCGTGACCGCGGCCGGGCCGTTATTGGTCACGACGATCGTGTAGGTGATCGTGCCACCGCGAGTCACCGTGCCGGTGGCCGAGGTGATGCTGCTGCCGCCACGGTTGTCGACCTTCGTCACCGCCAGGTCGGCAGTCACCGCCGCGCCGCCCCCAACCTCGATGGCGCCGATGTCGTAGCCGGCTCCGAGCGGCCGCGCGTTCCCGAAGAAGTCCGTCTTCGGGGCCGCGACGGTCACTGCCGAGTTGCCGCTGCCGAACGTCACGCTCGCGGCCGCCGCGTTGATCGCCGACGAGCCACTCTGCGGCGTGTAGTCGGCGAGCGGCGTCGTCGCCGTGTACGGTGCGGTCGCCGAGACCGCGTACAGCGACAACGGACCCCAGCGCAGGTTGACCCAGTTGTTGCCTTCGTCAACCACCGCCGACGGCGTCAGGTTGAACACCTGGCTTGGGAACGCATTGCCCTCGTTCGTGCCCGGCGGGACCGCCCAGCCCGCGCCCTGGCCGGCTTCCGGCGGCGTGCGCGAGCCGTTGCAGTACGCGCTCGTGAACAGCGGATTATTCTGGGTGTTGCCGCTGCCACCGTAGACCGTCGGGACCACGGAATTCATCGGTGCGAAGCCCGCCGCCGCATGCGAGGACGGCTGCACGTCGCCGCGGAAGCCGAGATCCCAGTAGGCCCCGCCGGCCGGGCAGCTGCCCGTCGCGGTCTGCGAGCCAGCCGGCGAGCCCGTCGCGCCCGCCGGGAACGCCGCATTGTAGAGCGCCACCAGGTGCTGCTGGTTCTGCCCCGCGGTCGCCGGGCCGAAGCTGCCGACGCCGATGTAGAACGACCGGTTCTGCCAGATCGCGTCATTCAACATCAGCGGCACGGAGTGCGCGAAGCACGCCCCTGCAGTGCCGTGGCCCAGCGGGCAGGACTTCGTTCCGGCCGTCTGATTGACGTTGGCCACCAGCACCGGGCTGTTGCTGACGCTGACCACACCAGCGACCTGCGGGCAGGACTGGCCGGACGTGGCGCCGCAGATGGTGCCGCCGGACGGCGAGGCGGAGCTCGCCAGCGGCGCGAACAGCGTCTGGAACAGCGTGCCGGACGAGGCGGTCGAGTCGTTGGCGGCGATGGTGTTGTTCACCAGGTTCACCGCCAGCGAGTCGAGCAGCGAGACCCCGGCGCCGTCCCATCCCGCCACGTTGTTGACGATGATGTTGTTGGTGACGTTCGCCGAGTTCCAGTAGCAGTGGCTGCGGTTGCCGCCCGTGACGCCGAGGTCGGCGGTGCAGGCATTCGCGCCGTTCAGGAAGTTCAGGACGTCGTTCCCGTTGACCGCCTGCAGGCGCAACCCGCCGCCGCTGCCGGCATCCGCCGCGTTGCCGAGGATCAGGTTGGCGTTAATGACCAGGCCTGGGCCCGTGCCGTCGCTCGGAGTGATCGAGCCCGGGGGCGGCACGCAGTCCTGGTCGGTCGTCACGCCGCAGGTCGTCGGGTCGGCATCGGGCGCACCCATCACCAGCAGGCCGCCACCGTTCGTGGTGATCGTCGGGTTGGTGCTCTGGTTGAAGATGATGGTGTTCTTCTCGATGTCACCGTTCTTGCTGTAGCCAATGTGAGCAACGCCGCCGCCATCGCCGGTGCTGATGTTGCCGCAGACCCAGTTGTTGGTGAACTGGTAGTAGTCGGCACCGGTGTTGATGCTGACGCCACCCGCGCCGGCCGGCGTGGAGGAGAAGAGCTCGTCACCCATCGACGAGTTCCCGACCACGGCGTTGTGGTGGATGTTGACACTCTTGTTGAAGCAGAACGGCAGGCCCAGGTTGGTGACGTTGCTGCTTTCGCACGATTCCGGATACGTCAGCACGGCCGCCGCACCCGCGAGCTGGACGTCCGGGTGCTCTCCCTGGCCGATCGTGATGCCACCCGACAGCGTGCCCGTGTTGTTGGACACGCGGTTGTTGGCGATCTGCAGGTTGTGAGCGTAGGCGTGCACGAAGATGCCGCCGCCGCCCTGCGAGCTGTCACGGATGCTGAGGCCGTCGATGCTGGAGGGATTGCAGTAGAAGTTCGTCGGATACGGGTTCGCCGTGTTGGCCGACGACGAGCCGCAGTCCGACGCCGTCAGCAACGCCGTGTTGTCCGGGAAGGCCGCGCCGGTGGTCGCGCCGAAGGCGTCGCCGATGGTCGTGCCGCGCGGGAACTTCACGCCCTTGCCGAGCACCGTGATGACCGCGCCTTCATAGGCACCCAGCAGGCTCGGCTCGCTGAGCTGCTCGGCCAGGTTGCCGTTCAGGCTCGCATCCCAGCCGAGGGTCGCCTCGAACGGCAGCCGGTCGACGAGCATCGTCCTGAAGTTGCTGAACCCGCCGCCGCCCGTCGCGATCGTCGCCGAGACCTGGTTGAAGCCCGCGGCGCAGCCCATGTCGGTGGGCGAGCGCGGACGGCCGTCGACGGTCAGGCCAAAGAGGCACACCACCTTCTGGCGCCAGGGCGTCAGCAGCTTGCCGGCCGGGTGCGTGTTGGCATCGACCACCGACGAGGCGGCGCCGACGCCCTGCAGGCGGACGGGCTTCCACATCACCAGCATCTCGTTGTACGAGCCCGGCGGCACGATGATCATGTCGCCCGGCAGGGCCGCATCGATGGCCGACTGGATGGTCTGGCCCGCACCGAGGAGCGTCGGCCGCTTGCCGCCGATCGTCAGCGTGACCGAATCGATGGACTGCTTGCCGGCGGCCGTCGTGATCACGAGTTCGCCACAGCTGGCAGCGGAGCCGCCGTACTTGTTCTGCTGCGACACCGGGCAGGCCGTCACGCCGGACGGAGCCGGGAACGAGATCGACCCGTCGCTCCACGACACGCTGGCCGGGGAAACCGTGACGTTGCCGACCTTGACGGTGCCCTTCGCGCTGCCGAACCCGTAGTGGCGCGTGACCTTCGGCATGTTGTAAGGCGCGTTAGCCTGCGTGAGCGACGGTCCGGTCCAGCCGTACCACTCGACCGACTGGTCGCCGAGCGCAGTGACGGTCACCGTATGGCCTGCCGCCTGGGCCCAGGGCCCTGCGATGTCGGCCGTGGTGACGCTCTTGATCGCCGGCGTCGAATCCGGATACGCGCAATCCGGGTGGTTGTAGCCCTCGGAGAACGCCTGCACCGGAACGACCGGCGTGTCGAAGTACCCCGTCTGGCCCGGCATACCCGGCAGTTCGTAGCAGAACTGGCTGTAGCCCGGCTGGAACAGCGGATCGGGCGTCGACTGCAGGCCTGCGTCGTTCATGCAGTAGACCAGCATCGTCGGACCGTAACCCGTCGGGTTGGGCGGGTTGACCTCCCAGGTCGAGTAGTTCAGGCCGTTGTAGAGGCCGAACTGGTCAGAGTAGACGCGGTTGATCTCGTTGCCGGTCCAGTCCTTGACGCCGACCGGCAGGTACGAGGGCGCGAACTTCTCGCCGAACTGCGGCGAGAACGGGTCGAACTCGGCCGTGAAGTCGTCGAGGATGATGCCCTGGAAGTGCGCGGCGACGTGCGTCGACGTGAAGAGGTAGAACTTCACGAGCGCCGAGGACTGCTCGGTCAGCGTGACTTCCTTGCGATCGCAGAGCGGTCGCATGGCGCCCGCGAACGGCGCGACCTCAGCCGACTGCGGGAACAGGCTGATGTAGTCCGGCACCTGGCGCACCGTGCCGACGCAGGGCCAGAAGGACTCGTCGCTGCCGGTGTCGCCCTCGTGGCTGACGAGGGACGGGATGCGGCCGAGGCCGGTGGTGGCGTTCTGCGCGTTCTGCGCGTTGTAGGTGGCGCTGATTGCAGCCTGGTCGGGCAGGATGTAGACCGCACCGCCAAGGCCCGGGAACTGGACCGTAGCCGGCGCGATGTAGTTGTCGCCGATCAGGATGTTCTTGTCCTCCTCCTTGACGAGCTCGTAGCCCGGCGGCACGACCACTTCGACCACGTACTTGCCGGGCGGCAGCATCGGTGTGCCGACTCGGTACGGGTCCGTCGTGTCCGGATTCGCGATGCAGACGGTCGGGTCGCAATTGGTCGCCGTCGGCTTGCCCGTCAGCTGGTCAAGCGCCGTCACGCTCGGGAAGCTGTACATGCCGTCATACGGCGCCGGCTGCAGCTGGTTCCAGCTGTGCATGCCGTCGTAGCACTTGAACTGCGAGTGGTACGGGAGGGTGTGCTGCGTCCCGCCATTGTGCTGTGCGTTGTAGACGTCCAGATAGGTCGGCTGGTCGGCGAGTGCGTAGTAGAACGGGTCGAAGATCGTGCCCGAGGCATTCCCGGTCTGGCCCGGGCAGCTGATGTTCGGGATCGGGTTTCGGTCGCTCGCCAGCACAAGGGCGCCGTTCTTGTCGGTGCGGAAGCCCTGCGCCCAGTCATCGAAACTGGACGTGTCCGTGTGGTCAACGAGCGTCAGCGTCGGCGTCACGCCATCGGAGGCCACGCCTTCCTTGTACAGGTTGACGCGGACGTGCGGGATCATCGGCTCCCAGCTCAGCTGCAGCAGCAGCTGCGGATCGTCGAACGGCCGGGTCGAGGCGTAGATCACGTGGCCGTGGATCGGGCCGGTTTCGCCCGCGGCGAACGGCTTCTTGCCGAATTCCAGGAAGTTGCCCTGGCCGATGTAGCCCTGCCAGCCGTAGGACCCGAACCAGTACGGCGGATCGATGCGGCCGGTCGAGTTGTAGACCGTGGAATTCGCCTTGGTGCGGGTGACGCCGGTCGCGATGCTCTCGGTCGCGCAGTCCGCGTTTGCGCACGGGACGGATCCGGGCGGCATCAGTTCCGGTGGCAGCGGGAACTTTTCGTAAGTGTTCGCGTAGAACGCCGCGCTCTGCGAATTTCCGCAGGGGCTCAGCGTCGTGTCGCACGAGGCTGACCCGTCGGCCGGGCCGCCGGCGTCGTAGATCACGTGCACGCCGGTGGTCTTGTAGCGGGTGCTGTCGGTCTCCATCACGTACCAGTTGAACAGCGGGAACACTTCGTTGAAGCCCGCGAAGCCGTTCAGGTCCGTGCTGTTGAAGTTCGAGTAGCTGCCGTCGCGGAAGCGGATGTTGGTCGACACCAGCGCAAGGCCCGGCTTCGAGTCGTCGGACACGCCGCGGCCATCGGTGTCGATGAACGTGCGGGTGTAGAGGTCAGCCTGCCACTGGTGAACGCCGATCTCGCCCATGTCGCAGATCGAAGCCGCCGCATTGGTCGCGGAGCCGACGCAGGCGATGTTCGCCGTCGTCTGGGCGCCACCACCGGCATTCGACGGGTCGCACACCCCGCTCAGCGTGTTGGTGCAACCGACGCCGACACCCTGCGTGATGCCGTCGATGATCTGGTCGTTCCACTGGTCGAAGGTCGTGATCTTCCAGTTGCCGGCCGGGATGCCGGTGAGCACGAAACTGCCGTCGGAGGCGCACTTCGTGAAGGCGATCTCGGCGCCGTCCGGATCACCCAGGCTGACATAGCACTGCGTGAAGGACAGGGCGTCGCGGCTGCCGCTCGAGTACAGGCGCTGGTCCGGGGTGCGGCTCAGGCGCGAGCCGTAGACCTTGCCCTCGATCGTCCAGGGGCACGACAGCTGTCCGCCGCTCGCACCGGCATCGCACATGCCGGTGTGGAAGGTGTTCGTGCGCCGTTCGTTGATGATTTTCGGATTGGCGAAACCGATCGACACGTGGTAGCCCGCCGGGCCGAACTCCTGGAAGTAGCCCGGCTCGCCGATGCGCATGAACGAGTCGTGCGCCTTCTGGCCGTCCAGCGTATTGGTCTGGATCCACTCCTCGCCGAGGCCAATGCGGTCGGCGCCCGGCAGGGCGGACACGCCGTAACGGCCCGGATACAGGTTCTTGACGACGGCTTGACCCGCCATCGGCGAGAGCGTCTGGCCGTCGGATTCAAATTTCGGGCAGGTGATGATCATGCCGACGATGCCGGCCTGAACGCCGATCACGGTGATCTTGTCGGAGCTGACAGTCCTGAGCGCAGCCGCGCTCATCGTGACGACATTGCCCGTAACGTCCGTGACCGTCGTGCCGGCCGGAATGGCGCCAGCCGGCGAGCTCGCGCCCACGTTGTCGGTCAGCGTCGCGCCGACCACGAGGGACGCCGGAATACTCGCAAGCGTGAAGGTCCGGGATCCCGAGGTCAGGCGGGCGGTGACCTTCCCCGTGACGTTGGAGGTCACGGTGTTCGAGACCGGGCACGCGTCGAGGCCCGTCACCGGGTCGATCGTCCCGGCCAGGCTGTTGGACAGCGGCTGGTTGAACATGTCGTAGGTCGGCTGGCCGGTCGCATCGCCCGTGCCGCCGGCCACGTCGAAGATCGTGATCTGGAAGTTGCCGAGGCCGGGCTCGTTGGTCGCGAGCACGTCGACGCCACCGCCGGCGCCCTGCTCGCCGTTCAACGGCCAATCGTCCTCGAAGACGAACACCGACAACGTCGCGGTCGGGTACGGCGTCGGGACGGTCAGCACCGTCACTGCCGTCGCGCCGGCGGGAATCGGCGCGCCGCCCATGCCGTGGCCGATCGAGCACGGATTGTCCGGGTCCGTCGGCGACGGAGCACCGGGCTGCCCACACGGGATCCCGGCGTAACCGGCCATGAAAGGATTCGCCGCATCGCCCGGCAGGATCGAGATGTAGTAGCGCTTGGTCGGATCAAGCGGGACCTGGCTGGGATCGGTCATCGCCTGCTGCGAATCGGTGTTGCGGCAGACGCCGTTGCCGACGTCGCAGACCACCGGCGTGCCCTGCAGCATCTGGCCGGATTCGCAGGACAGCGTGCCGGTGCAGCCGGCCGCGACGAGCGGCATGGCGCTGGTGTGGAAGTTGGTGCCGTAGTTGACCGGCGCGCCGTTCGGCGTGACCAGCGGGCACCCCGACGGGAGCGGGTTCATCGTGCAGGCCGGATCGACGTAGAAGGTGCGGTCCTCCTCGATCACCCACCGATAGTCTGAGATCGTGGTCGAGTGGTCGTTGCCGTCAAGCACGGTAACCTTGAGGCCGCTCCCGGTCGGATAGCTGACCGAAACATTGATGCTCGTGGTGTTGCCGAGCGCGTTCTGCGCCGTGACCGCAAAGCTCGTCGCACCGGTGGTCGAGAAGAAGCCGCCGTCCGCGGAAACCGTCGCAACGCCGGGCAATACGAGAGGTTGTGACGCCGTAGCGCCCTTGATCGTCAGGGGCAGTCCGGCCGAGTCCTTGCAGCCCGCGAGAATACCGGGCGGCTTGATGCTGATCTGTCCGGCGACGCTCGCGCTGAACGAAGCGGTTGCGGCCGTTCCGGCCCCCTTGCCGCAATCGATTCCGGCATCGGCCACGGTCGAGCCGCCAAGCGAAACGGTGGCCCAGACTCCTGACGAGCAGGTCGTACCGCTCACGGTGCCATTCGCGCAGTACGTGAACGAGTCCGCCGTGATCGTGGTCGGATCGGTCGGCGCGTAGGTGAACGTGCCGTTCGCGTTCAGGGTGACGGTACCGTGGGTCGGACCCGCCAGCAGCGTGACGCCCGACACGTTCGTGTCGTTGGCGATCACGCCCTTGCCCGGGTCGGAGATCGTGAGGTTCTGGCCGAGGAGCAGCCCCGGATAGCTGTCATTGACCGCGTGCGCGGTGCCGAGCGAGCTCGCCGCAGGCACGGCCGAGGTTGTGGCGGTGCCGATGTAGGCCAGCATGCCCGCATCGCGGGCAGTCGCGTTGGCCGAAAGGCTCAGCTCGCGATCGAAGATGGGGAGCGCCGCGGTCGTGCAAGGGGTCGGCGTGCAGGCCGTCGGGATGTTGATCAGGAGGTCGTACGTCTTGCCGGCCGCCATGAAGACATCGCTCTGCACGCGAGCGGTGCCCGGGAGAACGTTGCCGTCCTCCGCAATCAGCGTCATTCCGGGTATCGCGGCCGTCCCACCGGTGGTGGCCCCGACGATCGAGGGCACGTGCATGCGCAGGCCGGCATTGACGAGGCGAACCAGCAAGTTGCCGGTGGTGGCGCTCGCCGTTGGTTGACCGATCGGATACAGCGAGGCGCTCGCATTCGTGCGATCGAAGCCGCGGCCATTGATCAGGTAGTAGACCGGCGTGTAGTTGACGGCGGGCGGATAGCAAGCGCCGTCACTGGCGGGCTCGCCACTGGATTTCTTGCAATGCGGAATCGGGCTGCCGGTGGCCACGTATCCGGCAAACCCGTTCATCTCGGCGAACCCGGCCGTGTTGACGGCGGCACTGACCGCCGCGTTCTGCACCGGGTCGACCTCGCTCATCAAGAACGCGATGTCGGCGTTGTAATTCACGGCGGCACGGGCGCCCGCCGCAGGATAGGCCACCCCATTGACGGCGTCGGTGACCACCACGATGCCGTAGAGGCCCATGGGCCCCTGGATCGACGGATGGGTGCCGGACTCAAGCAGGTACGTGCCCGCGCGGGGCGCCTTCCACGTCAGCGCGGTCGTAGCGCCTGCGGCGACCTCGGTCGAGAACGACTGGACGCGCTGCCCTTGCGAGGGTGCCTGCCCCGTTGTGGTCGGGTCCGCGATCGGCCACGTGACCGACTGCGCATTCGAGTGATCCGGGCTCGGCGTCGAGGTCGCGCCAGTGCCGAGGCCGGCGCCGAGCTGGCCGACGATGACCAGAGAGGTCGGGACGGTGTTGCCGTTCGCGAAGCTGAGGCTGTTGGTCAGGTTGATCGTCAGGTCCTGGCCTGACGGCACGGTGATGATGACCGGCGACCACTGGCCCGCGGCCGGCGTTGCAATCAGCGGCGCGCAGTTGGTCGAGCCTGTCGCGCAGCTGTATCCCCACATGGGCACGCTCGTGCCGTCGGGCATCGCGCCGGACGCCGGCGCCGCGGTCAGGTTGACCGTCACCTCTGCCATCGCCGCGCCCGTGCCGAGCAGGAGAATGGATGCCGCCACCACTGACTTGATTGCGGCGGACGTGTACTTATTCGTGCGCATTGCTGTTCTCCTGCCTCTCACAGCGACTCGTCGATCACGAATTCGCGCGAATCGACGAGCATCATCATCAGCATGCCGCCGGGGAAGATGTTGTTCGTGGTGATCTCGCGCTCGTTATGCGAGTGCCACATGAACGCGAAACCGGCTTCGCTCGACGGATTGTTGGCGATGGTTCCGGACGGCGGGGTCGTACCCGTCGTGCCGTTCCCCGGAGTTCCGAACGTCGCGCGCTCAGTCGCGTCCGGACCGAGGTAGGGACTGCCGCCCCACCATGCGCCGTTGGTGAAGATGTTGGGATCGGGCAGCGTCACGGGACCGCCGGCGACCACGTCGCCGAAAGGCGCCGCCTGCATCGGCTTGTTATGGTCCTGGCACCACTCGAAGTAATTGATCGCGGCCGGCGCGCCGGTGTTGTAGCCGTTGGCGTCCGGGGTGCACGGCAGCGTTGCCTGGGGATCGTTGGAGCCCGGGTTATGGCCGTACATGTCCCAGTTGAGGCCCTTGCCCGTGTAGTAGAAGAGCCCGTCCATCGCCTGCCCCGGGGTTGTCGTCGTGGTGAACAGCAACGGACCCGCAAGGCTCGTGCCATCGGTGCTGGTCAGCATGTTGCCGTCGCGCGCGAGGATGCGGACGTGGTTCGCGTGCTCGTGGAAGGGATGCTGCCAGCGCCCCTGCCCGATGATCCGCAGCAGCGTCACCTCGCCCGGGTGCATGTGCGGATTGCCGTTGTAGGGCTGGTTCGGATACTGCGGCGTGTAGTTGGGATCCATGTCATCCGGCATCGAGCGGCCGTTGATCATGTAGTACGCAGGATGGTAGGGCTCGGTCGGGACATGCAGGCTGGTGGCACCGGCCTGAACCTGCGCGAGTGCCGCGTAATGAATCGCCGGGTCCATCTCCGAAAACTGGAACAGGTACTCGCGGTCGTAGCAGGTGTTGGAGTTGTCGAACGCCGAAGCCGCGAGGCGGAAATCGCTCTCTCCCCACGTCGCCTTGGCGGTTGCATTGGCACCGGGATTGGTCGCCGGCAGTCCGGCAGTGCAATTGCCCGGCACATTCTTCGGCAGCACGATGATCGCCCCGTAGAGGCCCATCTCGACCTGCAGGTCGCCCTGCGTCCCGCTGTAGTACGCGCGGGTGCCCGGGGAGCCGGCCGTGAAGGTATAGGTCACCGTGCCGCCCGGGGCCGCTTCCTGCGTCAACAATCCGGGCGTACCACCCGAGGTTGCGACGGTGAATCCCGGGAAGAGGATCGAGGTATTGCCCGCGGCAGCCGGGAGGTTGTTGTGCAGCGTGACCGTGACGGTGTCGCCCTCCGTGACGATCAGCGTCGGCCCCGGAATCTGCATGACGTTGCAGAAAGTGGCCGTGATCGCCGCCGGTTTGAATCCAGCCGGCGCCGTATTGCAGCCGTAGCCCCACGAGTAGATCGCCTGGCCATCGGGCTGCGTGATGAACGCCGGGCTCGCCGCCAGGTCGAACGTGGGTCCCGTGATGCCGGGGGCAGCGGCCTGCGCGTGGTGGGCGAGCGCTGCGCCAGCCGCGACGAGGCCGACGGCGAGCAGTCGCTTCATCGAGAACATCTTGTCGATCGTTGTCGCGAACATGGCTCGCCCCTTCAATTGATGCGCACTTCGGTCATCTGTCCGCCGAAGTTCTCGGCGTCGTTGGACAGGTGATCGAGGTTGGACGTGTAGAGGTAGAAGACGCATGCGGGATTGGTGCCGCCGCAAGTGGCGTAGGCCGGGTCGCTGGCATCCAGGATGACGTCCGCCGACTCGCCGCCACCCAGGGTGATCGAGTTGGTGTAGTAGTCCATGTCGTTGCCCAGCTGGTCGCGCAGCAGCTTCGCGTTCCACCCGACCACGTGCATCCGGATGCCGAGCGAGGCCAGCGTGTGGTACTCGGACACGCCGAGATCCGAGAGGCGCAGCAGCGCCTTCTGGCCGTGGGTAATGTTGATGATCGAGTTCAGCGGCTGGGCGAAGTGGTTGACTCCGTCAGCCGACTGCGTCGCGATCGGGCCGGAGTCGGACACCGTGTCCGGATAGCTTCGGCCGTTCAGCAGGAAGTACTTGTCCTTCATGTCGGCGAAGCCTTCCGGGTTAAAGGTCATGCCGACGAAGTGGAAGTTCGGGTCGAAGCCGTGCATCTGCACCGGATACTCGACGTCGTACTGGCTGACGCCATCGCCATCGTTGTAGACGTACTTCTTGGAACCGTCGTTCGCCGCGAGGTTGTCCGCCGGCGGCAGCGGGTTGCTGCAGAGCACGTCGCTCTTGTCGCACTTGGTGCGCAGGTCGCCCTGCTGCACCTGCAGTCCGGTCCAGAGGTCACCGGTCCAGCGGTTCTGCCGCGGTCGCACGTACAACTGGCCGACCATGCCCATCTGCAGGTGTTCGGGCGGGGTGATGTGACAGTGGTAGAAGTAGGTTCCGGCGTCCGGCGCGAGGTAGTAGTAGGTGAAGCTGCCGCCGATGTTGATGGCGACTGAGGCATCCGGGACGCCGTCGAAGAGCGACGACGCGTTCGGATAGCCGTGGAAGTGAACCGTGTGCTGCTCGAAGAGGTCCGGCCGCATGATCATGCCGACGTTGGTCAGCGTCAGGAAGAACTCATCGTCCTCGTCCATGGCCATCATCGGCGCCGGGATGTTTCCGTTCATCACGCCGACGTCCATCACCTGGCGCGCATCGACGTGGCCGTCGGTCGTGGGCACCGACGAGGCCGTGCCGTCCGGCGACTCCGTGACCTCGGCGAGGCCCGTGGGCGAACTCAGCGTGTACTGGAAGGCGAAGCTGGCGGGCAGATAGTTGTTGGCGATGCCGATCGCCGTGACCGTGTGGGTCCCGACGTATCCCGCGAGATCGGTGCCCGTGCCCTGCCCGATCACGACCGAGTCACCGATCTTGAAGAACACGGGGGAGTTCTGCACCACCGTGACCGTGTGGGCTCCGGCGGTCACTCCCGCCGCGGCGCTGCTGCCCTCGAAGATCGAGTAGATGTTCGAGGTGTAGGCGACGTTGTTCTTAACGAGTCCGATGGCGCCGTTGTAGATCGTGCCGGTGGCCGCGGCGGGATAGCCCGGAACGAGCACGCTCGGGTCGGCGATCGGCGTGTTGAACTCGGAGGCGACCACCGTGCCGGGCAGTCCCTGCGAGATGTTCGCGATGCCCGACAGCGGACCGAATGCGAACAAGTACGTCTGGGTACCGTCCCCCATGGTCGCGTAGCCGTCGCCGCCCGCGATCTGCTGGCACTTGATGGTGCCGTTCATGGGCCCCGTCTTGCCGGCGGTGTAGTCTGCCGGCTTGGTCGGATCGGTCGGCACGTAGGTCGGCCCGGTGTAGGCCGGATCGGCATCCGGTGCCGTCGGATGCGTGAGCGTGCTGGTTGGGCACTGCACGCGGAAGCTCTGCGCTTGCGCGTCCCACGCGGTGCAAACGAGCACGAGCACAGGCAGCAGTCGGACGATGTTCGCAAGCCTTGTCATTATCGAGTCCTCCATCACTGCGGCGGGCTTCCCACCGCCCCGAGCGCATTTCGGCGATCGCCGAGTCCCCACTTGTTCGTATCCCCTAGCGGCTACCGCGCGGCATGCGCCAGCGGCAGTTCGGCGAACACCTGGTCCGCCGTCGGAAACCCATCCATCCGAATCCACGGGCCGCCGCGGGCGGCGCGTATGAAGATCGCGGCCGGGTGGCTCATCTTTTCGCCGCGGTACACGCCGAAAGCGCGTTGCACGCTTTCGCTCGCGGTACGCGTGCCGGTGTAGTGGCGCCACTCCGGTCCCGCGTGATAGGTCTGCGCGTACGCGCGCAGCCGCGCCGGCGTGTCCTCGTCCGGATCGATCGAGACCGAGACGAGGTGCACCCGGTCGCGCTCGGCCCCGAGGCGGCGCTGGACGCCCTCGAGCGTCTGGCTGGTGAGCGGACAGATCGAAGTGCAGCTCGTGTAGATGAACGCAAGCACGACGGGGCGGCCGTCATTGACTTCGGCCGGGAACTTCACGACCACGCCGTCTTCGCGCGTGAGCTCTACTGCCGGGACCTGGTAGTGCGCCACGAGGCGCGCCGGCGGCTCAGCCGCGGCGCGCTGCTGCGCGCCGGCGTCGTTGCCCGCGGTCGCGCCCAGCGCAAGCGGCGCGAAGAGCGCAGGAGCGAGAAGCATTCCCCGCGACGCGCGCCAGATTCCCTTCGACCGAGCTCGCCCGGTGAGCGACATTCCTAGTTCGATGCGGGCGATTCGCCCGCCCTCCCAGATCGATGAACCCATCCTCCTGCCCGGCCTGTCTGCGAACGAGTCGGTCGATGCTTCCGGAGGGGGGGTGGGGCTACGTAGGGGTTAGGTAGGTAGTTACCGTAGGCGCCTTTCGCGGCGGCGCGTTATGTCGCGGCCTACCGAATGCCCCGAGCGAGCGGGCACGCTGCGTCGCCCGACGCCGGAACCGACCGACATCGGCACGGCGCATGGAATGGGCGCCGTGTCGATGGCTAGCGATACTCCGCGGTCGGTCGTCGCACGACATGGCGCGTTGAGCGCCGCCGGCGGATCGCACCGCCAGCCGCATGGATGCTTCGCCGGCTCGCGTCGATCACCGCGAGCGATTGGGCAAAGTCAGCCGGCGAGTTGCGTAGCTGGGTATTGCGTAGACGAAGAGCCAGTCGGCGTAGCTTGCGGCCTTCTCGAAGTCGTCCTCGTTGTCTTCGAAGCCGGCCTTCTTGACGGGCACAAGCTGCGAGGCGCTCGCGATTCCCATGATTCCGCCGTCGGGTGCCGGGATCGTCGTCCACTCGGACGAGTTCGTGACGGGGTCGCGATACGCGCGCCGCATCGCCCGAAAGACTGCGATTCCAGGTGCCGCGTCCCCGGCCGGGTCGGTGGCGGCACCCGCGGCGGCGTCGGCGGCCATCGGCCCGAGCAGCGCCGCGAGCGTCGGCGGAAAGTGGTGGTAGTGACCGAAATAGCGGCCGATCGCTGCTCGGTATTCGCGGCCGGCGAACAAGAGGTCGGCCTCGTGGTCGCGCTGCACGGCCATCCGCGTGACCTGGCCCGCGCCGGCGAGGAAGATCCCGATCAGCGCGATGAGTGCGAGGAGACCGATGTAGGTGAAGCCGCGCGCGCGGCGCTTACCACGTGACATACGCGGTTCCGTCGAGCGCAACGCCCTCGGCGCCGCTCTTGACGTCCTTGATTCCCGTGTCTTCGGGGTCCTCGGCGTGGATCACGAGCCACTTGTCCGCGGTCCGCGCGATCGGGTCTACCGGAATCCCGCGCAGGTAGTGCCTGTCGACGAGATCGGCCAGTACCGTCGGGTACTTGCCGGTGTCGCCGTAGAACTTGTCGATCGAGTCGCGCAGCGTTGCGAGGTCCTGGCGCAGCACCGCCTCGCGCGAGCGCTCGAGCGAGCGGAAGTAGCGCGGCACGGCGATCGTCAGCAGCGTCGCGATGATGGCCATGACGACCAGCAGCTCGAGCAGCGTGAAGCCGCGCTTACCAGTCACGGTACGGGACTCCGTTGAGGCCGGTCCGGGAGGAGCGCGAGTAGACGTCGTAGACGTCATCGCCCGGCTGCGGGTCGTCCGGTGGGCTCGCGTACGACCGCAGGCCCCAGGTTTCTGCGGCCGGCACGGTCGCATCCGGCCAGAACGGGTCGCGCGGCACCGCGCGCAGGAAGTAGATCTTCGCGCCGTCCTTCGGGCTCTTCGCGTCGTCGACGCCGTCGACGAGTGTCTGCAGGTCCGGGGGGTAGCCGGTCCTGTCCGCGTCCTTCTTGATGCGCCCTGAATCGCTCGCGCGCTTGTATTCGTCGATCGCCGTGCGGATCGCGCGCAGCGCCACCTTGAGCTCGGCCTCGCGCTCGCGTTGGAAGACGAGCTGCGCCGAGGGCACGACCGCGGTCGCGAGCAGCGCGATGATCGCGACGGTGATCACGAGCTCGACGATCGTGAACCCGTGCGCCGCCCCGCGCCGCGACACTGCCGATGATTCCTGCCGCCGCATGGGATTACTGCGTGATCGCGACCTTGAGCGGCACCGCGGGCGAGGCCGCGATTGCGACGCCGTCGGCGCCGACCAGCACCACCTGCGTCGCGACCGGCACCGCCGGGCGCGGCGCCACCGCCTTGAAGCGCAGGTTCATGATCGTGCCGGCGCCCGCCAAAGCATTGTCCGGACTGCCGGCGATTTCGACCTGGACGCCGCCGGGCTTCAAGTCGACTTTCGGCGCCTCGCCGCCTGCGACGAGATCGCCAGGATCGGTCCCGACGAGCTGCAGCGCGCTGGCATCGAAGCGGACCTGGGCGAGGACCTTTCCAATGGCCCGGTCCGCGGCGAGGCGGACCGCGACGCTGAACTCATCGCCCACTTTGGCCGAGTCCGGGCCCTCGATTGTCACGGCGGCTTTGCGCGTGCCCGCCGCCGCGGCGGCGGGCGCCGCGGTCTCGGCGCCGGACCCGCTCGCGCTGGCCGCCGAAGCGGCCGCTTCCGGCGGCGGCGCGGCGACGGCCGACTCGAGCCGGGCCGGGGCCTGGCGTGGCGCTGCGCCCACGCCTGGCGCCGCGGCCGGACCGCCGCCGGCGAACGACACGCCGCCCGGCACGACCGGGCCCGCGCTCGGACCGGCGCCGCTGCCGGATGAACTGAAGGGCGCCATCCGCGTCTGGCTCTCGGTGCCGTACCAGAACTCGGTCGTCTCGCTGGACGGGCGCGTCTGCGAACGGATCACGCGCGGCGTAATCGACAGCACGATCTCGGTCTTGTCGGTCTGGTTCGTGCGCGAACCGAACAGCCGCCCGAGGATCGGCAGGTCGCCGAGGCCCGGGATGTGGTTCGAGTTGCGGGTGTCCTGGTCCTGGATCAGGCCCGCGAGCACCTGCGTCTCGCCATCCCTGAGCTCAAGCGTCGTGTTGGTATTGCGCGTGCCGATCTGGTAGGCGACCGTCGAATTCGTCTTGCCGTCGGGGTTCTTGACGTCGACTTCCTTGGTGATCGAGCTCACCTCAAGTCCCATCTTGATCGCGACGTTGCCGTCGAGGTGGATGGTCGGTTGCACGTCGAGCGTGAGGCCAACCTCGATGTACTGCACCGCGCTCGTCGAGTAAGCGCCGCCCACCGTCGCCGTGGTGCCAGAGGTGATGACCGGCACGCGGTCGCCGATCATGACCTTGGCCTTCTCCTTGTTGCGGACTCGGACCCGCGGGCTCGCGAGCACGTTGGTCTGGTCGATCTGCTTCAAGAGGTCGACGCTGAGGCCGAGCGAGCTCACCCCGATCGTGTAGCCGTTCTGGTGCGCGAGGTCGTTGAAGACGAGGCCGGTGGTGCCGGTGGCGCCGCTGGTGCCGACGGCGCCCGGTCCTGGCGGCGTGGGCCCCATCGTCGCGCTGACACCGGTCGGGTAGTTGATGCCGAGCGTCTGCAGGTTGCTGCGCGTGAGCTCGAGCACTTCGATCTCGAGCATGACCTCCGGATCCGAGACGTCGATCGAGGCAATCAGCTTCTCGGCCATCCGGACGTGCTCGGGCGTGTCGCGGATCACGATGGTCGCCGAGCGCTCGTCGATGAACAGCGTCTTCGCGCCGAGCACGGTCTTCAGCATCGACTCGGCGTCCTTCGGTGCCGCGTTCGCGAGGTAGAACGTCCGGACGATCTCGTCCTGGTAGTCCTTCTGCTTGGCGGCCGTGTTCGGGTACACGAGCACCATGTTCTCGGACAGCACCTGCCGTGCCAGCTGGTTCTGCGTGAGGATCAGCTCGATCGCCTGCTCGACCGGCACGTTGGTGACGAAGATCGTGGTCTTGGTCTCCGACTTCACATCCTTGTCGAAGATGAAGTTGACGCCGGTCTGGCGCGCCAGCACCTCGAAGACCATCTTCGTCGGCGCGTCGCGGAACTGCAGCGTCACGGGCCGGTTGTCGGCGGTCCGCAGCCGCGGTGACACCGTGACCGGCCCGCGCGCCGTGTCGATCCTGGCCGCGAGCGCCGTCGCCGCCGCGAAGCCCGGGTCCTCCGCAAGCACCGCGCGCACCTCGGTCTCGGCCGCGTCGAACTGCTTGGCGGCCAGCAACCGCTCCGCGCTCGCCGTGCGCTCGGCGTGGCGCCGGTCGGCCTGCACGCCCTCGAGGCCGCGTCGCGCACGGTCGTTGCCGGGCTCGAGGCCGAGTACCCGCCGGTAGCCGGCCTCGGCGGCGTCGGCGTGGCCGCCGGTGCGCGCGCGGTCTGCGGCGGCGATCAGCTCCTGGATGGCGGCGTCGCGGCGTGCACGCAGGTCGAGCCGATACTCGAGGTTGTCGGGCTCGGCCTTCACGGCCTCGCCGAGCTTGGCGATGCTCTGCTCGTAGTCTCCGTGCTCGAATGCGTCGAGGCCCTCGCGATGGATGCGGTCGGCCGCACAGCTCACGGCCAGTACCGAAGCTAGGATGACGACGAGGCGCTGGGCGAGGACCTTCACGGGACTGCTCCGGTCGGCACGTTCTGCCGAATGTTCAGCGGGAGATAGTTGAAGACGAGCTGCGCGGCAGTGGCACTCTCGAACTCGTAGACGCCGTCGATCCTGTCGCCGATGTGGGCGTCGAGAACGCGATCCTGGCGCGACAGGAAGAACACCGGCTTGCCGCCGTCCGGCGCGTAGCTACCGATGTAGGTGTACGGGAACGGCGGAGCCGTCGGGGGCGGTGGCGGCGTGTTGACGATCGGCGCCGGCGGCGGCGGCGGCGGGGGCACGTACCAGGCGTGCGATGCAAACAGGTCCGCCACCCAGTTCGAGGCCGCGACCCGGCTCGAGACGCGCGCCAGCTGCGGCGCGGTCGGCGCGGCCAGCGCAGGCGTCGTGCGCACGTGCGCCGCGGCAACGGCCCGGGTCCGCGCCGCGGCGAGCGCCGCCGGGTCGGCCGGTGCGTCCAAGAAGCGCCGCGTGATCGCCGGCCACTCAACGGCCAAGGTCGCCGTGATCGCGACGATCAGCGCCGCCGCGACGACAACGGCGACGCGGCGCCGCCGCGCGGCGCCGAGCCGCGGCAGCATCGGCACCGCAGGGCGCGGCAGCGCGCGGGCGTTCATGGCGCGCTCCGCGTGAACACGGTGAGCCGGATCTGGGCCTCGACCGTGCCGTCGGCGATGTTCTTGCGCTCGATCGACAGGTCGCTGATCGCGGCCGCCGGCAGCGCCGTGAGCGTCGCGTCGATGAACTTGCGCACCTGCGGGTACGGTCCGGTCACCGGGAACGCCACCTTGTAGCGCACGATGTCACCGCTCTTCGAGGAGCTGGTCTCGTACTTGCCGGTGTCGAGCGTCAGGCGCGCGTCGTCGGCCTGCTGCAGCAGCACGCCGAGGATCGCCGGCATGTCGGCACGCTTCGGCAGGTTGCGAAGCGCCTTCGCGACGTCGCTGGCCTCGGCGCGCGGCGCGGTCGCCTGGTGCAGCCGCGCGCTCGCGAGCTGGCCGCGCAGCGCCGCGATCTCGTTCTCGACCGGCACCTGCGTCGAGGCGAAGAACACCGCGCTCGCAACCAGCAGCGCAAGGCCGACGAGGCCGGGCCGCCCGGTGCGCGCCACCGTCCAGGTCGCGCGCGGCAGCCATTCATTCGCGACCCGCATGCCGAAGCGACGCAGCGGCACGAGGCCGTCGGAGCGGCGCGCCACCGCCGGCGCACGACTGCCGGGGGCCTGGCTCGCGATCTTGACCGGGGCGGCGGGAGTCTGCACGAGGCTCATCAGCGCCACTCCGCTGCCAACTTGACCCGGACCGGGTGTTCGGGATCGTCCTTCTTGCGCTCGTGGCTCTCGAGCATCGGATAGCGCAGCAGCGGGCTCTTCTGCAGCCGCTGCAGGTACTCGAGCGCCGCCGGCAGCGTGCGCGCCTCGGCGGTGATCTTGACGATGCGCTTGGTGGGATCGGGCTCGACCTGCAAGAGCGCAATCGTCGAGGCACTGTCGTGGCTCGCGGCCTCGAGCTCGGCGAGCAGCTGCGACCACGGGATCGACAGCTCGCGCTCGATCGCCGATGCGTCCTCGGCCGAGCGCAGCGCCGCGGGGCCTTGCGGCCGCGCCGACATCGAAATCGCGCTCAGCGTCGCGTCGAGCTCGTTGCGCTCGCTGAACTTCATCTCAAAGGCAACGCCGACCGCGAGCGCGGTCGCGACGCCGAGCACGCAGAGCGCAATGCCCTGGCCGCGCGCCTCGTGCACCGGCGCGACGAAATCAAGCCGCACGCGACGCGGTGCTCTCATGCGTACACCCGCTGTAGCAGCGCGAGCTCGTGCGCCTGCGTGCCGTCGCCGCTGACGGCGTCCAGCCACTCGAGCTCGGTGCCCGACGGCACCGCGTTGTGGCGCATCCAGATCGGCGCGTCGATGAACATGCGGTTCACGGCGCCGGCGGCGCGCGTGAGTTTCCCGAACGCCGCGAGCCGCTCGAGCTCGACCATCCAGTCGGACGACAGCCGCGCCATGTGCACGCGGTCCCAGGAGCCGCGCGACAGGTGCACCGCCGACAGCGAGCCGTCGTCGAGGCTGACGAACCAAGTGTCGTCGCCCGGCAGCCGGTGGCGCCAGGCGTTGAACGCGACCACCAGCTGCGGCTGCAGCGAGGCGAGCGTGAGGCGCGCGGCCGGCAGCACGTCCTCGAGCGCGGTCCGCAGCTGCCCCGGCATCGCGCAGGCGACGTAGGCGTGACCCGGCGGCGTGTCGGCGAGCGTGACCGCCCAGTCATTGAGGCCATCGCCGAAGGCATCCGTCAGCACGTAGCGCGCGTGGGTCAGGCGGCCCTCGGCGTCGAGCCGCGTCGACGGCCACGGCACGACGCCGTAGCGCGCCCAGGGATCGGCGACCACGACACGCGCCGCCGCGTCCTGCCACGTCGGCTCCTGCAGCAGCTCCGCGAGGCGGGCGAAGGTCGGGCGCAGGTCGCCGAAGTGCCCGCCCGGCACCGCGACGTCGGTGGCGGCGATGACCCGCGGCCTCAGGCCGCGCTCGCGCCGGGCGACCGCGATCTTGCGCGGTCCGAGAAAGATTGCGACCTCATCACGCCAGAGCGGTGACACGATTGGCCTCCAGCAGGGTCGTGGCCCCGCGCTTGACGAGTTCGAGGGCGGCCGAGCGGATCAGCCGCGAGCCGTTCTGTTCGGCGAGCTCCTTGAGGCGCCGCGCCGGCGCGCGCGCGACGATCGCTTCGCGGAGCTCGTCGTTGAGCACCAGCAGCTCGCCGACCGCCTTGCGGCCCTTGTAGCCGGTGCCGCGGCAGTGCGCGCAGCCGCGGCCGGCGCGGAAGTGCCAGTCGGCGACCGCCGGCAGCATCAGCCCCGACTGCGCGATCATCTCCACCGAGGGCTGCGAGGGCTCGGCGCACTGCTCGCAGACCATGCGCACGAGGCGCTGCGCCAGGATGCCGTTCAGCGCCGACACGAACGCATAGGCGTCGACCTGCATGTGCGAGAAGCGCCCGAGCACGTCGAAGACGTTGTTGGCGTGCACCGTCGTGAACACGAGGTGACCGGTCAGCGCCGACTGGATCGCGATCTGCGCGGTCTCGGGATCGCGGATCTCGCCGACCATGATCTTGTCGGGGTCGTGGCGCAGGATCGAGCGCAGGCCGCGCGCGAAGGTCAGGCCCTTCTTCTCGTTGACCGGGATCTGCAAGACGCCCGCGAGCTGATACTCGACCGGGTCCTCGATCGTGACGATCTTGTCGTGACCGGTGTTGGTCTCGGAGATCGCCGCGTACAGTGAGGTCGTCTTGCCGCTGCCGGTCGGGCCGGTCACGAGCAGCATGCCGTAGGGGAGCTGCGACAGGCGCCTCAGGCGCGTGACGATCTGCTCGTCGAAGCCGAGTGCGTCGAGCCTGAGGCCCTTGATCTCGTCCGAGAGCGTCTGCTTGTCGAGGATGCGCAGCACCGCGTCCTCGCCGTGCACGCTCGGGATCACCGAGACGCGAAAGTCGATCGGTCGGCCCTTGAGCGCGAGCTTGAAGCGGCCGTCCTGCGGCACGCGGCGCTCGGCGATGTCGAGCTCGCTCATCACCTTGATGCGCGAGATCACCTGCTCGCAGAGGTCGAGGCCGCCGAGCGTCGCGACGTGCACCAGGATGCCGTCAACGCGGTAGCGCACCGCGAGTCCGCCGGGGCGGGTCTCGAGGTGGATGTCGCTGGCGCCGGCCTTGAGCGCGTCATAGACGGTCGAGTGCACGAGCTTGATGACCGGACTCGAGTCCGCGCTGATCGTCGCGAGCGACAGGTTCTCGATGTCGGTGTCGAGGGACACCTCGCCGCCGGCACCGACCGCGGCGACGTCCATCGCGCGCAGGTCCTGCTCGTGCTTGGCGAGGAACGCCGTGATGTCGGGCGGCGTCGCGAGGTGCCAGGCGAGGTCCTGAGGCACCTTGAGCTCGAGCCAGTTGCGCAGCGACGCGTCGAAGGGGTCGGCGATCACCGCGAGGCGCTCGTCGCCGCGCTTCACGATCACGCAGCCGCGCTTGCCGGCGTCGGCCGGGCCCAGCAGGTCGAAGGCCGGCGCGAGGCTCATCAGCGTCGCGCCGTCGAGCACCGGGAAGTGCAGCGCCGCGGCCAGCGCCTCGGTCAGCGTCGCGGCGTCGAGGCCGCTCGACTCGGCGAGCACCGCGAGCGTCGGCCGGCCGCTCGCGAGCGCCGTCGACAGCGCCTCGCGCAGCGCCTGCTCATCGAGGCGCACGGCGGCGCGGGCCGGTACGGCGCTCTCTAGGGTGTTCGGGAGAGCGCTCATCGGACGGCTCCGGCGAGTTCGAAGATCGGGAAGTACATCAAGACGACGACGAGGCCGATCACGAGGCCGATCACCGTCATCATCGCCGGCTCGATCAGGCGCGTCGCGACGTCAACCCAGCGCGACAGCTCCTCGTCGTAGAACGCCGCCACGCGCTCCATCATCTCGCCCATGTTGCCGCTCTTCTCGCCGACCCGGAGCATGCGCTCGGCGACCGGTGTCGTGAGCCCCTGCCCGGCGAGCGCGTCGGTCAGCGACTTGCCCTCGCGCACCGCGCGCGTCGCGGTCGCGAGGCGCGGCTGAGCCGACGCCGCCAGCAGCCCGCGCGTCATCTCGAAGGCGGTCACGACCGGCAGTCCCCCGCGCAGCAGCATGCCGACGGTGCGGTACAGGCGCGCGAGCTGGTAAAGCTCCAGTTGCCGGCCGACGGTCGGAAGTCGCGCGACCAGGCGCCCGACGGCGGCACGGAACGCCGGCTGCATCACCGCGTGCACCGCGAGCGCGGTGCACACCACGAGCCCGAGCAGCATCGCCGTGCCGTGCGCGTCGAGCAGCTTGCCCCACTGCATCAGCATGCGCGAGGCGAAGGGCAGCTGGCCGCCGATGTCCTCGTAGATGCCGCTGAAGCGTGGCACGACGTACCCGACCAGGAACAGCACGACCAGCGTACCGGCGGCGAGCAGCACGGCCGGGTAGATCGAGGCGTTGATCAGGCGCTTCTTGAGCAGATTGATCTGCTCCTGGTAGACCACATAGCGCTTCAGGGCCTCGGTGATCGCGCCGCTGCGCTCGCTGGCGCGCACGGTCGCGACGTAGAGCGCGGAGAAGCAGCTCGGGTACTCGGCGAGGGCGACGGAGAGGCTCTGGCCCTCGTAGAGGCGGCGGCGGATCCCCTCCAGGATCGCGCGCACCGCCTCGTCGCGCTCCTTCTCGGTCAGCGCATCGATCGCCTCGACCAGCGACAGGCCGGCGTCGAGCAGCGCGATCAGCTCGCTGGTGAAGGGCAGCACCGCGAGGCGCGCGCGCCCGAAGCGGCGCAGTCGAGTCGATTCGACCGTGAGCACGCGCAATCCGCGCGCGGTGGCCTGGCGGCGCGCATCCGACTCGTCGATCGCGTCCAGCTCCTGGTGGGCGACCGCGCGGGCGGCATCGAGGACGGTGAGGCGATAGCGCATGCGTTACCAGTTCGTGATGTCGGCGTCTTCGCCGGTGCCGCCGGGCCGCCCGTCCTTGCCGTAGGACAGGAGGTCGAAGTCGGCATGCGAGCCCGGCTGCGTGTAGACGTACGGCCGTCCCCAGGGATCCGCCGGCACGCCCTTCTTGAGGTACGGCCCGGCCCAGGCGGGCTCGTTGCTGGGTGCCGCGACGAGCACCTGCAGGCCTTCCTCGGTCGTCGGATAGCGGCCGACGTCGAGCCGGAACTGGTCGAGCGCCTTGTCGAGCGCGTCGATCTGCGCGCGGGCGACCTTGACCTGCGACTTGCCGACCTGCGCGAAGTAGCGCGGCGCGACGAAGCCGGCGAGCAACCCGATGATGACCATCACCACGAGCAGCTCGAGCAGCGTGAAGCCGTGGCTGCGCCCGGCAGCCGTGCGAGTCAGTTGAGCCATGCGTTTGCCTCCCGCGCCGCGAGGCCCGCAGCCAGCGGCCACTCGAGCTGGACCCGTGTGCCCCGGCCTGGGGCGCTCGCGATGTCGCAGCTCCCGCCGGTCCGTTCCGCGCGCTCGCGCAGGCCGCGCAGGCCGCGCGGGCCTGGCGAGCCGTTGCGCACCGGCGCATCGCTGGACGCGCTGAATCCCGTGCCGTCGTCCTGCACCACGACCTTCAGGCGGCCCTCGTCGAGCCGGATCGAGACCTGCACGCGCTGCGCGCCGGAGTGGCGTGCGACGTTGTTCAGCGACTCCTGCACCGCGCGGAACACGCTGATCGACAGCGACTGTGGAATGTCCGAGTCGCTGACCGCGATGTCGGTGCCGACCTCGACGTTTTGGTAGACGTCGCGCCACTGCCGGCACAGCCACTGCACGGCGGAGGCGGCGCCCAAGTGATCGAGCTGCGCCGGGCGCAGGTTCATCGAGATGCAGCGCACGTCGTCGATGACGCGCTTGACCCACTCGACGGCGGTGCCGAGCACGTCCTCGGCGAGCTCGAGCTCCTCGCGCGGCAGCAGCGCCCGCGCGCGCTCGACCGAGTACTTGATCGCGCTCAGCGACTGGCCGACCGAGTCGTGCAGGTCCTGCGCAATGCGCTTGCGCTCCTCCTCCTGGGCGTTCATCAGCCGCTCCGACAGCGCCTGCAGCTCGTCCTGCGAGGCGCGCAGCGAGCGCTCGACCTCGTGGCGGCGGGCGACCTCGGCGCGCAGCGCGCCGTTGGCGTTCGTCAGCTGCTCGGTGCGGTCGGCGACGCGCTTCTCGAGCGTCCGGTTGAGGTCGGTGAGCTCGCGCTGCGCCTGCCTGAGCAGCGTGACGTCCGACACGATGAACGCGACGCGCGGGATCGGCGTCGCCGCGTTGCCGGCGGCGGGTTCGACCGCGACGAGGAGCTCGACGGCGAGGTCGCGACCGAGCACCGCGTCCGGGACCTCGAAGGTCGACGACTCGCGGGTCTCGAGTTCGCGCCAGGCGCTGTCGATCGCGGTCGCGAGCGCGCACGCCGCCCCGCCGCAGTTCGGGTGCAGCGCGGCGTGCAGGTCGCTGCCGAGCGCGAAGCGCACGTCGCCGAGGGACCAGCGCTCGAGCGCGCGGCTGATGCGCACGATCCGGCGGCGGCGGTCGACGAGGCCGACGATGTCCGGCAGCGCGTCGATGACGTTCTGCCACTCGACCTTGGCGTGGTGGATCGCGGACAGGGTCTGCGCCCGTGCCGAATCGCCGGCGGCGAGGCAGGCGCCCGTGCCGAGCAGGTGCCGCACGGTCTCGACCGCGAGCTCGCGCAGCCTGGCTTCGCCGGGCAGCGCCGGCGTGATGACCATTAATAAGTGCAGCGGCTCGGCAGTCGAGTCCGGAAGCGCCGCGCACAGCACCTCATCGGGTTGCGCCGACGTCGCGGCCGCCGGAACGTCGGGGCGCACGCCGCGCACGACGCCGCCACGCGCGACCTGGCGCGGCCGGCGCAACGCCTCGGCGATCAGCGGGATCTCGGCGATGCGAACAGCGCGCATGTTCCAGGCGGACGGGATGTTGACGCCGACGACGGCGCGCACGGTCTCGGCGCGCACGTCGCGTTCGAAGAAAATGACCGCCGAGCCCGGGAACTGCTCGACGAACGCCTGCGCCGCCTGCGCCGCCATCCGCCGCAACGTCGGCGCCGAGGCGGACGCGTCCGCCATGCGCGACATGATCGCAATGATGCGTTGCATCACGAGCGGATCGCCTCCTCGCACCCCATCGACGGCCTCTGGGCTTGCCGTCGGCAAGTACGCAGATCCCGATGGGATCGATGGTGCGCCGCAGGTGCAAACGGGTCACAGTCGGCCGGTGCGGCAGTCGCGAGCGAGCGATCAAGTAGGGCGAGGTAGGGTTATGCCCCAGGCCCGCTGCGCCGCCTCAGGTCGAGGCGGTCAGGAGCTCGTGATAAAGACGAAGCACCGCAGGCACATAGCCGCGCGTCTCGCGGTAAGGCGGGATCTGCTGGCCGTAGCGGTCGACAGCGTCCTCGCCGGCGTTGTAGGCCGCGAGCGCGAGTTCTAGGTTGTTGTTGTAACGCCTGAGAAGATCACGCAGATAGTGCGCGCCGGCGGCGACGTTCTGCTCGGGGTCGAACGCGTTGCCGACGCCGTAGCGTCGCGCGGTCTTCGGGTGCAGCTGCATCAGCCCCTGGGCGCCGGCGCGCGACACCGCGTGCGGATTGAAGGCCGACTCGATCGCAATGACGGCCTTGAGAAGCGCCGGCTGCAGGGCGTTGCGTTTTGCGGTGCGATCGATCAGCGACTGGTAGCTCGCGGCGCGCTGCCGCCAGTGCTCAGGCGCCGGCGCGACGGCGGCGCTCGCGGCCTCAGGCTCGACGGGGGATTTCAATAACAGCGTAAACCGCGGATCGGTCGGCACATTCGAATAGTGCGTCGAGCCGCTCTCGTCGGTGTAGGCAAAGATGTCCGCGCCCGCCTGGGCGCAGGCCGCAAGCAGGCAGAGCGCAAGCCCGAACCGCGTGGATCTGCGCATGGAGGCACTCTACGTCCGGCCGCGCGCTGCGCGCAGGTAGGGTGACATCGTAGGGGTGGGCTCTGCTGCCCGCGCTCCCCGTTACGTAAAGGGGGGCGATACCGAATGTCTTCACACAAATGTTGCGGAAAACTATTAAAGATTATGTTCAAATTGCGTACATCGATCTGCGCGTTAGTTTAGTAATTACCCGCAACAGCAGGGGATCCTTGGCATAGAGATCCCCCGGGGCGGCAGCAACGCTGTCGACGGGTCAACGGGCGCACCGGCGAACGCGAGAGGGGATCGCATGTGGCAGAACATTCCTTTAGAGGTCGGTCGCAACGGCAAGGACGAAACCGTTCGCGATCTCAGTCCGGTTCGTGATGCGAGCGTGCCCGCGCGCATCCTGCTCGTTGATGACCACGCGATCCTGCGCGAGGGCGTCGGCGCCCTGATCGCGCTCGAGAGCGACCTGCAGGTCGTCGGCCAAGCCGGCTCGATCCCCGAAGCGATCGAGCGTGCGCGTGCGCTGCAGCCTGACCTGATCATCACGGATCTTTCGCTGCCCGGCGCCGCCGGCGCGCAGGGGATCGTCGAGCTTCGGCGCTGCTGTCCGCGCTCGCGGCTCCTCGTGCTCACGGTGCACGACACCGAGGAGCACATCCGGGCGGGCCTCTCGGCCGGCGCCTCGGGCTACGTGCTCAAGGACGCGAACCGCAGCGAGCTCATCTACGGCATCCGCGCCGTGCTCGCCGGGCAGCACCACCTGTGTGCGCGCTCCTCGGCGCGCGTCGTGCGCAGCTACCTCGGCGAGCCGACACCGGTGCCGCAGGTCGTCGCCGGCGTCACCGGCCGCGAGCGCGAGATCCTCGCGATGATCGCGAGCGGCCAGTCGAACAAGCGCATCGCGCAGTCCCTGCAGCGCAGCGTCAAGACCGTCGAGAAGCACCGCGCCAACCTGATGCGCAAGCTGAACCTGCACAACGTCGCCGACGTCACGCGCTTCGCGATGCAGAGCGGGCTGTGCACCGGTGGCGAGGTCCGCGAGGACGCGACCGGCTAGCCGCCCGCGGCAGCGGCCGGTTCGCGACTGCGGCGCGCCACCGGGCGCGCCGCGTTCGTTTGGGGCCCGTGTCGGCGCTCACAGCAGCCGGTCGAGCCCCGGGATCCAGTGCATCGCCCCGACGTACAGCCGCTGCAGCAGGCTCGCGCCCGGCTCGTGCGTCACGCGCACGAGCGCACCATTGCGCTCGCCGGTCCATGACAGGCGGCCGGTGCGCGCACCGGGCGGGTCGAGCGACAGCCGCCAGGCGCGCTCCGGCGACAGGTCCGCCTCGACGAGCTGTGCGGTGGCCTCGGCGAGCGAGCGGCTCCTGACGAGGACGGCGAGCTCGGTGTTGATGAGCGCCGAGCGCGGGTCGATGTTGAAGCTGCCGACCCAGGTCAGCTCGCGGTCGATGACCATGACCTTGGCGTGCAGCGAGCTGCCGCTTCCCATGCGCCTGAAGTAGCGCCGCTCGCCGGTGCGGCGGCGCGCGTCGGCCTGGAATTCGTACAGGTCGACGCCGGCGGCGAGCAGCTCGCGGCGGCGCTTGGCGTACCCGGCGTGCACCTCGATCACGTCGGTCGAGGCCAGCGAGTTCGTCAGCAGCCGCACCTTGACGCCATCGCGCGCGCGCTCGGCGATCAGGTCCGCCCCCTGCTTCAGCGGCACGAGGTAGGCCGATTCGACCAGCACCTCGTGCTCGGCGCCGCGCCACAGCGCATAGGCCCGCGCCAGCAGCGGCGAGGCGGCGCGGCGGCTCTCGTCGATCTTCTCCGGCGGGTCGGCGAGGAGCTCCGCCTCGCCCCAGTGGTGAAACTCGGCGCCGTAGACGAGCGCCCGCACCTGCTCGAACACCGGCTCGTAGCTGTCCTGCAGCTCCTCGACCGCGTGCGCCCGGCGCGCGAGCGCGGAAGCGACCGCGTCGGCCTCGGCCTCGGTCGGCGCGCGCTTCAGGAACGCCTCGATCGGCACCGCCCACGGGCTGTTCCAGTAGTCGTCGAAGCTCGTGACCGCCGCGTGCGCGATCGGCCCGGCGGCCAGCAGCT
The DNA here is from genome assembly GCA_035524495.1 of Steroidobacteraceae bacterium. Lineage (GTDB taxonomy): Bacteria > Pseudomonadota > Gammaproteobacteria > Steroidobacterales > Steroidobacteraceae > CAIKZZ01. Next base: position 53,292 of record DATKOR010000016.1, read on the forward strand.
CGACGTCGCTGAAGTTCACGGTGCGGTTGAGGTCGAAGTAGTTGTCGCCGATGTTGCGCCCGCCGATGACCGCGAGCTGCGAGTCGACCGCGAAGATCTTGTTGTGCATGCGCCGCTGCACGCGACCAAAGCTCGTCAGCAGCTCGAACGGCCGCATCCACCGGATCCGGTTGCGGTACGGGTTGAAGACCCGGATCTCGACGTTCCTGTGGCCGGCGAGCGTCGCGAGCTGGTCCTCGATGCGCACCAGGTTGTTGTCGTCGACCAGCAGCCGCACGCGCACGCCGCGGCGCGCCGCGGCCAGCAGGTGGTCGGCGAGCACGAGCCCCGAGGCATCGGCTTCGAATATGTAGTACTGCACGTCGAGCGAGCGCTCGGCGAGGTCGGCGAGCGCGGCGCGGGCCAGGAACGCGAGTCCCGCGTACTGCATCAGCGCGAACGCCGACTGGCCGGGGTGCGCGGCGAGCGCCGGGGCGAGCGCGCGCCCGAGCGCGGTCTCGGTGGTCGCCGGGACCGCGTAGCTGGTGGGCTTGGGGACGTCGAGGCGGTACGTGGCGCAGCCGCTCAGTGCGAGGAGCAGGACGAGTGCCCCGCGGCACGCCGCGCCCCGGCCCGGGCGCACGGCTCAGCCTCCGTCGCCACGGGCACGGTCGTCCCCGTAGGCCGCGCGGTGGCGCAGCGCCGTGCTGTCGCGCCAGAAGCGCTCCATCTCGAGGAACGTGAACGCCGCCGACCACGAGATCAGCGTGAACCCGACCAGGGCCTCGGTGCCCACCAGGAAGCGGATCGAGCCCGACGGGATCAGGTCGCCGAGCCCGAGCGTCGTGTAGATCACCGCCGAGAAGTACACGTAGTCGAGGAACTCGTCGATCCGCCCCGGCCCGTGCAGCGCACCGTACGAGCGATCCCTGAGCAGCACGAAGTAGCCGGTGCCGAACAGCCAGATCTCGACGGTCGCGAGCACGACGAGCGCGAGCACGAGGAGCAGGATCCGGCGCCGGCGCTTGCCGTGCAGCTTGAGCAGCACGAACGACAGCAGCCTCAGGGTCTCGTAGTGCAGCAGCACGCAGCCGACGACGAGCGCGATGGTCGTCGCGACGATGATCAGCGACACCCACGACAGCAACGGCGCCGTCGGCAGCGGCTCGTACGCCGCGGCAGCGCACGGCACGGCCCACGCCCCCATGAGCGCGAGTACGATCGAGCGTGCGGTGCTGCGAGTCGCTGCGACGTCCGGTGCCACTGCGCAGAGTGTCCCGTAGCGCCGTTGCAATGTCACGTCACGGCCACTCGTGCGCCTCGCGCGCGAAGTCAGGCGACTGCGGGCGCACGACGCAGAAGCGCTGGCCGGTCGGCGCCTCGAGCACCCACCAGGTGTGCACCTGGCGCACGCGCCGGGCGCCGAGCGCCTCGAGCCGGCGCACCTCGGCCTCGATGTCGTCGCTCTCAATGTCGAGGTGCACGCGGCTCGGGTGGTCGACCTGCTGCACCTCGACGTGCAGCCGCCCGAGCGGGTCGTCGAGGCCGACGTAGTTCGCGTTCTCGGGACCCGACAGACGGCGCTGCGGCATGCCGAGGGCCGCGCTCCAGAAGTCGGCGGCCGCACCGAGATCGGTGGTCTGGCAGTCGATGATGATGCCGGCGAGCTTGCTCTTGTGCATCGCAGTTCCCCTCAGCGCGCGGCGCGCAGGCCGCCCAGAAAGCCGACCGGGTCGTCGCCGCGCTCGAGCGCCTCGACGAGCGCCGAGCCGACGACGACGCCGTCGACGTGGCCCGCGAGCCGCGCGACCTGATCGCGGCTCCTGATGCCGAAGCCGGCGCAGACCGGGATCGGCGCGTGCGCCTTGACGCGCGCAAGGTAACCGAGCACCTCGTCCGGTACCGCGACGCTCCTGCCGGTGGTCCCGGTCATCGTCACCGCGTAGATGAAGCCCTGCGAGGCGCCGCACAGGAGCGCCAGCCGCTGCTCCGGCGTCACCGGCGTCACCATCTGCACGAGCCCGACGCCCTCGCCGTTGAGCGCGCGGCGGAGGTCCGCGCACTCCTCAAAGGGGAGGTCCGGCACGATGAACCCCGCCACGCCCGCCGCGCGCGCGGCGCGCGGCAGCCGGTCGAGGCCGTAGGCGAGCAGCGGGTTCAGGTAGCTCATCAGCAGGAGCGGCGCCGCCGGCCGCGGCGTCATGGAGCTCAGCGACTCGAGGATCCAGGTGAGCGACACGCCCTGCGCGAGCGCGGCATGGCTCGCGCGCTGGATCGTCATGCCGTCCGCCATGGGATCGGTGAACGGCACGCCGATCTCGACGACGTCCGCGCTCGATGCGACCTTGGCAAGGTCGGAGACGAAGCGCGCCTTGCTGGGGAAGCCCGCGGTCAGGTACGCGACGAGCGCGGGCGAGCCGCGCGCGCCGGCCGCGCGGATCGCCGCGCCGATCGTTTCGTGGCCTGCGCGGGCGCCGCTCGCGGCCATCACGGCCTCCCCTTCAGCAGCGTCTTCTGCAGCGTCGGCATGTCCTTGTCGCCGCGCCCCGAGAGGCAGATCAGGATGCGCGCGCCCGGGTGCGCCTGAGCCCACTTGCGGGCGCTCGCGAACGCGTGCGCGCTCTCGATCGCCGCGATGATGCCCTCGGCGGCGCAGCACTCGGCGAGCGCCTCGAGCGACTCGTCGTCGGTCGCGTATTCGTAGTGGACGCGGCCGGCCGCCATCAGCAGCGAGTGCTCGGGCCCGACGCCCGGGTAGTCGAGGCCGGCCGACACCGAGTGCGTCTCCTGGATCTGGCCGTGCTCGTCCTGCAGCAGCATCGAGTACGAGCCCTGCAGCACGCCCGGGCGCCCGAGCGTCAGCGTCGCCGAGTTGTCGCCAAGCTGCGGGCCGCGCCCGCCCGCCTCGACGCCGACCAGCGCCACCTCGCGATCGCCGATGAACGGATGAAACATGCCGATCGAGTTCGAGCCGCCGCCGACGCAGGCGAACACGGCGTGCGGGAGATCGCCGGCCTGGCGCACGATCTGCGCGCGCGCCTCGCGCCCGATCACCGACTGCAGCTCGCGCACCAGGAACGGGTACGGGTGCGGGCCGACGACCGAGCCGATCATGTAGTAGGTGCCGTCGGGGTCCGACACCCAGTCGCGCAGCGCCTCGTCGATCGCCGCGCGCAGCGTCTGATCGCCGCTCGTGACCGGCACGACCTTCGCGCCGAGCAGGTTCATGCGCCCGACGTTCGGCGCCTGGCGCTCGATGTCGATCGATCCCATGTACACCGTGCATGGCAGCCCCAGCCGCGCGCAGGCCGCGGCGCTCGCGACGCCGTGCTGGCCGGCGCCGGTCTCGGCGACGATGCGCTTGGCGCCGAGCCGCTTCGCGAGCAGCGCCTGGCCGATCGCGTTGTTGATCTTGTGGGCGCCGGTGTGCGCCAGATCCTCGCGCTTCAGGTACACCGAGGCGCCCCAGCGTCGCGACAGCGCCGTGGCGTGGGTCAGCGGCGTCGGCCGCCCGACCCAGGTCGCGAGCTGGTCCTCGAGCTCGGCGACGAACGCCGGATCCTTGAGCCAGCGGCGCACGCCCTCCTCGAGCCGGTCGAGGGCCGGCACCAGCGTCTCGGGCACGTAGCGCCCGCCGTAGGGACCGAAGCGTCCGCGCGCATCGGGAAACTCGCCGCGCAGCTCGCGCGACAAGAGCGCGTCCGCCTGAGCCGATTCCATGACCGTTGCCATCGTCGTCACTCCTGAGCAGTCAATCGCATTGGCCGGCGCGCGCCGCGCGCGCCGCCCGGATGAACTCGCCGATCAGCCCGGCATCCTTGCGTCCCGGCGCCCGCTCGACGCCGCTCGAGACGTCGACGCCGAACGGCCGCACCGCGGCAATCGCGGTGGCGACGTTCGAGGCCGTCAGCCCGCCGGCGAGAACGAGCTCGGTGCGGCGCGCGAGTGCCGCGGCCAGGGCCCAGTCGGCGGTCACGCCGCGGCCGCTGTCGGCGCTCTCGTAGAGGCAGCGCCTCGGGAGCGGCTCGGGCGCGGCGGCGCCGCTCCTCAGCACCGGCAGCCGCGCGAGCTGCGCGGGCAGCCTCAGGCGTTCGAGGTCGGCGGCGTCGGTCTGCAGCGCGTCGGGCGCGAAGTCCGCGACGATCGCATCCACCTCGGCCTGCGTCGGGTGGCGCGTCACGGCCACCCTGACGATGCGCGCCGGCACGGCCCTGGCGAGCGAGTGCGCCGCGGCCGGCGCGACGTTGCGCGGCGAGGCTGCATGGAACACGAACCCGACCGCGTCGGCCCCGGCGTCGACGGCCGCCGCGACGGCGAGCGGCTCGCTGAGCCCGCAGATCTTGACCCACAGCGTCATGCGGGCCTCCCGGCCGCGCGGCCGGCATCGAGCATCGCGCGCGCGAGCGGCGCGGGATCCTCCTCGGACATCAACGCGCTGCCGACGAGCGCCAGCGTGTAACCGGCGCGCGCCAGGCGCGCGGCGTCGGCCGCGGTCGCGAGCCCGCTCTCGGCGACGCGCGGGTAGGCGGCAGGCAAGAGGCTCGCGAGCGCATCGAGCCGCCCCGGCACGACCTTCAGCGTCGCGAGGTCGCGGCTGTTGACGCCGATCAGGCACGCCGCGCGCGGTCCCGGCCAGCGAGCCGCGAGCGCGGTCGCGATGCCGACGTCGTCGGCGTCGAAGGCCTCGAGCAGCACAAAGAGGCCGAGCGATGCCGCGGCGGCGAGCAGCGCCTCGAGCTCCGCGCGCGGGAGCATCCGCACGATCAAGAGCGCGCCGCCCGCGCCCGCGGCGCGCGCCTCGAGCAGCTGGTAGGGATCGACGAGGAAGTCCTTGCGCATCGTCGGCACGCCGAGCGGGGCGAGCGCGGCGCTCGCGCGCGCGAGGTGCCCGAGCTCGCCGTCGAAGCGCTCGGGCTCGGTCAGCACCGAGACGAGCGCCGCCCCGGCGCGCGCATAGGCGCTGACGCGCGCCTCGAGCGAATCGGGGGACGCGCCGAAAGCACCCTGTGCCGGTGAGCGGAGCTTGAGCTCCGCGATCAGGTCGAAGCGGCCGTCGAGGACGAGCGGCGGCGCGGCGGCGGCGGCCCTGGCGCGCGCGGCGAGCGCGGCGTCCGGGACGCGCGCGCGGGCGGCGGCGACCCGCTCCCGGCTCGCGCGCGCCATCGCCACGAGGAAGTCGCCGCTCACGGCGCGCCCCGCGAGAAGGCGGCGAGCGAGTCGACGACGGCGCTCGCCGCGCCCGAGTCGATCGCGCGCGCGGCGAGCTGCGACCCCTCGCGCGCATCGCGCGCCAGGCCCGCGACCTCGAGCGCGAGCGCCGCGCCGAGCACGAGCGCGTCGCGATGGGGTCCGCGGTCGCGGCCCGCGAACACCGACCGCAGCGCCGCGGCGTTGTGCGCCGCATCGCCGCCCTTCAGGTCCTCGGGTGAACAGCTCGGCAGGCCGAAGTCGGCGGCGCTGCGCGTCGACTCGTCGACGCGCCCCGGGGTCACGTCGTAGAGCACGAACGGCCCCGCCGGCGTCGGCTCGTCCCAGCCGGGCTCGCCGTGCACGACGAACGCGCGGCGGATGGGCAGTCCCGCGAGCGCGTCGGCGAGCAGCCGCGCCGCGTCGCGGCTGAACGCGCCGATCAGGTGGAACGGCGGCTCGGCGGGGTTCGTGAGGGGCCCCAGCATGTTGAACACGGTGCGGATGCCGAGCGCCGAGCGCACCGGCGCGATCGCCTTCATCGCCGGGTGGTAGTGCGGCGCGAACAGGAACGTGAAGCCGCTGCGCTCGAGGCAGGCGCCCGCCGCGCGCTCGTCTAGCGGCATCGCGAGCCCGAGCGCCTCGAGGAGGTCGGCGCTCCCCGAGCGGCTCGAGATCGAGCGGTTGCCGTGCTTGGCGACCTTGGCGCCGGCGGCGGCGGCGAGCAGCGCCGCGCCGGTCGACAGGTTGAACGTGTGCGAGGCGTCGCCGCCGGTGCCGACGACATCGAGCGTCGGGCCGACGTGCGGCAGCCGCGGTCGCCGCGCGAGCCCGCGCATGCCGCGCGCAAAGCCGCGCAGCTCCTCGGGCGTCGTGCCCTTGGTGCGCAGCGCCGCGAGCAGCGCGCCGGCGAGCGCGGCCGGCAGCGTCTCGTCGGTGAGCGCCACCAGCAGCTCCTCGGCGGCCCGCTCCGAGAGGCTCTGGCCCTCGACGAGCTGCTCGAGCGTCGCGCGCAGCGGGTGCGGGCTCACCGCCGCTCCCCTCCCGACATCCTGAGGAAGTTGCCGAGCAGCTTCGGCCCCAGTGGCGTCAGCACGCTCTCCGGGTGGAACTGCACGCCCTCGACCGTGTAGCGCTCGTGCCGGATCCCCATGATCTCGTCCTCGCGGCTGCGCGCCGTGACCGCGAGCGCATGCGGCAGCGTGTCCGCCTCGGCGACCAGCGAATGGTAGCGGCCGACCTCGAGCGGCTGCGGCAGGCCCTCGAACACGCCCTGCGCGTCGTGGTCGATCAGCGAGGTCTTGCCGTGCATCAGCCGCCAGTTGCGCACCACGCGGCCGCCGAACACCTCGGCGATCGACTGGTGGCCGAGGCACACGCCAAGCACCGGAATGCGTCCGGCGTAGTGCTCGATCATCGCCATCGAGACCCCGGCGTCGCGCGGCGTGCCGGGGCCGGGCGAGATGCACAGGTGCGTCGCGCCGAGCGCGTCGGCGGCCGCGACCCCGAGCGCGTCGTTGCGGTAGACGAGCACCTCGGCGCCGAGCACGAGGAAGGCCTGCACCAGGTTGTAGGTGAAGGAGTCGTAGTTGTCGATCAACAGCAGCCGCGCAGGTGCCGTGCTCATGTCACAGGCCCTCCCGCGCGAGCTCGAGCGCGCGGCGCAGCACCGCGCTCTTCGCCAGCACCTCGTCGTGCTCGCGCTCCGGGACGCTGTCGGCGACGATGCCCGCCCCGGCCTGGAAGCGGTAGCGCCCGTCGTGGAAGGTCAGGGTCCTGATCGTGATCGCGTGGTCCATGTCGCCGCTCAGGCCGAAGTAGCCGTAGGTGCCGCCGTAGAAGCCGCGCCGCACGGGCTCGAGCTCCTCGATGATCTCCATCGCCCGCACCTTCGGCGCGCCGACCAGCGTCCCGGCCGGGAACGCCGCGGCAAAGAGGTCGAAGGCGTCGCGGCCGGGCGCAAGCTCGCCCTCGACGCCGCTGACGATGTGCATGACGTGGCTGTAGCGCTCGATGACCCGGTACGGGTCGACGTGCACGCTGCCGGCGCGCGCGACGCGCCCGAGGTCGTTGCGCGCCAGGTCGACCAGCATTACGTGCTCGGCGTTCTCCTTGACGTCGGCTAGCAGCTCGCGCTCGAGCGCGAGGTCGGCGTCCACCGTCGCGCCGCGCGGGCGCGTGCCGGCGATGGGCCTCAGCTGCGCCTGGCGCGAGGACAGGCGCACGAGTGCCTCGGGCGAGGAGCCGACGAGCGTGCGATCGCCGAGCTCGCAGTAGATCATGTACGGCGAGGGGTTCAGGATCCTGAGCGCCCGGTAGGCCTCGAAGGGGTCGAGCTCGCAGGCGCCCTCGAACTGGCTCGAGAGCACGAGCTGGTAGACGTCGCCGGCGGCGATGTATTCCTGCACGCGCTTGACGCCCGCGACGTAGGCCTCGCGCGTCAGGCTCGCGCGCGGCGCCTCGAGGCGCGTCGGCGGCCGCCCGGTCATCAGGCCGCCGCGCAGCGCGCGGACGATCTCGCGCCGAAGCGCCGCCCGCTCCTCCTCGGGCCCCGAGTGCAGCAGCGCGATCCCGCGCGTCACGTGGTCGAAGATCAGGAACGAGCAGGGCGCGAGGTAGCAGGCCTCCGGCATCGAGGGGTCGACGGCCAGGCGCGCCGGCACGCGCTCGAAGTAGCGCACGAGGTCGTAGGCCGCGGCGCCAACGAGGCCGCCGGCGAGCGGCAGCCCCGGGATCCTCGGCAGCAGCGCCGGCGCGCGCGCGAGGGCGGCGCGCAGCGCCGCGAGGAGCTCCACGCGGTCGGCCGGCCGCGGTCGCCGCTCGCCCGGCCCGCCCGCCGGGCGCAGCGTGAGGCCGGCGGCGTCGAGCCGGAACTCGAGCGCGTCGCCGAACCCTATAAAGGAATAGCGCGCGATGCGCTCCCCGCCCTCGACGCTCTCGAGCAGAAAGCGCGGCTTGAACGGGCGCAGCTTCAGGTACGCCGATACCGGCGTGTCGAGGTCTGCGGCGATGTCGAACGGCGACTGCATGGGCTCCTCGTCGGTGAGCACCGGGGAGCGGACGACAAAAAACCCATCCCCGGCGCTGGTCGGAGATGGGTTCGCGTTTGAGCTCGAATTCTTTCGGCTAAGCCACGAGGCCGCGCGCCCACTCCAGGGAGAGGCGCCACCACCACCCGGCGCGCGCGGGCGCGGCCGGATCGGCGCAGCGGGGGGCGGGGCTCGGCGTCTTCATCCGCAAAGTATCGCGCGATCGCGGAAAACCGGTCAAGCCGCGCCGCATCCGGCCGTGCTAGCTTGATAGGCCCCGCGCCGACCCGGAGCCGCCGTCGAGATGCCCGCCCGCTTCCTCGCGCCCCGCTACTGGGCGACCTGGCTTGGCCTCGGCGTGTTGCGCTTGATCCTCGTGCTGCCCTTCGGGGCGCGGCTCGCGGTCGGGGGGGCCCTCGGGCGCCTCGCGCGCCTGCTGCCGCTGCCGTACGTGCGCATCGCGAGGCGCAACATCGAGCTCTGCCTGCCGGAGCTCGACCCGAAGGCGCGCGAGGCGCTGCTGCGGCGCCACTTCGAGAGCCTCGGGATGGGCCTCGTCGAGTCGGCGATGACCTGGTGGGCGAAGGACGAGGAGATCCGCGCCCGCTCGACGATCGAGGGGCTCGAGCACCTCGAGGCCGCGCGCGCGCGCGGCCACGGCGTGATCCTGCTGACCGCGCACTTCACGCCGCTGCAGATCGGCGCGCGGATCCTCAACTGCAAGACGCCGATCAGCGTGCTCTACAAGCCGACCAAGAACGAGCTCATCGCGCAGGTCTCGGGCGGCAGCTTCGCGCGCAACGCGCGCAAGGCGATCCTGCGCGACGACGTGCGCGGCATGATCGCGGCGCTCAGGCGCAACGAGATCGTCTGGTACGCGACCGACCAGGCCTACCGCAAGAAGGGCGCGATGATGGTGCCGTTCTTCGGCCACCCGGCCGCGACCAACGTGTTCACGTCGCGGCTCGCGGAGCTCAGCGGCGCGCCGGTGCTCTACTACTCGACCGAGCGCCTGCCCGGCGCGCGCGGCTGGCGCTGCGTGATCCACCCGCCGTTCGCACACTGGCCGAGCGGCGATCCGGTGGCCGACACGCTGCAGTACCACGCCTGCATCGAGGCCCAGGTGCGGCGCGTGCCCGACCAGTACTGGTGGATCCACCGCCGCTTCAAGGGCCTCTCGCCCGAGTACCCCGACTATTACGCTTAGCGGATCACGCGCCAGCAGATCGGGTAGCGGTAGACGACGCCCTCCGACACCTTCACGGCGGCGACGATCGTGACGATGAAGTGGAACACCAGGATCACGCCGATCAGCAGGATCGGGATGATCAGCAGCACCAGCACCCCGCACAGGCACAGCGCCAGCAGCGTCGTGATCTGGAAGTTCAGCGTCTCCCGCCCCTGATCGGCGACGAACGGCATCTCGTCGCGCTTCAAGAGCCAGATGATCAGCGGCGCGATGAAGCCGCCGATCAGCGTCGCGTACATCAGCATCGCGCTCATGTGGCACAGCATCGCCCACTGGCGCTCCTCGCGGCTCGGCGAGGCGGCGGGCGCGGCGGCCTCGGTCTGCATGCGGCTCCCTCCTGGCCGGCCCGGATCGGGCCCCGGCACATTGCACTTTCGCATGGGCGCCCACAAGTCAGGTGACTCCTATAATCGGGGCCGGCGTTGCGCCGCCCCGGGAGATCGCGCTTGAGCCACCCCCATCCCCGTGCGCCGCCGCCGGCCCCGCATCTCTCCAAGACCGCGAGCGTCTTCCGCTACGGGCGGCACGCGCTCGAGCTCGCGTGGACGACGAATCGCGCGGTGTCGCTGCTGCTCGCGGCGCTGACGGTCGCGGCCGGCACGCTGCCGGCGGGCGTCGCCTGGGTCGGCGCGCGCATCGTCGACTCGGTGGTCGCGGCGATGCGCGCCTACCCGACGGCCGGCGATGCGGCGTTTCGCACGGCGCTCGGCTACGTCGCGCTCGAGGCGGCGCTCGTCGCGCTGCTCGCCGCCGCGCAGCGCGGCCTCTCGTCCTGCCAGTCGCTGATGCGCGCGCAGCTCGGGCAGCGCGTCAACGTGATGATCCTCGAGAAGGCGCTGACGCTTGAGCTCACGCACTTCGAGGACTCGGAGTTCTACGACAAGCTGACGCGCGCGCGCCGCGAGGCGTCGACGCGACCGCTGTCGATGGTGATGCGCACCTTCGGCCTCGTGCAGAACGGCATCTCGCTGGTCAGCTACGGCGCGATCCTGGTGCAGTTCTCGCCGCTCGCGGTCGCGATACTCGCGCTTGCGGGGCTGCCGGTGTTCTTCGCCGAGGCCAAGTTCTCGGGCGACGCGTTTCGGCTGTTTCGCTGGCGCTCGCCCGAGACGCGCATGCAGCTCTACCTCGAGACGGTGCTCGCGCGCGAGGACCACGCCAAGGAGGTCAAGCTGTTCGGACTCGGGCCGCTGCTCCTGAAGCGCTACGAGGACATCTACGCGCGCCTCTATCGCGAGGACCGGGCACTGACCGTCAGGCGCGACCTGTGGGGCTTCGGGCTCGGCCTGATCGCGACCGCGAGCCTGTACGGCGCCTACGCGTGGATCGCGATCGTCGCGATCCGGGGCGCGATCACGCTCGGGCAGATGACGATGTACCTCGCGCTCTTTCGCCAGGGGCAGGCGGCGCTGTCCGCGGGGCTGTCCGCCATCGGCGGGCTGTACGAGGACAACCTGTACCTCTCGAACCTGTACGAGTACCTGGACCAGCCGGTGCCGGTCCGGCAGGGACGCGTGGTGCGCGGACCCTCCCCCGAGGCGGGCATCGAGTTCCAGGGCGTCTCGTTCCGCTACCCCGACAGCGAGGCGCCGGCGCTCACCGACATCGACCTCGTCGTGCGTCCCGGCCAGAGCCTCGCGCTCGTCGGCGAGAACGGCTCGGGGAAGACGACGCTGATCAAGCTCTTGACGCGGCTCTACCGGCCGACGCAGGGGCGGGTGCTGTTCGAGGGGCGGGACCTCGAGGAGTGGGACGAGGAGGTGCTCCGCGAGCGCGTCGGCGTCATCTTCCAGGACTTCGCGCGCTACCAGCTGAAGGTCGGCGAGAACGTCGGCGCCGGCGACGTGCGCGACTTCGAGGACCGCGAGCGCTGGGCCGAGGCGGCGTCGAAGGGCCTCGCCGAGCCCTTCATCCGCGAGCTGCCGGCGACCTACGACACGCAGCTCGGCAAGTGGTTCAAGGACGGCCGGGAACTCTCGGGCGGCCAGTGGCAGAAGATCGCGCTCAGCCGCGCGTTCATGCGCGCGCGCGCCGACGTGCTGGTGCTCGACGAGCCGACGGCCGCGATGGACGCGGCCGCCGAGGCCGAGATCTTCGAGCACTTCCGCGCGCTGACGCGCGACCGGATCACGATCCTGATCTCGCACCGCTTCTCGACGGTGCGCATGGCGGACCAGATCGCGGTGCTCGAGGGCGGGCGCATCGTCGAGCACGGCTCGCACGAGGAGCTGATGCGCCTCGACGGCCGCTATGCACGGCTGTTCGCGCTGCAGGCGCGCGGTTACCGCTGAGCCCACTTATAATGGCGGCCCGCAGGCGGCCCCCGCATGAAACTCCACCAGCTCCGCTACCTCGCGGCCGTCGTGCAGAACGGCCTCAACATCACGACCGCGGCCAGGAAGCTCCACACCTCGCAGCCGGGCGTCAGCAAGCAGCTGAAGCTGCTCGAGGACGAGCTCGGCTTCCCGCTCTTCGAGCGCGACGGCCGCAACCTCGTCAGCGTCACCGCCGCCGGACAGCAGGTCGTCGACCGGGCGCTCAGAATCCTCGAGGAGGCGCAGAACATCCGCCGCCTCTCGGCCGACCTCAAGGACGACCGCAGCGGCTCGCTGTCGATCGGCACGACGCATACGCAGGCGCGCTACGTGCTGCCACCGATCGTGCAGAAGTTCCGCGCCGGCTACGCCGACGTCGACCTGCACCTGCACCAGGGCTCGAGCGAGCAGATCGCCGAGCTCGCCAAGCTCGACCGGATCGACTTCGCGATCGCGACCGGGCGCGCGGAGCTCTTCCCCGGTCTCGTGCTCCTGCCCTGCTACCGCTGGCAGCGCTGCATCGTCGTGCCACGTGACCACCCGCTCGCCAAGGAACGCACCGTCAGCCTCGAGGCGCTGTCGCGCCATCCGATCGTGACCTACACGTTCAGCTTCAGCGGCCGTTCCTCGCTGCCGGCGCTCTTTGAGAGCGCCGGGCTGAAGCTCAAAGTGGCGCTGACCGCGAGCGACGCCGACGTCATCAAGACCTACGTGCGGCTCGGGCTCGGCGTCGGGATCCTCGCCAGCATGGCGCTCGACCCGGCCGACGACCGCGACCTCGCCGTGCTCGACGCGGGGCACCTGTTCGAGCCGCACGTGACCTGGATCGGCTTTCGGCGCGGCCGGCTGCTGCGCGGCTACATGTACGAGTTCATGCGCACGTTCGCGCCGCACCTCAGCCGGCGGCTGGTCGACCAGGCGATCCGCGCGGGCGCGGGCGACGAGCTCGCGCGCCTGTTCGAGGACGTCGCGCTGCCGACGCTGTGAGGAGCGGGTTAGACTTTGGCGGCGCGGGACGCGCCCGGTTGCGGAGAGTCGCATGCTCGAGATCAAGGAACTGAAGGCGCCGCCCAGCCTCGAGCTCTTCAGCGAGCTCGTGGAGCTGCTGCAGGACGCGGTCGGCGGCGGCGCGTCGATCGGCTGGACCCACGTGCCGAGCACCAAGGAGGCGCGCAACTACTGGTCCGAGGTGCTCGAGGCGGTCGGACGCGGCGAGCGGCTGTTGTTCGTCGCGACCGACAACCACGTGTGCGCGGGCGCGGTGCAGATCGCCCTGGCGCCGCGCCAGAACGCCCGCCACCGCGGCGAGATGCAAAAGCTCATGGTGCACTCGCAGTACCGGCGGCGCGGCACCGGGCAGGCGCTGATCGGCGCGATCGAGCACGCCGCGGCGGCCAGGGGGCTGACGCTGCTGGTGCTCGACGTGCGCGTGGGCGATGACGCCGAGCGGCTCTACAAGCGCTGCGGCTACCAGTACGTGGGCACGATCCCCGGATTCACGCAGTCGACCAAGGGCAGCCTCGAGCCGACCGCGATCTACTACCGGCGCCTCGGCGGCGCCCAGGCCTGAGAGCCCATGCCGTCCTTCGACGTCGTCTCCGAACTCAATCACCACGAGGTCGAGAACGCGGTCGACCAGGCGAGCCGCGAGCTCGAGAACCGTTTCGACTTCAAGGGCACCGACGCCAAGTTTGTGCGCGAGGGCAACACCGTGACGCTCGAGGCGCCGGCGGATTTCCAGCTCAAGCAGATGCTCGACATCCTGAAGCTGAAGCTGACGAAGCGCGGCATCGACCTCGTGTGCCTCGAGATCAAGGAGCCGGAGGTGAACCTGGCGCGCGCGCGCCAGCAGGTCGTGCTGCGCGAGGGCATCGACGCCGACAGCGCCCGCAAGATCCAGCGCGCGATCAAGGACTCCAAGCTCAAGGTCCAGGCCGCGATCCAGGGCGAGAAGGTGCGCATCACCGGCAAGAGCCGCGACGAGCTGCAGGCGGCGATCGCGCTGCTGCGGCAGCAGAAGCTCGACGTCGCGCTGCAGTACAACAACTTCCGCGACTGATGCGCGCGGTGTTCCTCGACTACGGCACGGTGGCCGTCGACGGCGACCTCGACCCCGCGCGCCTGCGCGCGGTGCTGCCGGAGCTCGCGATCCACGAGGCGACCGCCGACGCCGAGGTCGACGCGCGCATCGCGGGCGTCCCGATCGTGCTGACGAACACCGCGCGCCTCACGCGCGCGCGCATCGAGGCCAGCCCGGCGCTCGAGCTCATCGCGCTGACCGCGACCGGCACCAACAACGTCGACCTCGAGGCGGCGCGCGCGCACGGGGTCGCGGTCTGCAACATCGCCGACTACTGCACGGCCTCGGTCGTGCAGCACGTGTTCGCGGTGCTGCTCGCGCTGACGCACCGGGTGCGCGAGTACGACCGGGCGCTCAAGGCCGGCGGCTGGGAACACGGAGAGGAGCCCGCGTTCCCGGTCCGCGAGCTCGCCGGGCGCACGCTCGGCATCGTCGGCTTCGGCACGCTCGGGCGCGGCGTCGCGCGCGTCGCCGAGTGCTTCGGAATGACCGTCAGGGTCGCGGCCCGCGCGGGCTCCCTGCCCGGGCCCGGGCGCTTCGCGCTCGAGGCGCTCTTGCCCGAGGTCGACGTCCTGTCCTTGCACTGCCCGATCACGCCGGCGACGCGCCACCTGATCGGCGCGCGCGAGCTCGCGCTCATGAAGCAGGACGCCGTCCTCATCAACACCGCGCGCGGCGCGCTCGTCGATGCCGCGGCGCTCGCCCAGGCGCTGCGCTCGCGGCGCCTCGGGGGTGCGGCGATCGACGTGCTCGAGGAGGAGCCGCCGCTGCATGGCAATCCGCTGCTCGCACCCGACCTCACGACGCTGATCGTGACGCCCCACAGCGCCTGGTCGGCGCGCGAGGCCCGCCAGCGCGCGCTCGATGAGCTCGCGGAGAATGTCGCGGCCTTCCTGCGTGGCGAGCAGCGCCACCGGGTCGTGTGAGCGCA
>DATKOR010000017.1:0-26429 GCA_035524495.1 Steroidobacteraceae bacterium
GGCGCATGGCGTCCTGCTCGGCGGGGGTGCGGGGGGTCACGGTCGGGTCTTCGTAGCGGCGCAGCATGGGGTCCAGGGGGGCGTGCTAAACCGTTGTTTGCACGGGGCAAGCATGGTATAAAGCGCGGCGTTTTTTGGCAACGAAATCCACACGCGAATTGCCCCGCCGCTCGCTGCGTCGGGACCACTGTGCGGACGGGTGCTGGTCGGCCCGCCTTGCGAGCGTCGCAAGGCCCCCGACCGGTTTCCGCACGGGATCCGCGGAGGGCCTAACCCGGGAGTAACTGACGATGCCCAGCGTGTCCATGCGACAGATGCTGGAAGCGGGTGTGCATTTTGGCCACCAGACCCGCTTCTGGAACCCGAAGATGGCCCCCTTCATCTTCGGCGAGCGTAACAAGATCCACATCATCAATCTCGAGAAGACGCAGCCGATGTTCGCGGAGGCTGCCGGCTTCATCAAGTCCGTCGTCGCCGACGGCGGCAAGGTGCTGTTCGTCGGCACCAAGCGCTCGGCCCGCGAGGCCGTGCAGCGCGAGGCGAGCCGCGCGAGCATGCCGTACGTCAACCAGCGCTGGCTCGGCGGCATGCTGACGAACTTCAAGACGATCCGGCAGTCGATCAAGCGTCTGGCCGAGCTCGAGGAGCTCACGAACACGGGCGCCCTCGAGCGCCGCGGCAAGAAGGAAGCCCAGGTGCTCAGGCGCGAGATGGACAAGCTCGTGCGCAGCCTCGGCGGTATCAAGGACATGGCGGCGCTTCCGGATGCGCTGTTCGTGGTCGACGTCGGTCACGAGCAGATCGCGATTCACGAGGCGCGCAAGCTCGGCATCCCGGTGGTCGCGATCGTCGACACCAACTGCTCGCCCGATGACGTCGACTACGTGATCCCGGGCAACGACGACGCGATGCGCGCGATCAACCTGTACGCGACGGCGATCGCCGACGCGGTCATCGAGGGCAAGTCCGCGACCCCGTCGCTGCCGACGGGCGAGGACGAGTTCGTCGAGCTCGACGATGCCGGCAACCCGCGCCGCAAGAACGCCGGCCGGCGCCGCGCACCGCCGCCGCCGGCGTCGGTCAAGAAGAAGGCCCCGTCGCGCGGGGCGCGCCGCCCGATCGCGCAGGTCGCGATCGAGGCCGACGACGAGGGCGATCTCGACACGCCGGCGGCCGATGCCCCGGCGGCCGATGCGCCGGCGGCCGACGCGCCGGCGGCCGAGTAAGGCTCGATGAACATCACCGCAGACAGCGTCAAGCAGCTTCGGGAACGCACCGGCGCCGGCATGATGGAGTGCAAGAAGGCGCTCGTCGAGGCGCAGGGCGACCTCGACGCCGCCGCCGAGATCATGCGCAAGTCGGGCCTCGCGAAGGCCGACAAGAAGGCGGCGCGCGTCGCCGCCGAGGGCCGCATCGTCTACGCCGGCAGCAGCGACGGCCGCGCGGGCGTGCTCGTCGAGGTCAACTGCGAGACCGACTTCGTCGCGCGCGAGGGCGATTTCGTCGCCTTCGCCGACGCGGTCGCGGCCGCGGCGCTTGCGAGCGGTGCGACCGAGGTCGAGCCGGTGCTCGCCGTGAAGGGCCAGGACGGCACGACGCTCGAGGAGCGCCGCCGCGGGCTCGTCGCCAAGATCGGCGAGAACATCACGGTGCGCAGGCTCGCGCGCGTCAGCTCTACCGGGATCCTCGGCAGCTACCTGCACGGCACGCGCATCGGCGCGATCGTCGCGCTCGAGGGCGGCGATGCCACGCTCGCCAAGGACCTCGCGATGCACGTCGCGGCGATCAACCCGCAGTACGTCGACGCGAGCCAGGTGCCCGCGGAGCAGCTCGGCAAGGAGCGCGAGATCCTGATCGCGCAGGCCGCCGGCGAGGGCAAGCCGCAGGCGATCGTCGAGAAGATGGTCGAGGGACGGCTGCGCAAGTACCTCGCCGAGATCACGCTCGTCGGCCAGCCCTTCGTCAAGGACCCGGACGTCAGCGTCGAGAAGCTCCTGAAGCAGGCCTCCGCCAAGGTGCGCGGCTTCGCGCGCCTCGAGGTCGGGGCCGGCATCGAGAAGAAGCAGGAGAACTTCGCCGACGAGGTCATGGCGACCGTCAAGGGCAGCGAGAAGCGGTGACCAGAACCTCGACAGGGGGCTAGAGGCGAAGCCGTGCCCAGCGCAACGCACAAGGCCCCCCGCTATCGCCGCATCCTCCTCAAGCTCAGCGGCGAGGCGCTGATGGGCGTGGCGGACTACGGCATCGACCCCGAAATGCTGAGGCGCATCGCCAGCGAGATCGTCGAGATCATCGCGCGCGGCACGCAGGTCGCGGTCGTGATCGGCGGCGGCAACATCTTCCGCGGCGCGGGCCTCGCGCGCGCCGGCATGGACCGCGTCACCGCCGACCACATGGGAATGCTCGCGACCGTGATCAACGCGCTCGCGATGCAGGACTCGCTCGAGGGCCTCGGTGCGCACGCGCGCGTGATGTCGGCGCTGCAGATCAACGAGGTCTGCGAGGACTACATCCGGCGCCGCGCGATCCGCCACCTCGAGAAGGGCCGCGTCGTGATCTTCGCCGCCGGCACCGGCAACCCGTTCTTCACGACCGACACGGCGGCGAGCCTGCGCGGCATCGAGATCAGCGCCGACGTGCTCCTGAAGGCCACCAAGGTCAATGGCATCTACACCGACGACCCGATCCGCAACCCCTCGGCCACCCGCTACACGCGCCTGACCTTCGACAAGGTGCTGAGCGACCGGCTGACGGTGATGGACGCGACCGCGATCGTGATGTGCCGCGACAACAACCTGCCGCTGCAGGTCTTCAACCTGCACAACGCCGGCGACCTGCTGCGCATCATCGATGGCGAGGACGTCGGCACCGTGGTCGCAAACGGCTGAGAACGGCTCAACGCCGCACCGACGGAGAACGCCGATGCTCGAGGACCTCAAGAAAGACGCGGCCGACCGCATGGCGAAATGCGTCGCGGCGCTCAAGACCGAGTTCAAGCGCATGCGGACCGGGCGCGCGAGCACCTCGCTGCTCGAGCACCTGAAGGTCGAGTACTACGGCAGCGAGATGCCGCTCACGCAGGTCGCCAACGTCGTCGTCGAGGACGCGCGCACGCTCGCGGTCACGCCCTGGGACAAGTCGATGGTGCCGGTCATCGAGAAGGCGATCATGAAGTCGGACCTGGGGCTGACGCCCACGACCGCCGGCACCGTGATCCGCCTGCCGATGCCGGCGCTGACCGAGGAGCGGCGCCGCGAGCTCGTCAAGGCCGCCAAGCACGAGACCGAGAACGCGCGGGTCGCGGTGCGCAACGTGCGCCGCGACGTGATGAACGACCTCAAAGAGATGCTGAAGGAGAAGCTCGTCTCCCAGGACGACGAGACGCGCGCCCACGACGAGATCCAGAAGCTGACCGACCGCTACGTCGCCGAGATCGACGCAGTGCTCGCCGAGAAGGAGAAGGATCTCCTCCACGTGTGAGGAGATCCACACGACCCGTGCGCGTCCCGCGGCACGTGGCGATCATCATGGACGGCAACGGCCGCTGGGCCGAGCGCCGCGGCCTGCCGCGCAGCGCCGGCCACCGCGCGGGCGTCAAGCCGGTGCGTACCGTGATCGAGCAGAGCGTGCGCCGCGGGGTCGGCGCGCTCACGCTGTTCGCGTTCTCGAGCGAGAACTGGAAGCGGCCGGTGACCGAGGTCGGCCTGCTGATGCAGCTCTTTCTCGAGGCGCTCGATCGCGAGATCGACGAGCTCGCATCGCAGGGCATCGAGCTGCGCTTCATCGGCGAGCGCGAGCGCCTCGGCGCGCCGCTCGCTGAGCGCATGGTCGCCGCCGAGAAGCGCACGCGCGGCAACGCCGCGCTCAGGCTCAACGTCGCCGTCGCCTACGGCGGCCGCTGGGACATCCTCGAGGCGGCGCGCCGCCTCGCGGCCGAAGCGCGCGACGGGCGCCTCGCGCCCGAGGCGATCGACGAGGCGCGCTTCTCGGCCGAGCTCGCGCTCGCGGGCCTGCCGGACCCCGACCTGTTCATCCGCACCGGCGGCGACCAGCGCATCAGCAACTTCCTGCTGTGGAACCTCGCCTACACCGAGCTCTGGTTCAGCGACACGCTGTGGCCGGACTTCGACGGCGCCGAGTACGAGCGCGCGCTCGCGGCGTTCGGCGAGCGCGAGCGGCGCTTCGGGCTCACGGGCGCGCAGGCGGGCGCATGCTGAGGACCCGCGTCCTGACGGCGCTCGTGCTGCTGGCACTGCTGCTCGCGGTGCTGTTCTGGCTGCCGACCGCCGTCGGCGTCCTGTTCCTCGCGCTCGTCGTGCTGGTGGGCGCCTGGGAGTGGGCGGCGTTCGCCGGGCTCACGCGCCCCGGCGCGCGGCTCCTGTACGTGCTCGCGACCGGCGCCCTGTGCGCGCTCGCCTGGAGCGCGACGACGAGCAGCTCGGGCTTCGTCGCCGGCATGGCGCTCGCCGCGCTCTGGTGGGCGGTCGCATTCCTGTGGCTGGCGCTGAAGCCCCACGCCGTCAACCGCCTCACCGCCGGCGCCGCCGGGCTCCTCGTGCTCGTGCCGGCCTGGCTCGGGCTCGCGCGGCTGCTGGCGCTCGCGCCGGAGCGGCGCGGCGCCTGGCTCCTCTTATACATGCTGCTCCTCGTCTGGGCGGCCGACATCGGCGCCTATTTCGCCGGCCGCCGCTTCGGGCGACTGAAGCTCGCGCCCGAGGTGAGCCCCAACAAGACCTGGGAGGGCGTGATCGGCGGGACGGTGCTCGGGCTCGTGGTCGCGCTCGTCGGCGCGCGCGTCTTCGCCGCGCCGGCGGTCAGCTTCGTCGGGCTCGGCCTCGCGGTCGTCGGGACCTCGATGGTCGGCGATCTCACCGAGAGCATGTTCAAGCGCTACGCGCACCTCAAGGACTCGGGCTCGCTGCTGCCCGGGCACGGCGGCGTCCTCGATCGCATCGACAGCATCACCTCCGCCGTGCCGTTCTACGTGCTCGGCCTCAGCTGGACCGGGATGCTCGCATGAGGCGCGGCATCGCGATCCTCGGCTCGACCGGCAGCATCGGGCGCAGCACGCTCGATGTCGTCGCGCGCCATCCCGAGCGCCTGACGGTCGTCGCGCTCGCGGCGCGCCGGCGGCGCGAGGTGCTCCTCGAGCAGGCGGTCAGGTTCCGGCCGAAGCTCGTGGTGCTGGCCGAGCCCGAGGGCGCCGCCGAGCTCGCCGCGGCGATGCGCCGCGCGGGCCTCGATGCGGAGCTCCAGGTCGGCGAGGCGGGGCTGCACGCCGCGGCGACGATGGCGGGCGCCGACGTCGTGATGGCCGCGATCGTGGGCGGGGCGGGGCTCACCTCGACGCTCGCCGCGGCGCGCGCCGGGCGGCGCGTGCTGCTCGCCAACAAGGAGGCGCTCGTGATGTCGGGGCGGCTGCTGCTCGAGGCGGTGGCCGCGGGCGGGGCGGAACTGCTGCCGATCGACTCCGAGCACAACGCGATCTTCCAGTGCCTGCCGGCCGGGCCGCCGGGCGTGCGCGCCGCGGGCGTGCGCCGCGTGTGGCTGACCGCCTCGGGCGGTCCGTTCCTGCGCATGCCGGCCGAGCGGCTCGCGACGGTCTCGCCGGACGAGGCCTGCGCGCACCCGCGCTGGGCGATGGGCCGCAAGATCTCGGTGGACTCCGCGACGCTGATGAACAAGGGCCTCGAGCTCATCGAGGCGCAGCTGCTGTTCGGGTTGCCGCCCGGGGCGGTCGAGGTCGTCGTGCACCCCGAGAGCATCGTGCACTCGCTCGTCGAGTACGTCGACGGCTCGACGCTCGCCCAGCTCGGCAACCCCGACATGCGCACCCCGATCGCGCATGCGCTCGGCTGGCCGGAGCGCATCGAGTCCGGTGTAGAATCGCTCGATCTCCTGCGGCTCGGGACGCTGCGGTTCGAGCCCCCGGACCGCCGGAAATTCCCGTGCCTCACGCTCGCCGAGTCGGCCGCGCGCAGCGGCGGCACGGCGCCGGCGCACCTGAACGCGGCCAACGAGGTCGCGGTCGCGGCTTTCCTGGAGGGACGGTTGAACTTTACGGCCATCGCCGAGGTCATTGAACGCGTGCTCGAGCGCCTGCCCGCTACGCCGGCCGGGACGCTCGAAGCCGTCCTCGCGGCCGACGCCGATGCCCGCCGCGAAGCCCAGGGCTTCATCGGCGTCCGTGGGGGAATCCCGGCATGACCTTCAGCCTCATCAAGCTGGTGTCATTCCTGGTGGCGATCGGCGTGCTGATCGCGGTGCACGAGTTCGGCCATTTCTGGGTCGCGCGCCGGCTCGGCTTCAAGGTGCTCAAGTACTCGATCGGCTTCGGCCGGGCGATTGCCCGGCGCGTCGGCGCCGACGGGGTCGAGTACGTGATCGGCGTGCTGCCGCTCGGCGGCTACGTCAAGCTCGCCGACGAGCGCGAGGCGCCGGTCGAGGCCGACGACGCGCCGCGCGCCTTCAACCGCCGGCCGGTCTGGCAGCGGGTGCTCGTGCTGCTGGCGGGCCCCGGCGCGAACTTCCTGTTCGCGATCGTTGCGTTCTGGATCCTGTTCATGGCGGGCGTCCCGGGCCTCAAGCCCGTGCTCGGCGAGATCAAGCCGGGCTCGCTCGCGGCCGCCGCGGCACTGAAGCCCGGCGACGAGATCGTCGGCATCGGCGATCGCGAAGTCGCGACGCGCGAGGGCGCGGTGCTCGCGATCCTCTCCGACATCGTCGACGACGGCCGGGTCGAGCTCAAGCTCAGGCGCGCCGGCGGCGATGCGTCGGCGACGCTGATCGTGCCGGACGACCAGCGGCGCGCGCTGACCGAGCCCGGTGCGCTGCAGGCCGGCCTCGGCTTTGACTTCGTGCACCCGGCCGTCATCGGCGCGCTCACCCCGGGCGGCGCGGCGGCACTCGCCGGATTGCGGGTCGGCGACGAGATCCGCGGGCTCGACGGGCGCCGTGTCAGCGACTTCATTGAGCTGCGCAGCGCGCTCTCGGCGATGCCGGGCAGGACGGTCACGCTCGAGGTGCGCCGCGCGGGCGTCACGCTTCAGGTTCCGGTCACGGTGCGCGCCGAGCACGACGCGGCCGAGCCCGGCAAGGGCCTCGTCGGGCGCATCGGCGTCGCGGCGGGCGGGGAGGCACTCTATCCCGCCGAACTCAAGGTGCTCTACCGCTACGGGCCGCTCGGCGCGATCCGGCCGGCGCTCGGGGAGACCTGGTCGAAGTCGGCGCTGACGGTGAAGTTCCTGTGGCGGATGGTGACCGGCGACGTGTCGCTGAAGAACGTCTCGGGGCCGATCAGCATCGCGACCTACGCCGGCATCAGCGCGCTCGAGGGGCTGACGACCTTCCTCAACTTCCTGGCGCTGATCAGCATCAGCCTCGGCGTCCTCAATCTGCTGCCGATCCCGATCCTCGACGGCGGGCAGGTCGTCTACCAGCTCATCGAAGCCATCAAGGGCGGCCCGCTGTCGCCGCGCGCGCAGGCGCTCGGCCAGCAGGTCGGGATCGTGCTGCTGATCCTGATGATGAGCCTCGCCTTCTATAACGACTTGGCGCACCACCTCGGTTAGTTGCGCCGCCAACAACAGGAATCCGGATCCGCATGCCATCCCGGCTCGCTCGCGCCGTCACTCTCGCCGTGGCCTTCGTGCTCGGCACGGCCGCTTCCCATGCCCAGTCGCTGCCGCCCGAGGCCGGCGAGTTCACGGTCGGCGACATCAAGGTCGAAGGCCTGCAGCGCATCGCTGAGGGCACCGTCTACAACTACCTGCCGGTCAGCCTTGGCGACCGGATGACGCACCAGAAGGTCGAGGAGTCGCTGCGCGCGCTGTACGCGACGGGCTTCTTCCGCGACGTCGAGCTCAGGCGCGACGGCAACACGCTCGTGATCGCGGTGCGCGAGCGGCCCTCGATCGAGAGCTTCGAGATCAAGGGCAACAAGGACATCAAGACCGAGGACCTGCAGAAGAGCCTGAAGAACGTCGGCCTCGCCACCGGCAAGACCTTCGACCGCAGCGTGCTCGAGGACGTCAAGCAGTACCTGACCGACCAGTACTTCTCGCGCGGCAAGTACGCGGTCCGGGTCGACACCAAGGTCGAGGACGTGCCCGGCAACAAGGTCAAGATCTCGATCGACATCAAGGAAGGCAAGCGCGCCAAGATCCGGCAGATCAACTTCGTCGGCGACACCAAGTACAAGCCGAAGGACATCATCGAGACCTTCGAGCTCAAGACCCCGAACTGGCTCAGCTGGTACAAGCAGGACGACCGCTACTCGCGCGAGTCGCTGCAGGGCGACCTCGAGAAGCTGCGCTCCTATTACATGGACCGCGGCTACGCCAACTTCCAGATCGAGTCGACGCAGGTCGCGATCGCGCCCGAGAAGGACGACATCTTCATCACGATCAATGTGTCCGAGGGCGAGGTCTACAAGGTCTCCGAGGTCAAGCTCGCGGGCACCATGGTCGTGCCCGAGTCGGAGCTGAGAAAGCTGCTGCTCGTCGAGCCCGGCCAGACCTACTCGCGCAAGCTCGTCACGACCTCGCAGGAGGGCTTCAGCTACCGCCTCGGCGTCGAGGGCTACGCGTTCGCGAAGATCGAGCCCGTGCCGACGCTCGATGCGGAAAAGAAGACCGTGTCGCTGACCTTCTTCATCGACCCGGGCAACCGCGCTTACGTACGGCGCATCAACTTCAACAACACGAGCGCGATCAACGATGAGGTGCTGCGGCGCGAGATGCGCCAGCTCGAGGGCGCGTGGCTCTCGAACCGCGCGGTCGAGCGCTCCAAGCAGCGCCTGCAGCGCCTGCCGTACATCGAGAAGGTCGAGTTCGAGAACAAGCCCGTGGCCGGCACGCCCGACCTCGTCGACGTCGACTTCGACATCAAGGAGGGCCTGCCGGGCCAGTTCGGCGGCGGCATCGGCTACTCGCAGTCCTACGGCGTGATGCTGAACGGCAACTTCGTGCACTCGAACTTCATGGGGCGCGGCGAGCGCATCGCGGCCGAGATCAACGCCGGCAAGTACTCGAGCGTCTACAGCCTCTCGCACACCGACCCCTACGTCACGCTCGACAACCTGACGCGCACGATGAGCCTCAGCTACCGCAAGACCACGCAGTTCGTCTCCTCGGCCTCGCAGTTCTCGACGACGATGCTGACCGGGTCGATGGAGCTCGGCTACCCGATCTCCGAGTACCAGTTCGTGCACTTCGGGCTCTCGGCCTCGCACGACGAGCTGCTCGCGAGCGAGACCGGAAGCGCGCTCCAGGCGATCGACTGGGTCAAGCACAACGGCAACACGTTCATCCGCACCGGCACCGTCATGGACGGCACCGGCGCGACGACGACCTTCGACTTTTACGGCTCGCGCTTCGACGTCGTCGAGGCGGTCGCGGGCTGGAGCTACGACACGAGGAACCGGGCGATCTTCGCCGACCGCGGCACGCGGACCTCGATCCAGGGCTCCTACGCGCTGCCGATCGGCTCGGTGCGCTACTACACCGGCAACTTCGACTTCCTCGACCTGATCCCGATCGGCAAGAAGTTCGTGTTCGCGCTCAAGGCCCAGGTCGCCTACGGCAACAAGACCGGCAAGACGACCGCGCTGCCGCCGTTCAGGCAGTTCTTCGGCGGCGGTCCGGACACGGTGCGCGGCTACCGCGAGAGCTTCCTCGGGCCCCGCGACAGCTTCGGCAACCCGTACGGCGGCAATCTGTTAACTGTCGCGAACGCCGAGCTCCTCTTTCCGACGCCGGAGAAGTGGAAGGCCAACGTCAGGGTCAGTGCCTTCTACGACATGGGCAACGTGTTCTCGACCTGCTGCGTCTACTTCGTCGGTGCCGATCGCGTGACGCCGGTCAATTACCATTTCAGTTACAATGAGTTGAAGCGCTCGGTCGGCATCGCGGTGCAGTGGCTTGCGCCGCTTGGCATCTTCCGCTTCAGCTACGCGGTGCCGCTAAACGCCTACGCGGGCGACGGCATTCACTACGCCGACGAGCGCGAGGGGTTCCAGTTCTCGATCGGCTCGGCGTTCTGACTCTCATCATCCTATTCGTCCTACACAGGTCCTCAGCTGCCATGCGTATCACTCTCAAGTCCCTCATCGCCGTCAGCTTCGCGACGCTCGCCCTGGCCGGCGCCGCGAGCGCCCAGGCGCAGAAGATCGCGGTCGTCGACAGCCAGCGGCTGCTCGCCGAGGCGCCGCAGGCGCGCGCCGCGACGCAGACGCTCGAGTCGGAGTTCGGCCCGCGCCAGAAGACGCTCGAGTCCCAGAAGAAGGACTTCGAGGGCCGCGCCCAGAAGTTCGAGCGCGACCAGGCGACGATGGCCGAGGCCGAGCGCACCAAGACGCAGCGCGACCTCAGGGACGCGCAGCTGAACCTCGAGCGCCGCGCCAAGGAGTTCCAGGAAGACGTGCAGATGCGCCAGAACGAGGAGCTGCAGCGCGTCCAGAAGGCGATCTTCGAGGCCGTGCGCGCCTACGCCAAGGAGAAGGGCTTCGACATCGTGCTCGCCGGCGGCGTCGTCTACAGCTCCGACACCGTCGACATCACCTCGCAGGTGCTGTCGAACCTGCAGGCGAAGGCCGCTGCCGCTCCGGCCGCCCCGCCGGCCCCGGCTGCGGCGCCGGCTGCCCCGCCGAAGAAGTAGTCCGGGGACGCCGTGGCGGGGGTCACGCTCGGGCAGATCGCGGCCCGCTACGGCCTCGTGCTCCGCGGTGACCCCGACGCCCGCGTCACCGGCGTCGCGACGCTCAAGGACGCCGGTCCCGGCACGCTGAGCTTCCTCGCCAACGCCCGCTACCGGCGCTACCTCGCGACGACCGGCGCGACTGCGGTCGTGCTCGATGCCGCATCGAGCGCCGACTGCAAGACCGCGGCGCTGATCGCCGAGAACCCGTACGCCGCCTACGCGCGGATCGCCGCGTGGCTGCACCCCGAGCCCGCGGCGCCCGCCGGCGTCCATCCGAGCGCCATCGTCGCTCCGGGCGCCGCGATCGGCGCGGACGTCTCGATCGGCCCGCACGCGGTCATCGAGGCAGGCGCCGCGATCGGCGCGCGCGTCACGATCGGCGCCGGCACCGTCGTCGGCGCCGCCGCCGCGATCGGCGAGGACACGCGGCTCGCGGCGCGCGTTGTGCTCTACCGCAACGTGCGCATCGGAAGGCGCTGCGTGATCCACGCCGGCGCCGTGCTCGGCGCCGACGGCTTCGGCATCGCGCAGGACAAGGACGGCTGGGTGAAGGTCCCGCAGCTCGGCGGCGTCGTCGTCGGCGACGACGTCGAGATCGGCGCCAACACGACGATCGACCGCGGCGCGATCGGCGACACCGTGATCGAGGACGACGTCAAGCTCGACAACCAGATCCAGATCGGCCACAACGTCCGGATCGGCGCGCACACGGCGATCGCCGGCTGCGTCGGGATCTCGGGCAGCACGACGATCGGCAAGCGCTGCATGATCGGCGGGGCGGTCGGCATCGTCGGCCATCTCGAGATCTGCGACGACGTCGCAGTGCTCGGCCTGTCGATGGTGAGCCGCTCGCTGACCAAGCCGGGGCTTTATTCCTCGGGCATCCCGGTCAGCGAGGCCGGCGAGTGGCGACGCGTGGTGGCGCGGCTGCGGCACCTGGATGAACTCTTCGACCGGGTCCGGGCGCTCGAGCGCCCGGACGATCCCAGCGAGACGGAGCCCTCATGAGCACGGACGTGACGCCTTACCCGCTCGACATCAACGCGGTGCTGAGGCAGCTGCCGCACCGCTACCCGTTCCTGCTGGTCGACCGGGTGCTCGAGCTCGTGCCCGGCAAGACCATCCGGGCGCTCAAGAACGTGACCATCAACGAGCCGTTCTTTCCGGGCCACTTCCCGCACCGGCCGGTGATGCCCGGCGTGCTGATCCTCGAGGCGCTGGCGCAGACCGCCGGGATCCTCGCCTTCCAGACCGCCGGCGTGATCCCGGACGAGAACACGCGCTTCTTCTTCGTCGGCATCGACGGGGCGCGCTTTCGCAAGCCCGTGGAGCCCGGCGACCAGCTGATGCTGAAGGCCGAGTTCCAGCGCGCGATGCGCGGCATCTGGAAGTTCGCGACGGTCGCCGAGGTCGACGGCCGCGAAGTGTGCTCGGCCGAGATGATGGTCACGCCCGAGGCCAAGGGCTGAGCATGGCGAACATCCACCCGACCGCAATCGTCGACGCGCGCGCCGAGCTCGATGCGACCGTGAGCGTCGGCCCGTACTCGGTGATCGGCCCGCGGGTCGTCCTGGGGCCGGGTTGCCGGGTCGGACCGCACGCGGTCGTGCTCGGCCCCACGCGGATGGGGGCCGGCAACGAGATCTGGCAGTTCGCCTCGGTCGGCGACATACCCCAGGACAAGAAGTACGGCGGCGAGGAGACGTTCCTCGAGATCGGCGATCGCAACCGCTTTCGCGAGTGCGCGACCGTCAACCGCGGCACGGTCACGGGCGCAACCGTGACGCGGATCGGCTCGGACAACCTGTTCATGGCCTACTCGCACGTCGGCCACGACTGTATCGTCGGCAACCACTGCGTGCTCGCGAGCTACGCGGGCCTCGCGGGCCACGTCGAGCTCGACGACCACGTGATCCTCGGCGGCTACGCCGGCGCGCACCAGTTCTGCAAGATCGGCGCGCACGCCTTCCTCGCGAACAACGCGGTCGCGACCCGCGACGTGCCGCCGTACGTGATGCTGGCCGGCAGCCCCGGCGAGCCGAAGGGCGTCAACGTCGAGGGGCTGAGGCGCCGCGGCTTCACGGCCGAGCAGATCGCGAACATCAAGGGGGCCTACCGGGTCCTGTACCGCTCGGGGCTCAAGCTCGCCGAGGCCGCCGCCGAACTCGAGCGGCTCGCGGCCGCTCAGCCGGAGGTGCGCGCGTTCGTCGATTTCCTGCCGCGCGCGACGCGCAGCCTCGCGCGCTGAGCGAGGAGGGTGCCGGGGACTCGTGCAAGCGCGCATCGTCATCGTCGCCGGCGAGACCTCGGGAGACAACCTCGCCGCGGCGCTGATCCGCGCGCTCCGGGCCCGCCGGCCGGAGCTTGAGTTCGAGGGGGTCGCGGGGCCGGCGATGGTCGCGGCGGGCTGTCGCGCCTGGGCGCCGTCCGAGTCGCTCGCGGTCATGGGCCTCTTCGAGGTCCTGACCCACCTGCCCGGGCTGCTAGAGCTTCGGCGCGCGCTCGAGGCCCGCGTGCTGGCCGAGCCGCCGCTCGCCTTCGTCGGCGTCGACGCCCCCGAGTTCAACCTCGGGCTCGCCGCGAAGCTGCACCGCGCCGGCATCCCGACCGTGCAGTACGTGAGCCCGCAGGTCTGGGCGTGGCGGCAGGGGCGCGTGCGGCGCATGGCGGCGACGCTCGACCTCGTGCTCTGCCTGCTGCCCTTCGAGCAGCGCTTCTACGACGGCGCCGGGCTCGCGGCCGAGTTCGTCGGCCACCCGCTCGCCGACCGGATCCCGCTCGAGCCCGACCAGGGCGCGGCGCGCGCGCGGCTGCTGCTGCCGGCGCAGGCGACGGTGGTCGCGCTCTTGCCCGGCAGCCGCCGCGGCGAGGTCGAGCGCCTGGCCGACGACTTCCTCGGCGCCGCCGACTGGCTGCGCGAGCGCCGGCCGGACCTCAAGTTCGTCGCGCCGATGGCGAACGCCGCGGTGCGCGGGATCTTCGAGCGCGCGCTCGCCCGTCACCCGGGCCTCGAGGTGCGCGTGACCGATGGCGGCGCCGAGGCGGCGCTGACGGCTGCCGACGTCGCGCTCGTCGCCTCGGGGACGGCGACCCTCGAGACGCTGCTCTGCAAGCGGCCGATGGTCGTCGCCTATCGTCTCGGGGGGCCGACCGCGGCGCTGATCCGGGTGTTGGGGCTCATGAAGGCGCCGTTCTTCGCGCAGCCGAACCTGCTCGCCGGCCGCGCGATCGTGCCCGAGCTCTTCCAGGAGGCGGTGACCCCGGCGCGGCTCGGCGCCGAGGTGCTCGGCTGGCTCGACGACGAGTCGCGGGCCGCGGCGGCGCGCGAGGAGTTCCGGCGCATCCACGAGCGGCTGCGCCGCGGCGCCAGCGAGCGCGCCGCCGAGGCCGTGCTCGCGCTGATCGAGAAGCGCCGCGCATGAGCGTGCGCTGGCCGCGCACGGCGCTCCTCGCCGGCCTCGACGAGGCCGGCAGGGGTCCGCTGGCGGGCCCGGTGGTCGCGGCGGCCGTCATCCTGCCCGCGGGCCCGAGGATCCGCGGGCTCGACGACTCCAAGCAGCTCGCGCCGGCCGATCGCGAGCGCCTCTCGATCTCGATCCGCGCCCGCGCCGTCGCCTGGGGGCTCGGCTGGGCCGATGCCGCCGAGATCGACGCGCTCAACATCCTCGAGGCGACCTGGCTCGCGATGCGCCGCGCGCTGCTCGCGCTCCCGGTCGCGCCGCGCGCGCTGCA
The DNA here is from genome assembly GCA_035524495.1 of Steroidobacteraceae bacterium. Lineage (GTDB taxonomy): Bacteria > Pseudomonadota > Gammaproteobacteria > Steroidobacterales > Steroidobacteraceae > CAIKZZ01. The sequence goes on from DATKOR010000017.1 coordinate 14,431, forward strand.
GGTCGACGGGCCGCACGCGCCGTCGCTCGAGGGTCTCGGCTTTTCTGCGCCGATCGACGCCATTGTCGGGGGTGACGGCAGCGAGGCCGCGATCGCGGCGGCCTCGATCCTCGCCAAGACCTGGCGCGACCACTTCATGGTCGCGGCCGACAACCGCCACCCCGGCTACGGCTTCGCGGTGCACAAGGGCTACGGCACCGCGGACCACCTCGACGTCCTGTCCGCACTCGGGCCTTGCCCCCTGCATCGCCGGACCTTCGAGCCGGTAAGATCCGCCTGTGTCCCGAGGTGAGGGGTCCGTGAGCTCATTCGTCCACCTGCGACTGCACACCGAGTACTCGCTGGTGGACGGCGTGGTGCGCATCGACGAGCTCGCGACCGCTGCCGCGGCCGCCGGCATGCCGGCCGTCGCCGTCACCGACCAGAGCAACTTGTTCGCGATGGTGAAGTTCTTCCGCGCCGCGCAGGCCGCGGGCGTCAAGCCGATCGTCGGCGTCGACGTGTGGCTGAAGGACAGCGCCGAGCGCAGCGAACCCTCGCGACTGACGCTCCTCTGCATGAACACGGCCGGCTACCGCAACCTCACGCGGCTCGTGTCGCGTGCCTACCTCGACCCGCAGCGCAGGGGCCCGCCGATGCTCGAGCGCGGCTGGCTCGAGCCCGAGAGCGTCGCCGGGCTGATCGCGCTCTCGGGCGGCGGCGACGGCGACGTCGGGCGGCACCTCGGCAACGGGCGCATCGCCGAGGCGCACCGCGCGGCGCGCGGCTGGCGCGCGCTCTTTGGCGATCGCTACTACCTCGAGGTGCAGCGCCTCGGGCGCCCCGACGACGAGGCGCTCGTCGAGGGCGTCGTGGCGCTCGTCCAGGAGCTCAAGCTCCCGGCCGTCGCGACCAACGACGTGCGCTTCCTCAAGCCCGCCGACTTCGAGGCCCACGAGGCGCGGGTCTGCATCCACGACGGCACGCTGCTGGCCGCACCCGACCGGCCGCGGCGCTACACCGAGCAGCAGTACCTGAAGACGCCGGCCGAGATGGCGGCGCTGTTCGCCGACCTTCCGGGCGCCGTCGAGCAGAGCCTCGAGATCGCCAAGCGCTGCTCGCTCGAGCTCAAGCTCGGCAAGTCGTACCTGCCCGAGTACCCGGTGCCCGCGGGCACGACGACGGCCGAGTTCCTGCGCTGCGAGGCCGAGCGCGGGCTCGCGGCGCGCGCCGCGACGCGGCCGCCACAGACGGCGCTGCGCGCCGTCGATCCCTGCGAGTACCCGCCGCGGCTCGCCACCGAGCTCGACGTGATCTGCCGGATGGGTTTCGAGGGCTACTTCCTGATCGTCGCCGATTTCATCCGCTGGGCGCGCGAGCACGGCGTGCCGGTCGGCCCCGGCCGCGGCTCGGGCGCCGGTTCGCTCGTCGCCTACGCGCTCGGCATCACGGACCTCGACCCGCTGCAGCACGACCTCTTGTTCGAGCGCTTCCTGAACCCCGAGCGCGTCTCGATGCCGGACTTCGACGTCGACTTCTGCACCGAGGGCCGCGACCGGGTCATCGAGTACGTCGCCGGCAAGTACGGGCGCGATCGCGTCTCGCAGATCATCACCTACGGCACGATGGCGGCGAAGGCGGTGGTGCGCGACGTCGGCCGCGTGCTCGGCCACCCCTACGGCTGGTGCGACCGGATCGCGAAGCTGATCCCGTTCGAGCTCGAGATGACGCTCGACAAGGCGCTCGAGCGCGAGGAGGAGCTCAGGAAGCTCTACCAGGAGGACAGCGAGGTCAGGGAGCTCATCGACCTCGCGCGCTCGCTCGAGGGCCTGACGCGCAACGCCGGCATGCACGCCGGCGGCGTCGTGATCGCCCCCTCGGTGCTGACCGACTTCGCGCCGCTGTTCGCGGAGGAGGGCTCGACCTCGGTCGTTACGCAGTTCGACAAGGACGACGTCGAGGCCGCCGGGCTGGTCAAGTTCGACTTCCTGGGGCTGCGCACGCTGACGGTGATCGCGCTCGCCGAGCAGATCGTCAACGCCGAGCGCGCGCGCGCGGGCGAGCCGCCGCTCGACATGACGCGCCTGCCGCTCGACGACCCGCGCACCTTCCAGCTGCTGAAGTCGTGCCGCACGACCGGCATCTTCCAGCTCGAGTCGCGCGGCATGAAGGACCTGATCCGGCGGCTGCAGCCGGACTGCTTCGAGGACATCGTCGCGCTCGTGGCGCTCTTCCGGCCGGGGCCGCTGCAGTCGGGCATGGTCGATGACTTCATCGACCGCAAGCACGCGCCCAGGGGCCAGCACATCGACTACCTGCACCCGGCGCTCGAGGCGGTGCTGAAGCCCACCTACGGTGTGATCCTGTACCAGGAGCAGGTGATGCAGATCGCGCAGGTGCTCGCCGGCTACACGCTCGGCGGCGCCGACCTGCTCAGGCGCGCGATGGGCAAGAAGAAGCCCGAGGAAATGGCCGAGCAGCGCTCGGTGTTCGTCAGCGGCGCGACCGAGCGCGGCGTGCCCGAGCGCCAGGCGACGCACATCTTCGACCTGATGGAGAAGTTCGCGGGCTACGGCTTCAACAAGTCGCACTCGGCCGGGTACGCGGTGCTGACCTACCAGACCGCCTGGCTCAAGGCGCACTATCCGGCCGCGTTCCTCGCCGCGGTCCTGTCCTGCGACATGGACAAGACCGACAAGGTCGTCGTCGGCATCGACGACTGCAAGGAGATGGGCGTCGAGGTGCTGCCGCCCGACGTCAACACCTCCGAGTACCGCTTCGCGGTCGCGGGCCCCAAGTGCATCCGCTACGGGCTCGGCGCCATCAAGGGCGTCGGGCAAGCGGCCGTCGAGGCGCTGATCGAGGTGCGGCGCGCGGGCGGGGACTTCGCGAGCCTCGCGGAGCTCTGCGAGCGCATCGACCTCACGAAGGTCAACAAGCGCTGCCTCGAGGCGCTCGTCAAGGCGGGCGCGTTCGACGCGCTCGGCGCGAACCGCGCCTCGCTGATGGCGGAGCTCCCGGCGGCGATGCAGGGCGGCGAGCAGCGCACGCGCGCCGCCTCGCTCGGCCAGGGGAGCCTCTTCGAGCTGCCGGCCTCGCCGCGCGCCGAGCGCCCGGCGGCGCCTTCGCCCACGCTCCCGGACTGGCCCGCGGCCGTGCGCCTCGCCCACGAGCGCGAGACGCTCGGCCACTACCTCTCGGGCCATCCGATCGAGGAGTACGCGCACGACCTCAAGTACCTCGCGCCCGGACGGATCGCCGAGCTCGTCGCGTCGCGCCCGGCGGGTGGCGAGGGCAAGTGGCAGCCGCCGCGCAACCTCACGGTCGCGGGCCTCGTGCTCGACATCCGCCGCCGCGGCAACCGCACCACGCTGATCCTCGACGACGGCAGCGGCCGGCTCGAGGTGTCGCTGTTCGACGAGGTGCTGCAGCAGCACCGCGAGCTGATCGCCAAGGACGCGATCCTGCTCGTCGAGGGCGCTCTGCGCTGGGACGAGTTCATCGAGGGCTGGCGGCTCGCGGCGAAGCGCCTGACGACCGTCGACGCGGCGCGCGAGGCGCAGGCGAAGAAGCTCCTGGTGCGCTGGCCGGCCGGTGCCGACGAGGGCGCGACGCTGGCGGCGCTCGAGTCGAGCTTGAAGCCCGCGCGCGGCGGCCGCTGCGCGGTCGCGGTCTATTACACGGGCGCCGTCGGTCAGGTGCTCCTCGAGTTCGCGGCCGACTGGAACGTGCGGCCGGGCCGCGCGCTCATCGAGGGCCTTGCGCGCCACTTCGGCGCCGACGCCGTGCGGCTCGCCTACCATCCGCGCGACCAGCAGGAATTCCTGACCGAGTGGGGCGCGCTCGGGGCCGTGCCGACGCTGCCGCTGAAGATGACCGGCTGAGGCCGGCCCTTGACGGCCGGGTCGGCCTCTGGGACGGTGCCGCTCCCATGGACCTGAACTTCCTGGATTTCGAGCAGCCGATCGCCGAGCTCGAGGCGAAGATCGACGAGCTGCGATACCTCGGCGACGACGCCGAGATCAACATCGTCGACGAGATCAACAAGCTGCGCGCCAAGAGCCGCGTGCTGACCAAGAGTATCTTCGCGAGCCTGACGCCGTGGCAGGTCGCGCAGCTCGCGCGCCACCCGCAGCGCCCGTACACGCTCGATTACCTGCCGCTGATCTGCACCGAGTTCGAGGAGCTGCACGGCGACCGGATGTACGCCGACGACCACGCGATCGTCGCGGGACCGGCGCGGCTGAACGGCCGCGCGATCATCGTCATCGGCCACCAGAAGGGACGCGACACCAAGGAGCGCGTGCGGCGCAACTACGGGATGCCCAAGCCCGAGGGCTATCGCAAGGCGCTCAGACTCATGCGCCTCGCCGAGCGCTTCGCGCTGCCGATCGTGACGCTGATCGACACGCCCGGCGCCTACCCGGGCGTAGGCTCCGAGGAACGCAACCAGAGCGAGGCGATCGCGCGCAACCTGTTCGAGATGGCGACGCTGCGCGTCCCGGTCGTCAGCTGCGTGATCGGCGAGGGCGGCTCCGGAGGCGCGCTGGCGATCGGGGTCTGCGACCGCCTGCTGATGCTGCAGTACTCGGTGTACTCGGTGATCTCGCCGGAGGGCTGCGCCTCGATCCTGTGGAAGAGCGCCGACAAGAAGGAGCTCGCGGCCGAGGCGATGGGCATCACCGCCGAGCGGCTGCTGCGCGAGAAGCTCGTCGACGAGGTGCTGCCCGAGCCCCTCGGTGGCGCGCACCGCGACCCGCAGGCGATGGCGGCGACGCTGAAGGAGGCGCTCTCGAAGGCCCTCGACGATCTCACCGCTCGCCCGATCGAGCAGGTGCTCGAGGAACGCGCCAAGCGCCTGGACTCCTTCGGCGCGTTCCGCGTCGCCTGAGGGGCGCTGGGCCGTGCGCCCGCAGCGCCAGGAGCGCTTCGATGCCGCGCGGCTCGCGACGCGGCTGCTCGCGCTGATCGAGCCCATCGAGGACGCGCGCATCGCGGTGGCGCTCTCGGGCGGGGCCGACTCCGTCGCGCTCCTCGCGGCGCTGGCCGAGCTCGCGCCCGGGCCGCCGCGGCTGATCCTTCGCGCCCTGCACGTCGACCATGGCCTTAGCGCCGCGCTGCCGCTCGCCGCCGCGGCGCGCCGCGCGGCCGAGGCGCTCGGCGTGCCCTTCACGGTGCTGCCGGTGAGCGTCGCGACCGACCGCGGCGAGGGCATCGAGGCCGCGGCGAGGAGCGCGCGCTACGCGGCCTTCGCGGCGGCGCTCGAGCCCGGCGAGTGCCTGCTGACCGCGCACCATCGCGAGGACCAGGCCGAGACCCTGCTGCTGCAGCTCGTGCGCGGCGCCGGGCTCCCGGGGCTCGCCTCGATGCCGGCCGCGGCGCGACTCGGGAGCGGGCGCCTGCTGCGGCCGCTCCTCGACGTGCCGCGCGCGGCGCTGCGGACCTACGCGCAGGCGCGCGGCCTGCCGTGGCACGAGGACCCGATGAACGAGGACGCGCGCTACGACCGCGCGTACCTGCGCGGGACGCTCTGGCCGCTCATCGAGGCGCGCTGGCCGGCGGCGGCGCAGACGCTGGCGCGCAGCGCCACCCACCTCGCCGCCGCGCAGCGCCAGCTCGACGAGGCCTCCGCCGAGTACGTCCGGGCGCTCGCGCGCGGGCCGACGCTGTCGGTCGCCGGGCTCAGGGCGCTCGAGCCCGAGCGGCGCGCCGAGGTGCTGCGCTACTGGCTGCGCAGCCGCGGTCTCCCGGTGCCGCCGGCCCGCCGCCTCGCGCTGATCGAGGCCGAGGTGCTCGGCGCGCGGCGGGACGCGACACCCGCGCTCGCGTGGCCGGGCGTCGAGCTGCGGCGCTTCGACGGGCGGCTGTACGCGTTCGCGCCGCTGCCGGCGCTGAACGTCGTGCCCGGCACGGCCGTGCCGGCGCCGCCGGGCGCGCTCGGGCTCGGGGCGCTCGGTCGCATCGAGACGCATTGGCGTCGCGGGCCGGCGACGCTCGATGTCACCGACACCACGGGGCTCGCCTTCGACCGTCGGCGGGGCGGGGAGCGCATCCGCCTCGACCCCAACGGACCCGCGCGGCCGGTCAAGGACTGGCTGCGCGAGGCGCGCGTGCCGCCGTGGGCGCGCACGCGCATGCTCCTCGTGCGCGAGGGCGAGGCGCTGGTCGCGCTCGTGCTGCCGCGCCTGACGCTGATCGCCGCGGCGCGCCGCGCCGAGCCCGACGGGCCCGGCCTCGCGCTCGAGTGGACCGGGGCGCCGGCGGAGCTCTCGCCGCCGCGCTTCGTTGAGCCGGGCGGGCCTTTCCGATAGACTGGTCTCCCGTCGCACGAGGGCCTTGCCGAGGCCCTTTTTCGTTGGTCCGCATCGTGACGGGAGCCCCCATGACTCGCTTTGTGTTCGTCACCGGTGGCGTCGTGTCCTCGCTCGGCAAGGGCATCGCGTCGGCCTCGCTCGGGGCCATCCTCGAGGCACGCGGGCTCAAGGTCAGCCTCGTCAAGCTCGACCCGTACATCAACGTCGACCCGGGCACGATGAGCCCGTTCCAGCACGGCGAGGTGTTCGTCACGACCGACGGCGCCGAGACCGACCTCGACCTCGGGCACTACGAGCGCTACGTGCGCTACGCGACGACCCGCAACTCGAACTTCACGACCGGACGCATCTACGAGCGCGTGATCGCCAAGGAGCGCCGCGGCGACTACCTGGGCGCGACGGTCCAGGTGATCCCGCACATCACCGACGAGATCAAGCGCTGCATCAAGCTCGGCGCCGGCGAGGCCGACGTCTGCATGGTCGAGATCGGCGGCACGGTCGGCGACATCGAGTCGCTGCCGTTCCTCGAGGCGATCCGCCAGATGGGCGTCGAGCTGGGGCGCAACAACGTCGCGTTCATGCACCTGACGCTGGTGCCGGTGGTCGGTGGCGGCGAGATCAAGACGAAGCCGACGCAGCACTCGGTCAAGGAGCTGCGCGGCATCGGCATCCAGCCGGACGTGCTCCTGTGCCGCTGCCGCGACGCGCTGCCCGACGAGCAGCGCCGCAAGATCGCGCTGTTTACGAACGTCGAGGAGCGCGCGGTGATCTCGGCGGTCGACGCCGACGACATCTACCGGATCCCGCTCCTGCTGCACGAGCAGGGCCTCGACGACATCATCGTCGAGAAGCTCCGGCTCAACGCCCAGCCGAGCGACCTGCCCGAGTGGCGCGCCGTGATCGGCGCCAAGCAGGCGAGCGAGGCGACCGTCAACGTCGCGATGGTCGGCAAGTACGTGCAGATCCGCGACTCGTACATCTCGCTGAACGAGGCGCTGACGCACGCCGGGCTCAAGACCCGCACCCGCGTCAAGGTCCACTACGTCGAGTCGACCGACATCGAGAAGACCGGCCCCGGGTGCCTCGCCGACATGGACGCGATCCTGGTGCCGGGCGGCTTCGGCGAGCGCGGCATCGAGGGCAAGATCCAGGCGGTGCGCTTCGCGCGCGAGCACAAGGTCCCGTACCTCGGCATCTGCCTCGGCATGCAGGTCGCGTGCATCGAGTTCGCGCGCGACGTGCTCGGGCTCGAAGGCGCGAACTCGACCGAGTTCAACCGCGCGACCCCCGACCCCGTGATCGCGCTGATCACCGAGTGGCGGGACGCGAGCGGTGCGACGCTGACGCGCGATGAGCGCTCCGACCTCGGCGGCACGATGCGCCTGGGCTCGCAGGCCTCGCGGATCGAGGCCGGCAGCCTCGCGCACGCGATCTACGGCAGGGACGTGATCGGCGAGCGCCACCGCCACCGCTTCGAGTTCAACAACAACTACCTCGAGCGGATGCGGGCCGCGGGCCTCAAGTTCTCGGCGTTCTCGGACGACGGCCTCGTCGAGATCATCGAGCTGCCGAGCCACCCGTGGTTCGTCGCGGTGCAGTTCCACCCGGAGTTCACCTCGACGCCGCGCGATGGCCATCCGCTGTTCGCCGGCTTCGTGCGCGCCGCGCGCCAGTACGCCGCGCGCCAGCTGCCGCAGGCGGCGAGCGCCTGAGAATGCGCCTGCTGTCCTTCGACGTCGGGCCGCGAGCGCCGCTCTTCCTGATCGCCGGGCCCTGCGTCGTCGAGAGCGAGGCGCTGCAGGTCGAGGTCGCCGGGCGCCTGAAGGAGATCACGGCGCGCCTCGGGATCCCGTTCGTCTTCAAGTCCTCGTACGACAAGGCGAACCGCTCCTCGGCGAAGAGCTACCGGGGCCCGGGCCTCGAGGCGGGTCTGAAGGTCCTCGCCGCGGTCAAGCGCCAGATCGGCGTGCCGGTGCTGACCGACGTGCACGAGGACAGCCCCTTCGACGAGGTCGCGAGCGTCGTCGACATGCTGCAGACGCCGGCGTTCCTGTGCCGGCAGACGAACTTCATCATCAAGGCCTGTTCGCAGGGACGCCCGGTCAACATCAAGAAGGGCCAGTTCCTGTCGCCGTGGGAGATGCAGAACGTCGTCGACAAGGCGCGCTCGACCGGCAACCCCGCGATCCTCGTCTGCGAGCGCGGCTTCAGCTTCGGCTACAACAACCTCGTCACCGACATGCGCTCGCTCGCGATCATGCGCACGACCGGCTGCCCGGTCGTGTTCGATGCGACGCACTCGGTGCAGCTGCCGGGCGGGCAGGGGACCTCCTCGGGCGGCCAGCGCGAGTTCGTGCCGGTGCTGGCCCGGGCCGCGGTCGCGGTCGGCGTCGCCGGTCTTTTCATGGAGACCCACCCCGACCCGGCGAAGGCGCTGTCGGACGGCCCGAATGCCTGGCCGCTCGCTCGCATGGAGTCGCTGCTCGCGACGCTCGTGGAACTCGACCGGACGGCGAAGCGCGGGCCGTACGAGGAAGAGCAGCTGACCGCGCCGGAGCGATAGTTCATGAGCGCCATTGCCGACATCCGCGGACGCGAGATCATCGACTCGCGCGGCAACCCGACGGTCGAGGCCGACGTCGTGCTGGCATCCGGCGCCGTCGGGCGCGCGGCGGTCCCGTCCGGCGCCTCGACCGGCAGCCGCGAGGCGGTCGAGCTTCGCGACGGGGACCCGAAGCGCTTCCTCGGCAAGGGCGTGCGCCAGGCGGTCGGGCACGTCAACGAGGCGCTGAAGCGCGCGCTCGTCGGGCGCGAGGCCTCGGACCAGGCGGGGCTCGATGCGCGGATGATCGAGCTCGACGGCACGGAGTCGAAGTCGCGACTCGGCGCCAACGCGATCCTCGCGGTGTCGCTCGCCACCGCGCACGCCGCGGCCCGCGAGGCCGGCGTCGCGCTGTGGCGCTACCTGGCGCCCAAGGATCTGCAGCTGACGCTGCCGGTGCCGATGATGAACATCATCAACGGCGGCGCGCACGCCAACAACAGCCTCGACATCCAGGAGTTCATGATCCTGCCGGTCGGCGCGCCGTCGCTCGCCGAGGCGGTGCGCTGCGGCTCGGAGGTGTTCCACGCGCTCAAGAAGATCCTGAACGGCATGGGGCTCTCTACCGCGGTCGGCGACGAGGGGGGCTTCGCGCCGGACCTGCCGTCGAACGCGGCGGCGCTCGACACGATCCTCGAGGCCATCGCCAAGGCGGGTTACGCGGCCAGGCGCGACGTGTGGCTTGGGCTCGACGTCGCGGCCTCCGAGCTCTACGCCGACGGGCGCTACACGCTCGAGAGCGAGGGGCAGAGCTTCGACTCCGCGGGCTTCACCGCCTACCTCGGCAAGCTCGCGAGCGACTATCCGATCATCACGATCGAGGACGGCATGGCCGAGGGCGACTGGCCGGGCTGGAGGCTGATGACCGCGGAGCTCGGCTCGCGGCTGCAGATCGTCGGGGACGACGTGTTCGTCACCAACACCCGCATCTTCAAGGAGGGCATCGCGCAGCAGGTGGCCAACGCGATCCTGATCAAGCCGAACCAGATCGGGACGCTGACCGAGACGCTGGCCGCGCTTAAGATGGCGAGCGAGGCGCGCTATGCGGCGGTGATCTCGCATCGCTCGGGCGAGACCGAGGACGCGACGATCGCCGACATCGCGGTCGCGACGACCGCGACGCAGATCAAGACGGGGTCGATGTCGCGCTCGGACCGGGTCGCGAAGTACAACCAGCTCCTTCGGATCGAGGCCGAGCTCGGAAGCCGGGCGCGCTACGCCGGCAGCGGCGCGTTCCCGGTTCGGCCGCCGGCGTAGGGCCCTTTGGGGGTTCGCAAACCCGGCCGCCCGTGTTAACTTATTGAACTCATGAGGTTCTTCGCCGTCGCCCTGCTGCTCGTGCTGCTCGCCATGCAGTACCGGTTGTGGGTCTCCGACGACGGCGTGCGCTCGGTCTTCGGCCTCAAGCGCAGCGTCGCCGCCCAGAAGCTCGAGAACGCAGCCCTGGCGCGCCGCAACGGCGAGCTCGCCGCCGAGGTCAAGGACCTCAAGGAAGGGCTCGCCGCGATCGAGGAGCGCGCCCGCACGGACATCGGCATGGTCGGCGCCAACGAGACCTTCTTCCAGGTCGTCGACGGTGATGCGCGCGCGCCGATCGAGCCGGCGCCACGCGAGCGGCTGCCGATCCAGCGCACGTCGCACTGACGCGATCCGCCTGCGGTGGACGCCGTCTCCTACTGGCTCGTGATGCCGGCCGCAGGCCGCGGCCGGCGCATGGGGGCGGCCGACGCGCCGCCCAAGCAGTACCTCGCGCTCGCCGGCCGCACGGTCATCGAGCACGCGCTCGCGCCGTTCCTCGCTGACCCGGCCTGCCGGGGCGTCGTCGTCGCGATCGCCGCGGACGACGCGAGTTTCGCGACGCTCGAGGTGGCACGCGACCCGCGTGTCGCGACCGTCGAGGGCGGCGCCGAGCGGCGCGACTCGGTCGCTTCCGGTGTCGCGTGGCTGCGCCGCAAGGTCGGCGCCGCCGATCCCTGGGTGCTGGTGCACGACGCGGCGCGGCCATGCCTGTCGCGCGAGGACCTCGCCCGGCTGCTCGCGGTGCTCCCCGAGTCGCCGGAGGGCGCGCTGCTCGCGCTCAAGATCACCGACACCGTCAAGCGCGGCGACGCCGGGCAACGCACGGTCGCGACGGTCGCGCGCGAGGACCTGTGGCGTGCGCTGACGCCGCAGGCGTTTCGCCTCAGCCAGCTCGAGGCCGCGCTCGCGCGTGCCGGGGATGCGACCGACGAGGCGAGCGCCGTCGAGGCGCTCGGGCTGCATCCGCGACTCGTCGCGGGCGCCGCGACCAACCTCAAGCTGACCGGGCCCGGCGACCTCGCGATCGCGGCGCGGCAGCTCGCGGAGCGCCCGGAGCCGGTGCAGCGCATCGGTTCAGGCATCGACGTCCATGCCTTCGGTCCCGGCGATCACGTGATGCTGGGCGGCGTGCGCATCGCCCACGACCGCGGCCTCATCGCGCACTCCGACGGCGACGTGCTGCTGCACGCGCTGTGCGACGCGCTCCTCGGTGCCGCCGGGCTCGGCGACATCGGCCAGCACTTCCCGGACTCTGATCCCGCGTATCGCGGCGCCGCGAGCGCCACGCTGCTCGCGGCGACGCTCGGGAAAGTGGCCGCGGCCGGCTTTAGTCTCGTCAACGCCGACCTCACGCTGATCGGGGAGGCGCCGCGCATCGCGCCGCATCGCGAGGCGATCCGCGCGGCGCTCGCGCGCGCGCTCGGCGTCGAGGCCACGCGCGTCAACGTCAAGGCCACCACCACCGAGCGGCTCGGGTTCCTCGGGCGCGGCGAGGGCCTCGCCGCCGAGGCCGTGGTGCTGCTCGAGTCCGCACGTTGAGCGAGGCGCCGGCGGCGTGGCGCGCGGCGGCGCTCGCGCCGCCCTTCGCGCACGGCGGACCCATCGGCCGCGCGCGCCTGAAGGCCAGCGAGTCCGATTTCGTCGTGACCGAGCGGCTCGGCTTCGGCGCCGACGGCGGTGAGGCCCACTGGCTGCTGAAGGTCGAGAAGCGCGGGCGCGACACGCTCAGCGTCGCGCGCACGCTCGCCGCGTGCGCCGGGGTCGCGCCGCGCGACGTCGGGTTCGCGGGCCTCAAGGACAAGGTC
>DATKOR010000018.1:0-32769 GCA_035524495.1 Steroidobacteraceae bacterium
CTGGCGCCGGCCCCGGCGACGACGATCCTCAGCCAGCGCTCGCGCGATGCGAGCATCGCCGCGAGCAGCTCGACCAGCCGCTCCGCGTCGTTGTCGAAGTGCGCCAGCACGCGCGCCAGCGCATCCGCGAGCCGCCCGGGCTCGTCGAGCCGGGCGAGCGTGCGGCGCGCGGCGAGCGCGTGCAGTTCCGCGGCGCGCGGCTCGACCTCGATGCTGACCCCGGCGCGCGACAGGATCGGCAGACGCGCGGCAATCCAGTGGTTCAGCGAGTCGATCGTCTGGATGCGCAGACGCGCCGGCTGCTCGGCGAGCGACCAGCCGGCCTGCTGCGCGTGGGCGAGGACCGCGCGCGCGAGCGCGAGCGTATCGGCGTCGGCGGCGTTGCGTGGCTGGGCGTTCGCCGCCGCGCGGCTGAGCGCCTCGGCGACGCGCGTGCGCATCTCGGCGGCGGCCTTCTGCGTGAAGGTGATCGCGAGCACGGCCTCGGGCCGCGATGCGCGCGCGAGCAGAGCCAGGAAGCGTTGCGTCAGCAGCGTCGTCTTGCCGGAGCCGGCCGGCGCCTGGACGATGAACGACGTCGCGGGATCGAGCGCCCGCGCGCGCGCGGCGGCATCGGGCGGACGGTCAGTCATCGTCCGCCTCCTCGGCCGCCTCGGCGTCCGGGGTCGAGATCCGGCACAGCGTCGCGAGCGCACAGCGCTCGCACGCGCCCGCGGACGGATCCACCGGCGCGGTGCCGGCGGCGTAGCCGGCGGCGAGCTCGCCGAGCGAGCGCTCCCAGTCGGCGAGCAGCCCGCGCCAGTCGACGCCCGCGAGCTCGGCGCGGTTCGAGGCCGCGACGGCCCGCACCCTGGGCAGCAAGCCGTCGCGCTCGGCGAGCCCGACGAAGCCGCTCTTCGCGATCGCGAGGCGCGCGATCGCGACCGCCACGGGTGCCGGGTCGCGGCCGATCGTGTAGGCCGGCAGCTGCACGGGCTCTGGCCGCGGCCCCGCCCAGCGCCGCGGCGTCGCGGCGCCGCTCTTGTAGTCGATGATCACCTCGCCGCCGTCGGCGAGCCGGTCGACGCGATCGACGCGCACCTCGAGCGGCAGGCCGCCCGGCGCGATGCGATGGGTCGCCTCGCGCTCGATGACCGTGAACGGCTCGCGCTCGAGCTCGATCTCGGTGAGGCGGTCGATCGCGCGCGCGAGCCAGTCGCGCTCGAGCGCGACCAGCCGCGAGCGCGGCAGGCGCCTTGCGAGCTCGGCGAAGGCGCGCTCGACCGCTGCGGCGATCGCGGTCGCGCGGCCGGTCGGCCCGCGCGCCCGCAGCTCGGCCTGGGAGCCGATCTCGCCCCAGAAGGCCGCGAGCGCCGCGTGCGCGAGCTGGCCGCGCAGCTGCGGCGCGAGACCGTTGCGCGGCGATTCGAGCGCGCGCGCGCCGAGCCTGAGTTCAGCGCCCGCGCGGAACGGGCACAGCGACATGAGCTCGAGCACCCGCACGCCGCCGGCGACGCGCGCCGCCGGCGCAAGTGCCGGCAGCGCAGGATCGGTCCAGCTCTCGAGGCGTCGCGTCGCGCGCAGCGTCGCGGCGCGCGTCGGCGGCGCCGCGGCGGGCGCGAAGGCCGGCGCTTCCGGCACGAGCGGCGAGCGCACGCGGCGCGTGTCGCCGTCGAGCCGCGCGGCGCTCAGAACGAGATCCGGCGCCTTCAGCCATCCGCCGAGCGCCTGCCGTGCGGCCTCGAGCGCGAGCGCGGGCGTAGCGCCCGGGACGCCGCGCGAGCGCTGCAGCGCGAGCGGCAGGAACGGCGTCGGCTGCGCCGTCGCCGGGAAGCGCTCGGCGGTGAGGCCCGCGACCCACAGGCCGTCGCACGGCAGCGCCGGGTCCTCGAGACGCTCGAGCACCAGCACCGGCGCGTCGTCCACCTCGGCGGCGACGGTCGTCGCGCCGACGAGCGCGCGCAGCTCCGCGCAGGCGGCGGCGTAGTCGAGCGCGGGCAGGATCGCGGCCAGCGAGCCGAGCGTCGCGAGCGCCTCGTTGAACGCGTGCGCCGCCTGGTACTCGCGCGGGGCAAGCGCGCGGCCCTTCGGCCAGCCGACCGCGCGCAGCGCGCGCTGCATCGCCTCGGCCCAGTCGGCGGCACTGTGGCGCCCGCGGCGCGCGAGCGAGGCGCGCGCCTCGACGACGAGCGCGGCGAACCCGGGCTCGGCGCCGCGCCCGGCACGCAGGTGCGCGAGCGCAGCTTCCGCATCGAGCGCGGCGCTGCCGAGGCGCCGCAGCTCGACGTCCAGGAGCGCGCGCCGCGCGGCGACCACCGGCGTCGCCGGCAGATAGGGAGAGCGCAGCAGCCGTCCGAGCGCCAGCACGTCGAGTTCCGCGGCGCCGAGCCCGATGACCCCGAGCGCGCAATCGGCGACCGCGTGCGCGGCGAGCCGCGGCGCGACGCTGAAGGCGTACGGGCGCGCATCGGGCGCGCCGGGCGACAGGAGCTCTGGCGCGAGCCGGTCGTCGAGCAGGCGCGCGAACGCCGCGCCGCGCGAGCCCAGGTCCGGCAGGATCACGATCAGCCGTGCCTCGCGCTCCGCGCCGAGCCGCGCCGCGAGCCAGCCCGCGATCGCCGCGTGCTCGCTGTCGGGCGTTGCGGCCTCGTGCCAGGCGCGCGCGCCGGGCGTGGCCTCGAGCGCGAGCTCCGAGACCGCGCGATCGCCGGCGGCGAGCGCGGCCTCGAGCGCGGTGCGCGCGGGCGTCGCTGCGCTGAAGCCGTGCCAGCCGAGCGGCGGCCCGGGACCGAGCCCGCGCGCGGCGAGCCAGGCCGGCAGCCGCGCGGCGTCGAGCACGCCCTGCTCGGCGGTCGCGCGCTCGAAGCTCTCGGACCAGCGGCGAAACGCCGCTTCCTCCGCGGTGACGGGCGCGAGCGCCGCGAGCGGCAGGCGCCACTCGTGCGCGAGCGCCCAGGCGCGCGCCGCCTCGGCCGCGGTCGCCTCGGCGCTCAGCAGTGCGACGCCCTCGGGGCTGTGCTCGATGATTCGCTGCCACAGGCGGCGCGCGGCGTAGTCGCCGATCAGCTGCGGGCGGTCGTCGTGGGCGCGGACCTCGCGCTCGAGCCAGGCGCCATAGGACAGGATGCGCGGGCTCGGCCAGACGCGCATTCCGCGACCGGCCGCGGCGCGGCCGAACTCGATGCGCAGCGCCCGCGCCTGGCGCGGCGTCGCGGTGACGAGCTCCCCGCCCGCGTCGAGTAACGCCTGGTGGCGCCGGGTGCCGTGCACTTCGGCTTTAGGAGACGACCTTGAGCGGCGTCGCGGCCGGACGGCTGGCGGCCGTCGCGGCGTAGACGTCGAGCTGCGCCTCGATGCGCCCGAAGACGTCGGCCAGCACGTCGGGCTCCGGCAGCAGCGTCACGCGAAAGTGCGTGTTGTACGGGGTGTTGAAGCTGACGCCGGGCGCGACGACGACATGCTTGTGCTCGAGCAGGTCCATCGCGAACACCTGGTCGTCGAAGTCCGGCAGCAGGTCGCGGCGCACGCCTATGAAGGCGTACATCGAGCCCATCGGCCGCACGAGCTCGAGGTAGCGGCTGGCGGCGACGGCGTCGATGATCGCCTGGCGGGACGCGTACAGCCGGCCGCCCGGCCGCACGAGGTCGCGGATCGACTGGTAGCCGCCGAGCGCCGTCTGCACCGCCCACTGGCCGGGCACGTTGCTGCACAGGCGCAGCGAGCTCAGCAGCTCGAGCCCCTGCAGGTACTCGCCCGCGCCCTCGCGCTCCCCGGAGAACACCGCCCAGCCGACGCGGTAGCCGCAGGCGCGGTAGATCTTCGAGAGCCCCGAGAGCGTCGCGCACAAGGTCCCGTGCACCAGCGTCGCGAGCGGAACGTACGTCGCGCCGTCGTAGGTCATCTGGTCGTAGATCTCGTCCGCCAGCACGACCAGCCGGTGGCGCTCGGCGATCGCGACCAGGCGCTCGAGCACGGCGCGGTCGTAGACCGCGCCCGTCGGGTTGTTCGGGTTGATGATCACGATCGCGCGCGTGCGCCGGGTGACGAGCTTCTCGACCTCGTCCGGATCCGGCATGAAGCGGTTGTGCGCGTGGCACGGGTAGTGGACTGCGCGGCCGCGGTTGAGGTTGGCCGCCGCGGTCCACAGCGGATAGTCGGGGCTCGGCACCAGCACCTCGTCGCCGTCGTTGAGGAGCGCCCGCAGCACGAGGTCGATGAGTTCGGAAACGCCGTTGCCGATGAACACGTCGTCGACCGTGACGTCGCGCAGTCCGCGTTCCTGCTGCTGCATCACGATCGCCTCGCGCGCCGGGAAGATCCCCTTCTGGTGCACGTAGCCCTCGGCGGCGCGCATGTTCTCGATCATCGCGAGGCGCATCGTCTCGGGCGTGCGAAAGCCGAAGGCGCCCGGATTGCCGATGTTGAGCGAGATGATGTCGTAGCCGAGGCGCTCCATCTCGTGGGCGCGGTGGGCGAGCTGGCCGCGGATCTCGTAGCGGACGCCGTGGAGCGCGCTGCTCGCGCGGATGGTCGGGGTCGTCATAAAACAAAGAATAGCGCAGCGGGAACCGCGGCGCAGTGCGGACCTTCAACCGACGGCGCCGCTCCCCTTGAGTGCCGCGAGCTCGGCCGGCCCGAGCCCGAGCTCCGCCTCGAGCACCGCGCCCGTGTGCTCGCCGAGCAGCGGCGGCGCCTGCCGGTACTCGAGCGCGCTGCGCGAGTACCTAGTGGGGTTTCGCACCTGCGGGACCTCCCCGGACAGCGGGTGCGCCAGGTCGATCCGCAGCTGCCGATGGCGGACCTGGGGCTCGTCGAACACGGCGGCAAGATCGTTGATCGGCCCGCACGGCACGGCGGCGGGCGTCAGGAGCTCGATCCACTCCCGCGTGCCGCGCGCCGCGAGGAGCCCGGCGACGATCGGCACGAGGATCGCGCGGTGCCTGACCCGCGCCGCGTTGGTCGCGAAGCGCGGGTCGCGGGCGAGCTCGGCGCGCCCGGCGAGCTCGGCGAACGCCGCGAACTGGCGGTCGTTGCCGATCGCGAGCATCAGGTGACCGTCGCGAGTCCCGAAGGCCTGGTACGGCACGATGTTCGGGTGGGCCGTCCCCTGCCGGGCCGGCGCCTTGCCCGTCAGCAGGTAGTTCAGGTTCTGGTTCGCGAGCCAGCCGACCTGCGTGTCGAGCAGCGCGAGGTCGATGTGCTGGCCGAGCCCGGAGTGCGTGCGCTCGTAGAGCGCCGCGGCGATCGCCGCGACCGCGTACATGCCGGTCATCAGGTCGACGACCGCGACGCCGACCTTCTGCGGGCCGCCACCCGGCTCACCGTCCGGAACGCCGGTCAGGCTCATCAGGCCACCCTTGCCCTGGATCATCGCGTCGTAGCCCGCGCCCTGCGCCTCCGGCCCGTCCTGGCCGTAGGCGGAGATCGAGCAGTAGACGAGTCGCGGGTTCAGCGTCGCGAGATCGGCGTAGCCGAGTCCGTACTTCGCGAGCCCGCCGACCTTGAAGTTCTCGACGAGCACGTCGGCGCGCGCCGCGAGCGCGCGCACGAGGCGCTGGCCGTCGGGGTTTGCGATGTCGATGGCGAGCGAGTGCTTGCCGCGGTTGGTCGACAGGTAGTAGGCCGATTCGCCGGTGTCCCGACCGTCGCGGTCCTTGAGCCACGGCGGGCCCCAGCTGCGCGTGTCATCGCCGCTGCCGGGCTTCTCGACCTTCCAGACGGTCGCGCCGAAATCGGCGAGCGCCTGCGTCGCCCACGGCCCGGCGAGCACGCGACTGAGATCGAGCACCTTGATGCCAGCGAGCGGTCCCACGAAGACCCCGACGGAGGGCGCCCGGGTGGCGCGCGCTCACGGTAACCAGAACGGGCGGCGATTGCGAGCGGGGTCAGCGCCGCGCGTGCACGGCCGCGGCGAGCGCCGGACGGCGAAGCCGTAGCGCGCGCGCCGCGCGCGCGCGATTCTCGGCGGCGCTCGCCCACGGGTCGAAGTGCAGCGTCTCGGCGAGCTCGCCGTCGCTGCGCATCAGAAAGAGCGCGCCGCGCTCCGAGGCGCAGGGCCCGAAACTTGCGAACGGCGCGCGCCATGCGTAGCTGCCCGCGGTGCCGCGCCCGCCCTGCAGCGACCAGGTACTGCCCGCGAGCTGGTACGTCTCGACCGCGGCATCGCACACGGCGATCGCGTCGCGGCGAAAGCCGGGCGCGAGCGCGACCAGCATCGTGAGCGCCCCGGTCCCGGGCTCGGCGTGGAGCCGCTTGACGAGGCGTCCCGGCACCGCGTGCGGGCCGGCGTCCCAGTCGAGGTCGCCGGCGTCGAGCACCACCAGCCGGTCGCGCTCGGCGCGCGGATGATCGGAATCCGCGGCGCCGAAGCTCGGCGCCGCGTCGTTATAGAAGGCCAGCAGCTCGCAGCCGCGCGCGCTCGCGAGCGGCGGCACGACGACGCCGCGCGGCACGAAGCGGTAGTGACCGGCGCCATGGCGCTCGCCGTCGACCTCGATGGCGCCGCCGAGCACGTAGAGCTCGAGGTCCGAGTCGCCGCGTCCGGCCGGCCAGCGCAGGCCCGGCGCGAGCTTGAGCAGGAGCGACGAGGCGCCGCTCGCCGGATCGACACTCAGCACGCGACAGCGCAGGCCCCGCGGGAATCCCGGGAGCGACAGCCGCTGCCACGCGCCGCGCCGCGCGGCGAGCTGCTCGATGTGGGGTCGCGTCACGTCCCGCCCTGACGCGCGCGCCGCCCGCGCGCGGGCAGCTCGTCGGGGGAGATGCGCCGGCGCACGCCCGGTGATTCGTCGAAGCCGCGCGCCTGCAGGCGCCCGAGGAACTCATCGACCCATTTCGCGCGCCGCGGCGCGAGCGCCTCGGCTTCGGCGGCCAGCAGCCGGCAGCGGCGCCGCTGGTGCGCACTCTCGGCGCGCAACCAGCGCCTGGCGGCGGGGCCCGGGGGGTTCAGCGGCTTCATCAGCGAGTCTCCGGAGGGCGAGCAGCGTAGGCGAGCGACGCCGCCAAGTAAATCGGCGCTCAGCGCGCGACGCCTTCGCGCCAGCGGAAGCACGCGACGGTCGCGCCCTCCTCCGTCGTCTCGAGCGGCGGGCGCTCGCTCTGACAGCGCGCCAGCACGTGCGGGCAGCGGCCGGCGAACACGCATCCGGCGGGACGCGCAAACGGCGATTCGACGTCGGGCGGCGTGCCGGCGGCACGCGACGGCCGGCCCTCGAGCGTCATCACCGAGTCGAGCAGCAGGCGCGTGTACGGATGGCGCGGGCGCTCGTAGAGCGCGCCCCGGGGTGCCGACTCGAGCAGCTGGCCGCGGTAGAGGACGACGACGCGGCTCGCGATCCGGCGCACGACGGCGAGGTCGTGGCTGATGAACACGAGCGCGAGGCGCTCGGTGCGCATCAGCCCGAGCAGCAGGTTGACGATCTGCGCCTGCACCGAGGCATCGAGCGCGCTGACGGCCTCGTCGCAGACCACGAGCTCGGGCCGCGTGATCAGCGCGCGCGCGATCGCCGCGCGCTGGCACTGTCCGCCCGAGAGCTCGTGCGGCCGGCGCGCCGCGTGCGAGGGGTCGAGGCCGACGCGCTCGAGGAGCGCCGCGACGCGCGCGGCGCGCGCTGCGGCGTCGAGCGCGGGCTCGTGCACCGTCAGCGGCTCGGCGACCGACTCGCCGACGGTGAGCCGCGGGTCGAGGCTCGCGCCGGGGTGCTGGAACACCAGCGTCAGTTCGCGGCGGCGGCGGCGCAGCGCCGCCTTCGACAGCGTCGCAAGATCCTCGCCCTTGTAGCGCACCCGGCCCGCGGTCGGCGCGATGAGCGCCAGGAGCGCCCGCGCGAGCGTCGACTTGCCCGACCCCGACTCGCCGACGATGCCGAGCGACTCGCCGGGCGCGAGCGCGAGGCTGACGTCGTCGAGCGCCCGCAGTCGCCGGCCGCGCGAGCGGTACTCGACGACGAGGTTCTCGGTCGCGGCGAGCGGCGTCATGACGCGGTACCGGCCGGCAGCGGCGCGTGGCATGCGAAGCGCGTTGCGCCGTCCGCGACGAGCGGCGGCGCCTCGCGCGCGCAGCGCGAGAGCGCGCGCGGGCAGCGCGGCGCGAACGCGCAGCCCCGAAGACGCTCGCCGGGCGCCGGCGGGTTGCCGGCGATCGCCGCGACCGGCGCATCGAGGGCGCTGTCGAGCGTGAGGCGCGCGGTGGCGAGCGCCGCCGTGTAGGGGTGCCGCGGTGCCCTCAGCACCGCGCGCGCCGGCCCCTGCTCGACGATGCGCCCGGCGTACAGCACCGCGACCTCGTCGCACAAGGTCGCAACGACCGCGAGATCGTGACTGACGAGCAACAGCGCCGTCGTCCCGCCGCCGGTCAGCTCGGCCAGCAGCGCGACGATGCCCGCCTCGACGGTCACGTCGAGCGCCGTCGTCGGCTCGTCGGCGATGATCAGCGCCGGCGAGGCGATCAGCGCGCAGGCGATCATCACGCGCTGCTGCAGGCCGCCCGAAAGCTCGTGCGGATACTGGCGCAGGCGCGCTGCCGCGTCCGGGACGTGGACGCGCTCGAGCACCTGCTGCGACAGGTGCCGCGCCGCGGCTCCTCGTGCGAGGCCGTGCGCGATCAGCACCTCGGCGAGCTGCGTGCCGATCGAGAGGTGCGGCGCGAGCGCGGCGGCCGGGTCCTGGAAGATCGTGCCGATGCGCGCGCCGCGAACCTTGCGAAGGGCCGCGGGCGTTGCGCCGATGAGCTCCGCGCCGTCGAAGCGGATGCTGCCCGAGCGCCGCGCGGTGCGCGGCGTCAGCCCCGGGATCGCCAGCGCGAGCTGGGACTTGCCGGCGCCCGACTCGCCGACGAGACCGAGGCTCCCGCCGCGCCCGAGCGCGAGCGAGATGCCCTCGACCGCGACCGTGCCGCCGCCGAAGGCGATCGACAGATCCCGGATCGCAAGCAGCGGCTCAGCGCTCATGGGGATCGAGTGCATCGCGCAGGCCCTCGCCGACGAAGCCGAGCGCGAGCACGGTCGTGACCAGGAACACGCACGGCACCAGCAGCATCCACGGCGCCGACTCCATCTCCTGCGCGCCCTGCGCGAGCAGGTTGCCGAGGCTCGCGGCGGGCTCGGCGACGCCCAGGCCCAGGAACGACAGGAAGCTCTCGAGCAGGATCAGGCCCGGGATGGTCAGCGTCGCGTAGACGAGCACCACGCCCGCGAGGTTCGGGACGACGTGACGCCACAGGATCGCGGGCGTCGGGACGCCGGCCGCGACCGCGGCCTCGATGAACTCGAGGCTGCGAAGCCTCAGCGTCTCGGCGCGCACCACGCGCGCCATCGTCAGCCAGCCGACCGCGCCGATCGCGAGGAACACCGTCGTCGGCTGGCGGCCGAGCACGACGGTGAGCAGGATCACGAAGAACACGTACGGCAGCGAATAGAGCACATCGACGAGCCGCATCATCAGCGCATCGATTCGCCCGCCCGCGTAGCCGGCGAGCGCGCCGTAGCCGACGCCGACCACGAGGCTGACCAGCGTCGCGAGGCCGGCGATCGACAGCGACACGCGAACGCCCGCCAGCGTGCGCACGAACAGGTCGCGGCCGAGCCGGTCGGTACCGAAGAAGTGCCCGGCGGCGAGGCCCGGCGCCGCGGCCATGCGCGCCCAGTCGAGCTGCTCGACGCGCCAGGGGCTGAAGAACGGCCCGACGATCGCGAGCAGGACGGTCAGGGCGAGGATGCCGAGCCCGGCGCGGGCGGAGATCCCGAGCCTCACGTCCGTTCCCCGTGCCGGATGCGCGGGTCGATCAGCCCGTGCAGCAGGTCGACGATGAGATTGAGGCCGATCACCAAGAGCGCGTAGACGATGACCTTGCCCATCACGAGCGTGTAGTCGCGGTTGAGCGCGCCCTGCACGAGGAAGCGGCCCATTCCGGGCAGCCCGAACACCGTCTCGACGACCAACGAGCCCGTCAGGATCGCGGCCGCGGCGGGCCCCAGGTAGCCGAGCACGGGCGCGAGCGCCGGCGGCAGCACGTGGCGCAGGAGCACGACCGCGGGCGCAAGGCCCTTGGCCTCGGCGGTGCGCACGTGGGGCTTCGACAGCACTTCGAGGACGCTCGCGCGCACGAGCCGCATCAGGTACGCGAGCGTTGGCAGCGCGAGCGCAACCACCGGGAGCACGAGGTCGCTCGCTCGGCCGCGCTCCCAGCCGGCGACCGGCAGCCATCGAAGGTGCACGGCGAAGAGGAGCGCGAAGACCGGTGCCGTGACGTAGGCCGGGATCGCGATCCCCGCCGCTGCGGCCCCCATCAGCAGGTGATCGAGCGCGCTTCCCCGGCGCACGGCCGCCCAGACGCCGAGCGGAAGGCCGAGGCCGACCGCGAGTGCGAGCGCGAGCCCGCCGATCGTCAGGCTCACGGGCAGCCCCTCGGCGAGCAGCTCGTTGACGCTGAAGTCCCGAAGGCGCATCGAGGGCCCGAAGTCGCCGTGCGCGAGCGCGTTCAGGTACTTGAGGTACTGCTCGGCGATCGGCCGGTCGAGGCCGTAGGCGCGGTCGAGGTTGGCCTTGACCTCCGGGGACAGCGTCTGTTCCTGGTCGAACGGCCCGCCCGGCGCCAGCCGGACCAGGATGAAGGCGAGCGTGACGACCGCGAACAGCGTCGGCACGGCGCCCGCGATCCGCGCGAGCGCGTATCTCAGCAAGGCGCGCCCTGCGAGCGGGTGCCGGGGACGGCCGGGCGGGTTCGGGACGGAATTCGGCGCAACCTAAGGGCCTTTGGGCGTCCTCAGCGCTTTCGCTGGTCGCGGCGAGTCTAGGAGAGCGGTCCTGTGCAAGGCAACGGAGCGCCGGCACCCGTCCCCGCCCGGAAAAAAAGAAAGCGGCCTCAGGCACCGCTTTCGTCACGCGCCTATCAGCCCCCGGGGCCGACCGGCGCTCCCCTCGCGCTCCGCATTCTGATTCTTGTTAGCGGCGGAACGAGTACAACTGGCGGGCGACCCTAGCAAAGGCTCCCCGGCCCCATCAAGCTGCAGCGCAGTAAGCACGAGGTCCCACGGTACGCCCGCCGTGCCTCTGCGCGGGGACGCGCGCGCCCACCCGCTGCGCTACGCCGCATCCGGACGGGGTCGTTCTGGATTGACACCCGGGGGCGTTTTGCATAGCGTGCCGCGACGCAAAAAAAGCCGTTCGCGGAGCCTCATCGCATGCGCAAGATCCTGGTCGGGGTGAAACGGGTCGTCGACTACAACGTCAGGGTCCGGGTCAAGCCCGACGGCTCCGGCGTCGTCACCGACGGCGTCAAGATGAGCGTCAATCCCTTCGACGAGATTGCGCTCGAGGAAGCGCTCAGGATCCGCGAGCGCGGCGAGGCGAGCGAGGTCGTCGCGGTCAGCATCGGACCCGACGACGCGCAGCAGCAGCTGCGCACGGCGCTCGCGATGGGCGCCGATCGCGCGATCCTCGTGAAGACCGACAAGCTCATCGAGCCGCTGACCGCGGCGCAGGTGCTGCTCGCGATCGTGCGCAAGGAGAACCCGGACCTCGTGATCGTCGGCAAGCAGGCGATCGACGACGACGCGGCGCAGACCGCGCCGATGCTCGCGGCGCTCTGGGACCGGCCGCAGGCGACGTTCTGCTCGAAGCTCGAGATCAAGGGCGCGAGCGCCACGATCGTGCGCGAGGTCGACGCGGGCCTCGAGACGATCGAGATCGACCTCCCGGCGGTGATCAGTGCCGACCTGCGGCTCAACGAGCCGCGCTACGTGAAGCTGCCGGACATCATGAAGGCGAAGAAGAAACCGCTCGACGTCGTCGAGCTCGCCTCGCTCGGGGTCAGCGCCGAGCCCGGGCTGAAGCCGGTGCTCACCGAGCCGCCGAAGCCGCGCTCGAAGGGCATCATGGTCAAGGACGTCGCCGAACTCGTCGACGCGCTCAAGAAGAAGGGGCTCGTCTGATGAGCAAGATCCTCGTCATCGCCGAACACGACGGCAAGAAGCTGAACCAGGCCACCGCGCGCTGCGTCACCTGCGCCAAGCAGATCCCGGGCGCCGAGGTGACGGTCGCGGTGTTCGCGGCCGATCCCGCCGCGGTCGCCGCCCAGGCCGCCGCGCTCGCCGGCGTCGCGCGCGTCGTGACGATCGCCGCAGCCCACAACGCGCACGCGCTCGCCGCCGTGCTCGCGCCGCAGGTCGTCAAGCTCGCCGCCGACTACACGCACCTGCTCGGCGCCTCGACAGCCTTCGGCAAGGACCTGATGCCGCGCGTCGCGGCACTGCTCGGCGTGCCGCAGATCTCCGACGCGATGTCGGTCGAGGGCGCCTACAAGTTCAAGCGCCCGACCTACGCCGGCAACGCGATCGTCACGCTCGAGGCGCCGGCCGACCGCAAGGTCGTCGCGACGGTCCGCAGCGCCTCGTTCGAGGCGGCGGGTACCGGCGGCTCCGCGCCGGTCAGCGCCGTCGCGCTCGACGTCGCGGTCCCGGGCCACACGCGCTTCGTCTCGATCAGCGCCGCGACCTCGGACCGGCCCGACCTCGCCTCGGCGCCGAAGGTCGTCTCGGGCGGGCGCGCGCTCGGCAGCAAGGAGAATTTCGACCTCATCTTCAAGCTCGCCGAGAAGATGGGGGCGGCGGTCGGCGCCTCGCGCGCCGCGGTCGATGCCGGCTACGCGCCGAACGAGCTGCAAGTCGGCCAGACGGGCAAGATCATCGCGCCGGAGCTCTACGTCGCGATCGGCATCTCGGGCGCGATCCAGCACCTGACCGGCATCAAGGACGCCAAGACCATCGTCGCGATCAACAAGGACGGCGAGGCGCCGATCTTCGAGGTCGCGGACTTCGGACTGGTGGGCGATCTCTTCCAGATCGTCCCGGAGCTCGAGAAGAGCCTCGGCAAGTGAGCGGGCGGCGGGCCGAGCGCGCCCGCCATCTCCTCCGAAATGATCGAGAATGGCCGCGCAGTCCTTTGTTTAATAAAGGGCAAGAGGCGCCCGGCACTTAAAGTAGTTTCGAGGTTGTCCCCGGGCTAGTGAGCCGCCGGCGCGCTCGCGGGTTCGGCCCGGGACGCGTCCTTTGGTGCCGGCGCAGGGGCCGCGCCGTCCTTCGGGGGCGGCTCCATCGCGCGCGCGACGTCGCGCTGGTGGCTCCAGCCACCCCACGTCACGAGCGCGAGCGCGCCCAGGAGCAGCGCGATCGCGCCGAGCGCGATCGCGACCGCCCAGTCCTGCCAGCCCACCTCGAATCTCGATCGCCTGCGCATCTGCCGGTTGCGGGCCGGTTGCCGTGGCCGCCCGTTCCCAGATTCCTCCATTTGCGGGCGCTCAGGTAGCATGCCTTGGACATAATCCGGGAGGCGCCCGTGCAGGCACTCATCGCAGGGCTCGTCGTCTTCCTCGGCATCCACTCGATCCGGATCGTCGCCCCGGCGCTGCGGGACGCGCTCGCGGCCCGGCTCGGTGAGTGGCCTTGGAAGGGCCTCTATTCGCTCGTGGCGGCCGCGGGCCTCTATGGGGTGGTCGTTGGGTTCGCCGCTTCGCGCGCCGCGCCTGTCGTCCTGTACGCGCCCCCGCCGGCGCTGCGCGTCGCGGCGCTCGTCCTGATGGTGCCGGTGTTCCCGATGCTGCTCGCCGCGTACCTTCCGGGCCACCTGCAGACGCGCCTGAAGTACCCGCTCCTCGCCGCGACCAAGACCTGGGCGCTCGCCCACCTGCTCGCCAACGGGCGCCTCGCGGACGTGCTGCTGTTCGGCGGCTTTCTCGCCTGGGCGGTGGCCGACCGGATCGCGGTCGGCCGGCGCCCGCGCCCGCCGGTGCCGGGGCTCCCGGGCGGGCGCTTCAACGATGCGATCGCGGTCGCGGGCGGCCTCGCGCTCTACGCCGCGTTCGTGCTCGCCTGGCACGTGCGGCTGTTCGGCGTCTCGCCGCTGCCCTGAGCCGACCCGCGCGGCCGGCTAGAGCTGCCCGAGCACGAAGTCGGCGGCGCTGACCCGAAACTCGCCGGCGTTCTCGACATTGAGGTGCGTGACGACGCCGTCCTTGGCGACGAGCGCGAAGCGCTTGCCGCGCGTACCCATGCCAAAGCCGCTCGCGTCGAGCTCGAGCCCGAGCGCACGGGAGAAGTCGGCGTTGCCGTCGGCGAGCATCAGCACCTTGTCGCCGACGTTGCTGGCCTTGCCCCACGCGTCCATGACGAACACGTCGTTGACAGCGAGGCAGGCGACCGTGTCGACGCCCTTCGACTTCAGCTTGTCGATGTTTTGCAGGAATCCCGGCAGGTGCTTCGCGTGGCAGGTGGGCGTGAAGGCCCCGGGCACCGAGAACAGCACCACCCGCTTACCCTTGAAGATCTCGTCCGTCGAGATGTTCGCGGGCCCGTCCTTGGTCATGTGCTTGAGCGTCGCCGCAGGAATCCGCTCGCCCACCTTGATCGTCATGGCTGTCCCCCTGCCTGTGGATCCGAAAGGAAGGGGGATTCTAGCGGCTGCGCGCGCGGCCGGGGCGCCGTTCGCGTCAGCGGCGGTCGCCCTCGCGCTCTTCCCTGTCCTTGTCCTTCTTGCGCCTCTGCTCCTTGTCCTCGGGCTTGGCCGGCTGCGGCCTCGCGGCCTTCGGCGCCTCGGCCTGCGGATGCGGTGCCGGGTGCGGCTCTGCCGCGTGCGGGGGCGGCGCCTGGGTGCGCGGCGGCTCCTCGGCGACCGGGCGCATCGGCATCGTCTGCATCGCGGGATGCGGACGGTCCTCGTGCGGCCGGTCCTCGCGACCGGCCGGGGCCGAGGGCGGCACGGCGCGCGTGGCGGGCGCCGCCGCGAACGCGCTCGGGCTCTGGGTCGCAGCGATCGGCGGATGGCCCTGGTTGTGCTGGGCGAAGAACGACGGGTTCGCGCGTGCATCGTCGCGGTGCTTGACCTGCATCGGCGCCGGCGCGACGTGCGGGGCGCGCTCGGCCTCGCGCTCGGCCTCGCTCGGCTGCCAGCGCGTGCCGCCGGGGCCGCCCGCGTAGGAGACGCGCGTGTTGTTGACGACGGTGTTGTTGACGGTCGTGTTGTTGACGATGGTCACGTTGTTGACGACCGTCTCGCGATACACGTTGTGCACGTTCACGACGTTGACGTTCGAGACGGCCGTGTTGTAGTGGAACTCGTTGTTGACCCAGCGGCCGCCCGCGTAGCCCGTGCCGACGTAGCCCGCGCCGTAGTTGATGCCGCCGTAGTAGCCGACGCGCGGGCCCCAGTAGCCTTCGTGGAAGACGTACGCGCCGCCGACGAAACCCCAGTAGCCGGGCGTCCACAGGAGCCCGACCCGCGGCGGCATCACCCACGTCCCCGGCACCCAGAAGTAGCCGCCGGCGCCGTAGTGCCAGTAGCCGGGCGTCCACAGGTAGCCCTCGCCCGGGCACGGCGGCTGCTCGTAGACCGGCAGCGGCGGCGGCGCAACTTCGACGCGCACGACGGCGACGGGCTCGGGGGCGACCGGTTGCACGACGCAGCCGGCAAGACCGAGGGCACAGACGAGCGCGCACAGCGAACGGGCGAGGACGGTCACGGTAGCTCCCTTAGGCAGGTTCCGGGCGGGCTGCAGCGGCCCGAGCATCGCGGTCGCGGCGCCTCGCCTCAAGTGTCAGAGCGCCCAACTGTGACGCGCGCCGACTGGGTGAACGGAAATTAACCCGTCGTCCGCGCGGCGGCGCCCGCCTTCGGGAAGCTGCCGGCCTTGACGAGTGCGCCCGGCACCGTGCGCCCGAGCCGCTCCTCGAGCCAGCGGCCGGTCGCGATCAGCGCCTCGAGATCGACGCCGGTCTGGATCCCCATCCGGGTCAGCAGGTACAGCAGGTCCTCGGTCGGGATGTTGCCGGTCGCGGCCGGCGCGAACGGGCAGCCGCCGATGCCGCCGATGCTGGCGTCGAGGACCGTGACGCCCGCGACGACGGCCGCGTAGGCGTTCGCGATCCCGGTGTTGCGCGTGTTGTGGAAGTGGCAGCGCAGCCTCAGGTTCGGCAGCGCCTCGCGCACGCGCGCGACGAGCTCCGTCACCTGGCTCGGGACGCCGGCGCCGATCGTGTCGGCGAGCGCGACCTCGAGGGGCGCGGACTCGGCGAGGCGCCGGACGACCTCGACGACGCGCGCGACCGGCACCTCGCCCTCGAACGGGCAGCCGAAGGCGGTCGACACCGTCACCTGCGCGCGCAGGCCCGCCGCGCGCGCCGCGGTCGCGATGTCGTGCCACGCGGCGATCGACTCGTCGGTGCTCGCGCCCTGATTGCGCTCGTTGAAGGCGTTGCTGGCCGCGACCGCCATGCCGATCTCGGTGCAGCCGGCGGCGGCCGCGCGCTCGTAGCCGCGCCGGTTGAGCACCAGGCCTACGTACTCGACGTCGGGGCGGCGCGGCAGCGCCGCGAGCACCGCCTCGGCGTCCGCCATCTGCGGCACGCGCTTCGGGTTCACGAAGCTCGCGACCTCGATGCGCCTAAGTCCCGTCGCGAGCGCGCGCGTGATGAACTCGACCTTGGTCGCGGTCGGCATCACGCCGGGCTCGTTCTGCAGGCCATCGCGCGGCCCGACTTCAACGATTTCGACGGCGGCGGGCAGGGCGCTCACGGAACTCCTCGCGGAAGGGCTAATTGTACCGTCGAACGCCGCCCTGCCCCAACCGCGCCCGGTGCTTGCTTGACCCTCCGCCGACCCGCTTGTATACAACGCGCGACCAGACGGAACGACACCATGACCGATCCCGCCTTCCAGAACGGCCCGCTGTCGGATCTGCGCGTGCTCGAGCTCGGCACGCTGCTCGCAGGCCCTTTCTGCGGCCAGCTGCTCGGCGACCTCGGCGCCGAGGTCATCAAGATCGAGCCGCCCGGCCAGGGCGACCCGATGCGCGAGTGGGGATTGCACGAGGCGGGCGAGCCCTCGCTGTGGTGGCCGGTCATCGCGCGCAACAAGAAGGCGATCACGCTCGACCTTCGCCAGCCCGACGGCCAGCAGCTGCTGAAGGACCTGGTCGCGAAGGCCGACTTCGTGCTCGAGAACTTCCGCCCCGGCACGCTCGAGCGCTGGGGCCTCGGCTGGAGCGAGCTGTCGGCGATCAACCCGCGCCTGATCATGATCCGCGTGTCGGGCTTCGGGCAGACCGGGCCGCGCGCCAAGGACCCCGGCTTCGGCGCGATCGGCGAGGCGATGGGCGGGCTGCGCTACGTGGTCGGCGATCCCTCGGCGCCGCCGTCGCGCGTCGGCATCAGCATCGGCGATTCGCTCGCCGCGACCTTCGCGAGCCTGGGCGCGCTCGCGGCGCTGCACTACCGCGAGCGCACCGGCCGCGGCCAGGTCGTCGACTCCGCGATCTACGAGGCGGTGCTCGCGATGATGGAGTCGCTGGTCACCGACTACGACCAGCGCGGCGTGATCCGCGAGCGCACGGGCGCGGTGCTGCCGAAGGTCGCACCGTCCAACGTCTACGAGACGCGCGACGGGCTCGTGCTGATCGCGGCCAACCAGGACAACGTGTTCGCGCGGCTCGCGCTCGCGATGGGCGAGCCCGGACTGGCCAAGGACCCGCGCTTCGCGACCCACCAGGCGCGCGGCGTCCACCAGGCCGAGATCGACGCAATCGTCGGACGCTGGACCCAGACGCTCTCGACGCGCGAGGTGCTCGCGGTCCTCGCGCGGCCCGAGACCGCGGTGCCATCGGGGCTCATTTACCGCGCCCCCGAGATGCTGGTCGACGCGCACTTCCGGGCCCGCGAGGCGATCGTCGCGACGCCGCACCCGCAGTTCGGCGAGCTCAGGATGCAGAACGTGGCGCCGAAGCTCTCCGAGACGCCGGGCCGCGTGCGCTCGGCGGCGCCGGAGGTCGGCGCGCACAACGAGGAGATCTACCGCGAGCTGCTCGGCCTCTCGGCCGAGCGCTATGCGAGCCTGAAGGCGGCGCGCGTGATCTGAGCGCGCGCCCTCAGAGGGCCTGCAGCCACAGCGTCGCGGCCTTCGCCATCCGCGGGTCGCCCTGTGCGGCGGTGAAGGCCTTCTGCGCCTCGTCCTTCTTGCCGAGCTTCGTGTAGCAGATGCCGAGCATCATCTCGGCCTCGTCGACGCGCTTGACCTTCGCGACACGCTCCGGGGTCAGGCCGCGCTCGATCGCCTCGACCGCCTTGTCGCACTCGCCGAAGCTCATGTAGGCGAGCCCGGTCTTGACGTCGGCCTCGCCGTTCTTGCCGGCGCGCGCCTCCTTGTCGAGCTGCGCGATCAGCTTGTGGTCCTCGGCGGCCTGCTGCTTCGCCGTGGCCAGCAACTTGCCGTTGCGGTCGGTCGCCGCGATGACGACGTACGCGCCCTTGGCCTTGGCGGTCTCGATGACGTTGAGCGCCTCGGCCGGCGCGCCCGCGTCCATCGCCTGCTCGACGTAGTCGACGAACACCGACTCGCGCGAGATGTAGTCCTTGTAGAAGCCCAGTCGGTACATGTTCAGCAGCGCCCGCTTGTCGAGCTCGCCTTCCTTGTAGAGCTGCACGAGGTCGGCGTAGTAGTCGGCCTTCGGGTAGCGCCTCATCAGCGTTTCCATGACCTCGGTGCGGTGCGGCTTGTCGCCCAGCTTGTAGTAGCAGCTGTTCAGGATCCGGAGCGCCTGCTCGGCCGGCTCCTTGCCGGCGGCCTTGTCGATGTCGATCACCTTCTGCTGCGCGACGACCGCGTCGTTGCAGTTCTGCTGCGAGTAGTAGACCGCGACCAGGATGGTGTAGGCCTCGCTCGAGTTGTCGTGCTCGCCCCAGAGCTTGGCGTACTTCTCGGCCTTCTCGAAGTTCTTGGACTGGTAGTAGATCTTGGCGAGGTTCGGGTAGCTCTTGAAGCGCTCTTCGTCGCCGACGGTGTCGAGCGCATTCAACTGCTCGACGCTGTCGGCGTAGGCCTGGAAGTCGCCCTTCTTGGCGAGGCACCAGATCATGATGTGCAGCGACTGGTCCTTGTCCCAGGTCTTGGCGGAGATGTCGACCGCCTCCTTCGACAGCTTGATGCAGGTGTCGAAGTCGCCCTTCTGTCCGGCCTCCTGCGCGGGCTTGAGCTTCTCGACGACCTTGTCGGTCAGCGGCGGCGGCTTCTTCTCGGCCGCGACCGCGCTCGCGCCTGCGAGCAGCCATCCCGCGCCCACGAGCCCCGCCCACCACGCCGCCCGCACCATCATCCGCGCCCGCCTGTTCGTCATGGCCCTACCCCTCGAATGTAAACGCCTCGTCTCAGGCCCCACCGAGCCACATCTTCGCGGCCGGCGCCATGCGCGGATCGGCCTTCGCGAAGTTGAATGCCTTGTCGGCCTCGGCCTTCTTGTTGAGCTTCAGGTAACAGATGCCGAGGACCATGCTGGCATCGTCCGTGCGCTTGACGCGCGCGACGCGCTCGGGGCTGAGCCCGCGGTTGATCGCCTCGACTGCCTTGTCGTACTGGCCCATGCTGTAGTAGCGATAGCCGAGGCGCACGTCCGCCTCGCCGTTCTTGCCGGCACGCGCCTCCGCATCCAGCTGGCCGACGCTCTTGATGTCCTCGGCGGCGCGCTCCTTGGCCTGCTTCAGCAGCCGCTCGACCTTGTCGGCGTTCTTGACCTGCTTCTTCTTGATGCCGTCCTCGAGCACGCGCTGCGCCTCGGCCGTCGTGCCGACGTCGAGCGCGCGGTCGGCGAGCTTGACGTAGTCGGCCTCGGCCTCGAGCCAGCCCTTGTTGAAGCCGAAGCGCAGCATCTCGGCGATCGCGAGGTCGTCGATCTTGCGGTCCTGGTAGACGCGCAGCACCTGCGTGTAGTAGTCCTTCTTCGGGAAGCGCTTCAGCGCGTCCTCGCTCGCGGTGAGCAGCTTGTCGTCCTGCTTGGACTGGAAGTAGCAGCGCATCTGGATCTTCAGCTGGTCCTCGTCGGGGGCCCGGCCGCCGCCCAATGCCTTGTCGATCGAGGCGAGGCTGTTCGGGCAGTCCTTGGCCGCGAAGTAGTACTGCGCGAGCGCGCTGTAGTCCTGCGCCGTGCCGCTCGCGCCGGCGAGGTACTGCTTGTACTCGAGGATCGCCTTGTCGAAGTGGTTGGTCGCGCCGTACATCTGCGCGAGGCTCTTGTGGTAGGTGAGCTTGTCGCTGGTCGGCACGCCCTCGGTCGCGAGCAGCGCCTCGCCCGCCTCGATCGCCTCGGCGTAGTTTCGAAGCTGCGCCGCCGCGACGTAGATCAGCGTCAGCGCCGTCTTCTTCTCGAAGGCGCTCTTCGCGACCGCGCGCGCGTCTTTGCCGGCCTTCAGCGCGCCGGCGAAGTCCTTCTTCTGGTACGCCTGCTGGCCGGGGTTGAACTTCTCGAAGAACTCGGCCGAGGTCTGCTGCGCCCTGGCGGCGCCGGTCGGCAGGCCGACGGCGAGCAGTGCGACCACAACAGCGGCCGCAAGGCCGTGGATGCCCGGCCGGGCGGTGAATGCGAGCGTGCTCATCGTGTACCTCAATGACTCCACTCAGTGATGGACGCCGCTCCGGTCGCGCGAGTTCCCGGGCGGTCGCTACAAAAAAAATGGGCCGACTCGAGTCAGCCCATTCGTGTTGTTGCCTGCAGTGCTGCGCCGAACGCGCTGGCGCCCCCGCTTAGAGGGCGCCGTTCGCGTCGGCGACGAATCCGATCTTCTTGAGGCCGCCGCGCTGTACCGCGAACAGCACCGAGGCGGCGTAATCGTACTTGGCGCGGCGGTCGACCGAGATGTGGACCTCCGGCTGCGGGTCCTTGCCCGCGGCGTCCTTGATGTAGGCGCGCAGATCCGACGGCGAGGTCACGGTGCCGTTCCACAGCACCGAGCCGTCGTACTGCACGTCGATCGAGATCGGCGTCTCGGTGACGGGCGGCGGTGGCTCGGTGGTCGCGCGTGGCAGGTCGATCTTCACCGCGTGCGTCATCACCGGCAGCGTGATGATGAAGATGATCAAGAGCACCAGCATGATGTCGACGAGCGGCACGACGTTGATGGTCGTGTTGTACTCGCTTTCGTCGCCAATCGATCCCATGGCCATTGCGTGTTTGCTCCGAAGTCTGGCGTCAGTCCTGGTGCGGCGGCTCGGCGATGAAGGCGACCTTCAGCAGGTAGTTGCGCTGCAGCGTCGTCAGCACGTCGCCGATGTAGGAGTAGCGCACCCGCTTGTCGCCGCGGATGTGCACCTCGGGCTGGGGATCCTTGACCGCCTCGATGCGCGCGAGCTCGGCGAGCCGGTCAAGGGTCACCGGGTTGTCGTTCCAGTACGCCTGGCCCGAGAAGTCGACCGAGATGTTGATGTTCTCGGGCTTGGTTTCCGTCGGCTGGTTGAAGTTCGTCGGCAGGTTCACCCGCACCGCCTTCGTCGCCACGGGGACCGTGATGATGAAGATGATGAGGAGCACGAGCATGACGTCGACGAGCGGTACAACGTTGATCTCGGAGTTGTAATCGCCTTCAGCAATTGGGGCGCCACCGCCGGCCATGTTTCGTGCTCCTCGTCCGGTGCTCTGGGACTTACTTCTTGACCGCCGCCGGGGCTGCGCCTGCGGACGCCGACTTCATCGCGACGCGGCCGCCGGACAGGAGCGCCTGGTGCAGGTCGTGCGCGAAGTAATGGACGCGATCGATGATGAACTTGTTGCGGCGGGTCAGCCAGTTGAAGCCGAGCACCGCCGGCACCGCGACCGCGAGGCCGATCGCGGTCATGATCAGCGCCTCGCCGACGGGTCCTGCGACCTTGTCGATCGACGCCTGGCCCGAGATGCCGATCGAGATCAGCGCGTTGTAGATGCCCCACACCGTGCCGAACAGGCCGACGAACGGCGCGGTCGAGCCGACCGAGGCGAGCACCGACATGCCGCTGTTCAGGTCGCTCTGGATCAGGTCCACGCGACGCTGCAGGTGGCTCGAGATCCAGTCGTGCAGGTCGATGTTCTCGGTCAGGCGGCCCTTGTTGCGCTCGTGGTGCTCCATCGACTGCAGGCCGTCGGCGGCGATGCCGCGGAAGGCGTTGTCGTCGCCGCCCTTCAGGCGCGACAGACCATCCTGCAGGCTGGATGCTCCCCAGAAGTCCTTCTCCGCGGCGAGCGCGTACTTCCTGAGCGCGGCCTGGTCGAGCACCTTGGTGATGATCACGTACCAGGAGTAGAGGGACATGATCCCGAGGATGACGAACACGCCCTTGCCGACGGCGCCGCTGGTGGTCCAGAGCGCTGCGATGCCATATGGATTGTCAATTGCCGATGCGTCAGCCATGGTCAATGCCCTCTGCGGTGAGTCTTGAAGATGGGTTTATTGGAGTGATCGATGCTGAACTGATCAGGACGACAAGCGCCACGTCCACTTCATGCGCTGCCATGAGCCGACGGCGTCGTTGCCGACCCGCTGCGGCTCGAACTTGCCCTGCGCCTTCACGCACTTCTCGGCGGCCTCGTCGAGGCGCTGGATGCCGCTCGAGGTCTCAACCTTGGTCTCGGAGACGCGGCCGTTCGGGCCGACGTAGACGAGCAGCACCACCGAGCCTTCCTCGCTCAGGCGCCGCGAGGCCGACGGGTAGTACGGCTCGCACAGGTCGCCGAGGTTCACGCCCTTGGCGACGCGCACCGGCGTGATCGGCGGCGGCGCGGCCGGCTTCGGCGCCTCCTTGGGGGGCTCGACCGGCCGGACGATCGCGGCGGGCGGCGGCGGACCCTGCACGATCGGCAGGTCCACGAGCGGCGTCGACACCGGCGGCGGCTTGAAGTCCGGCGGCGGCGGCGGCGGCTCCTTCGGCTTCTCCTCTTCCTCGTGCTGGATCAGCTTCGACTCGATCATCGAAGCGATCTGCGGGGCGTACTTGACGGCGGTGCCGATGATCAGCCCGATCGCCATCAGCACGTGAACGCCGATGACGAAGAGTCCCACCATCGCATGGCGTGAAAGCTTTTGACCCTTGCTGCTCATGTAGCGGGGAGCCCCTATCTCCCGATTCCCGTCGAGAACCCGTCTCTCTTAAGTAGAGCGGTCGTGCAGATCCTTCGGATCCGCCGACGCTTGTCGGACTCTGTCAAATCCACTGCGCAAACGTAAAGCGAGCGCTGCCGAGCGCGTCTCACCCCGCCGACGCGATCGGACGATAACCCCTGTCGCAAAGGTCTGCAAGCCCGCTGTCGCGGCCGGGACGCCCGCGGCAATTCCCGTCGCGATGAACGGCAAAGCCGCCGGCTGTCAAGTCGCCGTCGGAACAATTGCGCCTCACCGACCGCGCCTGCCCTTGGCGCTCGCCACCGGGTCCGTCACGGCGCCGAGCGAGGCGCTCGTGACCTCGCGCGCGTACTTGGCGAGCACGCCGCGATCGGCGAACGGTTTTGGCGCGCGCCACGCCCGCGCGCGGCGCTTGAGCTCCGCGGCGCTGACCAGGAGGTTCAGCTCGCGGCGCCGCGCATCGATCCGGATGCGGTCGCCGTCCTTCACGAGCGCGAGCGGCCCGCCGACCGCGGCCTCGGGCGCGACGTGACCGACGACGAAGCCGTGGCTGCCTCCGGAGAAGCGGCCGTCGGTGATCAGCGCGACCTGATCACCAAGCCCCTTGCCCATGATCGCGCTCGTCGGGCTCAGCATCTCGCGCATGCCGGGGCCCCCTTTCGGCCCCTCGTAGCGCACGACGATCACCTCGCCGCCCCGGACGGTGCCATCGAGGATCGCCTGCAGGCTCGCTTCCTCCGAGTCGAACACGCGTGCCGTGCCCTCGAAGGCGAGCCCCTCCTTGCCCGAGATCTTCGCGACCGCGCCCTCGGGCGCGAGGTTGCCGTAGAGGATCACGAGGTGGCTCTCGGCCTTGAGCGGCCGGTCGGTGCTGCGCACGATGTCCTGGCCGGGCGGATAGTCGGGTGCGCTCGCG
Organism: Steroidobacteraceae bacterium; assembly: GCA_035524495.1. GTDB lineage: Bacteria > Pseudomonadota > Gammaproteobacteria > Steroidobacterales > Steroidobacteraceae > CAIKZZ01. The sequence continues at coordinate 23,797 of DATKOR010000018.1, forward strand.
AGGCTCTCGGCGAGCGTGCCGCCGGAGACGGTCAGGCAGTCGCCGTGCAGCAGCCCCTCGGCGAGCAGCGCCTTCATCAGCGGCCGGATGCCGCCGATCGCGATCAGCTCCGACATCAGGTACTTGCCGCTCGGCTTCAGGTCCGCGAGCACCGGCGTGCGCCTGCCGATGCGCGTGAAGTCGTCGATCGAGAGCCTGACGCGCGCCGCGTGCGCGATCGCGAGCAGGTGCAGCACCGCGTTCGTGGAGCCGGCGAGCGCGATCACGGTCGTGATCGCGTTCTCGAAGGCCTTCTTCGTCAGGATGTCGGAGGGGCGGATGCCGTTCTTGACGAGCCTGACCGCCGCCTCGCCCGCGCGCCGGCAGTCCTCGGCCTTGGTCGCCGAGACCGCCTCCTGCGCCGAGCTGTTCGGCAGGCTCATGCCGAGCGCCTCGATCGCGGACGCCATCGTGTTCGCCGTGTACATGCCGCCGCAGCTGCCCGCGCCCGGGATCGCCGTGCACTCGACCTCGTGCAGCTCGCGGTCGCTGACGCGCCCGGCGGCGTGGCCGCCGACCGCCTCGAACACCGCGACGATGTCGCGCCGCTGCGCCCCGGGGCGGATCGTGCCGCCGTAGACGAACACCGCCGGCCGGTCGAGGCGCGCGAGCGCCATCACGCAGCCGGGCATGTTCTTGTCACAGCCGCCGATCGCGACGAGGCCATCGAAGCCCTGGGCGCCGGCGACCGTCTCGATCGAGTCGGCGATCACCTCGCGCGACACGAGCGAGTAGCGCATCCCCGGGGTCCCCATCGAGATGCCGTCGGAGACGGTGATCGTGCTGAAGATCCGGCTCTTGCCGCCAGCGGCGTCGACCGCGGCGGCGGCGGCGGTCGCGAGCCCGTCGATGTGGACGTTGCAGGGCGTGATGTTCGACCAGGTGCTCGCGACGCCGATCGAGGGCTTCTCGAAGTCGGCGTCGGTGTAGCCGACCGCGCGCAGCATCGCGCGCGAGGGCGTCTGCGTGACGCCCTCCGTCACGAGCCGGGAGTAGGCGCGCGGATCGGTCGGGGACTTTCTGCGGGTCATGGGGCTTGGCCTGGGTCGCGGGCCGGGGCGCCCGCAGCGCTATTGTGAAGGCGCCGGGCGCGGCGGCGCCAGATGGGATGTCAGCTCCCGGTGTCGACCGCGCTCGGGTCCCTCAGCGCGATGATCGTGACGCCGACGAGCGTCAGCACACCGCCGGCGACGAGCTTGGGCGTCAGCGCATCATTGAGCAGCACGACGCCGAGGATCACCGAGCACACCGGCGAGAGCGTCGTCAGCGGCGAAACGCTCGAGACCGGGTAGCGGCCGATGAGCCAGTAGTAGCCGGTGTGCGCGACGAGGCTCGAGCACACGACCGTGAAGGCGAGCGCGCCCCAGCCCGCGGCGCCCGCGGCGTCGATCGCGGCCCGCTGGCCGCTCTCGAGCCAGCAGGTCAGCGGCCACAGCACCGGCAGCCCCGAGAACGCGAACCAGGCCTGCAGCTCGAGCGGCCGGATCGCCTCGCCGAGGCGCTTGACCGCAATGACGCCGAGGGAGCCGACGAACGCCGACAGGACGACGAGCGCGAGCCCGGTGCGTTCGGCAACGACGCCCGGCTGCATCGCGATCAGCGCGACGCCGCCGAAGGCGAGCAGGATGCCGAGGCGCCGGCGCCAGTGGATGACCTCGCCGAGCAGCACGACCGACATCAGCGTCGTGAACGGCACGCCGAGCTGCGAGGCGATCGCGACCGAGCCGACGTGGGTCGTGAGCGCGAGGCCGGTGAAGAGCAGCGAGAACTGCAACCCGCCGGAGAGCACCGCCGCGGTCAGCAGCTGCAGCATCCGCCCCGGATGCCAGCGCAGGAACGGCACCAGCACGAGCGCGAGCGCGGTGAACCTGAGCGCCGTGAACAGCACCGGCGGGAAATTCTGCACCCCGACCTTGCTCGCGATCAGGTTGAAACCCCAGATCAGGTTGATCAGCAGCAGGAACGCGAGGTCGCGGGGCGCGAGGTGCGTCACGTCGCGTAGCGGGCCGACAAGAGCGCAAAGAGCGCGCGCAGCGCCTGCGCCTCGGCCCCCACCGGCCGACCGGGGCGCTCCTTGCCGTTCCACGCGTAGATGTCGAGGTGCAGCCAGGGCGTCGACTCGGCGACGAAGCGCTTGAGAAAGAGCGCCGCGACGATCGAGCCCGCGAAGCCGGACGCCGAGGCGTTGCTGAGGTCCGCGACCTTCGAGGCGAGCTCGTCCTCGTACGGGCCCCACAGCGGCATCGGCCAGAGCGGATCGCCGCTCGCGCGGCCGTGCGCGGCGAGCTCGTTCGCGAGCCGCTCCTCGCTCGCGTAGAGCGCCGGGAGCTCCGGCCCGAGCGCCACGCGCGCCGCCCCGGTCAGCGTCGCGAGGTCGACGAGGAGCTCCGGGCGCTCCTCGTCGGCGAGCGCGAGCGCATCGGCGAGCACGAGGCGGCCCTCGGCGTCGGTGTTCGTGACCTCGACCGAGAGGCCGGCACGCGTCGCGAGCACGTCGCCGGGCCGGTAGGCGTTCCCGGCGACGCTGTTCTCGACCGCGGGCACGAGGAGCCTCAGCCGCACCTTCAGGCGCGCGTCCATCACGAGCTGCGCGAGCGCGAGCGCGCAGGCGGCGCCGCCCATGTCCTTCTTCATCAGCGCCATGCCGGTCGAGGGCTTGAGGTCGAGCCCGCCGGTGTCGAAGCACACGCCCTTGCCGACCAGCGTCACGCGCGGACCGCTGGTCCCGAAGCGCAGCTCCAGGAGCCTGGGCGCGCGCGGCGAGGCCCGCCCGACGGCGTGGATCGCAGGGCAGCGCTCGGCGAGCAGCGCATCGCCGACGATTTCGCGGAACTCGGCGCCATAGCGGCGCGCGACGCGCTCGACCGCCGCCCCGAGCTCGGCGGGTCCTAAGTCCGAGGCCGGCGTGTTGATGAGGTCGCGGGCGAGCGCATCGGCCTCGGCGAGCCGCCGCACGAGCGGAAGCTCCGCCCCGGCAGGCGCCACGAGCGATGGCGGCGCGGGCGGCGCGCTGCCCCGCCGGTAACGGTCGAAGCGGTAGCAGCCGAGCGCCCAGCCGAGCGCCGCGTGGGTGGCCGAAGAAGGCGACAGACCGTCGGCGAGCCGGTAGCTGCCGGGCGCGAGGCGATCGGGCGCCCCCTGCAGGTGCTGCGGCATGAGCTCGGCGAGCGAGCCCAAGCGTCCGAGGCCGAGTGCGGCGCCCGAGGGCTCGCCGCCCGCCCCGGGCAGCATCAGAATGCGGCCGCGCTCGCCGCGAAAGCCGTTGCCGCGCACCCAGGCCTCGAGCCGGCCGCGCTCGGGGAGGCGCGCGAGCCAGCCGTCGGCGTCCTCTTCGCGCACCAGCCAGAGCGGACGGCAGGACGCATCGGCATGTTCAAGGAACGGCAGCATCGGGGCCCTCCGCAGCCCCGAATAGTCGAACGGAGCGGCCACGTTGACAAGGCCGCGGCCGCTATGCTGACATCCAAGCGTTAACCCGACGCGCGACCCCGATGGCTGTCTGTGACCCTCCGATTGCCCGTATCCACGTGACGCCGCTGGCGTCGCGCCCGCTCGCGCTCGCGCTTCCCCTCCTTCTTCGCACTCGGAGGTGCGGGATCCTCGGCTGACGCGAAGTCGCCACTCAACACAGGAACCCCGCACCGGCACCGCCCGAGGCGGGGTTTTCTTTTGGCCCCTGGCATTGCATCCGGAGAGAGCTCATGCGGATTTACTCGGCGAAAGATGTCGACTCGAAGGCCCTGAAGGGCGCGAAGATCGCGATCCTCGGCTACGGCAGCCAGGGCCGCGCCCACGCCCTGAACCTGAAGGACAGCGGCTACGACGTCGTCGTGGGCCTCAGGCGCGATGGCGCGAGCTGGGCCAAGGCCAAGAAGGACGGCCTCAAGGTCGCCGAGCCCGCGGTCGCCGCCAAGGGCGCGCAGCTGGTGGCGCTGCTGACGCCCGACCTCGCCCAGCCGGCGGTCTATGCCGAGATCAAGGGCGCGCTCGGCCGGGGCGCGACGCTGCTGTTCGCGCACGGCTTCAACATCCACTTCAAGCAGATCAAGCCGCGCAAGGACCTCGACGTCGTGCTGATCGCGCCCAAGGGTCCCGGGGACCTCGTGCGGCGGCAGTACCAGCAGGGTCGCGGCGTGCCGTGCCTGATCGCGGTCGCGCAGAACGCGACCGGCAAGGCCAAGCAGAAGGCGCTCGCCTACGCGCATGGCATCGGCGGCACGCGCGGCGGCGTGCTTGAGACGACCTTCGAGGAGGAGACGGTGACCGACCTCTTCGGCGAACAGGTCGTGCTCTGCGGCGGCACGACCGAGCTCGTCGTCAAGGGCTTCGAGACGCTGGTCGAGGCCGGCTACAAGCCCGAGGCCGCCTACTACGAGGTGCTGCACGAGCTCAAGCTCATCGTCGACCTCTTGCACGAGGGCGGGCTCGCGAAGATGCACCAGTTCATCTCCGAGACCGCGAAGTACGGCGACCTGACGCGCGGGCCGCGCGTCGTCACGCGCTCGACCAAGGCGGAGATGAAGAAGATCCTCAAGGAGATCCAGGCCGGCAAGTTCGCGCGCCAGTGGATCCGCGAGGCCAAGAGCGGCAAGAAGAAGTACACGAAGCTGCTCAACAAGGACTTGAGGCACCCGATCGAGAAGGTCGGTCGCGCGCTGCGCGCCCGGATGCCCTGGCTGGAACAGGCCCGCTAGTCCGTACGGAGACACCGTCATGCGCCCCCACGACCCGAACCGCGTCATCATCTTCGACACGACCTTGAGAGACGGCGAGCAGTCGCCGGGCTGCAGCATGACGCCGCCGGAGAAGCTTCGGGTCGCGAAGGCGCTCGCCGACCTCGGCGTCGACGTCATCGAGGCGGGCTTCCCGGCCGCCTCGCGCGGCGACTGGGAGTCGGTGCAGACGATCGCGCGCGAGGTCCAGGGTCCGGTGATCTGCGGCCTCGCGCGCTGCAACCGCGACGACATCGAGAAGGCGCATTCGGCGATCAAGGACGCGCCGCGCCACCGGATCCACGTGTTCCTGGCCACGAGCGCGATCCATCGCGAGCACAAGCTCAACATGGCCAAGGGCGAGATCCTGAAGGCCGCCGTCGAGGGCGTGCGCTACGCGAGGAGCCTGGTCGCCGACGTCGAGTTCTCGCCCGAGGACGCCTCGCGCACCGAGCTTGAGTTCCTCGCCGAGGTCGTGACCGCGGTGATCGCCGCGGGCGCGACGACGATCAACATCCCCGACACCGTCGGCTACACGACGCCGCAGGAGTTCGCCGAGGTGTTCGAGTACCTGAGGCGCCACGTACCGGGCATCGAGGAGGTCGTGCTCTCGGTGCACTGCCACAACGACCTCGGCATGGCGGTCGCCAACAGCCTGTCGGCGGCCGGCGCCGGCGCGCGCCAGATCGAGTGCACGATCAACGGCATCGGCGAGCGCGCCGGCAACTGCTCGCTCGAGGAAGTGGTGATGGCGCTCAAGACGCGCGAGGGCTACTACGGGCTGCAAACCGGCATCCACACGCAGCGCCTGTACCCGACCTCGCGGCTGGTCTCGACGATCACCGGCATGCCGGTGCCGCGCAACAAAGCGATCGTCGGCGAGAACGCCTTCGCGCACGAGTCCGGCATTCACCAGCACGGCATGCTGAAGCACCATTCGACCTACGAGATCATGCGGCCGCAGGACGTCGGGCTCACGCGCACCCACCTCGTGCTCGGCAAGCACAGCGGCCGGCATGCGTTCCGCGACCGGGTCCGCGAGCTCGGCTACGAGCTCAGCGACGCCGAGCTCGAGGCGGTCTTCACCGAGTTCAAGGCGCTCGCCGACAAGAAGAAGGAGCTCTTCGACGGCGACATCGAGGCGCTGGTGCTGCGCGCGGGCGGCGACGGCGCGGGCCCCTGGCACATCGACGCGCTCTGGACCTCGGCGACCACCGGCGCCGCCGCCTCGGCGGTCGTCAGGCTCACGCACAGCGACGGCCGCTCGGTCGAGCAGGGAGCGACCGGCGACGGGCCGATCGACGCCGCGTTCAAGGCCATCGAGGCCGCGACCGGCACCGCGGTGAAGCTGCACAGCTTCGAGGTGCGCAGCGTCACCGAGGGCGAGGACGCGCAGGGCGAGGCGATCGTCAACGTCGTGCACAACGAGCGCAGCTACCGCGGCGCGAGCATCAGCACCAACATCATCGAGTCGAGCGCCCGCGCCTACCTCGAGGTCATCAACCGCATCCAGTCGACCCGCCACGGCACGCGCCCGGCGCACGCGCAGCTGTCGGTCGACGCGCGCACGGTCCAGACCGCATGACGGCGACGACGCTGGTCGAGAAGATCTGGCGCGCGCACGAGGTGGTCGCCGAGAGCGACGAGACCCCGGCGGTGCTGTACGTCGACCTGCACCTGACGCACGAGGTCACGACGCCGCAGGCCTACGCGATGCTGCGCGGCCGCGGGCTCAAGGTGCGGCGCACCGACCGCACCGTCGGCACGATGGACCACTCGACGCCGACCATCGCCGACGAGCTCTACGGGAGGATCCCGATCCGCCTCGAGAGCGCCGCGCGCCAGGTGCGCGAGTTCGAGAAGAACTGCGCCGAGTTCGGCGTCGAGGTGTTCGGCATCGAGCACCCGGACCGCGGCATCGTCCACATCATCGGGCCGGAGCTCGGGCTCACGCAGCCCGGCCAGACGATCGTCTGCGGCGACAGCCACACCAGCACCCACGGCGCCTTCGGCGCCCTCGCCTTCGGCATCGGCACGACCGAGGTCGGCCACGTGCTCGCGACGCAGTGCCTGCTGCAGCGGCAGCCGAAGACGCTCGCGATCAACGTCGACGGCAAGCTCGCGCCCGGCGTGACCGCCAAGGACCTCGTGCTCGCGATCATCCAGCGCCTCGGCGTCGCCGGCGGCACGGGCTCGGTCATCGAGTACCGCGGCGCGACGATCCGCGAGCTCGACATGGACGAGCGCATGACGGTCTGCAACATGTCGATCGAGGCCGGCGCACGCGCCGGCCTCGTCGCCCCAGACGAGACGACCTTCGCGTACCTGGAGGGCCGGCCGCGGGCGCCCAAGGGCGCCGCCTGGGACGCCGCGGTCGCGGGCTGGCGCACGCTCGCGAGCGATCCGGGCGCGCGCTTCGACCGCGAGATCGCGCTCGATGCCGCGGCGCTCGCGCCGATGATCACCTACGGCACGAACCCCGGCATGTCGGTCGCGATCGGCGAGTCGATCCCATTGAGGCCCGGCGATGCGATCCACGACAAGGCCCTCAACTACATGGGCCTCGAGGCGGGCCAGTCGATGCTCGGCCAGCACGTCGAGTACGTGTTCATCGGCAGCTGCACCAACGCGCGCCTCTCGGACCTGCGGGCCGCGGCCGGGGTGCTGCGCGGCCGGCGCATCGCGAAGGGCCTGAAGCTCCTCGTCGTGCCGGGCTCGCAGCGCATCAAGCGCGAGGCCGAGCGCGAGGGGCTCGACCGCGTGTTCACCGATGCCGGCGCCGAGTGGCGCGAGTCCGGCTGCTCGATGTGCCTCGGCATGAACGGCGACCTCGTCGCGCGCGGCGCGTACTGCGTCAGCACCAGCAACCGCAACTTCGAGGGTCGCCAGGGCGTCGGCGCGCGGACCTTGCTCGCGAGCCCGATCACCGCCGCCGCGAGCGCGATCGAAGGCCGGGTCAGCGACCCGCGCCAGTTCCTGTCCTGAGGAAGGCGATGCAACCGACGCAGAGCATCCGTTCGCGCACCGTCGTCATGGCGCGCACCAACATCGACACCGACCAGATCATGCCGGCGCGCTTCCTGACGACGACGACGCGCGAGGGCCTCGGCAAGCACCTGTTCGCCGACTGGCGCTACGACGCGAACGGCAAGCCGGTCGCCGACTTCGTGCTGAACCGGCCCGAGTCCGCCGGCTGCGGCATCCTGGTCGCCGGCCGCAACATCGGCTGCGGCTCCTCGCGCGAGCACGCGCCGTGGGGGCTTGCCGACTACGGCTTCCGGGCGGTCGTCAGCACCGAGATCGCGGACATCTTCCGCAACAACTGCCTGAAGAACGGCCTCGTGCCCGCGGTCATCGACGAGGCCGCGCACGCCTGGCTCCTCGAGCACCCGGGCGTCGAGATCACGATCGACCTCGACAGCTGCACGCTCGCGCTCCCCGACGGGCGGCGCGTGCCGTTCCCGCTCGAGGCCTTCGCGCGCTACTGCCTGATGCACGGCGTCGACGAGACGGGCTACCTGCTCGCCCAGGAGGCCGCGATCCGCGCCTACGAGCTCAGGACCGGCCGGTGAAGGCCCACCTCGCGGTACTGCCGGGCGACGGCATCGGCCCCGAGGTCGTCGCCGAGGCCGTGCGCTGCCTCGAGGCGATCGCGCGGCGCTTCAGGCACGAGTTCCGCTTCGAGGAGGCGCCGGTCGGCGCCGCGGCGATGGACGCGACCGGGCTGCCGCTGCCGCCGGCGACGCTGGCACTTGCGAAGACCGCCGATGCGATCCTCTTCGGCGCGATCGGCTCGCCGCGCTACTCGGACCCCGCGCAGAAGGTGCGCCCGGAGCAGGCGATCCTGCAGCTGCGGCGCGAGCTGCAGCTCTACGCGAACTTAAGGCCCGTGACCTGCTTCAAGGCGGTGCTCGACGCCTCGCCGCTCAAGGCAGAGCTCCTCGAGGGCGTCGACATCATGGTGATCCGCGAGCTCACGGGCGGCATCTACTTCGGCGAGAAGACCCGCACCGAGACCTCGGCCAGCGACCTGTGCGTCTACACGGTGCCTGAGATCGAGCGCATCGTGCGCCTCGGCGGTCGGCTCGCGCGCGCGCGGCGCAAGCACCTGACCTCGGTCGACAAGGCGAACGTGCTCGAGACCTCGCGGCTGTGGCGCTCGGTGGTGACGCGGATCCACGCCGCCGAGTTCCCGGAGCTCGCGCTCGAGCACATCTACATC
>DATKOR010000019.1:0-9443 GCA_035524495.1 Steroidobacteraceae bacterium
CCGGGATCGTGCGCGCCCACGAAGCCGTGCGCGATCTGCCGGCCGAGCGGCAAGCCCGCTTCCAGCTCCTCATCGGGGCGGAATTCCGCACCACCTGCGGCACCAAGCTGGTACTGCTGGCCCCTTCCCAAAAGGCTTACAGCCAGATCTGCGCATTGATCACGCTCGGCCGCTGCCGTTCGAAGAAGGGTGAATACCGCCTGAGCAGGGCCGATTTCGAGGACGGCCTCGCGGATTGCCTGGTGTTGGGGATACTGCCCGCGCGCGCCCCCAAGCCGCCCGCCACCAAGTCACCCGCCTCCGAGCCGCCCTGCACCGCTAGCGCGCTGGCGCGCTGGCTGCGGGAGTTCTTCCCCGAGCGCAGCTGGATGGCACTCGAGCTGCATCGTGGCGCCGATGACGCTGAACGTCTGGCGCAAGCCCTCGCGTTGTCGCGCGACAGCGGCGTGCGCCTGGTGGCCGCCGGCGACGTGCACATGCATACGCGCGCCCGCCGCATGTTGCAGGACGTGCTGACCGCCACACGCCATGGCTGCACACTGGATGCAGCCGGCTCGCGTCTGTATCCGAACGCCGAGCGCTGCCTGCGCTCGCTCGCCGGGCTGCAGCGCATCTACCCGCCGGAGTTGCTCGCCGAGAGCCTCGCCATCGCGGAACGCTGCGAGTTCTCGCTGAGCGAGCTGCGCTACGAGTATCCGGCCGAGCTGGTACCGCCCGGCCTCACGGCCAGCGAGCACCTGCGCGCGCTCACCGAGCGCGGACTGGCCGAGCGCTGGCCGGGCGGTGTGCCGGCACGCGTGCGTGCGCTCATCGAACGCGAGTTGGCGCTGATCGCGGAGCTGCGCTACGAGCACTTTTTCCTGACCGTGCAGGACCTGGTGCACCACGCGCGTCATGATCTGAACATTCTCTGCCAGGGCCGCGGCTCGGCCGCGAACTCCGCGGTCTGCTACTGCCTCGGCATCACCGAGGTCGACCCGTCGCGGATGTCGCTGCTCTTCGAGCGCTTCGTGTCCAAGGAACGCAACGAGCCGCCGGACATCGACGTCGACTTCGAGCACGAGCGGCGCGAGGAGGTGATCCAGTACCTCTATCAGAAGTACGGACGGCACCGCGCGGCGCTGACCGCGACCGTGATCTGCTACCGCCCGCGCAGTGCGCTCAGGGACATCGGCAAGGCGCTCGGACTCGACACGCTCACCTGCGAGCGGCTGGCGCGCAGCATGCAGTGGTGGGACGGCAGCCGGATCGACGACGGGCGCGTGCGCGAGGCGGGCCTCGATCCTGCGAACCCGATGCTCGCGCGTGCGCTTGGCCTCGCGCGCGAGCTGATCGGCTTCCCGCGCCACCTGTCGCAGCACGTCGGCGGCTTCGTGATCGCGCGCCGCTCGCTCGCCGAGCTCGTGCCGGTCGAGAACGCGGCGATGGAGGAGCGCACCGTCATCGAGTGGGACAAGGACGACCTCGACGACCTCGGGCTCCTGAAGGTCGACGTGCTCGGCCTCGGGATGCTGACCGCGATCCGGCGCGCGCTCGCGCTCGTCGCGGCCCGGCGGCGGCGGCCGTTCGCGATGGCCGACGTGCCGCCCGAGGACCCGGCCACCTACGCGATGATCTCGCGCGCCGACACGATCGGGGTGTTCCAGATCGAGTCGCGGGCGCAGATGGCGATGCTGCCGCGCCTGAAGCCCCGCAACTACTACGACCTCGTGATCGAGGTCGCGATCATCCGGCCGGGCCCGATCCAGGGCGACATGGTCCATCCGTACCTCAGGCGCCGCAACGGCGAGGAGCCGGTCAGCTACCCGAGCGTCGAGGTCAAGGACGTGCTCGAGCGCACGCTCGGCGTGCCGATCTTCCAGGAGCAGGTCATGCAGCTCGCGGTCGTGGCCGCGGGGTTCTCGCCGGGCGAGGCCGACCGGCTGCGGCGCGCGATGGCGGCCTGGAAGCGGCGCGGCGGACTCGGGCCCTTCGAGGCGCGCCTGATCGACGGCATGCGCGCGCGCGGCTACGCCGAGGGCTTCGCGCGCGCGATCTTCAACCAGATCCTCGGCTTCGGCGAATACGGCTTCCCCGAGTCGCACGCGGCGAGCTTTGCGCTGCTCGTCTACGTCTCGGCGTGGCTCAAGTGCCACGAGCCCGCGGCCTTCACCGCCGCGCTCCTCAACAGCCAGCCGATGGGTTTCTACGCGCCGGCGCAGCTCGCGCGCGATGCGCGCGAGCACGGCGTCGAGGTGCGCGGCGTCGACGTGAACCGAAGCGCCGTCGAGACGACGCTCGAGGGCGAGCCGCCGGCGCTGCGGCTCGGCTTCAACCAGGTGCGCGGGCTCGCGCGCGCGAGCGCCGAGCGCCTCGTCGAGGCGCGCGGCGAGCGGCCGTTCGCGAGCGTCCAGGACCTCGCCGAGCGCGCCTCGCTCGAGCGCCGCGACTTAAGTGCGCTCGCCGCGAGCGGCGCGCTCGGCACGCTCGCGGGCCACCGCCACCGCGCGGCCTGGGACGTCGGCGGCATCGTCGCGCCGATGCCGCTCTTGCCGACGCCGCGGATCGCGGAGGGCGCGCCGCTGCTGCGCGCGCCGCGCGAGGGCGAGGACATCGTCGCCGACTACCGCTCGCTCGGGCTCTCGCTCGGCCGCCACCCGCTCGCGCTCTTGCGCCCGCGGCTCGCGGCGAAGGGCCTGCTGCGGGCCGAGGAGGTGCGCGGGTTGCCGCAAGGGGCGCGGATCCGCACCTGCGGCATCGTGCTCGTCCGCCAGCGCCCGGGCTCGGCGTCCGGCGTCACGTTCGTCACGCTCGAGGACGAGACCGGCGTCGTCAACCTCGTCGTGTGGCGCAACGTCGGCGAACGCTGGCGCCGCCCGCTGCTCGAGTCGCGCCTGCTCGAGGCGGGCGGCACGCTGCAGCGCGAGGGGGACGTCGTGCACCTGATCGTCGAGCGACTCGTCGACCGCTCGCCGCTGCTGGGCGCCCTCATCGCCCCGTCGCGCGACTTCCACTGACCGTCGCAGACCGGTTGACGGGGCGCGGCGCTTCGTGGACCCTGCGCGCCTCAACTCGTGGAGCAGGGGACATCCATGGCGCGACTCTGGGGCCTCGTATGGGCCGTACTGCCACTGGCGGCCGGCGCGGCGCCGGGCCCGACCGCCGATGAGATCATCGCCCACAACGTCGAAGCCCGCGGCGGCGCCGAAAAACTCCATGCGCTCACGGTGCTTAAGCGCACCGGCCGCCTCGTGATCCCGGGCGCGCGGATCGAGCTCAAGGTCACCGAATGGAAGACCGCCGCCGGCGAGTACCGGCAGGACGTGACGCTGCAGGGGCTGACGGCGGTCCAGGCCTACGACGGCCACGACGCCTGGCAGGTGCAGCCGTTCCAGGGACGCAAAGATCCGTCAAGAATGTCGGCCGACGAGGCCAAGGGATTCGCGCTCGCGGCCGACATCGCCGGCGCCTTCGTCGACTACAAGCGGAAGGGCCACAGGGTCGAGTACCTCGGACTCGACGAGGTCGACGGCACCCCGGCCCACAAGATCCGCGTGAGCCTGAAGTGGGGCGACGAGGCGACCTACTGGATCGACCCCGACACCTGGATGGTGATCCGCGAGCTCGACCGCCAGACGCTGCGCGGCGCCGAGCAGTGGTCGGAGACCGACTACGGCGAGTACGAGCAGGTCGGCGGCGTCTGGGTCGCGATGACCGAGGAGACGGGCGCCAAGGGCTCGGAGCCCGCGCACCGCCAGAAGTTCGTCTACGAGAGTGCCGAGGCGAACGTGGCGCCGCCCGCCGGCGCCTTCACGTTCCCGGAGTCCAAGCCCCGCGCGGTCGCCGAGGTGCGCCCATGAAAGTGCTCGTGACGCTGACCTCGCTCGCCGCCGCACCGCTCGCGCTGGCCGCGACGCCCGCGCCGGTCGCCGACTCCGCGATCATCTCCGGGCTCGGCGCCCGCAACATAGGCTCGGCGACGATGAGCGGGCGCATCGCCGCGATCGCCGGCCGCGCCGAGGACGACGGCAAGATCACGCTCTACGTCGGCGCCGCCTCGGGCGGCGTGTGGCGCTCGCTCGACAGCGGCACGACGTTCAAGCCGGTCTTCGACAAGGAGCCGACGCAGTCGATCGGCGCGATCGCCCTCGACCCGACCGATCCCAAGGTGGTGTGGGTCGGGACCGGCGAGAGCTGGACGCGCAACTCCGTCTCCGTCGGTACCGGCATCTACCGCTCCTCCGACGGCGGTGACAGCTGGACCGCGATGGGACTCCCGGAGTCGGAGCGCATCAGCCGCATCATCGTGAGCCCGAAGGACGGCAACACCGTCTACGCGTGCGTACCGGGCAAGCTCTGGTCCGACTCCGCCGACCGCGGCCTCTACAAGACGACCGACGGCGGCCAGAACTGGACGCTCGTCCTCAAGGGTCCGAACCTCTCGACCGGCTGCGCGAGCCTCGCGATGGATCCGCGCAATCCCGACCGGCTGTTCGCGGGCCTGTGGGATTTCCGGCGCAAGGGCTGGACGTTCCGCTCGGGCGGCGAGGGGCCGAAGGCGCCGTCGGGCTCGGGCCTCTTCCTGACCGAAGACGGCGGCAAGAGCTGGAAGAGCGTCGATTCAACGAGCGCCAAGGGACTCCCGGCGGGCCCCTGGGGCCGGATCGAGGTCGCGATCGCGCCCTCGAATCCCGACGTCGTCTACACGGTCATCGAGGGCGTGCGCTCGGCGCTGTACCGGTCCGACGACGGCGGCAAGACCTGGGACGAGCGCGACCGCAGCAACAGCATGGTGTGGCGCCCGTTCTACTTCGCGCGCCTCGTCGTGGATCCCACGAACGCCGACCGGATCTACAAGCCGAACCTGCGCCTGATCGCCTCCGAGGACGGCGGCAAGAGCTTCGCGACGGTCGCCGAGGCGGTCGACACGAGCGGCACGCACGGCGATCACCACGACCTGTGGATCGACCCGAAGAACCCGCGCTTCGTCGTCACGGGCGACGACGGCGGGCTGTGGATCAGCCACGACGGCGGCAACAAGTGGTGGAAGGTCGACAACCTGCCCGTGTCGCAGTTCTATCACGTGTCCGTCGACAACCGCGATCCCTACCAGGTGTACGGCGGGCTGCAGGACAACAGCTCCTGGGTCGGCGACTCGGCCTACCCGGGCGGCATCACCAACAACCGCTGGGAGAACCTCTACGGTGGCGACGGCTTCTGGGCCTACTCGGATCCCTCCGATCCGGACTTCGCGTACGCCGAGTCGCAGGGCGGCGACCTCGCGCGCGTCAACCGCCACACGCTCGAGCACAGGAACATCCAGCCGAAGGCGGGCTTCAAGGAGAAGCTGCGCTTTAACTGGAACACGCCGGTCGCGCTCTCGCCGAACGACCCGAAGAAGCTCTACATCGGCGCGCAGTTCCTGTTCCTGACGCGCGACCACGGGCAGTCGTGGGCGCGGATCTCGCCCGACCTCACGACCAACGACCCGGCCAAGCAGAAGCAGGAGGAGTCGGGCGGCGTCACCGTCGACAACTCGGCGGCCGAGATGCACACGACGATCTACTCGATCGCCGAGAGCCCGCGCGACGGGAACGTCATCTGGGTCGGGACCGACGACGGCAACCTGCAGCTGACGCGCGACGGCGGCCAGAGCTGGCACAACCAGACGCCGAACATCAAGGGCCTGCCGAGCGCGAGCTGGGTGTCCTGGGTCGAGCCGGGGCGCCAGGCCGACGGCGTCGTCTACGCCGCCTTCGACCGGCACACGTTCGGCGACCTCACGCCCTATGTCTACGTGAGCCGCGACTTCGGCCAGAGCTGGCAGCGGCTCGTCGGTCCCGGCGCGGGCGTGCGCGGCTACGCGCACGTCGTCAAGGAGGATCCCGTCAACCCGAGCGTGCTCTACGTCGGCACCGAGTTCGGGCTCTTCATCTCGGTCGACGCGGGCGCGCACTGGGCCGAGTTCAAGGGCGGCGGCTTCCCGTCGGTCGCGGTCCGCGACCTCGCGTTCCAGTCGCGCGACCAGGACCTCGTCGTCGCGACGCACGGGCGGGGGCTCTGGATCATCGACGACCTGACGCCGCTCAGGGCGCTCGCGACCACTGATCTTAAGGCCGAGGTCGCGTTCCTGCCGTCGCGGCCGATCCAGCAGCGGGTCCGCGCCTTCGGCGGCTGGCCCGAGGGCGATGCGGGCTTTCGCGGCGAGAACCCCGCCAACGGCGCCGTGATCAGCTACTACCAGCCGACGCGGCACGTGTTCGGGCGCCTCAAGCTCGAGGTGTTCGACGCCGACGGCAACCTCATCGACACGCTGCAGGCCGGCAAGCGCAAGGGCATCAACCGGGTCGTGTGGTCGATGGCGGTGCGCCCGCCGCGCGTGCCGACCGCGGCGCAGGCGGCGTACGCGGGGCTGCGCGGGCCGCGCGTCGTGCCCGGCCGCTACACGGTGCGCCTGACGAAGGCCGGCAAGGTCTACGAGCAGACGCTCGAGATCGGCCTCGACCGGCGCGCGACGTTCAGCGTCGAGGACCGGCGGGCCCAGTTCGCCGCGGCGATGAAGGCGCACGCGCTCTTCGGGCGCATGAGCGACCTCGTCGACCGCCTGAACGGCCTGCGGCTCCTCGCCCAGCAGCGCCGCGCCAAGGCCGAGGCCGACAAGGCGCTCGGCGACTCGCTGCAGCACTTCGAGGACGCCGTCGATGCGCTCCGCCGCCAGGTCGTCGCGACCAAGGAGGGCGGGGCGATCACCGGCGAGGAGCGCCTGCGCGAGCACCTCGACGATGCCTACGCCGCGATCCTGTCCTACGAGGGCCGGCCGGGCGACTACCAGGTCGAGCGGGTGGCGGTGCTCGAGCGCGAGCTCGCCGAGGTCGAGTCCGACACCCAGAAGCTGACGCAGACGGAGCTCCCGGCGCTCAACCAGAAGCTCGAGAAGGCGGGCGCGCAGCCGATCGCGATGCGGGCGGCCGTGGAGGAGGGCGGGCGCTACGCGGCGCTCGAGGATTACGCGCGGCGCGGGCAGGACGCGGCGGTCGCGGCGCGCGACACCGGGCTCGAGGAGCGCGATTGAGGTTGCGGGCGGGCGGCCCCGCCGCCCGCCTCAGCGGCGCGCCTTCTTGGCGACGCGCTTGGCCGGGCGGCCCTCGTCGGGGCCCTCGCCGACGTCGTAGTCGTCGAAGTCGGACAAGAGCTCGGCGGTGCGCTTCTGTTCGAGGTACTTCTCGAGCCGCCGCCACGCCGGCTCGCCGATCTTGGGCCCCGCGCGCCGCTTCTGCGACTCGAGGTCCTTAATCAAATGCTCAAGCTGCGGGTCGTCGCTGTCGACGGCCTCGTCGGCATCGTCCTCGTCGAACTCGTCTGACTCGGGCTTTTCGCTCATGTCAGTCACGAAAGAGACTCTGCGCGGCGCCGTTATAAGACAGCCCCGCGCGCCTCGCAAGGGGCGCGGCAATGAACTTTGCGTGACCGGGTTCGCGAAATCGGCGCTCGAAGCTCAGCGCACCAGCTGGTTCAGCTGGAAGATCGGCAGCAGCAGGGCCAGCACGATCAGGAGCACGAATCCGCCCATCACCAGGATCATGACCGGCCCCAGCACGTTGACGGCGGTGTTGACGATGCCGTCCATCTCGCGCTCCTGGTTGTCGGCGGCGCGGGCCAGCATCGCCTCGAGCTCGCCGCTCGTCTCGCCGCTCGCGATCAGGTGGATCAGCATCGGCGGGTAGAGCTTGGAGACGCCGAGCGAGCGCGCGATCGGCGCGCCCTCGCGCACCCTGACGGCCGCCTCGTCGACCGCGTCGCGCATCGGCAGGTTGGTGACGACCTCGCCCGAGATCCGCAGCGCGTCGAGCACCGGGACCGCGCTCGCCGACAGGATCGCGAGCGTGCGCGCGAAGCGCGCCGCGTTGACGCCGCGCACCACGCGCCCGATCAGCGGCAGGCTGAGCAGCGCGAGGTGCCAGCGGCGCCGCGCCGCCGGGTCCTCGAGCCAGCGCCGAAAGCCCCACGCGCCCGCGCCGCCGACGATCGCCATCAGCCACCACCAGCGCCGGAAGGCATCCGAGATCCAGATCAGCGCCCGGGTCAGGATCGGCAGCTCCTGCTTGGCGGTCCGAAAGACGTTCACGACCTCCGGCACCACGTAGCCGAGCAAAAGCGACACGATCGCGAAGCACACGACCGACAGCAGCACCGGGTACACGAGCGCGTTGCGCACCCGGCTCTGCAGCGCCTGGCGGTTCTCGGTGTAGTCGGCGAGGCGCTCGAGCACGGCGTCGAGCCGCCCGGCCTGCTCGCCGGCGGCGACGGTGGCCTTGTAGATCTCCGGGAACACCTGCGGGAAGGCCGCGAGGCCGTCGGCGAGGGTCCGGCCCTCGAGGACGCGGGCCCGCACGCCCGAGATGATCGCCGCGACCCTCGGCTTCTCGGTCTGCTGCGACACCGCCAAGAGCGCCTCCTCGAGCGGCAATCCCGCCCGCGACAGCGTCGCGAGCTGGCGGGTCAGCAGCGCGAGGTCGGCCGCCGAGACGCCGCGCCGCAGCGAGAACCGCGCGCGGCCGCGCGAGGCCTCGCTCTTCTCGACCTCGGCCACGGTAACGGGCAGCAGCGTCTGCTCGCGCAGCAGCTGCCGGACCTGGCGCGCGGTGTCGGCCTCGATGAGCCCGCGCCGCTCGCGGCCGGCGGCGTCGAGGGCCGTGTATTCGAAGGCGGGCATCGCGGGCTTAGGCTCAGTCTTCGCGCGTGACGCGCAGCACTTCCTCGAGCGTCGTGACGCCGGAGAGGATCTTGTGGCGGCCGTCGTCGCGGATCGAGGGCGTCGACTGGCGCGCGTGCCGCTCGAGCTCGAGCTCGCCCGCGCCGTCGTGGATCAGCTGGCGCATCTGCTCATCGACGATGGCGAGCTCGTAGATGCCGGTCCGGCCGCGGTAGCCGCTGCCGACCCCGCCGGCCGGCCGGTAGAGCGTCGCCTGCTGGCCGGGGGCGAGGTTCAGGAACTGCCGCTCCGAGTCGCTGGCCGGGTACGGCACGCGCGTCGCGGGCTCGAGGACGCGCACCAGGCGCTGCGCGAGCACGCCGAGGAGCGTCGAGGACAGAAGGAAGGGCTCGACTCCCATGTCCCGGAGGCGCGTGATCGCGCCGACCGCGGTGTTGGTGTGCAGCGTCGAGAGCACGAGGTGGCCGGTGAGGCTCGCCTGCACCGCGATCTGCGCGGTCTCGATGTCGCGGATCTCGCCGACCATCACGACGTCGGGGTCCTGGCGCAGGATCGCGCGCAGGCCGCGGGCGAAGGTCATCTCGACCTTGGTGTTGACCTGGGTCTGGCCGATGCCGTCGATGTAGTACTCGATCGGGTCCTCGACCGTCATGATATTGCGGGTGTCGTCGTTCAGGCGGCCGAGCGCGGCGTAGAGCGTCGTCGTCTTGCCGGAGCCCGTGGGTCCGGTGACGAGGATGATGCCGTAGGG
>DATKOR010000020.1:0-23863 GCA_035524495.1 Steroidobacteraceae bacterium
GCCAAGTACACCAACGGCCGCTCGCTGCTGCTCGGCCAGCTCGCGATCTCGAACTTCCCGAACCCGCAGGGCCTCGCGCCGCTCGGCAACTCGAACTGGGCCGAGACCTTCGCCTCGGGCAACGTGATCCGCGGCACCGCCGGGTCCTCGAACATCGGCCTCGTGCAGTCGGGCGCCCTCGAGACCTCGAACGTGGACCTGACCAAGGAGCTCGTCGACATGATCACCGCGCAGCGCGCCTTCCAGGCCAACGCGCAGATGATCACGACCGACGACCAGATCACGCAGACGATCCTGCAGATCCGCTGAGTCCTGACCCGGAACCGACGCCATGGATCGCTCACTGTACGTAGGCATGACCGGCGCCTCGCAGATCATGGCGGCGCAGGCCGTGCTCGCGCAGAACCTCGCCAACGTCAGCACCACCGGCTTTCGCGCCGACCTGCACGCGATGTCGGCGGTGCCGGTCGAGGGCCCGGGCTTCGCGACGCGCGTCAACGCGGTCGCCAACGTCTCGGGTTTCTCGACCGAGACCGGCATGATCACGCAGACCGGCGCGCCGCTCGACGTCGCGGTCATGGGCAGCGGCTGGCTCGCGGTGCAGGCCAAGGACGGCAGCGAGGCCTACACCCGCGCCGGCGACCTGCACCTGTCGCCGGACGGCATGCTGATGACCGCGACCGGGCTCCCGGTGCTCGGCGACGGCGGCCCCGTCACGATCCCGCCGGCCGACAGCGTCTCGATCGGCAGCGACGGCACGATCACGATCGTCCCGCAGGGCACGGGCGCCAAGGGCGCGAGCGCGATTGCGCGCCTGAAGCTCGTGAACCCGCCGGAGGCGCAGCTCGTCAAGGGCATCGACGGCCTGATCCGCACCAAGGACGGGACGCCCGCGCCGCTCGACGCCGCGGTGCAGGTGCGAAGCGGCGCGCTCGAGACCAGCAACGTCAACGCCCCGCGCGCGCTCGTGCAGATGATCGAGCTCGCGCGGATGTTCGACATGCAGACGCGCCTGATGAGCACCACCGACCAGAACGCGGCGAGCGCTCAGAAACTCCTGTCGGCGGCCTAAGGCGCCGCGACCGAACCCTACGACCGAACCGAGGCTAAAGCGATGACTCCAGCACTGTGGGCAGCGAAGACCGGACTCGATGCGCAGGACACGCGCATGGCGGTCATCTCCAACAACATCGCCAACGTGAACACCACCGGCTACAAGCAGAGCCGCGGCGTGTTCCAGGACCTGCTGTACCAGAACGTGCGCCAGGTGGGCTCGCAGAGCACCCAGGACACGCAGCTGCCGTCCGGCATGTACCTCGGCACGGGCGTGCAGGTGGTCGCGACCGAGAAGGTCTACACGCAGGGCTCGCTGACGAACACCGCGAACTCCCTCGACGTCGCGGTCCAGGGCAACGGCTTCTTCCAGGTGCTGATGCCGGACGGCACGCTCGCCTACTCGCGCGACGGCACGTTCCAGCTCAACTCCCAGGGCCAGATGGTCACGAGCGCGGGCTACCAGCTGCAGCCGCCGATCACGATCCCGCAGAACGCGACCTCGGTGACGATCGGCGCCGACGGCACCGTCGGCGTCCTCGTCCCGGGCTCCTCGGCGCCGACCACGGTCGGCCAGATCCAGCTCGTGGGCTTTGCCAACAACGCCGGCCTCGAGCCGCGCGGCCAGAACCTGCTGACCGAGTCGGCCGCGAGCGGCGCGCCGCAGGTCGGTACGCCCGGCCTCAACGGCCTCGGCACGCTGCTGCAGGGCAACCTCGAGGGCTCGAACGTCAACGTCGTCCAGGAGCTCGTCGCGATGATCGAGACGCAGCGCGCCTACGAGATGAACTCGAAGTCGATCGAGACCACGAACCAGATGCTGAACTACCTGACGACGAACCTCTAAGGCGCGCCATGACCCGCTTCCCCGTGCTCCGCCCGCTCATCGTGCTCGCCGCGCTCGCGCTCGGCGGCTGCGGCACCGACCTCTTGAAGGCCGAGAAGCTGCCGCCGGCGGCCGAGGGCCCGGCGTACCGCGCCGCGCAGGCGGCGGCGCCCGCGACCGACGGCTCGATCTACAGCGCCACGCGCTCGGTCGCGTTCTTCGAGGACCCGCGCGGGCACCGCGTCGGCGACGTCATCACGATCCGCCTGCAGGAGGCCTTCAACGCCTCCAAGACCGCGAGCACCCAGACGCAGAAGGACAACTCGACGACGCTGTCGGCGCCGTCGTTCGCGGGCAAGCTCCCGCTCAACGGCGACACCTCGCTCGCCGCCAAGCGCGCCTTCACCGGCAACGGCACAGCGACCCAGCAGAACGCGCTCACCGGCAGCATCACCGCGGTCGTCACCGAGGTGCTGCCGAACGGCAACCTCCTGATCTCCGGCGAGCGCGCGCTGCAGCTCAACCAGGGCGAGGAGTTCGTGCGCGTGCAGGGCGTGGTGCGCGTCGTCGACGTGCAGGCCGACAACTCGGTGACCTCGGACCGCATCGCCGATGCGCGCATCAGCTACAACGGCAAGGGCGTCATCGACCAGTCGAACCGTCAGGGCTGGCTCGCGCGCTTCTTCAACTCGCCGATCACGCCGTTCTGAGGCCGCCATGCGCAACCCATTCCCGCGTCTGATCGCCCTCGTGCTCGGCTTCGCCATCGCCGCGAGCGCGCTCGGCAGCGGCAACGCCGCGACCCAGCGCATCAAGGACCTCGCGACGGTCCAGGGCGTGCGCAGCAACCAGCTGGTCGGCTACGGCCTCATCGTCGGCCTCGACGGCTCGGGCGACCAGACGACGCAGGCGCCGTTCACGACGCAGAGCCTCAAGAACTGGCTCGAGCAGCTCGGCATCACGCTGCCGGCGGGCACGAACCCGCAGCTGAAGAACGTCGCCGCGGTCGCGGTGCACGCGGAGCTGCCGGCCTTCGTCAAGCCCGGCCAGACGATCGACGTGACCGTGAGCTCGATCGGCAACGCCAAGAGCCTGCGCGGCGGGTCGCTGCTCGTGACGCCGCTCAGAGGCCTCGACGGCCAGGTGTACGCGATCGCGCAGGGCAACCTCGTCGTCAACGGCTTCGGCGCCCAGGCCAACGACGGCTCGAAGGTGACCGTCAACGTCCCGACCTCCGGCCGCGTGCCGAATGGCGCGACCGTCGAGCGCGCCGTGCCCTCGACCTTCGGCAACGGCGACAGCCTGACCCTGTCGCTGCACACCGCCGACTTCACGACCGCGACCCACCTCGCGGCCCGCATCAACCAGGAGCTCGGCGCCGGCGCCGCGAGCCCGCTCGATGCGGCCTCCGTCAGCGTGCGTGCGCCGAGCGACGCCGGCCAGCGGGTCGTGTTCCTGTCGATGATCGAGAACCTCGAGCTCGACCCGGGCGACGCGCCGGCGCGCGTGATCATCAACTCGCGCACCGGGACCGTCGTCATCGGCGACCACGTGCGCGTGAGCCCGGCGGCCGTCTCGCACGGCTCCCTCACGGTCACGATCAAGGAGGAGCAGCGCGTCTCGCAGCCGAACGCGCTGTCGCAGGGCGGGACGACCGTCACCGTGCCCGACTCCTCGATCGACGTGCAGCAGAAGGCGAGCCGCATGTTCCTGTTCGAGCCGGGCGTCTCGCTCGACGAGATCGTGCGCGCCGTCAACCAGGTGGGCGCCGCGCCCGGCGACCTGGTCGCGATCCTCGAGGCCCTGCAGCAGGCGGGCGCGCTGCACGCGCAGCTGATCGTCATCTGAGGTCGCCATGAACACGCAACTGCCGATCGCGACGATGCCGGCGACCGACGCCGCGGCCGAGGCGCGCAGCGTCCTCGACCTCGCCGGGCTCGATGCGCTCAAGACCGCGAGCGCCGCGGCGCCGACCGACCCCAAGACGCTGCGCGCGGTCGCGCAGCAGTTCGAGTCGCTGTTCATCGGCATGATGCTGAAGTCGATGCGCGACGCGAAGCTCGGCGACGGGCTCTTCGACAGCGACCAGAGCCGCTTCTACCAGGACCTCTTCGACCAGCAGCTGTCGCAGTCGCTGTCGCAGGGCCGCGGGCTCGGCATCGCGGACCTCCTCGTCCGCAGCCTCGCGCCGCACGCGCTCGCGACGACGCTGCCCGAGGGCGCCTACGGCAAGCTCACGCGCCGCGCGCCGACGCCGAGCATCGCGGCGGCGATCGCCGCCGCCGGCGGCAACGCGACCGAGGCGCCGCCGGCCGAGGCCGTCGCGCCCGCAGGCGGCGCGCCCGGGGGCCCCGCGCCCGAGGGCGCGCTCGCCGCGACCCCAGAGGAGTTCGTCGCCCTCGTGATGCCGTCGGCGACCGCCGCCGCAAGCGCGCTCGGCGTCGACCCGCTCGCGCTCGTCGCGCAGGCGGCACTCGAGAGCAACTGGGGCCGGCAGGTCCCCGGCGCCGAGGAGGGGACGAGCTACAACCTGTTCGGCATCAAGGCTGACGCCACCTGGACCGGTCGGCGCGTCCTCAAGGAGACGCTCGAGTACACGGGCGGGGTCGCCGAGCGGCGCCGCGAGCCGTTTCGGGCCTACGACTCGATCGCCCACGGCTTCGAGGACTACGTGAGCTTCCTGCAGGGCCACGAGCGCTATCAGCCGGCCCTTCAGCAGGGCAGCGACCCCGAGCGCTTTGCTGCAGCGCTGCAAACTGCAGGATACGCGACAGATCCTGCATATTCGACGAAGATCGCCGCAGTTATGCGCTCAAGCCAGTTCCGGGGCGCTGTGACGGCGCTCAAGGAATTGCCGGAGCCGCCGATCTTCTAGCCGTACGGAAGTACCCGCCGTGGCGCGAGCCACGCGCGAGGGCGAGGGTGCATGGCCGATATCATGAACACTGCCGTCTCGGGCCTGATCGCGTTCCAACGCGCGCTGGCCGTGACGGGCAACAACATCTCGAACGCGAACACGGTCGGCTACAGCCGCCAGACCGCGAACCTTGCCGACCGCAACCCCGACGCGACGGCCGGCATCTTCATCGGCAACGGCGTCGACGTGACGTCCGTGTCGCGCGCCTACGACCAATTCGCCGTCGACCAGCTGCGGGCCGGCAACGGCGTGCTCGGCCAGCAGACCTCGTTCCTCAACGTCGCGAACCAGGTCGACAACCTGCTGTCCGGGTCCACCAACGGCGTCAGCGCCGGCATCACCTCGTTCTTCAACGCCTGGCAGACGCTCTCGAGCGACCCGTCCTCGGCGAGCAACCGCCAGCAGATCATCTCGCAGGCGCAGGGCCTCGCCTCCTCGATCAGCCAGACCGCGACCCAGCTCGACACGCTGCAGGGGAACATCAACCAGCAGCTCAACACCACCGTCGGCACCATCAACAGCCTCGCGGCGTCGATCGCGAAGCTGAACGCACAGATCGCAACGCAGACCGCCGAGGCGGGCGGCCAGCCGCCGAACGACCTCCTCGACCAGCGCGACCAGCTGGTCACGCAGCTGAGCTCGCTGGTCTCGGTGAAGTCGAACGTCGAGCAGGACGGCTCGGTCGACCTCTTCGTCGGCAACGGCCAGGCGCTCGTCGTGCGCAACCAGTCGACGACGCTCGGCACCGCCTCGAACAGCTACGACGCGAGCCAGCTCGACATCACCTACGGCAAGGGCGCCGGCCAGCAGGTCATCACCTCGGCGATCAGCGGCGGGCAGCTCGGGGGCCTCCTGCAGGCGACCTCGCAGATGATCGAGCCGGCGCTCAACGGCCTCGGCCAGCTCGCGACCGCGATCGCGGCGCAGGTCAACACGCAGCAGCAGCTCGGCCTCGACCAGAACGGCCAGCTCGGCAAGCCGCTCCTCAACGTGGCGCTGCCGGCGGTGTTCAGCGACTCGACCAACGGCGGCAGCGGCACGCTGACCGCGACCTCGGTCAGCGTCGGGGCGCTCACCACCAACGACTACCTGCTGCGCTACTCGGGCGGGGCGTGGACCGCGACGATCAACGGCACCGGCCAGACGGTCGCCGTCAGCGGCGCGGGCACGGCCGGCAACCCGCTCGTGGTCGGCGGCGTCAGCCTCGTCGTCGGCGGTGCGCCCGCCAACGGCGACACCTTCCTCGTCAAGCCCACCGCGAACGCCGCGCGCACGATCTCGACCGCGTTCAGCGACCCGCGCCTGATCGCGGCGGCGTCCCCGGTGCAGTCCGCGGCCGCGCTCAGCAACGTCGGCAACGCGACGATCGGGCCCGCGACCCCAATGACCTCGGTGCCGGTGTCCTCGACGCCGCTGCCGCCGAACGCGGCGCTCCTGACGCCCGCGAGCATCGTGTTCCAGAACCCACCGACGAGCTACACGATCAATGGCGGCGCACCCCAGGCCTACAACTCCGGGCAGCCGATCACCGCCAACGGCTGGACCGTCACGATCACCGGTGTGCCGAGCGCCGGCGACACGTTCACCGTCGGGCCCAACACGAGTGGCGGCGGCGACAACCGCAACGCGCTCGCGATGGCGCAGCTGCAGAACCAGGGGGTGCTGGTCGGCGGCACGGTCGGCCTCGGCGCCGGCTACTCGACGCTGGTCGGCGTCATCGGCACGCTGACGCAGCAGGCCAACACCGCGCAGACCGCGCAGCAGGCGGTCGTCAACCAGGCGCAGCAGCAGGTCTCGAGCGTCTCCGGCGTCAACCTCGACGAGGAGGCCGCCAACATGCTGCGCTGGCAGCAGGCCTACGCCGCCGCCGCCAAGGTCGTGACGACGGCCGACACCATGTTCCAGACACTGCTCACCGCCATCCACGGGTAGTCGCCATGCGGATCTCAACCAGCTACCTCAGTCAGGCGTTCGTCGATGCGCTCGACCGGCAGCAGTCGGCGCTGGCGCTGACGCAGCAGCAGATCTCGACCGGCCTCAAGTTCAACCAGGCAGCCCAGGATCCGTCGGCCGCCAGTACCTCGCTCGGCATCCAGGCGACGCTCGACCAGCTGACGCAGTACGGGACCAACTCGAACCTGGCACAGACCCGGCTGTCGATCGAGGACTCGACGCTTGGCACGCTGACGAACACGCTGCAGAGGGTCCGCGACCTCGCGGTGCAGGCCGTCAACGCGACCCAGACCCGCGAGACGCGCGCCTCGATCGCGACCGAGATCCAGCAGCAGCTCGCCGGCATCGTGCAGCTCGCCAACGCCCAGGACGGCAGCGGCCAGTACCTCTTTTCGGGCACCGCAAGCGGCACGACGCCGTTCACCGAGTCCAATGGCACGTTCAGCTACGCCGGCAATCAGACGCAGCGCTTCGTGCAGATCGGCTCGAACCGCCAGGTCGCCGACGGCGACACCGGCACGCGCGTCTTCCAGCAGATCCGCAACGGCAACGGCACGTTCGTGGTCAGCGCGAGCGGCGCCAACACGGGCGCCGCGATCGTCGGCACCAACAGCGTGACCGATCCGGCCGCGTGGGCAGCCGGCCACCCGCCGTACACGCTGTCGTTCACGAGCCCGACCAGCTACACGATCACCGACTCCGCGGTGCCGCCGACGACGACGGCGCCGGCGACCTACACCGACGGCCAGACGATCAGCTTCAACGGCGCGCAGCTGCAGATCAGCGGCACGCCCGCGGCGGGCGACCAGTTCACCGTCGCGCCGAGCGCCAACCAGGACGTGTTCACGACGCTGCAGGACCTGGTCGCGGCGCTCAACGGCTCGCAGAGCACCAGCGTCGGGCAGGCCAATCTCAACAACACGGTCAACCGCGCGATCGAGGCCCTCGACCAGAGCCTCAACAACGTCTCGAACGTGCGCTCCGACGTCGGCGCGCGCCTCAACGCGCTCGACACGCAGAACGGCAGCAACTCCGACGTCACGCTGCAGCTGAAGTCGACGCTGTCGACGCTGCGCGACGCCGACTACGCCTCGGTGGTCACGCAGTTGAACCAGCAGATGACGGGGCTGCAGGCCGCGCAGGCGAGCTACGTCAGGATGCAGGGCCTCTCACTCTTCAACTACATCCAGTAGGCGAGCGCCCAGGCGAGCCCGACGAGGCCGAGCGCGAGCGCGCCCGCGAGGCGCTGCGCGCGCCAGGTGCGCGGCGCCGGGAAGCGCCTGAGCGGCAGAGCGAAAAGCGCGCCGCACAGGAATCCGAGCGCGTGCGCGAGGATGTCGGTCCGCGCGTCCCCGGTCCCGAGCAGCGCGAGCAGCACGAGCGCGGCGACGAGCCCAGCGCCTGCGAGCCCGGCGCGCGTGCGGCGCGTTGCGGCGGGCCAGCGCGCGACCGCGAGCGCCCCGAGCGCGGCGAACACCGCCGTCGAGGCGCCGAGCGAGGCGCGGCCCGGCGCCATCAGCGCGGCGTTCGCGAGGTTCGCGGCGCCCGCGGCGAGCACGATCAAGAGCCACGCGACGCCGCTGCCGTAGACGCGCGCGGCGAGCGCGCCGAAGAACGCGCCGAAGCCGATGTTGGCCGCGAGGTGCGAGAGGTCGGCGTGCAGCGTCAGCGCCGTGACCGCCCGCCACAGCTCCCCGCCGCGCACGCGCGCGCCGTCGAGGACCCCGAGGTCGTACCAGTCCCGGCCGAGCAGGCCGCGCGCGCTCGCGACGGCGACCATAAATAAGAGGAGCGCGTAGAGGAGCGCCGAGACGAGCGCGCCGGGGTGCAGCAGGTAAGGCACCGGCCGCGGCCGCGGCCGGTTCTCCTTGAGGTACCGGCCGATCTCGAGCTCGGCGCGCGCGACGTCCGGTTCCGCGACCAGCAGCTGGAAGTCCCCGTGCTCCGCGCTCATCAGCGGCGGGATGCCGACCGCGAGCAGCACGAGCGCCCGCTCGTCGCACGGCTGCGGCGCCGCCGAGCGGAAGATCTCGATCCACGGGGGTTCCTGGTCCACGCCCGGCCAATGTGCTGCCCGGGGGGGCGGACTTCAACGGGGTCCCGGTGCTCCCGGCGGGGCCGGCGCTAAAGATAAGCCGCGCGCGCCCGATATCCCGGGCAGAGGCCGCCCCGCGGCCCTGCGCGCATCTACCAGCTTCGTGGCGCGCCGACCGTGACCTGGCTCTCAGAACCGGCGCACGACGGTCGCCCAGTTAAAGATCCCCCGGCAGGTACCGATAAATCGTCCGAGTCGATATTTCGGCCCGCGCGGCGGGCCTAGGGACCAACACCCGAGCCCACGGAACAGCCTAAGGCCGGAACGTCACCAGGAGCCAACACATGTCACTAGTCATCAACACCAACATCGCTTCGCTGAACGCGCAGCGCAACCTGTCGAACAACGGCACCTCGTTGTCGACGTCCCTGCAGCGCCTGTCGTCGGGCCTTCGCATCAACAGCGCGAAGGACGACGCCGCCGGCCTCGCGATCTCTGACCGGTTCACGACCCAGGTCAACGGCCTGAACCAGGCCGTGCAGAACTCCAACGACGGCATCTCGCTCGCGCAGACCGCCGAAGGCGCTCTCCAGGAGGTCACGAACAACCTGCAGCGCATCCGCCAGCTCGCGGTGCAGGCCGCCAACGCGACCAACAGCGCCTCCGACCGCTCGGCGCTCGACGCCGAAGTGCAGCAGCGCATCGCGGAAATCAACCGCATCGCGACCCAGACCTCGTTCAACAACCAGAACGTGCTCGACGGCTCGTTCGGCAACGCGACCTTCCAGGTCGGTGCCAACGTCGGCCAGACGATCACGGTCGGCCTCAGCACGAGCACCAAGACGCAGGACATCGGCTCGTTCGTGAACTCGACCGGCACGGCGTCGAACACGCTGACTGCCGTCGCGGGCACCTCGGGCACGGCCGCGATCACCAACGGCACCTACACCGGCGTCAGCTCGGCCCAGTTCACCGGCTCGAACTTCACGTTGAACGGCATCCAGGTCGCCAACTCCTCGAACTACGCGGGCACGACGGTCGTCAACGGCGTCAACGCGCAGGACAACACCAGCGCCTACGCCAAGGCCGCGGCGATCAACGCCTCGGGCATCGCCGGCGTCCAGGCCAGTGCCGGCGACACGCAGACCTTCGCCGCGACCGGCGGCACGGCGGGCACGGCCGATTTCCTCGCGGTCACGAGCGCGCTGAGCGCGGCGGGCGGCACGGTATCGGCGAACTACGCGCTGACGATCAACGGCACGACGGTGCTGAACTTCAACCCGGCCGCGGCCGCGATCGGCACCAACAATGCGATCGGCACGACCACCGTCGGCGTCAGCATCGACAGCGCCGTGCAGTCGATCAACCAGTTCTCGAACCAGACCGGCGTCGTTGCCTCGAAGGTCAACGGCAACCTGCAGCTGACCGCTGCGGACGGGCGCAACATCGTCGTCAGCGAGGCCGTCACGGGCCTCGACGGCAATGCGGCGGCCGGTGCCGCGACCCTGAAGAGCGCGTTCAGCTCGCTCGCCGAGACGGCGCAGGGCACGGCGGCCTCGGTCACCCAGGCGCAGACCTACCGCGGCCAGATCACGATCCAGTCGGCGAATGCGGTGTCGGTTGGCGGCACGCAGACGGTCGCGGGCTTCTCGGGCACGACGACGCTGCTCGCGGTGCAGAGCAACCTCGCCTCGCAGAACGTCACGACGGTGCAGAACGCGGACAACACGATCCAGTCGGTTGACGCAGCCCTGACCTCGATCGACAACCTGCGCGGCACCTTCGGCGCGATCCAGAACCGCTTCCAGTCCACGATCGCGAACCTGAGCACGACGGTCGAGAACCTGACCGCCGCGCGCAGCCGGATCCAGGACGCGGACTTTGCGGCCGAGACCTCGAACCTGACCCGCGCGCAGATCCTGCAGCAGGCCGGTACGTCGGTGCTCGCGCAGGCGAATGCGCTGCCCCAGGGCGTGCTGAAGCTCCTGCAGTAAGACGATCGAATGGTTCGGCTTCAAGAGGAGGCCGTAGAGTTGGATCAAGCCTAGAGGCGGGTGACCCCGCCTCAGCACGGAGCCCGGGCACGGATGGCCCGGGACGCTGAGGTGGTCCGTTACGCTGCCGGCCCTGTCGAAAGATATGGGATTGAGTCATGGCCAACGGTGTGAACAACGTAGGGTCCCCGACGCCGAACGCGGTGGCCGCTGTGCATCCGGCGGCTCCCGCGGGAAGCGTCGCGCCCGTCCCGGCAGGCCCGCTGCTGCCGGTGGGCGGCAAGCCCGCTCCGCAGGCCGGCGACCCGTTGCCGGCGGCCCGCGCGGCGGAGGCCGCGCCGCAGCTGATCCAGCTGCAGGCGGCGGTCGACGGGGTCAACCGGTTCCTGCGCGACACGCAGCGGCAGATTCTCTTTCAGGTCAACATGAAGAGCGGGCAGACCGTGGTGACGATCGTCAACCCCGCGACCGGCGAGGTGATTCGGCAGATTCCGTCGGCCGACGTGCTCGCGGCGGCCCAGAACCTGCAGCAGGCGGGCATGCCGCTCGCGGGACTGTTCATCGACCAGCGCGCCTAGGCTGGCGCGGCACCGCGCAGCGGCGGCGTGGTACGGATCTTGCTTGACAGTAGCCGGACCCACCCAGGCGATCTATGAGTAGCATCCTTCCCAGCAGCCTCGCGTCCGGTACGCCAGCGACGACGCCCGCCGCATCGACGGGCGGCACGGCGCTGACGGGCGCCGGCGGCCAGGGCACCGTGTCCTCGACCGGCCTCGGCTCGGGCCTCGACATCAACAGCATCGTCGCGCAGCTGGTCGCCGCCGAGGGCAATGGTCCTACGCAGCTGATCAACAGCAAGACCTCGGCGATCAACGCCCAGCTGTCCGCCTATGGCCAGTTCCAGGCGGCCGTCTCGGCGCTGCAGGCCTCGCTCGCGACGCTCGCGAGCCCCACCCAGTTCCAGAACAACGCGGCGACCGTCACCGACACGAGCATCGCCGCGGCAACCGCCGATTCGACCGCGGCCGCCGGCAGCTACAGCCTCCAGGTCCTGC
Organism: Steroidobacteraceae bacterium; assembly: GCA_035524495.1. Taxonomy (GTDB): domain Bacteria; phylum Pseudomonadota; class Gammaproteobacteria; order Steroidobacterales; family Steroidobacteraceae; genus CAIKZZ01. The sequence goes on from DATKOR010000020.1 coordinate 11,834, forward strand.
AGCTCGCGCAGGGGACCCAGCTGATCTCCGGCCCGGTCGCGACTTCCGGTACCGCGGTCGGCACCGGCACGCTCACGATCAAGGTCGGCACGACCTCGATCCCGGTCACGATCACCTCGAGCAACAATAACCTCGCCGGGATCGCCGCCGCGATCAGCAGCGCCGGCGCGACCCAGGGCATCGCGGCGTCGCTCCTCACCGCCAACGACGGCGTCCACCTCGTGCTGACGAGCGCCGCGACCGGCGCGGTCAACGCGGTCACGGTCACGCAGTCGGGCGGGGACGGCGGATTGGCGAGCCTCGTCTACGACCCGGCCAACTCGAACACCCCGCTGACGCTGCAGCAGGGGGCGCAGGACGCCCGGGTGAAGCTCGACGGCTACACCTACAACAGCTCGAGCAACGTCGTTACGGGGCTGCTGACCGGCGTGACGCTTAACCTGAAGGCGCCGTCGGCCGCCAACACGCCCACCACGCTATCAATCGCCGTCGACCACAGCGCGGCCCAGCAGGCGGTGCAGAGCTTCGTGACCAGCTACAACACGGTCGCAAACGCGGTCGCGCAGCTGTCGAGCTACAACGCGACGACCGGCAGCGCCGGCCCGCTGCTCGGCGACGGGCTCTTGAACTCGTTCGTGAGCCAGGTCAACAACGTGCTCGACACGTCGGTCGCCTCGCTGAAGAACGGCCCGTTCAGCACGCTCGCCGAGATCGGCATCGTCGCCAATACCGACGGCACGCTGAGCTCCGACCCGGCCAAGCTCAACACCGCGGTCAGCAACAACTACGCCTCGCTTGCGCAGCTCTTCTCGGGCACGGGCGGCGTCGCAACGAAGCTCAATGACCTGCTGACCGAATACACGCAGCCGACCACCGGGATCCTCGCGCAACAGACGAACAGCCTGCAGCAGAACCTCAAGGACCTGGCGACGCAGAAGACGGCGCTCAACCAGCGGCTCGCGGACCTGCAGGCGCAGCTGTATGCGCAATACAATGCGATGGACGCGCTGGTCGCTCAGCTGAAGAACACCGGCACGTCGGTCCAAGCGCAGCTCGACTCGATCTACTACCCGGGCAAGGCAAGCACGGCCGTCCCGTAACGCCTCTCACCAAGGAACCGCAATCTCATGAATCCCGGCGCCCAGCAAGCACTGAAGAACTACCAGACCGTCGGCGCCCACACGCAGGTCGCTTCCGCCGATCCCTATAAGCTCGTCAGCCTCCTGCTCGCCAACGTCCTCGAGCGGCTCGCGGTCGCGCGCGGCCACATGGAGCGGCGCGAGATCGCGCGCAAGGGCGAGCAGATCTCGAAGGCGATCGCCGTGATCAGCGCCCTCGACGCCAGCCTCAACTTCGAGCTCGGCGGCGAAATCGCCCAGAACCTGCACAGCCTCTACGAGTACATGTGCCTGCGCCTCGTCAACGCGAACCTGAACGACGAGCTCGCCGGGCTCGACGAAGTGAGCACGCTGACGCGCACGATCAAGGACGGCTGGGACGGCATCGCCGGCACCCCGCGGCCGCCCGTCGCCGCGCCGAGCGCCGCGGTCCCGGCGCCGTGAGCGCCGTCGCCCGCGAGCTGACGGCCGGCCGGGCCGCCGAGTTCGGGCTGCTGCTCGAGCTCACCGAGTCGCTGAAGGCGCGGCTCGAGAAGGGCGAGTGGGGCCAGGCGGCGCAGCTCGAGCTCGAGCGGCGCAAGCTGATCGAACGCGTGTTCGACGTGGTGCCGGCGGCCTCGGAGCTGCCGGTGCTGACGGCGACGCTGCGCGAGGTCGTGCGCATCAACGACGAGCTGATCGGGCTCGCCGAGCATCGCCGCCGCGCGGTGGCGCGCGAGCTCGACCTGCTGGCGGTCGGCCGCGAGGCCCACCGCGCCTACCAGGGCGCAGGTGGCCGGCGCCCGTGACCGCGCGCTTCGAGGGTCTCGGTTACACCGACGCCCTGCCGCTCGGGTTTGAACGGCTCGCCGAGCTCCCCGACGCCGCCGCTCTCGGCGGCATCGCGCTCGAGAACCACCAGGTGCTCGTCGCCGACGCCTCGCTCGACGAGCAGCGCCCGCACTCCGAGAAGAAGTCCGACGAGGAACCCGAGCTCGCCGAGGACCTGCAGCGGCTCGAGTCGAAGGTCAACGTCCTGATCCAGCTGGTCGCGCGGCTGCTCAACCGCGCGACCACGCTGCCGCCGGTGCGCAGCATCCGCCTGCATGCCTCGGGGCTCGAGTGGCGCATCGACGACGAGGAAGTGCAGCCGGGGACGGGCGTCGTCGAGCTGCACGTCAGCCGGCATTTCCCGCAGCCGCTGCGCCTGCCCGGCCGCATCGAGGGCGTGGCGAGCGACGACGGCGGACGCTGGGTCGGATTTCGCTTCGAGGGACTGACGCCGTCGGTCACCGAGCTCCTCGAGCGGATGATCTTCCGTCACCACCGGCGTCTCGTCGCCGGCACGCGCAGCGCGCCGCGCAGCTGAGTCGCGAGCGCCGCGTGCGCGTTGCGGGATTTTGAGGGCAGCGCACTCAGGGTTGAATGCACAGCCCGTTCAGGGGATCCCCGAAGCGAATAACGGGGACCCCGCCTATATCGAGCGCGGCCCGGCATTTCGTAGCATCTGCCTGCATGATGAGACAGCCCAGCTGTTTCAGATGCTTAGGAAACAAACCTAGAACACGACTGCATTGGATGCAGACGTCGGCCGCAACGGCCTGAGGGGCGCCGCACGGTGGCGGACAGAAAGGTGCTGATCATCGAGCCGATCGCGGCTCGGGCACTCGAATGGCAGGCGGCGCTGCAGTTCCTCGACGTCGACTCCGACATCGTCAGCCACGGCGACGACGTCGACTGGCCGTCGCCGGAAGCGCTCGGCTGGCGCGCGGTGCTGATCGGCGAGGCCGTGACCGCCGAGGCGCTCGCCGCGATCGCCGCGCGCAGCACCGCGTACCCGATCCCGCTGCCGCTGCTCGTCAGCGAGGCGCAGACCGCGACCGCGGACCTGGGCAATGCCGCCTGCGTGCGGATGCCGCGGCCGGCGCGCTACCGCGAGCTCGCGAAGGCGCTCGCCGAGGCCGAGGCGCTCGCGGCGCGGCCGTACGACGTGCCGCCGATCTTCTCGACGTTCCGCCCGAGCGGCTGCTCCTCGGCGATCCGCGCCGTGCACCGGCTCATCGAGCAGGTGGCACCCTACGACACGAACGTGCTGGTGCTCGGTGAGTCCGGCACCGGCAAGGAAATGGTCGCGCGCCACGTGCACGAGCTCTCGCCGCGCGCCGGCAAGCCCTTCGTGCCCGTCAACTGCGGTGCGATCCCCTCGGAGCTCCTCGAGAGCGAGCTCTTCGGCCACGAGAAGGGTGCGTTCACCGGAGCGCTGAGCGCGCGCATCGGCCGCTTCGAACTCGCCGGCGGCGGCACGCTGTTCCTCGACGAGATCGGCGACATGAGCCTGCACATGCAGGTGAAGCTCTTGCGCGTGCTGCAGGAACGCACGTTCGAGCGCGTCGGCGGCAACCGCACGCTGAAGGCGGACGTGCGCATCATCGCCGCGACGCACCGCGACCTCGAGGCCGCGATCGCCGCCGGGCAGTTCCGCGAGGACCTCTACTACCGGCTCAACGTGTTCCCGATCCAGATGCCGCGCGTCGCCGACCGCATCGAGGATCTCCCGGCGCTGACCGAGCAGCTGCTCGCGCGGATCGAGCACCTGACCGGCGGGCGCATCGCGCTCAGCGAGGACGCGCTCGCCGCGCTCGCCGCCTATCGCTGGCCGGGGAACGTGCGCGAGCTCGCGAACCTGCTGGAGCGGCTCGTGATCCTGCACGGCGGCGGCCTCGTCGAAGTCGACGACCTGCCGGAACGCTACCGGCCCGTCGAGCGCCCGGGCGCGCGCGCCACGCGCCCCGAGCCGCTGCCGGAGGAGGGCTTCGACCTCAAGGAGCACCTGACGCAGCTCGAGCAGCGCTTCATCCGCGAGGCGCTCGCGCGCGCCGGCGGCACGATCGCGGGCGCCGCGCGGCTGCTCGGCATGCAGCGCACGACGCTCGTCGAGAAGCTCAAGAAGTACCGCCTCGCCGTCGCCGACGTCGCCTGAGGGGCGTCGAGAACTCGACGCCGGCGCCGGCGCCGGCGGCCGACCGGCCGTCGGGAAATTGACGACAGCGCGGGACGCCAATCGTAAGCGGCTGATTTCAAAGGCCGCCGGGCGGCGGCATGGAACTTGCTCTGACCTGTCCGGGTTGGTGTCTCCGGAAGTCCATGATGGCAACGGCACTCGCACGGGAAGAGCTCACTGAGGCCTTTCAGACCTTCACCGAGCTGTCGGGCGCGCTCGAGCAGTCGTATCGCGAGCTCGAGGCGCAGGTCGCACGGCTGAATGGCGAGCTCGCTGAAGCGCGCATCGAGCGCGTGCGCCAGGAGCGGCTCGCGACGCTCGGCGAGATGGCGGCACGGCTGGCGCACGACGTGCGCACGCCGCTCGCCGCGGCGCTCCTCTATGCCTCGCGGCTCGGGCTCGACGGCGTCAGCGACGCCGACCGGCGCGACATCGCCGGCAAGATCGTCGCGCGTCTCAAGCACCTCGAGCGGCTGGTCGCCGACATGCTCGCGTTCGCGCGCGGCAGCGGCGTGCGCCTCGTGCGCTGCGACGTGGGCGCGCTCCTCGAGAGCACGGCGCAGAGCCTCGCCTCGCGCCTCGGCCCCCGCGCGCGGCTGACGATCAGCACGCTCGCGCCCGGGCTCGCGGTGCTCGGCAACGCCGAGGCCCTGGTCGGCGCGCTCGTCAACCTCGCCAACAACGCGCTCGACGCGGTCGCCGACGGCGACGCGCGCGTCGAGATCGAGGCCCGCGCCATCGACGGCCGGGCCGCCATCCGCGTGCGCGACAACGGACCCGGCGTGCCGGCCGAGCTGCGCGCGCGCATCTTCGATCCGTTCTTCACCACGCGTCCGACCGGCACCGGGCTCGGGCTCGCCGTCGTCAAGTCCGTCGCGATCGCCCACGGCGGCACGGTGCGCCTCGAGGAGGGCGGGCAGGGCGCCTGCTTCGCGCTCGAGCTGCCGGCACTCGGAGCCGACGCATGAACGCCGCCGCCCTGCCGCTCCCGCCGACTGCGGTGCTCGACGGCGCGCCACGCCACGTGCTGGTGGCCGAGGACGACGCGGCGCTGCGCGAGGCGCTCGTCGACACGCTGCGCTTCGCGGGCTGCCGCGTCACCGCGGTCGCCGACGGCGCCCAGGCGCTGGCGGCGCTCGAGAGCGAGCGCCCGGGCCTCGTGCTCACCGACGTGCAGATGACGCCGGTCGACGGCCACGAGCTGCTGCAGCGCGTGCGCACCCGCTGGCCCGAGGTGCCGGTGGTGCTGATCACCGCCTACGGCACCATCGAGCGCGCGGTCGCCGCGATGCGCGACGGCGCCGCCGACTACATCGTCAAGCCCTTCGAGGCCGACGCACTGATCAACCTGGTCGCGCGCCTCGGGCGCGCCGACGAGACGGGCGAGGAGACCGACGCGCCGGTCGCGGCCGATCCGCGCTCGCTCGAGACGCTGTCGCTCGCGCGGCGCGTCGCCCGCACCGACGTGACGGTGCTGATCACCGGCGAGAGCGGCACCGGCAAGGAGGTGTTCGCGCGCTACCTGCACGACCGCTCGGCGCGAGCCGCGGGCCCGTTCATCGCGATCAACTGCGCGGCGATCCCCGAATCGATGCTCGAGGCGGTGCTGTTCGGGCACGAGAAAGGCGCCTTCACCGGCGCCAGCACCGCGCACACCGGCAAGTTCGAGCAGGCGCAGGGCGGGACGCTGCTGCTCGACGAGATCTCCGAGATGGGCCTGCCGCTGCAGGCCAAGCTGCTGCGCGTGCTGCAGGAGCGGGAGGTCGAGCGCATCGGCGGCAACCGCACGATCAAGCTCGACGTGCGCGTGATCGCGACCAGCAACCGGCAGCTGACCGCGGAGGTCGCCGCCGGCCGCTTCCGCGAGGACCTCTATTACCGCCTGAACGTGATGCCGCTGAAGCTCGCGCCGCTCAGGGAGCGGCCGCTCGACGTGCTGCCGCTCGCCGAGCGGGTGCTCGCGCGCCTCGCCCAGCCCGGGCAGCCGCCGCTCGCGCTGTCGGGCGCCGCGGCCGAGCGCCTGAAGCGCCACGGCTGGCCGGGCAACGTCCGCGAGCTCGACAACGTGATGCAGCGCGCCGCGGTGCTCGCCGGCGGCGCGACGCTGAATCCCGAGGACATCGTGTTCGAGTCGGAGACCGAGGCGCCGGCGGTCGTCGCGGCGCCGCCCGCACCGGCGCCGATCGAGCGCGGCGCGCCGCTCGAGGACGGACTCAAGGACCGCGAGCGCGACCTGATCCTCGCGGCGCTCAGCGCCACCGACGGCAGCCGCAAGCTCGCGGCCGAGCGCCTCGGCATCAGCGCCCGGACGCTGCGTTACAAGTTGGCCCAGCTGCGCGCCGCCGGCGTCGCAGTGCCCTGAAGGACGAGCAAGCCATGCCTGCAATCGACACGACCAGACTCCTGATGGAACTGCGCTCACTGGCCGCCGAGGCGCAGCGCGCGCCGAGCGTCGGCAGCGTCCCGGGCAGCGTCCCGGGCGGCGGCGCGACGCCCGGCGTCGCCGACTTCGGCAGCGTCCTCAAGTCCTCGATCAACGAGGTCAACGGCCTGCAGCAGAGCGCCGCGGCGCTCGCGACGGCGTTCGAGCAGGGGCAGCCCGGCATCGACATCACGCGCGTGATGGTCGAGGCGCAGAAGGCGAACCTGGCCTTCAGGGCGATGACCGAGGTGCGCAATCGCCTCGTCAGCGCCTACCAGGAAGTCATGAACATGCCGATGTAGGCATCGGCTGCGATCGTTGGAGTGACGAATGGCTGAAGCGACTGCAACGCGAAGCGTCCTCGAGCTGCCCGGCTTGAGGCAACTCTTCCTGCTCGTGGGTCTCGCCGGCGCGATCGCCGCGGGTCTGTGGCTCGTGTTCTGGTCGCAGGGCCAGAACTACGCGACGCTGTACAGCCAGTTGTCGGAGCGCGAGACCGCGCAGGTCGTCGACGCGCTGCAGGCGGCCGGCATCCCCAACAAGCTCGACGGCCCGAGCGGCACCGTGCGGGTGCCCGAGCCGCAGCTGCGCGAGGCGCGGATGCGCCTCGCCGCGCAGGGCCTGCCGCAGTCGGACGCGCTCGGCGTCGAGATGATCCAGAAGGACACCGGCTTCGGCACCAGCCAGTTCATGGAGACCGCGCGCTACCAGCTCGCGATCGAGACCGAGCTCGCGCGCACGATCGCCAAGGTCCAGGGCGTGCAGGGCGCGCGCGTGCACCTCGCGCTCCCGCACCAATCGGCGTTCGTGCGCGAGCAGCGCCACGCGACCGCCTCGGTGATGCTGCAGCTCTACGCCGGACGGCGGCTCGAGCCCGGCCAGGTCGCGGCGATCACCCACCTCGTGGCCTCGTCGGTCCCCGACCTCGAGAACAAGGACATCACGGTCGTCGACCAGAACGGCACGCTGCTGTCCTCGCCCGACGGCAACGACGCGCTGTCGCTGTCCGCGAAGCAGCTCGAGTACACGCACTCCGTCGAGGATGGCTACATGCACCGCATCGAGCAGCTGCTGACGCCGCTCGTCGGCGCCGGCCGCGTGCGCGCCGGCGTCACCGCCGACATCGACTACACGGTCACCGAGCAGTCGAGCGAGAACTACGACCCGCAGAAGCAGGTCGTGCGCAGCGAGCAGACCGCGAGCGAGCAGCGCATGGCGGGCGACGTCGCGATGGGCATCCCGGGCGCGCTCAGCAACCAGCCGCCGCAGACCACGCCAGCGCCGCCGGCCGCGAAGCAGCAGAGCGCGGCGCAGCCGCCGCAGCCGGTCGCGACCAACAACCGCGCGACGCGCAACTTCGAGATCGACCGCACCGTCAGCCACGTGATGCAGCCGACCGGCACGATCAAGCGCCTCTCGGTGGCGGTGATCCTCGACAACAAGCAGGTCGCCGGCGCCGACGGCAAGCCGACCGCGCAGCCGCTGACCGAACAGGAAATCGAGCGCTACACGAACCTCGTCAAGGAAGCGGTCGGCTTCGACGAGAAGCGCGGCGACAAGGTCGAGGTCATCAACGCCTCGTTCTCGACCGCGGCCGCGGCCGGCGAGCCGCTGGCACCGGAGCCGTGGTACGCGAACCCGGCGTTCAAGCAGTTCGGCCGCCAGGGCGTCGCGGTGCTCGCGGTGCTGGTGCTCGCGCTCGTCGTGCTGCGCCCGATCATGAAGACGCTGCTCGCGCCGCCGCGCGCCGCGCTCGCGCGCCTCGAAAGCGGGGCCGCGGGCGACCTCGCGCGCGACAAGGTCACGCTGACCGGCGGCGGCGCCGGCGGCAATCCGGCGCTTCCGAACTATGAGCAGCACGTCGCAGCGGCCCGCAGCGTGATCACGCAGGATCCCAAGCGGGCGGCGCAGGTGGTCAAGGAGTGGGTGACGGCCGATGGCTGAGCGCGGAGCGGAGCTGAACGGCGCGGAACGCGCCGCGGTGCTGTTGATGTCGCTCGGCGAGCAGGACGCCGCCGCGATCCTCAAGCACATGGACCCGCGCGACGTCGAGGCCGTGGGCCTTGCGATGGCGGGTCTGCAGAACGTCTCGCGCGATCGCGCCGAAGCGGTCGTGCAGTCGTTCCTGCAGAAGCTCGACTCGAACGACGCGTTCGCGGTCGACAAGCCCGACTTCGTCAAGAAGGTCATGTCGGCCTCGTTCGGCAAGCAGCGCGGCGAGCTGATGGTCGAGCGCATCCTGTCGGGCGGCTCCGGCGGCGCCGGCATCGAGGCGCTGAAGTGGATGGACCCGCGCGCGGTCGCGCAGCTCGTCGGCGACGAGCACCCGCAGGTGGTCGCGAGCCTGCTGGCGCAGCTCGACGGCAAGCTCGCGGCGAAGATCGTGCCGCTGCTGCCCGAGAAGCAGCGCGCCGACGTCCTGATGCGGATCGCGACGCTCGAGGAGCTGCCGCAGTCGGCGCTCCAGGAACTCGACCAGATCGTCGGCAAGCGCGCCGCGCACGGCGCCCAGGTGACCTCGCGACGCCTCGGCGGCACGCGCACGGTCGCCGACATGATCAACGCGATGGACCGCGAGACCAGCAACAGCGTGCTGGGCGCGATCGAGGCGCAGGACGCCGAGCTGCACAACAAGATCAAGGAGCTGCTGTTCGTGTTCGACGACCTCGTCGAGATCGACAACAAGGGCATCCAGGCGGTGCTGCGCGAGGTGTCGAGCGACATCCTGTCGGTGGCGCTGCGCGGCGCGGACCCGGCGGTCGCCGAGAAGATCTACGGCAACATGTCCAAGCGCGCGGCCGAGATCCTGCGCGAGGACATGGAGGCGCGGGGCCCGGTGAAGCTCACCGAGGTCGAGGCGGCGCAGCGCGAGATCGTCGTGATCGCGCAGCGCCTCGCCGAGGAGGGCACGATCATCCTCGGCAGCAGCGCCAGCGAGTATGTCTAGGATCATCCCGGCCTCCGAGGTCGGCGCGGCCGCCGCGTGGGGACCGCCGAAGGTGGAAGCGGCCGGCGGGACGCGCCGCGGCTCGGGCGGACCGGTGACCGCCGGAGTGCTCGCGGACCTGCAGTCCGAGGCCTACCGTGAGGCGTACCAGCAGGGCCTGCGCGACGGGACCGCGGCCGGACGCGAGCAGGTGCGCGCGCAGGTCGAGCGGCTCGACCAGCTGCTGACCGATCTCGCGCGGCCGTTCAGCGAGATCGACCAGACCGTGCAGCGGGAGCTCGTCGCGCTCGCGATGGCGCTCGCGCGCCAGATCGTGCGCCGCGAGCTGCGCCAGGACCCGACGCAGATCATCGGCATCGTGCGCGAGGCGATCGGCCAGCTGCCGGTGGCGGTGCGCGACGTGCGCGTGCAGCTGCACCCCGAGGACGCGGCGATCGTCCGCGAGCACCTGGCGCCCGTGGAGAACGAGCGCGCCTGGACGCTCGTCGAGGACCCGATGATGATGCGCGGCGGCTGCCAGGTGGTGTCGGCGAGCTCGCGCATCGACGTGCGGCTCGAGCAGCGCCTCGGGGCGCTGCTCTCCGAGCTGATGGGCAGCGAGCGCGACCCGGAGACCCGGCCGGCGGAGCGCGGATGAGCGCGACGCCGGAAATGCGCCAGCTGCAGCAGGCGTGGGGTGCCGAGCTCGCCGCAGTGCGCGAGCGCGTGACGCCGCTCAGGCCGCTGCTCGTCGAGGGCGTGCTGTCGCGGATGGTCGGCATGACGCTCGAGGCCGTCGGCTGCGAGGCGGCGGTCGGCAACCGCTGCCTGATCGACGGCCGCCAGGGCCAGACCGTCGAGGCCGAGGTCGTCGGCTTCGCCGGCGAGAAACTCTTTCTGATGCCGACCGCCGACATGCGCGGGCTGATGCCTGGCGCGCGCGTGCGGCCGGCGCACTCGGTGTCCGAGGTGCACGTCGGCGAGGAGCTGCTCGGCCGCGTGCTCGACGGCACCGGGCGCCCGCTCGACGGCCTCGGGCCCCTGAACTGCCGCGAGACGCAGCCGCTGATGGGCCAGCCGCTGAACCCGCTGAAGCGCTGGGCGATCCGCGAGCCGCTCGACGTCGGCATCCGCACGCTGAACGGCCTGCTGTCGATCGGCCGCGGCCAGCGCATCGGCCTGTTCGCCGGCTCCGGCGTCGGCAAGTCGGTGCTGCTCGGCATGATGACCCGCTACACCAACGCCGACGTCATCGTCGTGGGCCTCATCGGCGAGCGCGGCCGCGAGGTGCAGGAGTTCGTCGCCAACACGCTCGGCCCCGACGGACTGAAGCGCGCGGTCGTCGTCGCGACGCCGGCCGACACGCCACCGCTGATGCGGCTGCACGGCGCCTGGGTCGCGCACGCGATCGCCGAGCACTTCCGCGACCGCGGCCTCAAGGTGCTGCTGCTGCTCGACTCGCTGACGCGCTTCGCGCAGGCGCAGCGCGAGATCGCGCTCGCGATCGGCGAGCCGCCGGCGACCAAGGGCTACCCGCCGTCGGTGTTCGCGCGCCTGCCGCAGCTGGTCGAGCGCGCCGGCAACAGCGACCGCGGCCCGGGCTCCATCACCGCGTTCTATACCGTGCTCGCCGAGGGCGACGACCAGCAGGACCCGATCGCCGATGCGGCGCGCGCCATCCTCGACGGCCACATCGTGCTGTCGCGGGCACTCGCCGAGTCGGGCGTCTATCCCGCGATCGACGTCGAGCAGTCGATCTCGCGCGCGATGCACCTCGTCGCCGACCGCGAGCTCATGGAGCTCGCGATCCGCTTCCGCCAGGTGTACGCGCTCTACCAGCACAACCGCGACCTCGTCAGCGTCGGCGCCTACCGGCGCGGCAGCGATCCGCGCATCGACCACGCGATCGACATGTGGCCGAAGCTGCTCGAGTTCCTGCGCCAGGACATGTACGAGGCGGTCGACATCCGCAGTGCCCGCGAGCAGCTGCGCGCGCTCCTCGGTTCCGCGCCGCGACCGTGACGACCCGACACTCGCTTCTGTGCAACAACAACAAGGCTGACGGATGACGCGATCGAAGAGGATGGAGCCGATCAGGCAGCTCGCCGGGGAACGCGAGCGCGATGCGGCCTCGCAGGTGGAGCTCGCACGCCGCACGCTCGACGACCAGGAGCGCCAGCTCGCGCAGCTGCGCCAGTACCGCAGCGAGTACGCGACGCGCGTCGCGACCGGCGGTGCGCCGGATGCGGCGCGGCTGCAGAACTTCCACGCCTTCCTCGGCCGGCTCGGCGATGCGATCGCGCAGCAGGAACGCACGGTCGCCGACGCGCTCGCGGCGCTCGAGCGCGCCACGGACCTGTGGCGCGAGTGCCGGATCGAGGCCGCCTCGATCGGGCGCGCGGTCGCGAAGATCGCGACCGGCGAGCGGCGCATCGAGGACCGGCGCCAGCAGCGCGAGTCGGACGAGCGGGCGCTGCAGAACGTGATCCGGGCCCGCGACGGTCGCTAGCCCGGCCGGCCCGGCCCTTGGCACGGGCCTTGCAAACTCACGGGCATGGACACTGCCCACGCGACCCTGCTGAAC
>DATKOR010000021.1:0-41676 GCA_035524495.1 Steroidobacteraceae bacterium
GAGCCGCAGCGCGTTCAGCACGACGAGCAGCGAGCTCGCCGACATGCCGACGGCCGCGAGCCACGGCGGCACCCAGCCGAGCGCGGCGAGCGGCAGCGCCACGAGGTTGTAGGCGGCCGACCATAGGAGGTTCTGGCGCACGATCGCGGTCGTGCGGCGCGCAAGGCGCACGGCGGCGGGCAGCGTCGCGAGCTCGCCGCGCAGCGCGACCAGATCCGCGCTCGCCTGCGCGAGCGCCGAGCCGGACCCGAGTGCCAGCGACACCGATGCCGCGCGCAGCGTTGGCGCGTCGTTGACGCCGTCGCCGACCGCGAGGACCCGCGCGCCGCCGGCGCGCAGCCGCTCGAGGAGCGCGAGCTTGTCCGCCGGCAGCAGCCGCGCGTGCCAGCGCTGGATGCCGAGCGACGACGCGGCCCGGCGCACCGCGACCGGGTCATCGCCGCTCGCGATCAGCGGTGCAAGGCCGAGCGACTCGAGCTCGCGCACCACGTGCTCGGCGTCGGGCCGCAGCGCATCGCCGATCTCGAAGCGCGCGAGCCACGCGCCCTGGCAGCCGAGGTGCACGCCCGTTTCCGCCAATTCCACCGGACGCGGGCCGGCGAGCGCGCCGACGAAGGCCGGGCTGCCGATCCGGTAGCGGCTCGCACCGACCCGGCCTTCGATGCCGGCGCCAGGGTGGACCGCGACCTCGCTCGCCGGCGGGGCGGCGATCGCCTCGAAGGCCTGCGCGAGCGGGTGCGCCGAGGCGCGTTCGAGCGCGGCCGCGATCGCGAGCGCCGACTCGCGTGCGATGCCACGCACCGCGACGCCTTCGAGGCGCGGCCGGCCGAGGCTCAGCGTTCCGGTCTTGTCGAAGAGCACCGTGTCGGCGTGCGCGAGCGACTCGAGCGCGTCCGGGCGGGTCACCAGCAGCCCCGCGCGCGCCAGCGTCGCGGTCGCGGCCGTGATCGCGGTCGGCGTTGCGAGCGACAGTGCGCAGGGACAGGTCACGACCAGCACCGCGAGCGTCGCCTCGAACGCGCGCGACGGATCGATGAGCAGCCACAGCGCCGCGACCAGCGCCGCGCCGACCAGCACGCGCGTCACGAACCAGGTCGCGGCGCGGTCCGCGAGCCGCGCGATGCGCGGACGTTCGGTCTGGGCGCGCTCCAGCAGGCGCACGATGCCGGCCACCACCGTCGACTGGCCGACCGCAGTCAGCTCGACCTCGACCGGGGCGGCGCTGTTGAGCGCGCCGGCGATCACCATCGCGCCCGGGCCCTTGGCGACCGGCAGCGATTCGCCGGTCAGCAGCGCCTCGTCGGCTTCGGTCGCGCCGCCGACGATGCGCCCGTCGGCGGGAAAGCACTCGCCGGCCGGCACCAGCACCCGATCGCCGGCGGCCAGCGCCGCGACCGGCACGCGCTCGCGCACATCCCCGACGAGCCGCAAGGCGGTCGCGGGCACCAGCCTGAGCAGCGCCTCGCCCGTCGAGCCCGCGCGGTGGCGCGCCAGCATCTCGACGTAGCGGCCGAGCAGCAGCAGGAAGATGAACATCACGACCGAGTCGAAGTAGACGTCGCCGGCGTGCGTCAGCGTGTTCCACGCGCTCGCCGCGAACGCGAGCGCGATGCCGACGGCGACCGGCACGTCCATGCCGACGTGGCGGGCGCGCAGCGAGGCGTAGGCGCCGGCGAAGAACGGCTGGCCGGCGTAGATCAGCACCGGCGTCGTGACAACCAGGCTGACGATCCGCAGGTACTCGCGGATCACCGGATCCATGCCGTCGACCGCGCCGATGTAGAGCGCGGTCGCGATCATCATGACCTGCATCATGCCGAAGCCCGCGACCGCGAGGCGCTTGAGCGCCGTGCGCCGCTCGCGCGTCGCGACCGCGAGCGTGTCGGTCGCGCCAAGCACGTGCGGCCGGTAGCCGAGCGCGGCGATCGCGCGCAGCAGCGTCGCGAGGCCGACCGCGCGCGGGTCGAACGCGATCTGGGCGCGCGCCGTCGCGGGGTTGACGTTCGCGCGCGCGACGCCCGTGAGGCGCCCGAGGCGCTCGCCGATCAGCCAGCTGCAGGCCGCGCAGCGCTGCCCCTCGATCAGCAGGTTCACGACCGCGAGCGCACCGTCGCGGCCGACGAGCGGCGCCTGCACTTCGGGGCGGTCGTACGTCGCCCAGACGTCGTCGCGCGCGACCTCGGGCCGCGGCGCCGCGGCGGTGCGGAAGCGGTAGTAGTCGCCGAGCCCGACGTCGCGGATCAGCTCCGCGGCGGCGCGGCAGCCGAGGCAGCAGACGCGCTGCTCGCGGCCGTCGACGGCCACGACGAGGCGCGGCGTCTCCGGCAGCGGCTCGCCGCAGTGAAAGCAGGCGCTCGTCACCGCTCCGGTCCCGGCGCGAGCGCCAGCGCGCCCGGCGCGTCGACGAACTCACCGGTCAGGCGCCAGGTGCGGTCGGCCGGCGAGACCTCGAGGTGCCAGTGACCGGCGGCGAGCGGCGCGATGGGCGCGGCGTAGCTGCCATCGGCGAGGCGCGGCAGCGTCATGAGGCGGTCGAGGTCGGCGCGCGTCGCGTGGGACAGCAGCACGACGAGCGAGGTCGGAGCCACGGGCGGGGCCAGCCGCACGACCAGACGGTCGTCGACCACGCGCAACTCGGCGCGCACGCCCAGTTGTGCCGCGGCCCGATCGCGGGTCGGGTCGCGGTAGATCGCGAGGCCCTCCTTGCGGTACTCGTCGGCGACCACGGTGTCGCTCGTGCGGTGCGCGATCACGACGGTCGACAGGCCCGCGACCACGGTCAGCGCGGGGATCGTCGTCACCAGCCACATCATCGGCTCGCGGTACCAGGGGCGCGCGGCGGGACGCAGTGCTGCGGCTTCGGTCATGGGTGCTCCTCGACGGCTCAGGGCGCGATGAAGCGCGCTTTCTCGACGACGCGCCGCGCCGGGTTGTCGGCATCGCTCAGGACGAAGCGGATGTCGTGGCCACCGCGCACAGTGCCGTCCGGCACCGCGACGCGGGCCGGGACCGAGTAGACCTCGCCGCCCTCGACGCGCCAGGCCGGGCGGCCGGCGTCGAGGCGGATGCCCTCGAGGCCCTCGACCGCGAGGCGGTAAGTATGCGGCAACTGGTCCTTGTTCAGGATCTTGAGCGTGTAGACGTTCTCGATCGCACCACTGACGCTCTGCTGGTAGAGCGCGTTGCGGTCGCGAATCACGTCGAGCGCGACGCTCTTGCGCGTCAGCAGGCCGGCGAGCCCGGCGACGAAGATCACGCCGAGCAGCGTCGCGTAGATGTAGGTGCGCGGCCGCATCAGCGGCGAGGGGCGTCCCTCGAGCGCGTTCTGGGTCGTGTAGCGGATCAGGCCGCGCGGGTAGCCGACGCGGTCCATGACCGCGTCGCAGGCGTCGATGCACGCCGCGCAGGCGATGCACTCGTACTGCAAGCCCTGCCGGATGTCGATGCCGGTCGGGCACGCCTGCACGCACAGCGTGCAGTCGATGCAGTCGCCGAGGCCCTTGGCGCGGTAGTCGGTGCTGCGCGCGCGCGCGCCGCGCGGCTCGCCGCGGGCGGCGTCGTAGGTGATGATCAGCGTGTTGCGATCGAACATCGCGCTCTGGAAGCGCGCGTACGGGCACATGTACTTGCAGACCTGCTCGCGCATGTAGCCGGCGTTGACGTAGGTTGCGGCGCCGTAGAACAGCGTCCAGAACAGCGCCCAGCCGCCGACGCTGAGCGTCGCGAAATCGGCCGCGAGCGTGCGCATCGGGACGAAGAAGCCGACGAACGACAGTCCCGTCCACAGCGAGAACACGATCCACAGCGACTGCTTGGCGCTCTTGCGGGCGAGCTTCGGGGCGGTCCAGGGTGCGCGGTCGAGCTTGATGCGCCGCGCCCGGTCGCCCTCGATCAGGCGCTCAATCCACACGAACACCTCGGTCCACACGGTCTGCGGGCACGCGAAGCCGCACCACAGCCGGCCGGCGAGCGCCGTGAAGAAGAACAGCGAGATGCCGAGCAGCACCAGGATCCAGGTCAGGAAGATGAAGTCCTGCGGCCAGAGCACGAGTCCGAGGATCCAGAACTTGCGCGCCGGCAGGTCGAAGAGCACGGCCTGGCGGCCGCCCCAGTTGAGCCACGGCACGAGGTAAAAGAGGCCGAGCAGCGCGAACACCGCGATGCGCCGCAACCGGTCGAAGCGCCCTTCGACCTCGCGCGGGTGGATCTTGACGTGCTTGGCGTAGTACGCGGCCGGCTCGACCGGTGGCGCCGCGCCGCCGGTCGCGGGCCCGGGCGCGGCGTTCATGACGAGGGTCCCCCGTGGCGCAGCCCGGATTCGGTGCGCACCAGGTACAGGCTGAGCGCGCTCGACAGCGTCGTGAACGCCCAGAAGAAGAAGAACCCGAGCGCGTAGCCCGCGTTGTGGTTCGCGATCAGTTCGGCGAGCGCCGTGCCCTCGCCGATGTCGACCGGGTCAAACACCGCGAAGAAGAACATCGTCATGACCGCCGCGGCGAGGAACGACGGCCACAGCACGATCGCGACGTCCTTGCGCGCCCGGCTCCACGGCGACGGCGGCGGCGGTTCCGCGCCGTCGAGGTCATCGGCGCCGGACGCCACCGCCGCGCCTCAGCTGCCGCTGCCGGCGGCGGGCGGCGCGCTCGGCGCCGCCTTCGCGGGCTGCAGGCTGTAGACGTAGCCGGCCAGCAGCCTTACCTTCTGCTCGCCGAGGAGCGCGAGGTGCGCCGGCATCGAGTTGCTGCGGCCGTTGGCGATCGTTTCCTTGATCACCGCGAGCGTGCCGCCGTAGATCCAGTACTCGTCGGCCAGGTTCGGCGCGCCGAGCATCGGGTTGCCCTTGCCGTCCGGCCCGTGGCAGGCGACGCAGAGCGTGTCGAACTTCTCCTTGCCGGCCGCGACCTTCGCCGGATCCGGCGCCGGCCGGCCCGACAGCGTGAGCACGTAGTTCGCCACCGCCTCGACGCCGTCGGCGCCGAGCACCGGGCCCCAGGCCGGCATCACTCCCTGGCGGCCGCCGCCGATGGTCGCGACGATGGCATCGGGCTCACGTCCCCAGGTCAGGTTCGGCGAGGTCAGGTTCGGGAAGCCCTTGGCGCCGCGCGCGTCCGAGCCGTGGCACATCGAGCAGTTGGCCGCGAACAGGTTCTTGGCGATCGTGATCGCCCCCGGGTCGCGCGACAGCTCCTCGACCGACTTGCCGTCGAAGCGCGCGAGCACGCGCGCGGCGATCGCGTTCGCCTCGTCGCTCTGCTGCTTCCACTGGCCGATCTGCGTCCAGCCGAGCGTGCCCTTGAAGGCGCCGAAGCCCGGGAACAGCACGAGGTAGGCGACCGAGAAGGCCACCGTGAAATAGAACACGAACAGCCACCAGCGCGGCAGCGGGTTGTTGTATTCCTGCAGGTCGCCGTCCCAGGTGTGCCCGGTCGTCTCGGCGCCCGGGCTCTGGTCGCCCTGCTTGCGGCGCGTCGTCGCGAGCAGCAGCCACAGCGCGCCGGCCATGTTGATGAACACGAGGCCGGCGATCCACCAGTTCCAAAAGCCGCTCATGACTGTGCTCCCGGCGTCACGTCCTCTTCGAGCGGCAGCAGCGCCGCCTTCGCGTATTCCTCGTGGCGCCGCCGGCTATAGCTGAAGGCGACCACCGCGAGGAAGGCGAGCATCGAGACCAGGGTCGAGATTCCGGCGACCCAGCCGTACACGCTCTCGTTCATGTCAGTTCTTCCAGCCCTTCGAGGCGAGTCCCAGGCCCTGCAGGTACGCGATCAGCGCGTCCTGCTCCGTCTTGCCGTCGACCGCCGCCTTGGCGCCGGCAATCTCGGCGTCGGTGTACGGCACGCCGACCGTGCGCAGCGCGCGCAGCTTGGTGGCGGTGCTGTCGGAGTCGATCTTGTTGGTCGCGAGCCACGGGAATCCCGGCATGTTCGACTCCGGGACCACGTCGCGCGGGTTGTTGAGGTGGGCGCGGTGCCACTCGTCCGAGTAGCGGCCGCCGACGCGCGCAAGATCCGGCCCGGTGCGCTTCGAGCCGAACTGGAACGGGTGGTCGTAGACCGACTCGCCGGCCAGCGAGTAGTGGCCGTAGCGCTCGGTCTCGGCGCGCAGCGGCCGGATCATCTGCGAGTGGCACAGGTAGCAGCCCTCGCGGACGTAGATGTCGCGGCCCTCGACCTCGAGCGGCGTGTACGGCTTCACGCCGGGCGCGGGCTCGGTGACCATGCCGGTGAAGTACAAGGGAACGATCTCGACCAGCCCGCCGATGCTGATGACGATCGCCGTCAGCACGCCGAGCAGACCGACGTTCTTTTCGATCTTTTCGTGGTTCATGAGCTCACTTCCAGTCTGTGGTTCTGCGGCTCAGGCGGCCGCCGGCTGCAGCACCGGCTGGTCGGCGGTCGAGGCATTCGCCGCCGTCACGGTCTTCCAGACGTTGTAGACCATCACGAGCATGCCGCTGAGCACCAGCACGCCGCCCGTGAGGCGCACCGCGTAGAACGGGTAGGTGGTCTTCAGCGACTCGACGAACGTGTAGGTCAGCGTGCCGTCCGCGTTCGTCGCGCGCCACATCAGGCCCTGCATGACGCCGGCAATCCACATCGAGGCGACGTACAGCACGATGCCGATCGTCGTGGTCCAGAAGTGCACGTCAATGAGCCGCGTCGAGTACATCTCGGTGCGGCCCCAGACGCGCGGGATCAGCGCGTACATCGCGCCGACCGTGACCATCGCGACCCAGCCGAGCGCGCCGGAGTGCACGTGGCCGATCGTCCAGTCGGTGTAGTGCGAGAGCGCGTTGACCGTCTTGATCGACATCATCGGCCCCTCGAAGGTCGACATGCCGTAGAACGACAGCGACACGATGAGGAACTTGAGGATCGGGTCGGTGCGCAACTTATGCCAGGCGCCCGACAGCGTCATGATGCCGTTGATCATGCCGCCCCAGGACGGGGCGATCAGCATCAGCGAGAACACCATGCCGAGCGACTGCGCCCAGTCGGGGAGCGAGGTGTAGATCAGGTGGTGCGGGCCGGCCCACATGTAGATCGACACCAGCGCCCAGAAGTGCACGACCGACAGCCGATAGGAGTAGATTGGCCGGCCGACCTGCTTCGGCACGAAGTAGTACATGATCCCGAGGAAGCCGGCGGTCAGGAAGAAGCCGACCGCGTTGTGGCCGTACCACCACTGCACCATCGCGTCGACGACGCCCGGGTACACCGAGTACGACTTCCACATCGACACCGGGATCTCGGCGCTGTTGACGATGTGCAGCACCGCGATCGTGATGATGTAGGCGGCGAAGAACCAGTTCGCGACGTAGATGTGCTTGACCTTGCGCATCGCGAGCGTGCCGAAGAACACGACCGCATAGGCAACCCACACGATCGCGATCGCGATGTCGATCGGCCACTCGAGCTCGGCGTACTCCTTGCCCGAGGTGTAGCCGAGCGGCAGCGTGATGGCCGCGGCGACGATGATCGCCTGCCAGCCCCAGAACGTGAACGCGGCGAGGCCACCGGCGAACAGCCGCGTGTGGCAGGTCCGCTGCACGATGTAGTACGAGGCGGCGAACAGCGCGCTGCCGCCGAACGCGAAAATCACGGCGTTGGTGTGCAGCGGCCGCAGCCGGCCGTACGTCAGCCACGGGATGTCGAAGTTGAGCGCCGGGAAGAGCAGCTGCGCCGCGATCACGACGCCGACCAGCATCCCGACGAGGCCCCAGACGACGGTCATCACGGCGAACTGCCGGACGACGGTATCGTTATACGTTTCCGCGCGTTGCATGTGCGTTCCGTAGTGCAGGTGTACGAGTTTAGGGTCGCCGGTGCAGGGCTTCCGACGGTGCACGAAGGGTACTTGCGGCCTCCCTCGATCCCCATACGCAAATGCCCATATGCCTTGCGGCAATCCCCAAGTTGCCGCACCCTGACCGGGTGATGCACCGCTCGATCCCGCCGTCGCCGCGTCGCATCGTCCTCGTCGTCGACCCGGCCGCGGTATCGCAGCCGGCGCTCGAGAAGGCCGCACGCCTCGCACGGGCGTTCCGGGCCCGCGTGCTCGTCTACGCCTGCGACCACCGCGAGGGCCTCGATGGTCCCGCGGGTGCGGCGCTGCGCCGTGCGGCGGTGGCCGCGGGCGAGCGGGAGCTCGAGGCGCTCGCCGCCGCGTCGCTGCGCGGCGTGCGCGCCGAGGTCTGCTACGAGCTCGGCCATCCGCGCGCGCAGCAGATCCTGGCCGCGGTCGCCCGCGCCCGCGGCGAGCTCGTCGTCGTCGCCGCGCAGCACCATGCCGCCGCTCGCCGCACGCTTTTCTCCGCCGCCGACTGGCCGCTGATCCGCGACTGCCCGGTGCCGCTGCTCTACGCCAAGACGCCGCGCTGGCCGGCGGCACCACGGATCGCGGCGGCGGTCGACCCGCTGCACCCGGCCGATCCGCGCGCGCTGCTCGACCGGGCACTTGTCGCCCGGGCGCGGGCGCTCGCGCGCGCCCTGCGCGGCTCGCTGTCGATCGTGCACGCGTGGCTGCCGCTCGAGCCCGCGATCGTCGGGCCGCTGGCGCTCGGCCTCCCGGCCGGCGCCTCGGCCGAGGTCGAGCGGGCGCTCGGCGCGGCCGAGGCGCGCGCGGCGCGCGCGGTCGGGGCGCTGGCGCGCGGCGGCCGCCCGGCGGCCAGCGTCGTGCTGCTGCGCGGCGCCGCCATCGACACGCTGCCGGGCTTTGCCGAGCTCGAGGCGCTCGACGTGCTTGCGCTCGGCGCCGTGTCGCGCAGCCGGCTCTACGAGGCCCTGATCGGCGCGACCGCCGAGCGCCTGCTCGAGCGCGTGCCCTGCGACCTGCTCATCGTCAAGGCACCGCGCGCCGCGGCGCGGCCGAAGGCGGCGCGCGGCGGCAGGCGGCAGCGCGTCGCGGTATAGTCGAAGCACCCGCGGCCCCTCGCCGCCGGCACTCCAGCGATGTCGCAAGCAGAGTATCGAGTCCGTGCACGGCGCCTGCGCGAGGCGCGGCGGCTGATCGTCAAGGTCGGCTCGGCGCTGCTCGTCGATCCGAAGAGCGGGCGGCTCAACCGCGCCTGGCTCGACAGCCTCGGCGATGACCTCGCGCGCGCCGCGCGGCGCGGCCAGCAGCCGATCGTCGTCTCGAGCGGGGCGATCGCGCTCGGCCGCCGCCACCTCGGGCTCGCGGGCGGGCGGCTGCGCCTCGAGGAGAGCCAGGCGGCGGCGGCGGTGGGCCAGATCCGGCTCGCGCGCGCCTGGCAGGAAGTGCTCGAGGAGCGCGGCCTCGCGGTCGCGCAGGTGCTGCTGACGCTCGAGGACACCGAGGAGCGGCAGCGCTACCTGAACGCCCGCGCGACGCTGAACACGCTGCTCTCGCTCGGCGCGGTTCCGGTCATCAACGAGAACGACACCGTCGCGACGGCCGAGATCCGCTACGGCGACAACGACCGGCTCGCGGCGCGCGTCGCGCAGATGGCGAGCGCCGAGTGCCTGGTGCTGCTGTCGGACATCGACGGCCTCTACAGCGCCGATCCCGGCCGCCATCCGGCGGCCGAGTTCGTGCCGGAAGTGCGGGCCGTCGACGCCTCGATCGAGGCGATGGCCGGCGGCCCGACGTCCGGCGTCGGCTCCGGCGGCATGACGACGAAGATCGCCGCGGCGCGCATCGCGCTCGATGCCGGCTGCAGCCTGTGCATCGCGAGCGGGCGGCGCGCGCATCCGCTGCGCGCGATCGAGGAAGGCGAGCGCTGCACCTGGTTCCTGCCGGGCGCGACGCCCCGGGCGAAGCGCAAGCAGTGGATCGCCGGGACGCTGAAGCCGCGCGGGCGGCTGATGATCGATGCCGGCGCGGCGGCAGCGCTCGGGCGCGGCAAGAGCCTGCTGCCCGCGGGCGTGACGCGCGTCAGCGGCCGCTTCGAGCGCGGTGACACGGTCAGCGTGGTCGCCGACGGTCGCGAGATCGCGCGCGGGCTCGCGGGCTACTCGTCGGGCGACGCGACGCTGATCGCCGGGCGGCGCAGCAGCGAAATCGAGGCGCTGCTCGGCTATCGCGGGCGCGAGGAGCTCGTGCACCGCGACGACCTCGTGATGCTGCGTGCTGCGGAGTGAGCCGATGACGAACAGCGAGACACTCGGCGCGACGATGGAGAGGCTCGGCCGCGAGGCGCGCGCCGCCGCCGTGGTGCTGGCGCGCGCGCCACGCCAGGCCAAGGACACGGCGCTCGAGGCGGCGGCCGCGTCGCTGCGCGTGCGCAGCGACGCGATCCTCGCCGCGAACGCGCGCGACCTCGCGGCGGCGCGCGCTCGTTCTCTGGGTGCGGCGCTGCTCGACCGCCTCGCCCTCGATGCACAGCGCATCGAGGCCATCGCCGAGGGGCTCGAGGCGATCGCGCTGCTGCCGGACCCGGTCGGCGCGGTGACCGCCGAGTGGACCCGGCCGAACGGCCTGCGGATCCAGCGCGTGCGCGTGCCGCTCGGCGTGGTCGCGATCATCTACGAGAGCCGCCCGAACGTGACCGCCGATGCCGGCGCGCTGTGCCTGAAGTCCGGCAACGCCGTGATCCTGCGGCCGGGGTCGGAGAGCTTCGAGTCGAGCGCGGCGATCCACGCCTGCCTCGAGGCGGGACTCGAGGCCGCGGGGCTGCCGCTCACGGCGATCCAGCGCGTGCCGACCACCGACCGCGAGGCGGTGCGCTACCTGCTGGCCGGCATGAGCGACTACATCGACGTCGTCGTGCCGCGCGGCGGCAAGAGCCTGATCGAGCGCGTGCAGCGTGAGGCGCGCGTGCCGGTGATCGGGCACCTCGACGGCAACTGTCACGTCTACGTCGACCGCGACGCCGACCTCAACATGGCGCGCGAGATCGTTCTGAACGCGAAGCTCAGACGCACCGGCGTCTGCGGCGCGGCCGAGACGCTGCTCGTCGACCGCGCGGCCGCGGGCACGCTGCTCGCGCCGCTCGTCAAGGCGCTGCTCGATGCCGGCTGCGAGGTGCGCGGCGACGCGGCCTGCCAGGCGGCCGATCCGCGGGTGCGGGCCGCGACCGAGCAGGACTGGTACACCGAGTACCTCGACGCGATCATCGCGGCGCGCCTCGTGGACGGCGTCGACGGCGCGATCGCGCACATCGAGCGCTACGGCTCGGCGCACACCGAGTCGATCGTCACCGAGAACGCCGCGACCGCCGAGCGCTTCCTCGGCGGCGTCGACAGCGCGATCGTGCTGCACAACGCCTCGACGCAGTTTGCCGACGGCGGCGAGTTCGGCATGGGCGCGGAAATCGGCATATCGACCGACAAGTTCCACGCCCGCGGCCCGGTCGGCGTCGAGCAGCTGACGAGCTACAAGTACGTGGTGCGCGGCGCCGGCCAGGTCCGGCCGCGCTGAACCGTCCTCAGGTCACGCGGCGCGCGGCGAGACCGCCGCGCAGCGACCAGACACCCATGAACCCCGAACGCCTGAGCGTGCGTGCGGCGGCGAGCGAGCGCTGGCCGCGGGCGCACAGCAGCAGGTAGCGCTGCTGCGAGTCGAGCCGCGACGGCTCGGCGAGGAGCTCGGCGAGCGGGATGTGCAGGTGACGCACCGGCGCCGGGTCGGCGGCCGCCTCGCGCGCATCGCGCAGGTCGACGACGACGTAGCCGTCGGCAACGGCCTCATCGAGGACCGCGACATCGAGCTCCACCTCGGGCTCGGACGTGGCCGCGCCCACGCGCACGCACGCGCGCCCGGCGCAGCACGCGGCGCGCGGCGCGCGGATGCGGCGCGTCTCGAGCGTGCCCAGATCCAGCAGCACCACGGCGTCCTCGGCCGGCGTCCTGAGGCCGAGCACGAGCTTGAGCACCTCGAGCGCCTGCAGGCTGCCGAGCACGCCCGGCACCGGGCCGAGAACGCCGGCCTCGGCGCAGTTGCCGACCAGTCCGTCCTGCGTCGCCTCGGGCCACACGCAGCGCAGGCAGGCGCCGCCCGGCCGCAGCACCTGCAGCTGGCCTTCATACTGGTACACGCTCGCCAGTACCGCGGACTTGCCGAGCTCGACGGCAACGTCGTTGACGACGAAGCGCGTCGTGAAATTGTCGCTGCAGTCGACCAGCACGTCGTAGCCGGCCGCGAGGGCCGCGAGGCCCGCGCGATCGGCGCGCTCGACGTACGCGCGCACGTCGACCTCGGGGTTGAGCGAGCGCAGGCGCTCGGCCGCGAGCAGTGCCTTCGGCCGGCCGACGTCGGCGAGCGCGTACAGCGTCTGGCGGTGCAGGTTCGAGGCGTCGAGCGTGTCGCCGTCCACGACGCCGAGCGTGCCGATCCCGGCGCCCGCGAGGTAGCCGAGCACCGGGACGCCGAGGCCGCCGGCGCCGACGACGAGCACGCGCGCCGCGCGCAGTCGCCGTTGCCCGGCCTCGCCAACCTCCGGCAGCACGACCTGCCGCGAGTAGTCGGGCCGCGCGAGGTGGGGCGCGTGGCGCTCGACCGAAGCAGTCGCCGCCACCCGGGTTCCATGGTCGTGGCCGTGGCCGTGCGGCGCCTCGGTTGCGGCCGCGGCGCAGCGCTCGCAGTTGACCCAGCCGGAGTCGCCGTCGAGGTAGTGCTCCTTCTTCCAGATCGGGACGCGGTGCTTGACCTCGTCGATGATGTAGCGGCACGCGGCGAAGGCCTCGCCGCGGTGCGCGGCGCTGACGCCGACCCACACCGCGAGCTCGCCGAGCGCGAGCGGGCCGACGCGGTGCACGCAGCGGGCATGCGCGACGCCGAAGCGCGCGCGGGCCTCGGCGACGATGCGTTCGCCTTCCTTGATCGCGAGCTCGGCGTAGGCCTCGTACTCGAGGCGCTTCACGGGCCGGCCGTCGTTGAAGTCGCGGACCCAGCCCTCGAAGCTCGCGTAGCCGCCGCAGGCGGGGTCGGCGAGCGCCTCGCGCTCGCGGTCCGGGTCGAGGGGCCGGTCGCTGAAGGCGAAGGCGCCCAACTCAGCCTCCGGCCACCGGCGGGATGAACACGACGCGCGCGCCCTCGTTGAGCGGCGCCTGCCAGTCGGCGAACTCGCCGTCGATCGCGACGCGCAGCTGCGCGCGCGCGAGCGTGAGCCCGTGGCGGGCGCGCAGCTCCTCGTAAAGCGCGGCCGGCGTCGCGGCCGCGGTCGCGACCTCCTCGTCGCTGCGCCCCGCCTGTTCGCGCAGCACGGCGTAGTACTGGACGCGCACGGTCGTCATGGCATCGCGCG
This sequence comes from Steroidobacteraceae bacterium, assembly GCA_035524495.1. Classification (GTDB taxonomy): domain Bacteria; phylum Pseudomonadota; class Gammaproteobacteria; order Steroidobacterales; family Steroidobacteraceae; genus CAIKZZ01. The sequence continues at coordinate 13,205 of DATKOR010000021.1, forward strand.
GCCGCGCGCCGCCGCGTACTCGGCGGGCGTGTTGACGTTCTCGAGCGCGTGCGCGCTCGCCAGATCCACGAGGTGCGCGCCGTGCGTCAGCAGGAACTTGCGGGGACAGCTCTTGCCGCCGGCGACGAAGGCCGCGAGCGGCGCCGCGCTCGCCGGCTCCCAGATCGCGCACAAGGGCTCCGGCAGCCCGTCGCTCGAGCTGCGGTACGCGGTGGCCGGCGCCGACGGGTCGCGCGCCGCGATCAGCTGCCCGAGCGTGTCGCGATCGAGCAGCGGCAGGTCGACGGCGACGACGAGCCAGGCGTGGTCGGGGCGCGTCGCGAGCGCCGCGAGTATGCCGGCCGCGGGCCCGACGTCGCTCAGCGCATCGACGATCTGCGGATAGCCGCGCCGCTCGGCATCGTCCTGCTGGTCGGCGCGCACCGACACGTAGGTGGCGGGAGCGAACCCGCGCACCAGCCGCACGGCGCGCGCGAGCTGCGTCTCGCCGCCGAACTCGAGCGCCGCCTTGTCGCGCTGCATGCGCGCACTGCGGCCGCCGGCGAGCACGATCCCGGCGAGGGGCGCCTCAGCGCGCATCGGGCACCCGGTAGTCGCTCTTGCCGCCGTGCTTCTCGATGAGCCGCGTCGCGTCGATGACGATGTCGTGCGACAGCGCCTTGCACATGTCGTAGACCGTCAGCGCCGCGACGCTGGCGCCCGTCAGCGCCTCCATCTCGACGCCGGTCTTGTGGTGCACCGCGACCTCGCAGCGGATCACGAGCTCCTCGCCGCTTGCGCTGATGTCGATGCGGCAGCGCTCGAGCCCGAGCGGGTGGCAGAACGGGATCAGCTCGTGCGTGCGCTTCGCCGCCATCGTGCCGGCGACGATCGCCGTGTGGAACACCGGGCCCTTCGCGGTCGCGTAGCCGGCGGCGGCCAGCGTGCGCGCGACCGCGGCCGGCAGGCGCACGCGCGACTCGGCGATCGCGCTGCGCGCGGTCACCGCCTTGTCGCCGACGTCGACCATCGTCGGGCGACCGTCGTCGCTGACGTGCGTGAGGGTGCTCATCAGCCTCCGATGTAGTACATCTCGATCTTGCGTTCATCGCCGGCCGCATGCAGCTCGGCGCGGACCTCGCTGTAGCGGTCGTTGCGCCCGAGCCAGGCGCCGCGGATCAGCGCGGCCAGCGCGGCATCGTCGGCGCCGGCGCGCAGCGGCGTGCGCAGGTCGAGGCCGTGGGTGGCGAAGAGGCACGTGTAGAGCACGCCTTCGGAGGACAGCCGGGCGCGCGTGCAGGCGCCGCAGAACGGCTGGCTGACCGAGGAGATGAAGCCGACCTCGCCCTGGCCGTCGGCGAAGGCATAACGCTCGGCGACCTCGCCGTGGTAGCTCGCCGCGAGCGGCACCAGCGGCCAGCGCGCCGCGATCGCCGCGTGCAGCTCGCGCGAGGGCACGACGCGTTGCCGGTCCCAGTGATTGCGCGTTCCGACGTCCATGTACTCGATGAAGCGCACGATGACCGGCGTGCCGCGGAAGTGCTCGACGAGCGCCAGCGCCGTGTGGTCGTTGACGCCGCGCTGCACGACGCAGTTGACCTTGACCGGCGCGAGGCCCGCGGCGAGCGCCCGCTCGATGCCCTCGAGGATCTCCGCCGGGCTCCCGTAGCCGCCCGACATCGTGCGAAACACCGCCGGGTCGAGCGAGTCGAGGCTGACGGTGACGCGGCCGAGGCCCTGGGCCTTCAGTTCCTCGGCGTGCCGTCCGAGCAGCACGCCGTTGGTCGTCAGCGCCACGTCCTCGACGAGCGGCAGCGCGGCGAGGTCGCCCACCAGCTCGGCGAGGCCGGCGCGCAGCAGCGGCTCCCCGCCCGTCAGGCGCAGCTTGCGAACGCCGTGAGAGACGAACAGGCCGGCGAGCCGCGTGATCTCGGCGAACGACAGCCGCTCGGACGCGCCCAGGAAGCGGTAGCCCTCGCCGTAAGTCTCCTTCGGCATGCAGTAGGGGCAGCGGAAGTTGCAGCGGTCCATCACCGAGATCCGCAGGTCGTGCAGGGGCCTGCCGCGGCGGTCGAGCGGTGCGTGCGGATCGTGCAGTGCGACGACGGGTGCCATGGCTACCAAGTGTAGATCGGGACGGGGTCGCCGGGTTCAAAGCGCCGCCCGGCGGCCAGTTCGGCGAATCCGGCCGTACCCGCCAGCGCCGTGAAGTCCCCCGAGCCATGGGTCGGGTGCAGGACGACGGCCGCCGGCCGGTCGGCGCTCCCCCGGTCGACCGGCACGAACGCGGTCAGCGGGTGGCGCGATTCGTAGGCGCTCGCGAGCGCGGCCTGCTCCGGCGGGAGGGGCACGGCGCCGCCGAGGCGCACGAGCGCCGGCAGCACGTAGCGGATCAGGCACACGAGCGTCGAGACCGGGTTCCCGGGCAGTGCGAACACCGGCTGCCCTTGCGGCCCCACGCCGAACCACAGGGGCTTGCCCGGGCGCTGCGCGACCTTATGGAAAACCCGCCGCACACCGAGCGCCTCGAGCACGCCAGGCACGTGGTCGAAGCGCCCGGCCGAGACGCCGCCCGAGAGCACCAGCACGTCGTTGCCGGCCAGGTGCGCCTCGAGGCGCGCGCGGATCCGCGCCGGGTCGTCGGGCACGTGATCGTCGGTGAGCAGCCGGTGGCCGCGCTGCACGAGCGTCGCCGCGATGCCGTAGGCGTTCGAGCGCCGGATCTGCCACGGCGCGACCGGGACATCGGGCCCGACGAGCTCGTCGCCGGTCGAGATGATCGCGATGCGCGGCTCGCGCGCGACCGACAGGACCGCGCGCCCGGCCGAGGCAGCAATCGCGAGCTCCGGGCCGCGCAGCACCGTGCCCGATGCGAGCGCGCGGCTGCCGGCACGGGCATCGGTGCCCTGGCGGTGAACGTTCGCGTACGGCGCCGGCGCCGCCTCGGCCGCGAGCGTCGCGACGCCGTCGGCAACCGCGATCTGTTCGACCGGGATCACGGCGTCGGTGCCCGCGGGCAGCACCGCGCCGGTCATGACCTCGAGGCACGTCTCGGGCGAGGCCAGCGACGGCGGCCGGCTTCCGGCCGCCACCGTGCCGGCGATTCGGAACTGCCGTCGTCCCTGCTGCCAGGCCGAGAGCGCAATGGCGATGCCGTCCATCGCGACCCGGTCGAACGGCGGCTGGTCGCGCTCGGCCGCGACGTCCTCGCGCAGCACGCGGCCGGCGGCGAGCGCGACCCGGCAAGGCTCGGCGGCGAGCGGCGCGAGCTCGGCCGCGATCGCTAGGCTCGCCTCCGCCGGGGTCCGCATCGCGGGTGTCTTCAGTTCTTGTGCGCCTCGACCCAGATCTTGCGCTGGGTGTTGAAGCGATCGGCGACCGACTCCTCGTCCGCGACCGCGGCGTTGTGCTTCTGCACGCGGACCCGCTCGGCCGCGTCCTGCGCCTTCTTCTGCTCGTCGGTCAGCGGCGTGCCGGCCGGCTTCGGCGGGTTCTCCTCGTCGACGCACTTCAGGTAGCCGTCCATGTCCGCCATGAACTTCTTGACGGCGCTCTGCGCCGCGATCATCTCCTCCTTGGTCGCGGTCTTGCCGTCCGGGATCTGGCCCGGCGCCGGCGGATAGGTGCAGGCGGCGTAGCTGGCCGGGACGGCGCCGAGTAGGCCGAGCGCAACGGCGTACGCGGCGAGTGTCGGGATGCGGATCATGGAACAACCTCGCTGGCCGGCCGACATGGCCGGAATCGGCGCCCATCTTATATCGGCGCGCTACCGCGGGTGCGGCGGGCGCCGGTACCATGCCGGGCGTGACCGATGCACCCGCCATCACCGAGGACGTGCCGCCCGCGGGCGGCCGACCGCGCCGGTGAAGGAGCTCAGGGTCGGCGAACCCGAGGTCGTCGCACCTGGCGTCCGTCGCGTGCTGGCGCCGAATCCGGGACGGATGACCGGTCCCGGCACCAACACCTACCTGATCGGCGAACGCGAGCTCGTCGTGCTCGATCCCGGGCCCGCGCTCGAGGCGCAGGTCGATGCGCTCCTCGCCGCGATCGGTACCGCGCGGGTGGTCGCGATCGCGGTCACGCACACCCATCGCGACCACTCCCCCGCCGCGGCGCTGCTGCGGGCGCGGACGGCGGCACCGCTGGTCGGGGCCGTGCCGCGCCACGCGGCGTTTCACGACCGCAGCTTCGTCGCGGACCTCGCGGCGCACGGGGGCACGAGCCTCGAGACCGACTGCGGCCGGCTGGTGGCGATCGCAACGCCCGGCCACGCCTCGAACCACCTGTGCTGGCACCTGCCCGGTGCGCGGCTGCTGTTCACCGGCGATCACGTGCTCGGCACGGTCTCGCCGGTGATCCTCGCGCCCGACGGCGACATGGGCGAGTACCTCGACTCGCTCGCGCGGCTCGAGGCGCTCGACCTCGCCGCACTCGCGCCGGGGCACGGCCCGCTGCTGCGCGACCCGCCGGCCGTCCTCGGCGCGCTGATCCGCCACCGGCGGGCGCGCGAGCAGAAGGTCCTCGACGCGCTCGCCGCGATCGGCGCCGGCGAGTTGGCCGCGCTGCTGCCGATCGTCTATAGCGACGTCGCGCCGGAACTGCACGACGTCGCGTGCTACTCGCTCGAGGCGCACCTGATCAAGCTCGAGCGCGACGGGCGCACGCGCCGCGACGGCGCGGCGTGGCGAGCGGCGTGAGCGGCGTCGGCGTCGAGCTGTCGGCGGTGTCGCTGACGCTGGGTGGCCGGCGGGTGCTGAAGCGCCTGAATCTCGTGCTCGAACCGGGCGCGCACTGCCTGCTGCTCGGCGCCAACGGCGCCGGCAAGACGCAGCTGCTGAAGTTGCTCGGCGGGGAGCGCTGGCCGACCCCGACCGGACGCGAGCGGCGCGACTATCGCGACGCGCGCGGCCGCCGGCTCGAGCTCGCGGAGCTCCTGCCGCGCATCGCTCAGGTCGGCGGCGAGCGCCAGGACAAGTACCACCGCTATGACTGGAACTTCAGCGTCGAGCGCATCGTCGCGACCGGCGTCGAGGGGAGCGAGCGGCCGCTCGCGGCCGTCGCGCGCGCAGCGCGGCCGCGGCTGCGCGCGATCCTGCGGCGCCTCGCGCTGTGGCCGCTGCGCCGGCGGCGGTTCCTGACGCTGTCGTACGGGGAGCGGCGCCGCGTGCTGCTCGCGCGGGCGCTCGCGGCGCGGCCGCGGCTGCTGCTGCTCGATGAGCCCTACAACGGGCTCGATCGCGCGAACCGCGCGCTGCTCGATGCCGAGCTGGCGCGACTCGCGCGCAGCCGCCTGACGATCGTGCTCGCCGTGCACCGCGCCGCGGACGCGCCGCGGGCGTTTCGGCGCGCGCTCGTGCTGTCGGGCGGCCGGCTCGTCTACGACGGCGCGCGCGCGCGGTCGCCCGAGCGCTGGCTGGCGGGCGAGCGGCGGGCCGCCTCGCCCGTGGCGCTGCCGCGGCCGCGGCGCGTGCCGCGCGGCGCGCTCGTCGAGCTGTGTGACGTCGACCTCTACCGCGACTACCGGCCGGTGTTGCGTGGACTCAACTGGCGCATCGGTGCCGCGCAGCACTGGGCGATCGTCGGTGCGAACGGCAGCGGCAAGTCGACGCTGCTCGGCTGCCTGTACGGGCTCGTGCCGGTCGCGCTCGGCGGCCGGGTCGTGCGGCGCGGCCACCCGCCCGGCACGCACATCGAGCGCTGGCGGCGGCGCGTCGGCTGGGTGTCGCCCGAGCTGCAGGCCGAGTACCTCGCGCGCGTGTCGGTCGGCGAGTTCGTCGCGAGCGGACTGACGGCGAGCGTCGGGCTCGACGAGCCGCCGTCGGCGCGGGCGCTGGCGCGCGCGCGGGCCGCGCTCGCCGCCGTCGGCCTCGACGTCGATCCGGCGCGCCCGGCGGCCGAGCTCTCCTACGGGCAGCGGCGACTGGCGCTGATCGCGCGGGCGCTCGTGCTGCGGCCGGAGGCGCTGCTGCTCGACGAGCCGCTGACCGGGCTCGATGCGCCGTTCAGGGCGCGCGTGCGCGCGCTGCTGTCGGCGCTGGCGAGGAGCGGCGTGCAGCTCGTCGTCGCCGCCCACCACGCGAGCGACCTCGTGCCGGAAATCGACCACGTGCTCGCGCTGCGCGCCGGCCGGGCCCGGGTTCGAAGCCCGCGCGCGCCCGCGGGCATTGTGCGCAGGCGGCCGAGCCGGCAGAGTCGGCGGGGGGACCCATGATGCGGCGCTTCACCTTGTACGTCGTGATCGCGATGCTGCTCGGCATCGCCGCCGGCACGTTGTGCCACGCCACGATCCAGGACGCCGCGACGCTGAAGGCACTCGGCGGCTACTTCGCGATCGTGACGGACGCGTTCCTGCGGCTGATCAAGATGATCATCGCGCCGCTCGTGTTCGCGACGCTGAGCGTCGGCATCGCCCACATGGGCGACTTCGGGCGTCTCGGCCGGGTGGGCCTGCGCACGCTCGGCTGGTTCGTGTTCGCCTCGCTGGTCTCGCTGGTGCTCGGGATCGTGATGGTGACCGCGCTCGCCCCCGGCGCGGCACTCGCGCTGCCGGTTCCGGCCGAGGCGGCCGCCGGCGCGGTGCAGGCGACCGGACTGACGCTGAAGGACTTCGTCGCGCACCTCGTGCCGCGCTCGATCGCCGAGGCGATGGCGGCCAACGAGATCCTGCAGATCGTCGTGTTCTCGGTGTTCTTCGGGGTCGCGCTCGCCTCGCTTGGCGCGCGCGCGCGCCATCTCGTGGAGGTCATCGAGCAGCTGGCGCAGGTGATGCTGCGGGTCACGAGCTACGTGATGCTCGCGGCGCCGGTTGCGGTGTTCGCGGCGATCGCCGCGGTCGTGACCACGCAGGGCCTGTCGATCCTCGCGACCTACGGCCGCTTCATCGGCGGCTTCTACCTGTCGCTCGCGACGCTGTGGCTCGTGCTGTACGGGCTCGGATTCCTGGTGCTCGGCCGGCGCATCGCGGGCCTCGCGCCGCTGATCCGCGAGCCGGTGCTGCTCGCGTTCTCGACCGCGAGCTCCGAGGCCGCCTATCCGAAGACGCTCGAGCAGCTCGGCCGCTTCGGCGTCAGCGAGCGCATCGCGAGCTTCGTGCTGCCGCTCGGCTACTCGTTCAACCTCGACGGCTCCATGATGTATTGCACCTTCGCGACGCTGTTCATCGCGCAGGCCTACGGAATCGCGCTGACGCTCGCGCAGCAGCTGTCGATGCTGTTGCTGCTGATGGTCACGAGCAAGGGCATGGCCGGCGTGCCGCGCGCCTCGCTGGTCGTCATCGCGGCGACGCTCGCGCACTTCCACATCCCCGAGGCGGGGCTGGTGCTGATCCTCGCGGTCGACCAGTTCCTCGACATGGGGCGCAGCGCCACCAACGTCGTCGGCAACTCGATCGCGACCGCGGTCGTCGCCTGCTGGGAGCGCGAGCTCGAGCCGGTGAACGCACCGGCCGAGCGGCGGCCGTGACGGCGCGCAGACGTTGCGCGGGCGCGTCCTGAGGTGGCATCGTGCGCCGCCGGCAGACGGCCGGCGGGGAGGGGAGCCGATGTCCCGATCAGTCGAGCGCGATCTCGGTCGTGAACACGACGCGCGCCGCGCCGCTGATGTGCACGCGCGTCGGCGCCTGGCCGCTCGCCTCGACCTCGACGTCGACCTCGCCCGGCCGCTCCATGCTGCGGCCCTGGAAGCCGCGCAGCCGCGCGCGGCCGCCGCTGACCGGCAACAGGCCGTGGGCGACGAGGTACGCGCCCAACATGCCGTGGGCGTTGCCGCTGACCGGGTCCTCGGCGATGCCGAGGACCGGCGAGAACAGCCGCGACTCGGTCGTGCCCGGCCCGCGCGCGTCGCGCACGAACAGGAAATAGCCGTCAGCGCCGACGTGCGGCGTCATGCGCTTCAGCTCCTCGAGGTTCGGCTCGAGCGAGGCCAGCAGGTCCGCGGAGCGCAGGCCGATCATCAGCCGCGTGCTGGTGCGCTTGGTCACGACCACCGGGCACTTCGGGTCGAGCGCCGCGGTATCGATGCCGAAGATGTCGAGCAGGCGCGTGCGGGTCTCGGCGCTGATCGCCGGCTGGAACTGCGGCACCGGCAGCGCGACGGAGACCCGCGGGGCGCCCGCCGAGCCCGAGACCTCGACGTCGTAGAGCCCGGTGCGCGACTTCTGGCGCAACCGGCCGATCTTGCCCTCGCCCGCGACCAGGCGGGCGACGTGCGCGGCGACGCTCGCGTGGCCGACGAAGCCGACCTCGCGCGTCGGCGTGAAGAAGCGCAGCCGGACGTCGTGGTCGGGGCCATCCGGCGGCAGCACGAACGCCGAATCGGAATTGTTGAGCTCGCGTGCCAGCGCCTGCATCTCGTGCTCGTTGAGGCGCTCGGCACCCAGCACGACGCCGGCCGGGTTGCCGGCGAACAGCTGCGTCGTGAAGACGTCGATCTGGAACACGTTGACCGTGCGCTTGGCCATGGGGCGGTGAACCTCAGTTCTGCAAGCACTGAATTCTACCAGTCCGGGCCCGCGGCCGGTGCCCGGGCGGCCGCGGCCGCCGGCGGGCGCGTCCCGTGACCCCTGGCGAGGTGCTCACCTGGCTCGCGAGCACCTGGGGCAACGTGTCGCCCATCGAGGCGGCGGCGGCGGTGCTCGGCCTCGTCTACCTCGTGCTCGTGATCCGCCAGCGCCGCGGCGGCTGGCTCGCGGCGCTCGCGAGCACGGCGCTCTACCTGTCTGTCTTCTACCGCGCCCGTCTGTACATGCAGGCGGCGCTGCAGGTGTATTACATCGTGATTGCGCTCTACGGGTTCTACGCGTGGCGCCGCCGTCCGGGCGGCGCGGAACTCCCGGTCAGCCACGCCTCGTGGCGCCTGCAGGGACTCGGGCTCCTCGCGGTGCTCGTCGTCAGCGTCGCGAGCGCCGCGCTGCTCGCCCGCGAGACCGGCTCGCAGGACCCGCTGCTCGACTCGCTGACGACCTGGGGCAGCGTGTTCACGACCTGGCTCGTCGCGCGCAAGAAGATCGAGAACTGGCCGTGGTGGCTCGTCGTCGATGCGCTGATCGTCCTGTTGTGCTGGCGCGGACGGCTCTATGCCAGCATGATTCTGTACACACTTTATCTGGGGCTCGTGCTGGTGGGCTGGCGCAGCTGGCATCGCGATCTGCGGACGCAGGAGGCGGCGGCGTGAGTGCGACGCTGTCGGCCGAGTTGCGCGCGGCCCTCGGCGGCTTCGATGCCGGGCGCGCGGCGCTCGCCGCCGGCGTCGCGGTGACGGTGCTCGCCGGCGGCGGCTCCAACCAGACCTTTCGCGTGACCTCCGCGGCCGGCGACTGGGTCGTGCGACTGGGCGGTGCCGACGACCAGGCCTTCGGCATCAACCGCGTCGCCGAGCGGCAGGTGCACGCGGTCGCGGCGCGCGCGGGCTTCGCGCCGCCACTGCTGCACGTCGACGAGGACCAGCGGGTGCTGATCGCCGCGCACCTGCCGGGCGCGCCGTGGACCCGCGAGCAGGCGCGCAGCGCCGACGGACTGCGCCGGATCGGGGCTCGGCTCGCGGAGCTTCACGCGCTGCCGGTGCCGCGCGGCGTGCGCCGCCTCGACATCCACGCGGTGCTCGCGCACTACCTCGAGCTCAAGGATGTGCCGCCGGGGCCGATGTCGCGTGCCGACCTCGCGGCGCGGCTGCGCTGGTCGCTCGCGAACTACCGGCCGCGACCGCCCGCGCTCTGTCACAACGACCTGCACTGGCGCAACTTCCTCGGACACGACCCGCTCATGTTCGTCGACTGGGAATACGGCGCGGTCGGCGACCCGCTGTTCGAGCTCGCGGCGGTCGTCGGCTACCACGACCTCGACGCGGGCGAGCGCGCGCAGCTGCTCGCGGCCTACGGCGGGGTACTGACGCCCGCGGACCTCGACCCGATGTGCCGGGTGTTCGACTGCCTGCACGCGCTGTGGCTCGACACCGCGCGCGGCTGGGATGCGCTCGAGGCACCGCGGCGCGCGGCGCTGCTCGCGCGCCTCGCCGTCGACCCGGCCGAGCGCGGCGCCTGAGCGCTTATGCCGAGGCCCGTCCCCGGCTAAAAGCGCTTGCGCGACGCCCTGCTGCGCTGCAAGATCGCGCGCCGGCTGCCGACGGAGTGCTGAATGGCTGAGCTTGTGATCGTGGACCGCGATGGCAAAGAACATACCGTCGCCGGGCGCGTGGGCGTCTCGGTGATGGAGACGCTGCGCGAGCTCGACTACGGCGTCGCGGCGATCTGCGGCGGCATGTGCTCCTGCGCGACCTGCCACGTCTGGGTCGACGAGGCCTGGGCCGACCGGATCCCGCCGCGCCAGGGCGACGAGCAGGAGCTGCTGCAGGAGCTGTCGAGCTTTCGGCCGGCGAGCTCGCGGCTCTCGTGCCAGGTGATGTTCACCGAGGCGCTCTCGGGGCTCAAGGTCGCGATCGCGCCCGACGAGTGAGGCGCTGCCGGCCGGACACTCCTGACGGTTTCCGTCAGCTTTGACTTTTTTGACCCGGCCGCCGATCCTCGGCCGATGGGACGGGACGCCGATTCCCCGAAGGCGGGCACGGAGCCTGCCGGCTGGCAGGCGCAGAAGAGCGCCGCGACGCGCAAGCGGATTGTCGAGGCTGCGATCCGCTGCTTCGTCGAGCTCGGCTATGCGGGCACGACCACGATCGCGATCGCGGCGCGCGCCGGGCTCTCGCGCGGCGCGATGCTGCACCACTTCCCGTCGAAGATCGACGTCGTGCGCGCCGCGGTCGGCTACCTGCACGAGAAGCGCCTGAAGGCGTTCCGTCGCGCGCTCGAGCGCGGCGCGCCCCCTGACGGCGATCGCGTGCGCCAGGCGCTCGAGGCCTACGTCGGCCACGTGCGCCATCCGCTGTTCGTCGCGTTCTTCGAGCTCGCGGTCGCCGCCCGCACCGACCGCGAGCTCGCGGCGATCCTCGCGCCGGCGCACGAGGCCTTCGAGCGCGAGTGGTATCGCACGGCGCACGAGGTGTTTCCGGACTGGCGCGAGCGGGGACTTAAGTTCGAGCTCGCGCTCGACCTGTCGCGCACGATGATCGAGGGGATGGCGCTCGGCCTGCTGATGCACCGCGACCCCGGGCGCGACCGGCGGCTGCTCGGCGACCTCGAGGGGCGGCTGCGCGCGCTGCTCGTCGGCTGAGGCGGCTCAGCGTTTTTCGGTCTGGCGTCGCACCGCCTCGGCGGCGGCGGCGATTGCCGCGGGGTCGCCGAGGAAGCGGCGGCCGCGCGAGGCGAGGTTGCGGTCGAGGTCGTAGATGATCGGCACCCCGGTCGGGATGTTGAACTCGACGATGTCGGCCTCGCTCATCCCGTCCAGCATCTTCACGAGTGCGCGCAGGCTGTTGCCGTGCGCGACCACGAGCACGTGGCGGCCGGCGCGCAGCTCCGGGGCGATGCGCGCGTTCCAGTACGGCACGACGCGCGCGAGCGTGTCCTTCAGCGACTCGGTCGCCGGCAGCTCCGCCTCGCTGAGCCCGGCGTAGCGCGGGTCGAAGCGCGGGTGGCGCCGGTCGTCGCGCTCGAGCGGCGGCGGCGGGATGTCGTAGCTGCGGCGCCAGATCTTGACCTGCTCGGCGCCGTGCAGCGCGACCGTCTGGGCCTTGTCGAGCCCCTGCAGCGCGCCGTAGTGCCGCTCGTTGAGCCGCCAGCTGCGCTCGACCGGGATCCACATCCGGTCCATCGTGTCGAGCGCGATCCACAGCGTGCGGATCGCGCGCTTCAGCACCGACGTGTGGGCGATGTCGAACGCGATCTGCTCGGCGGCGAGCAGCCGCCCGGCCTCGGCCGCCTCGGCGCGACCCTGCTCGGTGAGATCGACGTCGGTCCAGCCGGTGAACAGGTTCTCGAGGTTCCAGGTGCTCTGGCCGTGGCGCACGAGCGCGAGCGTGCCGGCGGAATCAGTCACGGTCGGGTCTCCTCGGTCGGGCGCGGCATTCGGTCAGGCGTCGTCAGCGCGTACACGGTCGCGGCTACTCGCCGGCGAGCCGCTTCAGGGACTGCAGCGCCACCGACAGCGTCGCGAAGTCGAGCGCCGAGGCGCTGGCGATGTCGGCGAAGATCCGCTTCAGGTGCTCGACCGGCTCGGCGCGCTGCGCGAGCCAGGCGTCGGCCGCCTTCGCCGGGTCGCCGCGGCGCGCGCGCGCTAGCACCGCGTCGGTCAGCGCGCGGTGCAGGCGGTACAGGTCCTCGCGCAGCGAGTTGCGTGCGACCGCCTGCCAGTGCCCGGCCACCTTGAGCGCGTCGATCTGCAGCCGCAGGCCGTCGAGGTCGAGCACGGCGCCGAGGTGCAGGTGCACGCGCGCGACCGTCTCGAGCGGCGCCTTGCGGCGTGCCGCGAGCTCGACGATGTAGAGGCCCGACTGCAGCAGCTCGAGCGCCGCGACGCGCGCCGCCAGCGCCGGCGGCACGCCCGCCGCGACGCCCTCGGCGCACTGCGCCTCGAGCCGGGCGGCGAGCCGCCCGGTGACGAGCTTGGGAGCGGCCGCGATGAGCCTGGCGAGGCCGGGCCGCAGCTGCGCGACCGCGGGCTCGACCTCGAGCGAGCGGCCGCGCTGCGCGAGGATCCAGTAGGTCGCGTGCCTGAGCGCGCGCGCGGTCGCGAAGTGCATCTCGTACTGGGCCGCCGCCGGCACCTTGTTGTCGAGCGCCTCGATCTCGGCCCACAGCTCGCGCATCGAGGTGCTCTCGCGCGCGATCGCGTAGGCGCGCGTGATTGCCGACAGCGTCGCGCCGCTGTCCTCGGCGACGCGGATCGCGAACACCGGCCCCATGCGGTTGACGAGGCTGTTGGTGGTCGCGGTCGCGATGATCTCGCGGCGCAGCGGATGCGCGCCCAGCAGGCCTGCGTAGGCGTCGATGACCGGCGCCGGGAAGTAGCGCTGGAGCTCGTTGGAGAGGTACGGATCCTCCGGCAGGTCCGACTCGATGATCTGGTGGTAGAGCCAGATCTTCGAGTACGACAGCAGGATCGCGAGCTCGGGCCGCGTCAGGCCCTTGCCCTGCTGCTGGCGTTCGCCGAGCGCGGCGTCGTCCGGCAGGAACTCGAGCCCGCGGTCCAGGTCGCCGCTGCGCTCGAGGAACTTGAGCGCGTGCCCGAGCTCGCTGGCGCGGTCGAGTGCGCGGGCCTCGAGCGTGCTGATCGCCTGACCCTGCAGGTAGTTGTTGCGCAGCACCAGCGACGCGACGTCGGGCGTCATGCGCGCGAGCAGCCGGTCGCGGGCGGCGCGCTTGAGCCCGCGGCGCTCCTCGGCGAGCTTCAGCAGGATCTTGATGTTGACCTCGAGGTCGGAGCAGTTGACGCCGCCGGAGTTGTCGATGAAGTCGGTGTTGAGGCGCCCGCCGTTGAGCGCGTACTCGATGCGCCCGAGCTGCGACAGCCCGAGGTTGCCGCCCTCGCCGATGACCCGGCAGCGCAGCTCCCGGCCGTCGACCCGCACCGCGTCGTTGGCGCGATCGCCCACCTGGGCGTGCGACTCGCCGCTCGACTTGACGTAGGTGCCGATGCCGCCGTTCCAGAGGAGGTCGACGTTGAGCTTCAGGATCGCTTTGATGAGCTCGTTGGGCGCGAGCGCCTCGGCGCTGACGCCCAGCAGCGCGCGTGCCTCGCGCGGCAGGCGGATCGACTTCTCGGTGCGCGCCCAGATCCCGCCGCCCGGTGACAACAGCCGCGCGTCGTAGTCGGCCCAGGTCGAGCGCGGCAGCGCAAACAGCCGCTGCCGCTCCTTGAAGCTCCGCGCCGCATTCGGCGAAGGATCGATGAACACGTGCTGGTGGTTGAACGCGGCGACCAGGCGCGCGTGCGGGGAGCGCAGCAGGCCGTTGCCGAACACGTCGCCCGACATGTCGCCGATGCCGGCGACCGTGAACTCCTGGCGGTCGACGTCGATGCCGAGCTCGCGGAAGTGGCGCTTGACGCACTCCCAGGCGCCGCGGGCCGTGATCGCGATCTTCTTGTGGTCGTAGCCGGCCGAGCCGCCCGAGGCGAACGCATCGCCGAGCCAGAAGCCGTACTCGGCGGACACGCCGTTGGCGATGTCCGAGAAGGTCGCCGTGCCCTTGTCGGCGGCGACCACGAGGTAGGTGTCGTCGCGGTCGCGGCGTACCGTCATCGGCGGCGGCACCACCTTGCCGTCGACGATGTTGTCGGTGAGGTCGAGCAGGCCGCGCACGAAGTCCTGGTAGCAGCTGACGACCTCGCGCTGCTGCTCGTCGCGCGCGCTCGGCAGGCGCCGGCACACGAAGCCGCCCTTGGCGCCCACCGGCACGATCACGGTGTTCTTGACGTGCTGGGCCTTCATGAGGCCGAGCACCTCGGTGCGGAAGTCCTCGTAGCGGTCCGACCAGCGCAGCCCGCCGCGCGCGACGCGGCCCTTGCGCAGGTGCACGCCCTCGACGCGCGGCGCATGCACCCAGATCTCGAACATCGGCCGCGGCTCGGGCAGCCCCGGCACCTTGGAGGGATCGAGCTTGATCGCGAGGTAGCGCTTGACCGGCGCGCCATGGCGCGCCGGCTGGAAATAGTTGGTGCGCAGCGTCGCGTCGATCGCGGCGCTGAAGGCGCGCAGGATGCGGTCCTCGTCGAGGCGCGCGACGCGCGCCAGGTCCGCCTCGATCTCGCGCCGCAGGCGCGTGGCCTGCGCCTCGCGGCGCGCCGCCGGCAGCGCCGGGTCGAACTGCACGACGAACAGGCGCGCCAGGCGCTCGGCGGTGCGCGCGTTGGTCGCGAGCACGCTCTCCATGTACGGCTGGCTGAACGGAATGCCGGTCTGCAGCAGCCAGCGGCAGTACGCGCGCAGCACCATCGTCTCGCGCCAGCTGAGGCGCGCGCCGAGCACCAGGCGGTTGAAGCCGTCGTTCTCGGCCTGGCCCTGCCACAGCGCCCGGACCGCGGCCGTCAGCCGCGGGCCGTCGGCCGCGAGGTCGAGCCCCGGCCCGTGGCGGTGCTCGAGCTCGAAATCCTGGATCCAGACCGCGCCGGGCCCGGCGAGGCGCACCTCGTAGGGCCGCTCGCTGATCAGCCTCAGCCCCAGGTTCTCGAGCGTCGGCAGCACGTCCGAGATCGCGCGCGGCTCGCGCTGCCGGTAGAGCTTGAGGTTGACGCGCGCGGCGCCGGCGCCGGCCGGCCGGTACAGGCGCAGGTACAGCTCGTCCGGCGCGCGCGAAAGCGTCTCGAGCACCGCGATGTCGTCCACCGCGAGGTCGGCCGGCGTGTCCTCGGCGTAGGCTGCCGGCAGCGCGCTGCCGTAGCGGCCGAGGAGCCTGAGCGCCTCGGCCTCGTCGTAGCGCGCCGTCAGCGCGGCGCGCAGCGCATCGTTCCACGTCAGCACCGCCTCGGCGATGCGGCGCTCGATCGCCGCCGGGTCGGCGGCGCGCGTGCCGGGCGGCGTGCGCACGATCAGGTGCACGCGCGCCAGCACCGACTCCGACAGCTGCACCTGCGACTCGACGTCGGTGCCCGCGAAGGCCTCGCGGACGATCGACTCGATGCGGTGCCGCACCTCGGTGTTGTAGCGGTCGCGCGGTACGTACAGCAGGCACGACCAGAAGCGGTGGAAGCTGTCGCGGCGCACGAACAGGCGCACGACCTGCCGGTCGTAGAGGTTGACGATGCCGCGCACGATCGGGATCAGCTCGTCGCTGGTCGCCTGGAACAGCTCGTCGCGCGGATACGCCTCCAGCACGTGCAGCACCGCCTTGCCGTCGTGACTCTGCGGCGCGAGCCCGAAGTGGCTGATGATCTTCTGCACCTTGTGGCGCAGCACCGGGATCTCGCGCGGGGTGCGGCTGTAGGCGGTCGAGGTCCACAGCCCGATGAAGCGCTGCTCGCCGGTGACCTCGCCGCGCGCGTTGAAGGTCTTGACGCCGACGTAGTCGAGGTAGGTCGCGCGGTGCACTGTCGCGGTCGTGTTGGCCTTGGTGATCACCAGCAGCGAGCGGCTGCGCGCCGACTTGCGCACGTCGCCGGTCAGCGTCACCGCGTGCGGCGCGTGGCCGGCGCGGCCGGCGCGCAGCAGCCCGAGGCCCGAGGCCGCGTCCGGCACCAGCCGGTCGCTGCTGCGGCCGCGCTCGAGGCGGTAGTAGCGCGCGCCGAGGAACGTGAAGTGGTTGTCGACCATCCACTCGAGCAGCGCCCGGCCCTCGAGCACCTCGGTCGAGGCGAGCGGCAGCGGCGAGGTCTCAAGGCCGGCCGCGAGCTCGTGGGCGCGCTGGCGCATCGCGGCCCAGTCCCGCACCGCGACGCGCACGTCGTCGAGCGCCGAGGTGATCTGCGCGCTCAGCGCCTCGAGCCGGGCCGGATCGGTCTCGCGGTCGATCTCGAGGAGCTGCCACGACTCCGCCCGGGCGCCGCGCACGCCGGGCTCGGCGATCGCCTTCAGCCGCCCGGCGCGGTCGCGCAGCGTGTCCATCACCGGGTGGACGATCAGGTGCACGGCGAGGCCGGCCTGGTTCACCGCCATGCCCATCGAGTCGACGAGGAACGGCATGTCGTCGCAGACGATCATCACGACCGTGTGCGCCGAGCGGAAGCCGTCCCGGGCGGGATCCGGATTGAAGACCCGCACCCACGGCCGGCCGGGGCGGCGCTGGCGCGCGCCGGCGAGCTGCGCGAGCGCGGCGCCCGCGAGTTCCTCGGCCCCGCGGGCGATCAGGTCCTCGTCGGCCACGCCGCGGTAGTAGCGCCGCAGGAACGCTTCACCGAGCGCGCGGTCGGCGGGCCTCAGGCGCGCGCGCGACGCACGCACGATGCCCTCAATCAGTCGTAGCCGGCTGGCGGGAACTTTGCCCAGCATGGTCATCCCCTCGAGGTGCGGAGCATCTTCGTATCGTTGGGCCGCGCGGCGGCGGTCGCCGGCGGCGCGGGGCGCGCCGGCGACTCGACGCGCGCGGTGCGGATCGTGCGCGCGCGCAGCAGCAGGTCATCGAGCAGCGCCTCGAGCTTGGCGCGCGTGCGCGGCGCGACGCCGCGCAGCACCGCCTCCTCGTAGGCGAGCGCCCACGGGACGACCTCGTCGTAGACCGCGAGCCCGCGCGCGGTCAGCGCGAGGTGCGAGCGCCGCCGGTCGGACTCCTCGACGCGCCGCTCGATGCGGCGCGCGCGCACCAGCGATGCGACCGCACGGCTGACCGCGACCTTGTCCATCGCGGTGCGCTCGGCCACCTGCGCCGCCGACAGGCCCGGCGCGCGCGCCAGCACCGCGAGCACGCGCCACTCCGGGATCGACAGCTGGAAGCGCTCGGCGTAGGCGCCGGCGAGCGCCGTGCTCATCGTGTTGGCGAGCACCGACAGCCGGTAGGGCAGGAAGCGCTCGAGCTCGAGCGCGCGGGGCGCGGCGGCGGGGGCTGCGGGCTTCACGGTTGGTTGCGATTGTAACCAAATCCGTGGCGGATCGCGGCGCTACGGCCGGTGCGGGCGCGCGAGATAGTCGCGCGACTGCATCTCCACGAGCCGGCTCGCGGTGCGCTCGAACTCGCGGCGCAGCCGTTCGCCGGCGTACAGCGCCGGCGGCGGCGCCGCCGCCGACAGCACGAGCTTGACGCCGCGCTCGTAGAACTCGTCGACCAGCGCGACGAAGCGCCGCGCCGCATCATCGTGCGCGGCGTCGAACACCGGCACGTCCGAGACCAGCACCGTGTGGCACTGGCGCGCGATCTCGATGTAGTCGGCCGTCGCCCGCGGGCCCTCGCACAGCGCCGCGAAGTCGAACCACACCACGCCCGCGGCGCGGCGGCGCACGCTGAGCGGGCGCTCCTCGACCTCGATCGTGCCACCGTCGATCCCGCGCTCGCCGGCGATCGCCTCGAAGCGCTCGGCGAGCGCGGCGTCGGCCGCGGCCCCGCGCCCGGCGACGTACAGCGGCGCGCGCTCGAGCTGGCGCAGCCGGTAGTCGACCCCGGCGTCGACCCGCACCGCGAGCGTCGCGCGCTCGAGGAGCGCGATCGCCGGCAGGAAGCGGCTGCGCTGCAGGCCGTCCCGGTAGAGCTCGGCGGCCGGCATGTTCGAGGTCACGACCAGCGTGACGCCGCGCTCGATGAGCCCGGCGAAGAGGCCGGCGAGCAGCATCGCGTCGGCGATGTCACTGACGTAGAGCTCGTCGAAGCACAGCACGCGCGTCTCGGCCGCAAGGTCCGCGGCGACCCGGGCGAGCGGGTCCTCGAGCCCGAGCGGGCGCAGCGCCTTCAGGCGCGCGTGCACGTCCTGCATGAAGCGGTGAAAGTGCGTGCGCCGCGCCGGCACCGCGAGCGTCGCGCAGAAGAGGTCCATCAGCAGCGTCTTGCCGCGGCCAACGCCGCCCCACAGGTACAGGCCGCGGATCGCGCGCCGCGGGCGCACCCGGCCCAGCGCGACGCCGAGCCGCCACCACCAGCCGGCCTCGCGGCGCGCGGCGCGCGCGAGCCGCGCGCGCAGCTCCTCGAGCCGGGCGACCGCGGCCAGCTGCGCGGCGTCCGGCGCGTAGCCGTGCCGCGCAAGCTCCGCGTGGTAGCGGTCGGTCAGCCTCACTCGGTCGCGAGCTCCGGCCGGTCGCGGAAGTGCGCGAGGGCCTCGGGGTTGGCGAGCGCGTCGGTGTTCTTGACCGGCAGGCCGTGGACGACGTTGCGCACCGCGAGCTCGACGATCTTGCCGCTGATCGTGCGCGGGATGTCCGGCACCGCGACGATCTTCGCCGGCACGTGGCGCGGCGTGGTGTTGGCGCGGATCGTGTCCTTGATGCGCTTCTCGAGCGCCGCGTCGAGCACGGTGTCCGGCCGCAGCCGCACGAACAGCACCACGCGCACGTCGTTCTGCCAGTCCTGGCCGATGGCGAGCGACTCGAGGACTTCGTCGAGCCGCTCGACCTGGCGGTAGATCTCGGCGGTGCCGATGCGCACGCCGCCCGGGTTCAGCACCGCATCCGAGCGACCGAGGATCACGATGCCCTCGTTGGGGTTCAGCACCGCGTAGTCACCGTGGTGCCAGACGTTCGCGAAGCGCTCGAAGTACGCGGCGCGGTAGCGCGCGCCGTCCGGGTCGTTGAAGAAGCCGATCGGCATCGACGGGAACGCGCGCGTGCACACGAGCTCGCCGCGCTCGCCCCGAAGCGGCCGGCCATCGTCGCTCCAGACGTCGACCGCCATGCCGAGGCCGCGCGCCTGGATCTCGCCGCGGTGCACCGGCAGCCACGGCGAGCCGAGGCAGAAGCACGAAATGATGTCGGTGCCGCCGGAGATCGAGGCGAGCTGTAGGTCGGCCTTGATCGCGCGGTACACGAAGTCGAACTGCTCGGCGCCGAGCGGCGAGCCGGTCGACAGCAGCGCGCGCAGCGCAGCAAGGTCGTGGTGCTCGGCGGGCCGGTAGCCGGCCTTGTCGAGTGCCGCCAGGTACTTGGGGCTCGTACCGAACACCGTGACGCGCTCGCGCTCGGCCATCTTCCACAGCACCGAAGGGTCCGGGTGGAACGGCGAGCCCTCGTAGAGCACGACTGTCGCCCCGCTCGCGAGGCCCGACACCAGCCAGTTCCACATCATCCAGCCGCAGGTCGTGAAGAAGAACAGGTTGTCGTCGGGCTTGAGGTCGACGTGCAGCAGGTGCTCCTTGCGGTGCTGCAGCAGCGTCCCGCCGACCCCGTGCACGATGCACTTCGGAACGCCCGTGGTGCCGGAGGAGTACATCACGTAGAGCGGCGCGTCGAAGGGCTGGCGCAGGAACTCGAGCGGCCCCTCGCGCTCGAACTCGGCGAGCCGCACGGCGCGCGGCACGCGGCCGAGGTCGGGCCGCGGGTTCAGGTACGGGACGACGACGACCCGCTCGACCGAGTCGAGCCGGGCGAGGACGCCGGCGATCGGGCCGAGCGAGTCGAGGCGCTTGCCGGCGTAGACGTAGCCGTCGGCGGTGAACAGCACCTTCGGCCGCACCTGCCCGAAGCGGTCGAGCACGCCATTGATGCCGAAGTCGGGTGAGCAGGAGGTCCAGACCGCGCCGCGGCTCGTCGTCGCGAGCATCGCGACCACGGCCTCGGGCAGGTTGGGCAGGAAGCCGGCGACGATGTCGCCGGGACCGACGCCGGCCGCCGCCAGACCCGCCGCGATGCGCGCGACGCGCGCGTGCAGCTCGAGGTAGCTGAGGCTGCGGCGCGCGCCGTCCTCGTTGACGAACACGAGCGCCGGGTGCGCGTCGCGCCGCGCGAGCAGGTTCTCGGCGAAGTTGAGGCGCGTGCCCGTGAACCAGCGCGCGCCGGGCATCGCATCGCCGTTCTCGAGCACGGCGCCCGCGCCGTGCTCGGCGCGCCACTCCGCGAACGCGGCGAGCGCGCCCCAGAACGCGGCGCGTTCGTCGATCGACCACTGCCACAACGCGCTCCAGTTGCGCACCGGGTCGCGGCCCGGCTTCGGCGCCCCGTGGTGCTGGTGCGCGTACGCGGCGAAGCGCGTCAGGTTGCTGGCCGCGATGCGCGCCGGCGTCGGGCTCCAGAGTGGCGTGTCCATGTATATAGAGTGTAGCGTCTCGTGCCCGGCGGGCCGGGCGGCCGGCGGCTCAGCGGGATTCGACGCCCGGCAGCACGCACAGCATCTCGTAGAGCAGGTTGGCGCCGAGCAGGGCGGTGTTGCCGCTCGTGTCGTACGGCGGGCTGACCTCGACGAGGTCGCCGCCGACGATCTGCAGGCCCTTGCAGCCGCGGATGATCTCGAGCCCCTGCGGCACCGTGAGGCCGCCGATCTCGACGGTGCCGGTGCCCGGCGCGAACGCGGGATCGAGCCCGTCGATGTCGAAGCTGATGTAGACCGGGCCGCCGCCGACCTGGGCGGCGACCTCGCGCATCAGCGGCGCGAGCGAGTGGTACCAGCACTCCTCGGCCTGCACGACCCGGAATCCCTGGCGGCGCGACCAGTCGAAGTCGTCGGCCGCGTAACCGGTGGCTCGCAGCCCGATCTGCACGACGCGCTTGCAGTCGAGCAGGCCTTCCTCGACGGCGCGCCGGAACGGCGTGCCGTGCGCGATCCGCTCGCCGAACATCTCGTCGTTGATGTCGGCGTGCGCGTCGACGTGCACGAGGCCGATGGGCCCGTAGCGGCGCTTGAGCGCGCGCAGGATCGGCAGCACGATCGTGTGGTCGCCGCCCATCGTCAGCGGCGTCGTGCCGGCGGCGAGCACCCGGTCGTAGTGCTCCTCGATGATCGCGATGCTCTTGGCGAGGTTGAAGGTGTTGATCGCGACGTCGCCGGCGTCGGCGATGCGCAGGCAGTCGAAGGGCGCCGCGCGCGTTGCCATGTTGTAGGGACGGATCATCCGCGATTCGTCGCGGATCTGGCGCGGCGCGAGGCGCGCGCCCGGGCGGTTCGACGTGCCGATGTCGAACGGCACGCCGAGGAAGGCGACGTCGAGCTGCGCGTCGAGGCCGCAGGCCGGCAGGCGCATGAACGTCGCCGGCCCGCCGAAGCGGGGCATCTGGTTGCCGGACAGCGGCTGGTACAGCTCCTTTTTCATCGCGCGCCGTTCGGGTTCAGGCGGGCCGGGTCGCGGCGACGCTCGGCCGCTCGCGGACCGCCCCCCACCACGCGCCGAGCGCGCCGGCGCGCGCGGCGCCGGCCAGCTCCGGCAGCCGGAACTCGAGATAGCCGAGCGCGACCGCGATCGAGATCTGGCCGAGGTCGAACGGCGCCGCGCCGGCCCTGACCTCGGGCTCGAGCGCCGCGAGGCTGCGGCGGATCGCGTCGGTGGCGCGCTGCATCGCATCGGGCGAACGCTCGCCGTCGGGCCGGCGCCGCTCGAGCACGATGGCGACCGCGGCGTCGAGAATGCCGTCGCAGAGTGCCTGACACCGCAGCACCTGCCAGCGCGCGCTGCCCGAGCGCGGGATCAGCGGCGTCGCCGGCACGAGCGTGTCGAGGTATTCGCAGATCACCGGGCTGTCGTAGAGCACGAGGCCGTCGTCGGCCACCAGCGCCGGCACCTTGCCGAGCGGGTTGACGGCGGCGACCTGTGCGGGATCGGGCCACGGGATCGCGGTGAGGAGTTCGATGCGGTCGGCGATGCCCTTCTCGATCGCGACGATCCGCACCTTGCGGACATAGGGAGACGTCGGTGAATGGTAGAGCTTCATCGCTGTCGCGCCTCAGGATCCCGGCCGGCTCCGATGATGCCCGCCGCGATCCGTGCCGTCTATGGCGCGTTCAGTCGGTCGCCGGCGCCGGGACCGGCGTGTCGAGATCGATGCCCGAGATCTCGAAGCCGCGGCGAAAGTCGCGGACGTGCTTCGACATCCAGCTGCGCGCGAGCGGCGCGTCCCGCGCCGCGATCGCCTCCAGCACGTGCTGCTGCGCGGTCGCGATGCGTGCGCGGGCGGGCGGCGCGCGATCGATGATCACCTCGAGCGCCGCCGCGAGCAGCAGCAGGAGCGGCTCCTGCGTCAGCGGCAGCACGCGGTTGCCGCTTGCGGCGGCGACCGCGCGGAAGAACTCGGCGACGCCCGCGACCGCGGCGCGCGCGGTGGCGTGCTCGGCGGCATAGCCGCGCACCGCGGCGCGGATGGCCTCGAGCGCCTCGGGCGTCGCCTCGCGGGCCGCGGCCTCCGCGATCGCGGGCTCGAGCAGCTCCATCGTCTCCCAGACCTCGCGCACCGTGACGTCATTGAGCGCGAGCGCGTGGCCGACCCGTCCGGCGACCTGGGTCGCGGCCGGCCGGCTGACGACCATGCGCTTGGTGCCGCGGCGGCGCGCGACCAGGTTCGAGCTCTCGAGCTCCCGGAGCGCCTCGCGGATCGTCGAGCGGTTGACGGCGAACTGCTGGGCGAGCTCGACCTCCGAGGGCAGCGCATCGCCGTCCCTGAGCGTGCGGTCGAAGATCCGCGCGGCGATCGCGCTCGCGACCCGGCGGTAGCCGGGCTCGAAGGCGAGCGGCTCGAACGCCGTGCTCATGCGGCGCCGACGAGCTCGCGGCCGATCAGCATCCGGCGGATCTCCTGCGTGCCGGCGCCGATGTCGTAGAGCTTCGCATCGCGCAGCAGCCGGCCGGTCGGATAGTCGTTGATGTAGCCGTTGCCGCCGAGCGCCTGGATGGCCTCGAGCGCGACGATGACCGCGCTGTCGGCCGCCTGCAGCAGGCAGGCGGCCGCCCCGCGCCGGGTCTTCTTGCCGGCGTCGCAGGCGCGCGCGACCTCGTGCACGTACGCGCGGCTCGCGAACAGGCGCGCGTACATGTCGGCGATCTTGCCCTGCATGAGCTCGAACGAGCCGATCGGCGCGCCGAACTGGCGCCGCTCGCGCACGTAGGGGAGTACTACGTCGAGGGCCGCCGACATGAGCCCGAGCGGTCCGCCGGCGATCACGACGCGCTCGTAATCAAGCCCGTTCATCAGCACCGCGACGCCGCCGTTCTCGCGCCCGAGCACGTTCTCGATCGGCACGCGGCAGTCGCTGAACACGAGCTCGCCGGTCGAGGAGCCGCGCATGCCGAGCTTGTCGAGCTTCTGGGCGACGGAGAATCCCGGCATGCCGCGCTCGATGATGAAGGTCGTGATGCCGCGCGAGCCCTGCTCGGGGGCGGTCTTCGCGTAAACGACGACCAGGTCGGCGTCCGGCCCGTTCGTGATCCACATCTTGCGGCCGTTGAGCACGTAGTGGTCGCCGCGCCGCTCGGCGCGCAGCCGCATGCCGACGACGTCGGAGCCCGCCTCGGGCTCGCTCATCGCGAGCGCGCCGACGTGCTCGCCCGAGACCAGGCGGGGCAGGTGGCGCTGAAGCTGCGCCTCGTTGCCGTTCAGCCGCAGCTGGTTGAGGCACAGGTTCGAGTGCGCCGCGTACGAGAGGCCGACCGCGCCCGAGGCGCGCGAGATCTCCTCCATCGCGATCACGTGTGCGTGGTAGCCGAGTCCGGTGCCGCCGAAGCGCTCGGGGACGGTCATCCCGAGCAGGCCCTGCGCGCCGAGCTCGGGCCAGAGGTCGCGGGGGAACGCATCGTCGCGGTCGATCGTCGCCGCGCGCGGCGCGATCCGGTCCTGCGCGAAGCGGCGCACGGCCTGGCGCAATGCAGCGAGGTCCTCGTTCAGGTCCGCATCGAGGTCCTCGTCGTGGCTGATCCCCATCGCGGCCATCTTGGCGTCCTCGGTCGTTTCAGATAGTATGATTGTCGGACAATTAGGGTGTCGAGGGCAAGATGATTCGCTGGACGACCCAAGTTGACGTCAAAAGCGACGAATTTGCCGCGAACATGAAGGCTATGGCGTCGATAGTCTCTGATCTGCGAGACAAAGTCGCCCAGGCCGCCGCCGGCGGATCGGCCAAGGCGGTCGAGAAGCACCGCTCGCGAGGGCGGCTGCTCGCCCGGGAACGCATCGACCTGCTGCTCGATGCCGGGGCGCCGTTCCTCGAGTTCTCGGCGCTCGCCGCGCACGGCCTCTACGGCGGGGAAGTGCCGTGCGCCGGGATCGTCACCGGCGTCGGCCGGGTCTCGGGGCGCGAGTGCGTGATCGTCGCGAACGACCCGACCGTCAAGGGCGGCACCTACTACCCGCTGACGGTCAAGAAGCACCTGCGGGCGCAGGAGATCGCACGCGAGAACCGGCTGCCGTGCATCTATCTCGTGGAAAGCGGCGGTGCGTTCCTGCCGGCGCAGGACGAGGTGTTCCCCGACCGCGAGCACTTCGGGCGCATCTTCTACAACCAGGCGACGCTGTCGGCGGCCGGGATCGCCCAGATCGCGGTCGTGCACGGCTCGTGCACCGCGGGCGGCGCGTACGTGCCGGCGATGGCCGACGAGAACGTCATCGTCCGCAACCAGGGCATGGTGTTCCTCGGCGGGCCGCCGCTCGTGAAGGCCGCGACCGGCGAGGAGATCGACGCCGAGTCGCTCGGCGGTGCCGACGTGCACTGCCGCGAATCGGGGGTCTGCGACCACTACGCCGAGAACGACGCCCACGCGCTCGCGATCGCGCGGCGCATCGTCGCGCGCCTCAAGGCGGCACCGGACCGCGCGCCGCCCGCGACGCCGCGCGAGCCACTGTACGACCCGAGCGAGCTCTACGGCGTCGTGCCGTCGAACTTGAGAAAGCCCTACGACGTGCGCGAGATCATCGCGCGCCTCGTCGACGGGTCGGAGTTCGACGAGTTCAAGCAGCTGTACGGCAGCACGCTGGTCACGGGCTTCGCGCACCTGTGCGGCTACCCGGTCGGCATCGTCGCCAACAACGGCATCCTGTTCTCCGAGAGCGCGCTCAAGGGCGCGCACTTCATCGAGTTGTGCGCCCGCGAGCACATCCCGCTGCTGTTCCTGCAGAACATCACGGGCTTCATGGTCGGCCGGCGCGCCGAGGCCGGCGGCATCGCGCGCGACGGCGCCAAGATGGTCGCGGCGGTGGCCGCCGCACAGGTGCCGAAGTTGACGCTGATCGTCGGCGGCTCCTACGGCGCCGGCAACTACGCGATGTGCGGGCGCGCCTATGGCCCGCGGCTGCTGCTGCAGTGGCCGAACGCGCGGACCTCGGTCATGGGCGGGGAGCAGGCGGCGACGGTGCTCGCGACGATCCGGCGCGACCAGCTCAAGGCTGCGGGCCAGGACTGGTCGGGCGCGGCCGAGAACGAGTTCATGGAGCCGATCCGCCGCCAGTACGAGTCGCAGGGCCACCCGTACTACGCGAGCGCCCGGCTGTGGGACGATGGCGTCATCGACCCGATCGACACGCGCCGCGTGCTCGGGCTCGCGCTCGCGATGGTCAGGAACGCGGCGACGCCGGACACGCGCTTCGGCATCTTCCGGATGTAACGATGGCCACGATCCTCCTCGAATCCGAACCCGCCGCCGGCCTCGTCACGCTGACGCTGAACCGGCCCGAGCACAGGAACGCGCTCGATGCGGCGCTGATCGAGGCGCTGCACGCGGCGGTGCTGACGCACGCCGCGCGCAGCGCGACGCGCGCGCTGCTGATCGCGGCTTCCGGGACGGCGTTCTGCGCGGGCGCCGACCTCAATGCGATGCTCGCGCTCGGCCGCGGCCCGCGCGAGGCGAGCGTCGCCGACGCCGAGCGCCTCGCGGCGCTGCTGCTCGCGATCCGCGACTGCCCGAAGCCGAGCCTGGCGCTGGTGCAGGGGCCGGCGTTCGGCGGTGGCTTCGGTCTCGTCGCCGCCTGCGACATCGCGATCGGCAGCAGCGCGGCGCGCTTTCGGCTGCCGGAGGTCCAGCTCGGGCTGGTGCCGGCGGTGATCTCGCCGTACGTCATCGAGGCGCTCGGCCTGCGGCAGGCGCGCCGCTACTTCCTCTCCGGCGAGACCATCGATGCGCCGCGCGCGCACGGGCTCGGGCTGCTGCACGAGGTGGTCGAGCCCGCCGCGCTCGCCGCGGCGGGACTCGCGCTCGCGCGCGAGGTCGCACAGGGCGGGCCGCATGCGCTCGCCGAGGCCAAGCGCCTGATCGCCGACGTCGCGCACCGCGGCCCGACGGCCGGCCTCGCCGGCGTCACGGCCGAGTGGCTCGCGACGCTGCGCGAGGGCCGCGAGGCGCAGGAAGGGGTCGGCGCGGCGCTCGAGCGGCGCCCTCCCGCGTGGCGCACGTGATGTTCCGGCGCCTGCTGGTCGCGAACCGCGGCGAGATCGCCTGCCGCGTGATGCGCAGCGCCCGCCGGCTCGGCGTGCACACGATCGCCGTCTACTCGGACGCCGACGCCGGCGCCCGCCACGTGCGCGAGGCCGACGAGGCCTGGCGCCTCGGTCCCGCGCCGCCGCGCGAGAGTTACCTCGCGATCGAGCGCGTGCTCGAGGTCGCGCGCCGCGCCGGCGCCGACGCGATCCATCCGGGCTACGGATTCCTCTCCGAGCGCGCCGAGTTCGCCGCGGCCTGCGCCCAGGCCGGCATCGCCTTCGTCGGGCCGCCGGCGGCGGCGATGGCGGCGATGGGCTCGAAGAGTGCCGCCAAGGAGGCGATGCGCGTCGCGGGCGTGCCGGTGCTGCCCGGATACCACGGTCCGGCGCAGTCGCTCGAGCGTCTCGAGAAGGAGGCGCTCAAGGTCGGCTTCCCGCTGATCATCAAGCCGAGCGGGGGCGGGGGCGGCAAGGGCATGCAGATCGTCGAGGCGGCCGGCGCGCTCGGGCCCGCGCTCGCGAGCGCCCGGCGCCTCGCCGAGAGCGCCTTCGCCGATCCCGCGCTGCTGATCGAGCGCTACCTGCCCGCGCCGCGGCACGTCGAGGTGCAGGTGCTGTGCGACGCGCACGGCCAGGCACTGCACCTCTACACGCGCGACTGCTCGGTGCAGCGCCGCCACCAGAAGCTGATCGAGGAAGCGCCGGCGCCGGCGATCCCGGACGAGGTGCGCGCGGGGCTGCACGAGGCGGGCGTTCGGGTGGCGCGCGCCGTCGGCTACGTCAACGCGGGCACCGTCGAGTTCCTGTACCAGGACGGCGAGTTCTGGTTCATGGAGATGAACACGCGCCTGCAGGTCGAGCACTGCGTGACCGAGGAGATCCTCGGCCTCGACCTCGTCGAGTGGCAGCTCAGGATCGCGGCGGGCGAGCGATTGCCGTGGCGCCAGCAGGACCTCGAGCCGCGCGGCCACGCGATCGAGGTGCGCGTGTGCGCCGAGGACCCGACCGCCGCCTTTGTGCCGAGCGCCGGGCGCCTCAGCGACGTGCGCTGGCCCGAGACGGTACCGGGTGTGCGCGTCGATGCGGGGTTCGCGACCGGCGATGAGGTTCCGACGCACTATGACTCGCTGCTCGGCAAGGTGATCGGGCGCGGCAACTCGCGCGCCGCCGCGCTCGATGCGGTCGCGCGCGGGCTCGCGGGCCTCAGGATCGCGGGCGTCGCGACCAACGCCGCATGGCTCGCCGATGCGCTCGCGGTGCCGGCCTTCGGCGCCGGCGCAGTCAGCACCCGCTTCCTCGCCGAGCACG
Organism: Steroidobacteraceae bacterium; assembly: GCA_035524495.1. GTDB lineage: Bacteria > Pseudomonadota > Gammaproteobacteria > Steroidobacterales > Steroidobacteraceae > CAIKZZ01. The sequence continues at coordinate 41,055 of DATKOR010000021.1, forward strand.
GCGAGGGGCTCGGCGCGACGCTCGTGCCGAGTGCCGCGGAGTTCGCGCTCGGCGCGCTCGCCGCGGTACTGCTCGGCGACGATCCGACGCCCGCGGTCCCGTCCCCGTGGGACGCACGCGACGCGTTTCGCCTGAACCTGCCGGCCGCCCAGAGCTGGCTGTTGAGCGCCGCGGGCGAGGAGCAGCGCGTCGAGCTGGTGCGCGAGGGCGGTGGGTTCGTCGCACGGGTCGCCGGCTCCGAGCACCGGCTAGAGGCGGCCAGAGTGCCTGGCGGACTCGAGGCCACGATCGACGGGCGCCGGTTGCGCGTCGATCTCGCGCGCAGCGGCGATCACCTGTCGCTGTGGCGCGGTGCGCGCCGCATCGACCTCGAGATCATCGATCCGCGCCACGTCGATGCGCGCCCGTCCGTCCACGAAGGCGAGCTCGTCGCCCGGCTGCCGGGCACGGTGGTGGCCGTCGCGGTCGGCGTCGGCGACGCGGTCGAAGCGGGCGCGACGCTGATGGTGCTCGAGGCGATGAAGATGGAGCACGCGGTCGTCGCCCCCCTCGCGGGGACCGTCGCGAAAGTGCACTTCGCGCGCGGCGACCGGGTACCCGAGGGCGCGGTGCTCGTCGAGGT
>DATKOR010000022.1:0-16005 GCA_035524495.1 Steroidobacteraceae bacterium
AGCCTTGAACTCACCACCGTGCTTCTCCGCCATCACCTTGGTCAGCGCCGCCGTCAGCGTCGTCTTCCCATGGTCCACGTGCCCAATCGTCCCCACGTTCACGTGCGGCTTCGTACGCTGGAATTTTTCCTTAGACACGGCAGCTTCTCCTTCTGGGGGGCCTTCTCACCCCGTCGCAACGCCCGCGCCTTCAGGCGGTGCGGGCCATCATTAATAAGTACCCTTCGATCGACTCTCATCGCCGCGTCTTGGCGCGGCGGCATCTGGTGCCCACGAGCGGGATCGAACCGCTGACCTCGTCCTTACCAAGGACGCACTCTACCGACTGAGCTACGTGGGCCTAAGTCCGCGTCCTCGCAGGGATTTCGCCCTGCCACCGATCCGCCGTCGCCCGCCAGCCCGGCCCCGTCGCCCGTGGATCTGGAGCGGGTGATGGGAATCGAACCCACACCATCAGCTTGGAAGGCTGAGGTTCTACCATTGAACTACACCCGCCTTGACCAACCTGCCGATCCGACCGCGCCGGTCCGTTCACGCAGCTGCCTGATCCGTCCGCCCCACCGCCCCGCGACCGCCCCCGGCCCAGAGACTGGTGGAGGGGGAAGGATTCGAACCTTCGAAGGCATAAGCCGGCAGATTTACAGTCTGCTCCCGTTGGCCGCTTGGGTACCCCTCCGGCAAATGAGCCGCGTATTTTCGGGCCAGAGTCCAACCCTGTCAATGCCTTCGGCGCGAAAACGACCCCGCCCGGCGGGCCCTCAAGCGGGCGGCGCCGGGACGCGGGGTCGATCGGAGGGGGTCTTGGGCGCTTCGGGTCAGCCGGCGCGGCGGCGCGCGCCGTGCACGAGGGAAACGAGGTCGGCCTCGCCCTGGGAGAGGCCGAAGTGCGACACCAGGCGCTCGGCGTCGGCACCGCCCCGGACCATCGCGATCGCGTGGTCGAAGGGCCGGCCGTCACCGCGCAGCTCGATCTGGCCGAGCCGGTCGCCGAGCTGGCTCGCGACCTGTTCGAGGCGCCGGATGCGGTCCCCGACCCGCGAGCCGAGCCCGAGCGCGTTCGCGAGGTCGGCCTTGACGGTCACGAGGTCGGCCTCGAGGACCTCGAGGCGCCGTTCGAGCCTGCGCCGCGCGCGGGCCGAGAGTGCCCAGGCGATCAGCAGGCAGGCCAGGATCCCGCCACCCAGGGCGGCCGCGGTCAGCGTCGGCAGGTCGTAGTTCATGTGTGGTCCTTCCCGTCGGCGGGATTGTGCTTTTCGAGGACGGTCGGGCCCTCGTGCCCGGCGGCCGCGCCCCTGAGTACCTCGTCGACGGGGTCGCTCGCCCCGTCGGCGCGCTTTTGTTCCATGACGACGACGACGACGCGGCGGTTGGTGTTGCGGCCGTCGGCGCTGTCGTTCGATGCCACCGGCCGGAATTCACCGAGCCCGAGCACCTGCATCCTGAGCGGGTCGACGCCCGCCTTGGTGAACAGTTGCACCACGTTCGCGGCGCGTGCCGCCGACAGCTCCCAGTTCGACGGGAACACCGAGGTGCGGATCGGCCGGTTGTCGGTGTGGCCCTCGACGCGGATCGCGTTCGGGAAGGGCTTCAGGATCTCGGCGATCTTGTTGAGCACCGGCACCGCGCCCGGCGAGACCGTCGCGACGCCGCTCGGGAACAGGATGTCCGTCTTGATCTCGACCTCGAGCGCGAACGGCGTCTGGCGCACGTGCACGACGTTCTGGTCGATGAGCCCCTGCAGGGCCTTGCGGACGTCGTCGGCCATCTTGAAGAGCGCGTACTTGGGGTCGTCGCCGGCGCCCTTCGCATGCCCCTGCTCCGGCCCCTGGGCGGTCTCGCCGCCGGGATTGGGCTTGGGTTCGTCGGCGCCGCCGGTGAACTTGAGGTCGTGGCGCACGGGCCCGGTGTCGACCGGGCGCGGGTCGCGCAGCTTCATGAGCGCGGTCGGGCGCACGCCGGTCAGGTGCTGGTCGCCGCCCTTGCCGCTCGAGTCCTTCTCGACGGTGATCGGCGTCGTCGTCTTCGGCGCGCCGCGAAACGCCGCGACCAGCGAATCGGACAGCACCCGGTACTTGCCCTCGTTGACCGAGGACATCGCGTACATCACGGTGAAGAGCGCGAACAAGAGCGTCACGAGGTCGCCGTAGGGGATCGCCCACGCCTCGTGGTTCAGGTGCTCCTCGTGCTTCTTCTTGCGCGCCATGGGATCCGGCGCCTAGTGGTGCAGGTACGACTTGAGCTTGGCCTCGATGTTCCGAGGGTTCTCGCCCTGGGCGATCGAGATGATGCCCTCGATGCACATCTGCCGGACCTGCGTCTGGCCGTGGATCACCGACTTCAGCTTCGAGGCCATCGGCAGGAAAAACAGGTTCGCGAGCCCGATGCCGTAAATCGTCGCGATGAACGCCGCGGCGATGCCGTGGCCGAGCTTGGAGGGGTCGGCGAGGTTCTGCATCACCGCCATCAGGCCCATGACCGCGCCGATGATGCCGAGCGTCGGCGAGTAGATGCCCATGCCCTCGAAGACCTTCGCGGCGGCGTTGTCGGCGTGCTCGCGCACCTCGAGCTCGATCTCGAGCAGGTTCCTGATCGCGTCGGGCTCGCCGCCGTCGACGAGCGCCTGCAGGCCCTTCTTCATGAAGTCGTCTTTCTCGGTCTCGACCGCCGACTCGAGGCCGAGCAGCCCCTGCTTGCGCGCGATGTTGCTCCACTCGACGATCTTCGCAATCGTCGCGTCGGGCGCCATCGACGGCGGCTTGAACACCCAGCCGATGATCCTGAGCGCGCGCTTGAAGGTGCCGAGCGGCGTCTGCACGAAGATCGCGGCGAAGGTGCCGATCACGACGATGACGAATGCCGCGGCACCGAGCAGCGCCTTGACGCCGCTGCCCTTCAGGATGCTGCCGCCGATGATCGACACGAAGGCGAGCACGATGCCGACGATGCTGAGGATGTCCATGGCTCAACGCCGCGGCGGGCTCAACGCCCCTGCCGCCAGTCCTCCATCCGCGCCCGGAGGCGCACCAGCGCCTGGCCATGGATCTGGCAGACGCGCGATTCGCTGACGTCGAGCACCGCGCCGATTTCCCGCAGGTTCAGCTCGTCGTCGTAGTAGAGCGACAGCACCAGCTTCTCGCGCTCCGGCAGGCCCTCGATCGCCGCGGCCAGCGCCTTGCGAAAGTCCTCGTCCTCGAGGTCGTCCTGCGGCCCCGGGTTGTCGTCGCGCGCATGCGCCGCCGGGCCGTCGTCGTCGCTCGAGCCCATCTGGTCGAAGCTGAACAGCCGGCAGCTCGCGGCGTCGGCGATCGCGCGGTGGTAGTCCTCGACGCTGATGCCGAGCGCCTGCGCGACGTCGCTGGCGCGCGCCTCGCGGCCGGTCTCGTTCTCGATCCGGCGCACGACCTCGGACATCTCGCGCACCGTGCGGTGCACCGAGCGCGGGGTCCAGTCGGACTTGCGGACCTCGTCGAGCATCGCGCCGCGGATGCGGATGCCGGCGTAAGTCTCGAAGTTCGCCCCCTTGCTCGCCGTGTAGTGGCGCGCCGCGTCGAGCAGGCCGATCATGCCGGCCTGAATAAGGTCGTCGACCTCGACGTTCGGCGGCATGCGGCTCACCAGGTGGTAAGCGATCCGCTTGACGAGGTCGGCATGACGCAGGACGAGTTCGTCCTGCGTAATTCCAGCCGGGCTCGACCCTGCTGCGGGCCGTGCAGCCTCGGCGTACTGCTGTCTTGCTCTCATTGCAACGCGCCTACGCCCGAATGCGCCATCACCAGGCGTTCGAGGAAGAACTCCAGATGGCCGCGTGCTCCGCCGGGCACCGCCCATGTATCGGCGCGGCCGGCGAGTTTCTTGAATCCCTGTGCGGCCACCGAGCCCGGAAAGGCCTCGACGACCGCCGACTGGCGTTGCACCGCGCGGCGCAGGAACTCGTCGTACGGGATCGACCCGACGTAGTCGAGCGTCACATCGAGAAACCGGTCACAGACCCGGGCCAGCTTTTGGTACAGGTCCTGGCCCTCGCCCGGGCTGCGGGTCTGGTTGGCCAGCACCCTGAAGTTCTGCACCCGGTGCTCGCGGGACAGCACCTTGATGAGCGCGTAGGCGTCGGTCAGCGAGGCCGGCTCGTCGCAGACGACGATCAGCACGTGGTGCGCGGCGCGCGCGAAGGTCAGCACGCTGTCGTGGAGCCCCGCGGCGGTGTCGATCAGGAGCGTGTCGACGCGCTGGCCGAGGTCGCTGAATGCGCGGATGAGCCCGGCGTGCTCGAGCGCGCCCAGGTTCGCCATCTGGCGGATCCCCGAGCTCGCCGGCACGACGCGGATGCCGCGCGGCCCCTCGACGATGATCTCCTCGAGCACGCGCTCGCCGGAGAGCACGTGCGAGAGGTTCCAGCGCGGCTGCAGGCCGAGCACGACATCGATGTTGGCGAGGCCGAGATCGGCGTCGAGCACCAGCACCGACTGGCCGCGCTCGGCGAGCGCGACCGCGAGGTTGGCGGTGACGTTGGTCTTGCCGACGCCGCCCTTGCCGCCGGTGACGGCGATGACCTTGACGGGCCTGCTGGGCAGCGGGCGCGGCGGGTCGAAGGGTTTCCAGTTAGCCATGGGTCGCCACCTTGCCGAAATGCGTTGCGAGATATGCGTCATCCACCGAGTCGATCGCGCCGCCGCCGGCAGCGAGCTCGATGGCCCTCTTGATCAGCCACGCGCGCTTCTGCGCGGCGGAATACAGGTCGTCCGGGATCTTCTGGCCGTTGGTGAGCCAGGCGAGCGGCAGCGCGTGGCGCAGCGCCACCGACAGCACGCCGCCGAGGTTCCCGGCCTCGTCGACCTTCGTGATCACCAGCCCCTCGGGGCGCACCGGCGCGTAGGCGCGCACGACTTCCTCGAGCGCGCCCTGCTCACCGTTGGCGCCGAGCGCGAGCAGCGTGCGCACGCGCCGCGACGGCCCGACCAGCGTCGCGAACTGCTCCGACAGCCGCGCGTCGCGCGGGCTCATGCCGGCGGTGTCGATCAGCACCAGCCGCCGCGTGGCCAGCGTCGCGAGCACGCTGTCGAGCTCGCGGGCGCTCGCGGCGACGTGCATCGGCACGCCGAGGATGCGCGCAAAGGTCGCGAGCTGGTCGCGCGCGCCGATGCGGAAGTGGTCGAGGCTGACGAGCGCGACGCTGTTGGCGCCGTTGCGCACCGCCCAGCGCGCGGCGATCTTCGCGATCGTCGTCGTCTTGCCGACGCCGGTCGGCCCGACCAGCGCGTAGGTGCCGCCGGTCATCAGCGTGCCGTGCTCGATCGCGGCCAGGTGGCGCAGCAGCATCGCGGGCGCGATGCGCCCCGCGGCGTGCACGCTGGTCGCGGCCGGGACCTTGTCGGCGAGCATGCGCGCGATGTCGGGCGCCACGCCGAGCACGCTCAGGTCCTTCAGCACCAGCGCCTTCAGCGGCTCGCGCCGCAGGCGGTCGCTCCACGCGAGGCTCGCGAGCTGGTCCTGCAACAGCGAGCGCAGCGACTCGACCTCGCGGCGCATTGCCATCAGCGACTCGTCCTGGGCCCACACGACCTGCGGCCGCGGCGCCGCCGCCGGGATCTCGTCGGCACGCGCCGCGGGCGGCGGTGCGGCGCGGGCCGCGGCCGGCCGGGCGCTGCCGGCGCGCGCCGTCGCGGCGGCGGGCGGCGTGGCCTCGGGCGTCGACTCGTCGGACGCGCGCGGCGTGGCCGGGGCACGCGGCGCGGCCGGCTGCGGTGGTGCAGCGGCCGGGCGCGGCGCCTCGGGAGCGCGCGCGGCGCTCTCCGGCTGCGCCGCCGGTGCGGCGGAGGGCCGGATGCGCTTCAGCGCGTCCTCGATCAGCGACTCGTCGTAGTCGATCGCGGTGATGAGCTCGATGCCGCCGTCGACGCGGCGGTTCGAAATGATGACGGCGTCGGGGCCCTGCTCGGTGCGCACCTGCTCGAGCGCCTCGCGCATCGAATCCGCCACGAATCTCTTGATCTTCATCGGTCCTCCCGTCGTCGTTCAGCGCGGGCTCAGCGCCCGACCGCCGACACGACCCGGATGCGCCGGTTCTCCGGCACTTCGTTGTAGGCGAGCACGCTGAGCGCCGGCACGCCGTGACGCAGCAGCCGCGCGAGCCACGGCCTCAGTTTCGGGGTCGTCAGCAGCACCGCCGGCTCGCCGGCGAGCTCCTGGCGGCGCGCGCTGTCGGCGAGCGCCTGCACCAGCCGGTCGGCGAGGCCCGGCTCGAAGCCCGGTCCGTCGCCGCCGCCGAGGATCGAGTCGCCGAGCACCTGCTCGAGCTGCGCATCGAGCGTGATGACCGGCAGCTCCTGCCTGAGCCCGGTGATCGACTGCACGATCGAGCGGCCGAGCGCGATGCGCACGCTCGCCACGAGCGCGGCCGGGTCCTGGGTGCGGCCGGCGTTCTCGGCGAGCGTCTCGGCGATCACGCGGAAGTTCCGGATCGGCACGCGCTCGAGCAGCAGGCTCTGCAGCACCTTGACGACGATGCTCATCGGCAGCGCCTTCGGCACCAGCTCCTCGACCAGCTTCGGCGCGGCCTTCTGCAGGCGGTTCAGGATCTGCTGCACCTCCTCGTGGCCGAGCAGCTCGTGGCCGTGGGACTGCAGCAGCTGCGAGAGGTGCGTCGCGATCACGGTGCCACCGTCGACGACCGTGTAGCCCTGCGTCTGCGCCTGCTCGCGGCGCGCACGCTCGATCCACACCGCATCGAGGCCGAAGGCCGGGTCCTTGGTGTTGATGCCGGGGATCGGGCCGGCAACGGTGCCGGGGTTGATCGCGAGGTCGCGGTCGGGGAACACCTCGGCCTCGCCGACCGGCACGCCCTGGATCGTGATGCGATAGCTGTTGGGGCCGAGGTCCAGGTTGTCGCGGATGTGGACCGCGGGCACCAGGAAGCCGAGCTCCTCGGAGAGCTTCTTGCGCACGCCCTTGATGCGGCCCATCAGCTCCCCGCCCTGCGTCTTGTCGACGAGCGGGATCAGCCGGTAGCCGACCTCGAGGCCGATCGCGTCGACCGCCTCGACGTCGTCCCAGCTGAGCTCGCGCTGCTCCGGCGGCACCGCGCCCGTGGCCGGCGTCGCGGCCTCCGGGGCCGGCGCGCGCGCCGCCTCGTCGGCCTTGCGCTTCAGGAGCAGCGCGCCGCCGCCCGAGAGCGCCGCCATCGCCAGGAACGCGAGGTTCGGCATGCCGGGGATCAGGCCCATCAGGCCGAGGATGCCGGCCGACACCGCGAGCGCCTTCGGCTGGCCGAGCATCTGCTTGGCCACCTGCTGGCTCATGTCGGAGGAGCGCGACATGCGCGTGACGATGATCGCGACCGCGACCGACAGGAGCAGCGCCGGGATCTGCGCGACCAGGCCGTCGCCGATCGTCAGCAGCACGTAGGTGCGGCCGGCCGCCGACAGGTCGAGGCCGTGCTGCAGCGTGCCGACCGCGAGGCCGCCGAAGATGTTGATGAAGACGACGAGGATGCCCGCGACCGCGTCGCCGCGGACGAACTTCGAGGCACCGTCCATCGCGCCGTAGAAGTCCGCTTCCTCGCGCACTTCCTGGCGGCGCAGCGTCGCCTCGGCCTGGGTGATGATGCCGGCGTTGAGGTCGGCGTCGATCGCCATCTGCTTGCCGGGCATCGCGTCCAGGGTGAAGCGCGCGGTCACTTCCGAGACGCGGCCCGCGCCCTTCGTGACCACCATGAAGTTGATGATCACGAGGATCGCGAACACCACGAGGCCGACCGCGTAGTTGCCGCCGATCACGAACGAGCCGAAGGCGTGGATCACCTGGCCGGCCGCCGCCGGGCCGGTGTGGCCCTCGAGCAGCACCACGCGCGTCGAGGCGACGTTGAGCGCAAGCCTGAGCAGCGTCGCGCCGAGCAGCACCGTCGGGAACACCGCGAAGTCGAGCGGGCGCTTGACGTAGATCACCGCGAGGATCACGACGAGCGACAGCGAGATGTTGAACGTGAAGAACAGGTCGAGCAGCACCGGCGGCAGCGGCAGCACGATCATGGACATCATGACCAGCAGCAGCACCGGGACCGCGAGGCCCTGGCGGCCGAACTCCATCAGCGTGTCGCTGACCGAGCGCGCGCTCATTCAGCACCCCGGTCGTACTTGGCGCGCAGCGCCGGGTCGACGTCCGGGACCGGACGGCGCAGCCGCGCAGCGTGGGTCGCGCTCAGGCGCTTGATCTGGTACAGGTACGAGAGCACCTGCGCGACGGCGAGGTACAGCCCGCTCGGGATCTCGCGGCCGATGTCGGTGCTGCCGTAGAGCACGCGCGCGAGCACCGGCGCCTCGAAGAGCGCCACGCCCGCCTCCTCGGCGCGGCGGCGGATCTCGACCGCGACCAGGTCCTTGCCCTTGGCGAGCACGCGCGGCGCCTTCATGCGCGTCGCCTCGTACTTGAGCGCGACCGCGTAGTGCGTCGGGTTGGTGACGACGACGTCGGCGGTCGCGACCGCCTGCATCATGCGGCGCCGCGACATCTTGCGCTGCAGCTCGCGGATCTTGGCCTTGACCTCGGGGCGGCCGTCGGTCTCCTTGGCCTCCTCGCGGATCTCGTCGCGCGTCATCTTGAGCTGGCGGCGCACGTACCACCACTGGAACGGCGCGTCGACCGCGGCGACGACCGCGAGCCCCAGGCTCATCAAGAGCAGCGCCAGCGCGATCGTGTGCGCCGCGCGGCCCATGCCCGGGATCGCCGGCATCGCCCCGAGCGCGACCGTGTCGCGCGCGAGCCAGAGCCCGACCGCGACCGCGACCGCGCCGACGACCGCGAACTTCAGCAGCGCCTTCACGAGCTCCGAGAGCCCGCCGAGGCCGAAGATGCGCCCGAAGCCGTTGACCGGGTTCAGCCGCGAGAAGTCGGGCGTGAGGGCCTGGCCGGTGAACACCCAGCCGCCGAGCCCGAGCGGCGCGATCACCGCCGCCGCCGCGACCGCCGCGAAGAACGGCAGCACGATCAGCAGCGCATCGACCGCGGCGACGCCGAGCGCATGCCCCATCGCGGCGCCGTCGCCGATGGCGCTGCGGTCGATCGCGAGGCCGCCCTTCAGCAGCTGGCCGAAGCCGGTCGCGAGCGGGCCGCCGCCGAACAGCAGTGCGCCGCTGCCGACGATCATCACCGCCGCGCTCCCGAGCTCCTTGGAGCGCGCGACCTGGCCGCGCTCGCGCGCGTCCTGCAGCCGCTTGGCGGTCGGTTGTTCGGTCTTTTCGGCATCGCTGTCTTCGCTGGCCATGGCGCCCTCAGTTCGTCGCCGTGAAGGCGCGTGCCGCGCCGAGGGCGTCGAGGAAGAGCCGCTCCAGGCTCGAGTGCAGCGTCGGCAGGCTCAGCATCAGCATCGCGAAGCCGAGCAGCATGCTGACCGGGAAGCCGACCGCGAACAGGTTCAGCTGCGGCGCCGCGCGGCTGACGACCCCGAGCGCGAGGTTGATCAGCACGAGGCCGACGACCGCGGGCAGCGCGATCATGACGCCGGCCTCGAAGATCTTGCCGCTGAAGCGCACGATCGCGAGCAGCGTGTCGGCGCCGAGCGCGCTCGGGCCCGGCGGCAGCACGCGCACGCTGTCGGCCAGCACGCCCAGCAGCGCAATGTGGCCGTCGAGCGCGAGGAAGATCAGCGTGCCGAGGATCATGTAGAACTGGCTGACCACGGTCGTGCCGGCGCCGTGGTTCGGGTCGACGAGCGTCGCGAAGCCGAGGCCCATCGTCGTCGCGACGATCTGCCCGGCCAGCACCAGCGCGTCGAACACGACCTGCACGACGAAGCCGATCGCGAGCCCGATCAGGATCTGCTGGACCGCGGTCAGCAGCGCCACCGCGCTCAAGGGGTCGATCGGCGCGCTCGGCGGCGACAGCGGCGCGAGGATCAGCGTCAGCGCCAGCGCGAGCACCAGCTTCACGCGCCGCGGCACCGCGGTCGCGCCGAAGATCGGCGCCAGCAGCAGGAAGCCGGTGACCCGCAGGAAGGCCCAGCCGTAGCCCTGCAGTCCCGCCAGCAGCTTGGTGAACTCGAGTGTCAGCATCAGCTGATCACCGACGGGATGCTCTCGAAGAGCGCGCGCGTGTAGTCGATCAGCGTCCGCAGCATCCAGTGCCCGGTCACGAAGATCGTCGCGACCAGCACCAGGAGCTTCGGGATGAACGACAGCGTCATCTCGTTGATCTGGGTCGCGGCCTGCAGCATGCCGATCACGACGCCGGCCACGAGCGCCGCGAGCAGCAGCGGCGCCGCGATCATCGTCGTGACGATGAGCGCGCGTTCGCCGATTGAAATGACGGTCTCGGGGGACATGGCGGCCTCAGGTCGCGAAGCTCGCGGCGAGCGTGCCCATCAGCAGCGTCCAGCCGTCGACGAGCACGAACAGCATCAGCTTGAACGGCAGCGAGACCAGCATCGGCGACAGCATCATCATGCCCATCGACATCAGCACGCTCGCGACCACGAGATCGATGATCAGGAACGGAATGAAGATCATGAAGCCGATCTGGAACGCGGTCTTGAGCTCGCTGGTGATGAACGCCGGCACGAGCACCGACAGCGGCACCGCCTCGGGGCCCGCGAACGGGCCCTGGCCCGAGATCCGGCCGAAGCTCGCGAGGTCCGATTCGCGCGTCTGGCGCAGCATGAATTCCCGGAGCGGCGTCACGGTCCTCGTCAGCGCCGCCTCGCCGGCCAGCTGGCCGTCGAGGTAGGGCTTGACGCCGTCGTTCCACGAGCGGTTGAGGACCGGGCTCATCACGAACAGCGTCATGAACAGCGCCAGACCGATGATGACCTGGTTGGGCGGCGTCGTCGGCGTGCCGAGCGCCTGCCTCAGGATCGACAGCACGATCGCGATGCGCGTGAAGGCCGTCATGCTGAGCAGGATTGCCGGCAGCACCGACAACAGCGTCATCAGCACCAGCACCTGCACCGTCAACGAATACGTCTGCGTGCCGCCCTTGGCCTCGACCGACAGCACCGGCAGTCCCGACACCTCGGCGGCGCCGGCCAGCAGCGGCAGCAGCAGCGCGCCGAGCGCAACGACGAGCGCAGCGCAGCGCCTCACGGCCTGGCTCCGGCGTTCAGCAGCGCCTTCAGCCGCTCGGCGAAGGCGCCCGGCACCGTCGCCTCGGCCGGCAGCTCGACGCTGCTCGCCAGCAGCGACAGCGAGCGCACGCCGTCGGCGCCGACGCCAACGAGCGCCTGCGCATCGCCGACCTTCAGCAGCACCACGCGCTCCTTGGGGCCGACCGCGACGTCGGCGAGCACCTTGAGCCCGCTCGAGGCCGCGCGCGGCGTGAGCCGAAGGCGCGTCGCGAGCCAGGCGAGCGCGACGATCACGGCGACGATCAGCAGGAGGCTCGCGGCGACCTGCGCGAAGCCGGTCGCGGCAGCGACCGGCGTCGGCGCCGCGCCGGCCGCCAGCGCCGTCGCCGGCGAGAGCGCCACGAGCGCGAGGCCGCGAAGGTGCCGCGGGTCGGTCACTTGATCCGCTCCATGCGCTCGCCGGGGCTGACGACCTCGATGAGCCGGATGCCGAACTTCTCGTTGACGACGACGACCTCGCCGCGCGCGACCTTGACGCCGTTGACGAGCACGTCGAGCGGCTCGCCGGCGAGCCGGTCGAGCTCGAGGATCGACCCTTGGGTCAGCTGCAGCAGCTCGCGGACCGTGATCCGCGTGCGCCCGACCTCGAGTGCGATCGTCACGCCGACGTCGAGGATCAGGTCCAGGCCGACCTCGCCGCCGGCGGTGGCTGCGCCGTCGGGCTGCAGGTCGCCGAACTGCGCGCGGGCGTAGCCGCCGTCGCCGGTCGCGGGGTTGGTGGGGGCGTTCATTCTGGCGTTACTCCGCGGATCAGGGGCTGCGGCGGCGCAGCGGTTGCAGGATCTTCAGTGCGTTGCGCGCGCGCGAGACGCCGAACTTGCCGGCGTACAGCGGCTCGCTGCCGGCGTACAGCGTCACGTCGCGCGGCGCGTCGATCGGCAGCACGTCGCCGGGCTTCAGGCTCGTCAGCTCGCCGAGCGTGATCTCGACCTCGGTCAGCACCGCGCGCACCTCGAGCGCGGCGTCGGCGAGGTGCGCGGCCAGCATCGGGCCCCAGGCCTCGTGGTTGCTGCTGCGGGCGACGATGCCGGCGGTCAGCACCTCGCGCACCGGGTCGATCATCATCGCGGGCATCACGAGGTCGAGCGCGCCGCCGCCGGAGGGCAGCTCGACGTTGAAGCGGTTGACCAGCACGCTGTCGGTCGGCGCCGCGACCGAGGCAAAGAGCGGGTTCGACTCGTGCTTGACGAGCTCGACCTCGACCTGCGCGACCGGCGCCCAGGCGTGCGCGAGGTCGGCGGCCGCCTGGCGCAGCACGACCTGCACGAAGCGCACCTCGGTGGGCGTCAGGCCATGGTCGCTCGCGCGCTCGAAGGCGCGGCCGGGGCCGCCGAAGTAGGTGTCGACCATCAGGAACACGAGGTTGGTGTCGAACACCAGCAGCGCGTTGCCCGGCAGCGGCTTGATGCGGCAGATGTCGAGGCTCGCCGGCGTCGTGATGCCGGCGAGGTAGTCGCCGGCCTTCTGCGTGCGGATGCCCTCGAAGGTCACCTGCGGCTCGCGTTGCAGCAGGTTGAAGAGCGCGACGCGGAAGCTGCGCGCGAAGGTCTCGTGGATCGTCTCGAGCGCCGGCAGGCGGCCGCGCGTGATGCGCTGCGTGCCGACGAGGTCGTAGGGCTTGACCTCCCCGGTCGGGTTGGTCTCGAGGAGCGCGTTGACCTCCTCGTCGGAGATCAGCGGCTTGGCGACATCGGAGGCGTCGGCGGCCACGGGGGTCTCCGTCACTGCACGACGAAGCTGGAGAAGTACAGGTCCTCGACGCCCGGCGAACCCGTCTCCTTCTTGAGGATCTTCTGCACTTCCTTCAGGCACTCCTGGCGCAGGCTCTCCTTGCCCTCGCGCGTCATCAGCGTCTTGTAGTCGCGGTTGTTCATCAGCATCAGCAGGTTGTTGCGGATCTGCGGCGAGTTCTGCTTCACCGACTCGATGGCCTTCTCGTCGCGCGCCATGACGTCGATCTGCAGCTGCAGGAAGCGCACCGCCTGCGTGTCGTCGAAGTTCACGACCAGCGGCGGGTCGAACGAGTAGTACTGCGCGGGCTTGCCGGCGGACTCGGGCTTGTGCTCGTCGGCCGCGGGCTTCGGCTCCTGCTTGATCGAGAACTTGCCGTCGGGGCCGAGCACGTACTCGGTCGTCGGATGCAGCTTGGCGTTGATGAAGCCGCCGAGCAGTACCGCGGCGAGCGCCGTGACGAACGTGATCGCGACGCCCACGAGCTTGCCGACCAGGCCGCTGGCGGCGGCGGTGGCAGGCTTTTCGGGGGCCTTTTCGGGTGCGTCAGCCATGGTCACTCCTTCGTGCGTGCAGGCTTCTGTCAGCAACTTCCGTGCCACGGCCTAAATGTCTGTCCTTTCAACGGGTTGTGCCAGACCTCGCGCCCGGCGCGCCAAGCCTTTGACCGGGGGCCCCGCGGGATCGCGCCGGCAGGCGTCGGAAAATTGGCGCTACAGTCCCGCCATGGAAGCGCGCACCCTCGGGGCCCAGGGTCCCGCCGTCTCGGCCCTGGGTCTTGGCTGCATGGGGATGTCCGGGACCTACGGGACCGACGCGAGCCGGGATCCCGTCGAGTCGGAGGCGACGCTCGAGCGGGCGCTCGCGCTCGGCATCACGTTGCTCGACACCGCCGAGGTCTACGGGCCCTACGCGAACGAGGCACTGATCGGCCGCGTGCTCGCCCGCCATCGCCGGCCGGTGTTCGTCGCGACCAAGTTCGGCTTCCGGATCGACGCGCGCGGCGACATCGACGGCTGCGACGGGAGCCCCGCGAACGCGCGCCGGGCCTGCGAGGCGTCGTTGCAGCGCCTCGGCGTCGAGGCCATCGACCTTTACTACCTGCACCGCCGGGATCCGGCGGTGCCGATCGAGGAGACCGTCGGCGCGATGGCCGAGCTCGTGCGCGCTGGCAAGGTGCGCCACCTCGGACTCTCGGAGGTGAGCGCCGCGACGCTCAGGCGCGCGGCCGCCGTGCACCCGATCACGGCGCTGCAGTCGGAGTATTCGCTGTTCGAGCGCGGCGTGGAGCGTGAGGTGCTGCCGGCGTGCCGCGCGCTCGGCGTCGGCTTCGTGCCGTTCGCGCCGCTCGGGCGCGGCTTCCTCACCGGCGCCGCGCGCCGCGCCGAGGAGTACCAGCCCGGCGACTTTCGCGGCGTGCTGCCACGCTTCCAGGCCGAGCACTTCGACCACAACCGCGCGCTCGCCGAGTCCCTCGCCCGGCTCGCGGCGCGCCTCGGCCTCTCGGCCGCGCAGCTCGCGCTCGCGTGGCTCCTGGCCCAGGGCCCGGACATCGTGCCGATCCCGGGCGCGCGGCAGCGGCGCCACCTCGAGGAGAACGTCGCCGCCGCCGCCGTCCGGCTCGCGGCCTGCGACCTGATGGCGCTCGAGGAGATGTTCCCGCGCGGGGCGGCCGCGGGCGAGCGCTACCGCGACGCCGACTTCGGCTACGTCGACCGCTGACGGCTACTTGGCGTCGAACAGCGCCGCGAGCGAAGGGTCGCCAACCTGGTGCGCGAGGTCCTTGGCGCTCTGCGAGGCGCCGTTGCGGATGCGCTGGTCGGCGCCGAGCTCCATCAGCACGCGCGCCGTCTCGGCCTGGCGGCCGGCCACGGCCGCGAGCAGCGGCGTGTTGCCGAGGTCGTTGCGCGCCTCGATGTTGGCGCCCGCGGCGACGAGCGCGCGCACCGCGGCGGTGCGTCCCGCGCCCGCGGCGAGCAGGAGCGGCGTATTGCCGGTCTTGGTGCGCGCCTCGCGCGGCGCGCCCGCCTTCAGGAGCCTCGCCGTCAGGTCCGCATCGCCGCGCTGCGCGGCGATCGCGAGCGGCGTCACGCCGTCGCGGTCGGCGAGGTCGAGGCCGCCGGCGAGCACCAGCGCCGCACCCGCGCGCCCGGCACCGGCCTGCGCCGCGACCGCGATCGCGGTGCGGCCGGCGGCGTCCCGGACCTTGGCGTCGGCGCCGGCGGCGAGCAAGGCGGCGATGCTCGCGGCGTCGTCGCGCTGCGCGGCGACCATCAGCGCCGTCCGGCCCGCACCGTCGAGGGCATTGGGCTTCGCGCCCGCGGCGATGAGCGCCGTGATCGCATCGGCGGCCCCGAGCTCGGCGGCGAGCGTGAGCGGGGTCGCATTGCGCGCCTGCGGGGCGTTCGCATCCGCACGGTGGGCGAGCAGCGCCTTCGCAGCGCCGACCTGCTTGTGGCGCAGCGCGCTGCCGAGCGCGCTGTCGCCGTCGCTGGCCGCCGCGTTCGGCTTCGCGCCGGCCTCGAGCAGCGCCTCGACGACCGGCACGTGCCCGCCGCGTGCCGCGGCGATCAGCGCCGTCACGCCGCGCGCGTCGCCGAAATTGACGTCGGCGCCGCCGGCGAGCGCGGCCTTCACGGCCGGCAGCTCGCCCTTGTCGGCGGCGATCATCAGGGGCGTCCAGCCGGTGTAGAGGTCGTCGTGCGGGATCTGGCGCGCGACACTGACGCGCGCGACGCCGGTCGCGCCGCGCGCCTTCAGCAGGCTCACGATCGCGACCGCGGCCGGCGTGCTGCCGGCGCGGTCGGCGAGGTCGAGCGCGGAGAGGCCCTGGGCGTTGCGCGGCTCGGCGTCGGCGCCGTGCGCGAGCAGCACCTCGACCGCCGGCTGCGACTGCGCGGCGACCGCGAGCATCAGCGGCGTGCCGCCGCGGGCGTCGGCGAGGTTCGGGTCCGCCTTCGCAGCGAGCAGCACCGCGAGCACCGGCGCGGCGCCGCGGCGGGCGGCGACGAGCAGCGCCGTGTCGCCGGCGCTGTCGCGCGCGTCGACCTGCGCGCCCTTCGCCAGCAGCAGCCGCGCGGCCTCGGCCTTCTGGCCGTCGGCCGCCTCGTGCAGCGCGCTGCGCTTGTCGGGGCCGGTCAGCGTCGCCGGCACCGTCGCGAGCA
>DATKOR010000023.1:0-67724 GCA_035524495.1 Steroidobacteraceae bacterium
CCGTTCGAGGCGCACTACTTCCACGGCCACGGCGAGTTCAGCCTCGAGGTGCCGGAAGGCGAGGTCACCGTCGAGGTGCTGCGCGGCTTCAGCCAGCCGCTCGAGGTGCAAAAGCTGCGCATCACGGCCGGCGCGACCACCCGCTACACGAGCACCGCCGCGGCGCCGTTCCCGCTCGCGACCGCGGGCGGCCGCTTCGTCAGCGGCGACGTGCACGTGCACATGAACTACGGCGGGCTCTACCGCAACACGCCGGCGCACCTCCTCGAGCAGGCGGCGGCCGAGGACCTCGGCATCGTGCATGCGCTGATCGTCAACAAGGAGCAGCGCATGCCGGACATCGCGGAGAGCGGGCTCGCGCTCGACCCGCGCTCAGGTCCGGCGCACGCGCTGTGGCACGGCCAGGAGTTCCACACGAGCTACTGGGGGCACCTCGGGCTCATCGGTCTCAAGCGGCCGACGCTGGTCCCGGGCTACGCGGGCTACCCGAACACCGCGGCCTCGAGCCTGCTGCCGATGAACGCCGACGTCGCCGACCTCGCGCACGCCGCCGGCGCGCTCGTCGGCTACGTGCATCCCTTCGACGAGGAAGTGCACCCCGAGAACCCCGCCGAGGCGCTCTCGAGCGAGCTTCCGGTCGACGTCGCGCTCGGCAAGGTCGACTACATCGAGATCGTCGGCTTCGCGGACCACCGGATCACGGCCGGCGTCTGGTACCGGCTGCTGAACCTCGGTTTTCGGCTGCCGGCGGCCGGCGGCACCGACGCGATGGCGAACTTCGCGTCGCTGCGCGGACCCGTCGGGATGAACCGCGTCTACGTCGCGGTCGCGAAGCCGACGCTCGACGTCGAGGAGTGGCTTGGCGCGCTCAAGGCCGGCAGGAGCTTCGCGACCAACGGGCCGCTCCTCGACTTCACGCTCGACGGCCAGCCGATCGGCGCGGACCTCAAGCTCGCGGCGCCGCGCCGCGTGCGCTACCGCGTGCACCTCGCCTCGATCGTGCCGCTCGATCACCTCGAGGTGGTCTGCAACGGCAGGGTCGTCGAGCGCGTGCCGCTCGCCGGGGCGCGCACCGCGGCCGACACCGAAGGCTCGCTCGCGCTCGCGCAGAGCGGCTGGTGCCTGGCGCGCGCCTCGAGCGACCACGCCGAGTACCCGGTGCTCGACAACTACGTCTACGCGACGACGAGCCCGATCTACGTGACGGTCGGCGGCCGCGCGGCGCGTTCGCCGGCGGATGCGGCGTGGTTCAGCGCCTGGATCGACCGCGTGCGCGAGACGACCGAGCGCTATCCCGACTGGAACTCGCCGGCCGAGAAGGCGAGCGTGATGGCGCGGCTCGCCGCGGCGCGCGCGGTCTACGAGCGCCTGCGCTGAGGCGCTCAGGCGGCGGGCGCGCCGACGAGCTCGAGCGGAAGCTCGGTGGTGTTCTTGGCCTCCTCGAGCACGATCCTCGACTCGATCGCCTGGACGCCGGGCACCTGCGACAGGCGCTTCTGGATGAACTCGTTGTAGTCGTTGATGGTGCGCGTCGCGACCAGCAGGATGAAGTCGAAGTCGCCGATCACCATGAAGCACTGCACGACCTCGGGGAAGCTGACGACCTTCTGCTTGAACTTGGGCAGCGATTGCCAGCCGTGGCTCGCGAGCTTGACGTGCGTGAACACGAGCACGTCGAGGCCGACGCGGTCGCGCGACAGCAGCGCCACGCGCTTCCTGATCACGCCCTGGCTTTCGAGCAGGCTGATGCGTCGCCAGCACGGCGACTGCGACAGGCCCACGCGCTGGGCGATCTCGGCCGTCGATAGCGAGGCGTCTTTTTGCAGCGCACTCAGGATGCGCAAGTCCGTTCTGTCGAGCGTCATGGATAACAGGACCTCGGTAAAGACACTGGTTGGATAAAATATCCACCGGCGCGCCCGGCGGCAAGCCGCTTTGGGTGAATTGTCCCCGGGCGCGGCGGTAGGCTTGCGCGTCGGCCTCCGGAGACCCCTATGCCGCGTCCCTCCCGTTTGCATGTTCCGCACGCGCCGGCGCGCCCGGGCGAGACGCCGGACTTCAGCTACGTGCGACTCTCGACCGCCGGCGCCGTCGCCCGCCCCGACGTCGCGGCGCCCGCCGCCGACATCGAGCAGCTCTCGGTCGACCTGATCCGCGTGCTCGACGACCAGCACCGCGCGGTCGGGCCCTGGAACCCGCACCTGGACATCGACGTGCTGCAGGTGGGTCTGCGGCACATGGTGCTGACGCGCATCTACGACGACCGGATGCTGCGCGCCCAGCGCCAGGGAAAGATGTCCTTCTACATGAAGTCGACCGGCGAGGAGGCCGTCGCGGTCGCCGCGGCGATGGCGCTGCGGCCCTCGGACATGCTCTTCCCCTCGTACCGCCAGCAGGGGCTGCAGTTCGTGCGCGGCGCGCGCGCCGTCGACCTGATGTGCCAGCTGCTGTCGAACACGCGCGACATGTGCAAGGGGCGCCAGCTGCCGGTGATGTACCACTCGGTGCCGGGCCGGATCTTCTCGATCTCCGGCAACCTCGCGACGCAGTTCCCGCAGGCCGTGGGCTGGGCGATGGCGGCGGCGATCAAGGGCGGCGACGAGCTCGCTGCCACCTGGATCGGCGAGGGCTCGAGCGCCGAGGCGGACTTCCACCATGCGCTCCTGTTCGCCTCCGTCTACCGGGCGCCCGTGATCCTGAACGTCGTCAACAACCAGTGGGCGATCTCGACCTTCCAGGGCTACGCGGGCGGGGAGCAGCGCTCCTTCGCCGCGCGCGGCCCCGGCTACGGCATCCCGGGCCTGCGCGTCGACGGCAACGACTTCCTGGCCGTGTACGCGGCGACCGAGTGGGCCGCCGAGCGCGCGCGCAAGGGCGCGGGTGCGACGCTGATCGAGCTCGTGACCTACCGCGCCGCGGCGCACTCGACGAGCGATGACCCCTCGCGCTACCGGCCGAAGGACGACGCCGAGCGCTGGCCGCTCGGCGACCCGATCGCGCGCCTGAAGGGCCACCTGATCGCGCTCGGCGAGTGGAGCGAGGAGCGCCATGCGGCGCTGACCAAGGAGTTCGACGGGCAGATCAGCGCCGCGTGGAAGGAGGCCGCGACCTACGGGACGCTGACCGAGGGCCCGCGGCTCGACCGCGACCTGATGTTCGAGGACGTGTTCAAGGTGATGCCGCGGCACCTGGTCGAGCAGCGCGAGCAGCTGCGCCGCGAGCGGAACTGAAGCCATGCCGCAGATGAACATGATCCAGGCGCTGAACTCCGCGATGGACATCGCGCTCGGCCGCGACCCGTCGGTCGTCGTGCTCGGCGAGGACGTCGGGTACTTCGGCGGCGTGTTCCGGGTCACCGACGGCCTGCAGCGCAAGTACGGCGAGTCGCGCGTGCTCGACACGCCGATCGCCGAAGGCGGCATCGTCGCCGCCTCGATCGGCATGGCGGTCAACGGCCTGCGACCCGTCGCCGAGATCCAGTTCGCCGACTACATCTACCCGGGCTACGACCAGATCGTCAGCGAGCTCGCGCGGCTGCGCTACCGCAGCGCCGGCGCCTTCGCCGCCCCGGTGACGATCCGCACACCGTGTGGCGGCGGCATCCGTGGCGGGCAGACGCACTCGCAGAGCCCGGAGGCGCTGTTCGCGCACGTCTGCGGCATCAAGGTCCTGATGCCCTCGAACCCCTACGACGCCAAGGGCTTGCTGGCCGCGGCGATCGAGGACGACGACCCGGTGCTGTTTCTCGAGCCCAAGCGCCTCTACAACGGCCCGTTCGACGGCGACCCCAACAAGCCCGCGGTGCCGTGGAGCACGCACCCGCGCGGCGAGGTGCCGGACGGCCACTACACGGTCCCGATCGGCCAGGCCGCGATCGTGCGCGAGGGCGCCGACGTCTCGATCATCAGCTACGGGACGATGGTGCACGTCGTCGAGGCCGCGGCGCGTGCCGCCGGCGTCGATGCCGAGATCATCGACGTGCGCTCGATCGTGCCGCTCGACGTCGAGACGCTGGTGCGCTCGGTCGAGAAGACCGGCCGCTGCCTGATCGCCCACGAGGCGACCCGCTTCGCGGGTTTTGGCGCCGAGCTCATGGCGACGATCCAGGAGCGCTGCTTCTGGCACCTCGAGACGCCGATCGAGCGGGTCTGCGGCTGGGACACGCCGTACCCGCACGCCTTCGAGTGGGAGTACTTCCCGGGGCCGCAGCGCGTGGCCGCCGCGCTGAAGCGCGTCATGGAGGGCCAATGAGCCGCTACGTGTTCAAGGTTCCGGACCTGGGCGAGGGCACGGTGTCGTCCGAGATCGTCGCGTGGCGCGCCAAGGTCGGTGACGTCGTGCGCGAGGACGATCCGCTCGTGGAGATGTCGACCGAGAAGGCCGTCGTCGAGGTGCCCGCGCCGGTCGGCGGGCGCATCGTGGCGCTGAACGGCGGGCCGGGCGACGTCGTCGCGGTCGGCGCCGAGCTCGTCGTGTTCGAGACCGAGGCCGGCGCGGGCGGGGCCGAGCAGCCGGCCGCGGCGCCCGCCAAGGCGGCGCCCGCCGCAAAGTCGGCGACGGTGACCCCGATTGCGAGCGCGACGGGCGTGGCGGGCGCCCACGAGGCCGCGGGCGGCGCGCAGCGGCGCATCATGGCGTCCCCGGCGACGCGGCGCCGCGCGCGCGAGGCGGGCATCAACCTCGCCGCTGTCCCCGGCAGCGGCCCGGGCGGACGGATCGAGCGCGGCGACCTCGAGTCGGTGCTGGGCGGCGCCACCCGCGCACTCAGCACCGCGCCGGCGCCGTCGGGCAGAGCGCCGCGCACCGGCGTCGAGGAGGTCAAGATCATCGGCGTGCGGCGCGTGATCGCCGAGCGCATGAGCGCCGCGAAGCGCAACATCCCGCACTTCTCCTACGTCGAGGAAATCGACGTCACCGAGCTCGAGGCGCTGCGCAGCCACCTGAACTCGAGGCTCGCGAAGGGCGCGGCCGGCTACACGTACCTCCCGTTCCTCGTCGCCGCGCTCGTGCGCGTGCTCGAGGAGTTCCCGCAATGCAACGCGCTCTACGACGCCGAGAGGAACGTCGTGCTGCGGCACGCGGCCGTGCACGTCGGGGTCGCGACGCAGACGCCCGACGGCCTCAAGGTCCCGGTCGTGCGCCACGCCGAGAGCCTCGGCCTCGGCGCGCTCGCCGCCGAGATCCGCCGCGTCGCCGACGCCGCGCGCAGCGGCAAGGCGACCCGCGCCGAGCTCGGCGGCTCGACGATCACCGTCACGAGCCTCGGAAAGCTCGGAGGTATCGTTTCGACGCCTGTGATCAACTCCCCGGAGGTCGCGATCATCGGCGTCAACAAGGCCATCGAGCGGCCGGTGGTCCGCGCCGGCGCGGTCGCGATCCGGCGGATCATGAACCTGTCGTCGTCGTTCGATCACCGCTTCGTCGACGGCTTCGACGCGGCCGCGATGGTCCAGGCGCTCAAGGAGCGCCTCGAGCACCCGGCGACGATCTTCATCGATGAGTGAGACAGGACTTCGCACATGACCAGCATGACCCCGCAGAACGCCCCCTTCGGCAGCATCCTCACCGACGTCATGGCGGTCGCCGCCTTCAAGGACGGCCGCTGGGGCGAGCACACGCTGCGCGCCGTGGGACCGATCGAGATCCACCCGGCGGCGCACGCGCTGCACTACGGCAGCGAGTGCTTCGAGGGCTTCAAGGCCTACCGGTGGGCCGACGGCAGCGTCCACGTGTTCCGGATGGACCGCCACATCGAGCGGCTGCGCCAGAGCGCGCGCGCGCTCGTGATCCCGGAGCCCGATGCCGCGCAGGTCGCCGAGATGGTGCTGGCGGTCATCGACCGCTGCCGTGCGGCGGTGCCGGAGGCGCCGGGCGCGCTCTACCTGCGGCCGATCCTGTTCGGGACGATGCCGAACATCGGCGCGGCGTCGACGCCGACCAACGAGGCGTGCCTGATCGTGCTCGCGAGCCCGGTGTGGGACTACTTCGCGGGCGGCGCCAAGCCGCTGAGGATCTTCGTCGAGGAGGAGGCGACGCGCTGCGCCTCGCACCTCGGCGTCGTGAAGACCGGCGGCAACTACGCCGCGGCGCTCGGGCCCACGCTCGCGGCGCGGCGCGCGCACCAGGTGGACCAGGTGCTCTTCTGCCCGCGCGGCGAGGTCCAGGAGACCGGCGCCTCGAACTTCCTGCTGCTGAAGCCGGGTCGCATCCTGACGCGCAGCCTCGACTCGACGTTCCTGCACGGCGTCACGCGCGACTCGCTGCTCGCGCTCGCCCGCGACCTCGGCTACCAGGCCGAGGAGCGCGTGTTCACGGTCGAGGAGATGCTCGCCTGGGTCAGGGACGGCGAGGCGGCGCTGTCGGGCACCGCGGCGGTCCTGTCCGGCGTCGGCACGCTGATCCGCCGCGGCGGCGCCGAGATCAGGGTCGGCAGCGGCGCGGTCGGAGCCGAGACGCAGAAGCTGCGCGCCGCGCTGGTCGCGATCCAGCAGGGCACGGCGCCCGATCGCTACGGCTGGCTGCGCCGCGTCTGAAAGCGCGGCGCCCCGGACCCATTCGGCGTACACTGCGGCCGCCCGGCCCGTGCCGGGCGTCGTTTTTTTGGAGCCCGCGATGTCCTTCGGCGACCTGAAGCTGAGTCCGACCCTGCTGAGCGCGATCAAGGAGCTCGGCTTCACGCGCCCGACGCCGATCCAGCTCGATGCGATCCCGCCGGCCCTCGCCGGGCGCGACGTGCTGGCGTGCGCCGCGACCGGCAGCGGCAAGACCGCGGCGTTCGCGCTGCCGATCCTCGAGCGGCTGATGGGCCGCCCGCGCGGCAAGACGCGCGCGCTCGTGCTCGCGCCGACCCGCGAGCTCGCGGCGCAGATCCTCGAGGACTTCCAGGACCTCGCGGTGCACACGCCGGTCAACGGCGCGGCGATCTTCGGCGGCGTCGGCATGGGGCCGCAGGAGCACGCGCTCAGGAGCGGCGTCGACGTGATCGTCGCGACGCCGGGGCGCCTGCTCGACCACCTGCGGGCGCCGTACGCGCGCTTCGACGCGCTCGAGGTGCTGGTGCTCGACGAGGCCGACCGGATGCTCGACATGGGCTTTCTGCCCGACATCCGAAGGGTGCTGAAGCACCTGCCGGCCAAGCGCCAGACGCTGTTCTTCAGCGCCACGATGCCGGCGCCCATCGTCGCGCTGACCCGCGAGATGCTGCATGACCCGGCGACGATCAACCTCGAGCGCGAGTCGCGCCCCGCGGTCGGCATCACCCAGGCCCTCTACCCGGTCCCGCAGGAGCTGAAGTCGCAGCTGCTGCTGACGTTGCTCGAGCGCGGCGACATGCGCGAGGCGCTCGTCTTCACGCGCACCAAGCACCGTGCGAACCGGCTGTGCGAGTTCCTCGTCAAGCGCGGCGTCAACGCCGACCGGATCCACGGCAACCGCTCGCAGGCGCAGCGCACCGCCGCGCTCGCGAACTTCAAGTCCGGCACGCTGCGCGTGCTGGTCGCGACCGACATCGCGGCGCGCGGCATCGACGTCGAGGCGCTCGGCCACGTCGTCAACTTCGACGTTCCGCTGGTGCCAGCCGACTACATCCACCGCATCGGCCGCACCGGCCGCGCCGATGCGGTCGGCGATGCCTTCACCTTCGTCGCGCGCGAGGAGGAGGGCGACGTCGCCGCGATCGAGAAGGTGCTCGGCAAGCGGCTGCCGCGCGTGCAGGTGCCGGACTTCGACTACGCCGCACGGCCCGAGGGCAAGCTCGAGATCCCGCTCGGCGAGCGCCTGGCGGCGATGCGCGCGCAGCGTGCCGGCGAGCGCGGCCGTGGGCAGGCGAAGGGCGGCGGGCGCGGCGGACAGGCGGGACACGGCGGTGGCCATGGCGGCGGCCATGGCGGCGGCCACGGAGGATCGGGGTCGCGCCCGTCGGGCGGACGCTCCGGCCGCTCGTTCGGCGGCGGCCGACGCGGCGGACGCTAGGGCCGCGCGGGCGCGGTCGGGGCGCCCGGTCGCAGCATCGAGGGGCTTAAGTCCGCGAGCGAGCGGCAGCCGAGCTGGCCGAGCACCCGGTCGAGCTCGCTCGCGAGGATGCCGATCGCGTGCCGGGCCCCGGCCTCGCCGCCGGCCGCGACGCCGTAGAGCGTCGCGCGCGCGACCATCACCGCGTGCGCCCCGAGCGCGATGGCCTTGGCGATGTCGGAGCCGCGGCGGATGCCGCCGTCGATCAGGATCGTGATGCGCGAGCCGAACGCGCTCGCGATCTCGGGCAGCACCTCGAGCGCCGTGACGCAGGCGTCGAGCTGCCGGCCGCCGTGGTTCGAGAGCACGACGCCCTCGCAGCCGAGCCGCACGGCCCGCTCGACGTCGCCCGCATCGAGCGGGCCCTTGATGATCAGCGGCCGCTTCCAGGTGTCGCGCAGCCGCGCGACGTCGTCCCAGTCGATCGTCGGCGTGAACAGCGCCGGGATCCGCGTGACCCCGGCCTTGGCGCTGCGTGCCTCGGGCGGGAAGAAGTCGGCGACGTTGACGAAGCGCGGCAGGCCGTGCGGCACCATCACGTCGAGGATCCAGCGCGGGTGGCAGGCGACGTCGAGCACGCTGCGCAGCGTCAGCTGCCCGGGTCCGCGGTAGCTGCGCTTGTCCCACTCGCGGTGGCCGAACACGTTGGCGTCGGTCGTGAACATCAGCGCCTCGCACTCGGCCTCGGCCGCGCGGCGCATGACGTCGGCGGCGATCGCCGGGTCGCGGAACCAGTAGAGCTGCATCCACAGGCGCGCACCGCTCTCGCGCGCGACGACGTCGGGGCGCGCGTTTGAGACGGTGCTGAGCGTGAAGGGGATGCCGGCGTCGGCGGCGGCGCGCGCGAGCTTGACGTCGGCGTCGCGCGTCAGCATGCCGTTGACGCCGGTCGGGGCGATCACGACGGGCAGCGCGAGCTCGCGGCCGAACAGCGTCGTGCGCGCGTGGCGGCCCTCGGTGTTGACGAGCGTCTTCGGGACGAAGCGCCACTGGTCGAAGGCGAGCCGGTTGCGGGTCAGCGCCAGCTCGTCCTCGGCGCCGCCCTCGACGTACTCGAACGCGAAGTTCGGAACGCGGCGCGCCGCGAGGCGGCGCAGCTCCTCGATCGTCAGCGCGCGCCGAAAGTCGCGACCGGAGTAGTAGCGCCGCTTGATCGGCGTGTCAGCCGGTGAAGAAGCCCATCTTGACGCCGGCGAGCGTGATGACGTCGTTGTCGGTCAGACGCCGCGCCTGTGCGCCGATCTTCGAACCGTTGACGAGCGGAAAGTCGTCGGGCGTGCCGCTGTCGACGTGCACGAGGTAGAAGCCGTCGGCGCGGCGCGTGATCGCCGCGACCTGCACGCCCGGCCGGCCGAGCGTCGTCAGCGCCTTGATGAGCTCGAGCTCGCGGCCGGCGAAGGCGCCCGACAGCACCTGCAGCTTCGCCTTCGGCGGCGCGACCGGACCCGGTGCCGCGGCCGCGGCTTCGCCGTCGGCCTTGCCGGGGGCGGCCTTCGCGGCGGGCGGCACGGGCTCGGCCTTCGCGGCGCGCACGCGCTCCTCGATCGCAGCCGACGGCTGGATCACCATCGTCTTCTCGAACTCGTCGGGCTCGTTCTCGCTCGCCTGGCTGTCGACGAAGCGCAGCTGGTGGTGGCCGCAGGTGATCACGTCGCCGTGCTGCAGCGCGTGCTTCTTGATCAGCTTGCCGTTGACGTAAGTGCCATTGGTGCTGTTCAGGTCCTCAAGGAACGAGTCGTTGAGGATGTTGATGATCAGCGCGTGGTGGCCGCTGACGGCAGGATTGTCGATGCGGACGTCGTTATCCGGGAGGCGGCCGATCGTGTACCGCTCCTTGTTCATGTTGTATTCGGCCAGCACCTGGCTGTCCAGGCTGAGAATCAGTCTAGCCATGAGCCTTGCGTCCTTCGTGCGTCAGCCAAACCAGCCCAATATTCTGTCAAGTATGCCCCGCCGGGCCGGGAACGAGTCAATGACCTGCGTCATGATTACCGAGATGTTGTCCCGCCCGCCGTGCTCGTTCGACAACTGCACCAGCTGCCTCGCAATGGTCTCAAGATTATCACTGAACGTACTGATTGTTAAGTGAATATCCTCGTCCTCGACCATGTCCGACAGCCCGTCCGAGCAAAGCACGTAGTGATCGCCCTTCTGCACCGGGTGCTCGCGGATGTCGACCTCGACGCTCGGCTCGACGCCAAGCGCGCGCGTGACGTAGTTCTTGTTCGTCGAGCGCGCCGCCTCCTCCTGGGAGTAGAAACCCCGATCGACGAGCTCCTGCAGTAGCGAGTGATCCATCGTCAGCTGCTCGAAACGGTCGGCCCGCAGCCGGTAGATCCGCGAGTCGCCGACGTGCGCAGTGATGACCTTGTCGTCGTAGTAGAGCGCCGCGACCACCGTCGTGCCCATGCCCTCGCACTGTGGCTGGGTCTTCGAAGTCTGGTGGATGATCTTGTTCGCGCGCAGGATCGCGTCGCGCAGGATGATGCTCGGGCGCATCAGCCCGGTCGCGCGGTCGAGCGCCTGCAGGTCCTGCACCTGGTAGGCCTCGCGCACCAGGTTCAGGATCGTCTTGACCGCGATGCCGCTCGCCACCTCGCCCGCGTTGTAGCCGCCCATGCCGTCGGCGAGCACGTAGAGCCCGATGTCGGGGTCGGAACCGATCGTGTCCTCGTTGTGCTCGCGGACCCGTCCGGTATCGGTCAGCGCGACGCTTTTGACCTTGCTGCGCACGCGGGGTCAGGCCGACAGCGCGCGCGCGCAGGCCCGCAGCGCCTTGGCCATGTCCGCGCCGCTCGCGTAACGCTGGGCCGGGTCCTTCTGCAGGGCCCGGTCGATAATCGACGTGACGCAGGGCGGTAGGTCGGGTCGGATCGTCTTCAGCGGCGGGTGTGGTGCGTTCGCAATTTTGTACATGAGTCCGGTCATCGAGTCGGCCCGGAAGGGTAGCTGCCCCGCCAGTAGCTGGAATAAGGTAACACCGAGTGCGAACAAGTCCGAGCGTCCAGTCACATTCCGGCCCTCGAGCTGCTCGGGGGCCATGAACGACGGCGTGCCGAGGACGATGCCGCTGCGGGTCGAGCTCGTATTGGTTAAACGCGCGATGCCGAAGTCGGTGATTTTGATCTGGCGCGTCGCCGGGTCGTAAAGCACGTTCGCCGGCTTGATGTCGCGATGGACGACGTCCTGCGAGTGCGCGTAGTCGAGCGCATCGGCGACGCGCGCCACCACCTCGAGCACGGTCGCCGGCGGCAGCAGGCGCTCCGGCACCGTGTACTGGCTCAGGATCTCGCCCTGCAGGTATTCCATCGCGATCCACGCGATGCCGCCATCCTCGCCGGCGTCGTAGACGGTCACGATGCCGACGTGGCGCAGCCTTCCCGCCATCTCGGCCTCGCGGAAGAAGCGTGCCCGCGCCTCGGCGAGCTCGGTCTCGGAGAACTCCTCGACGATCGGTATCGCCTTGATCGCGACCACGCGGTTGATGCGCGGGTCGCGGCCGAGATAGACGGTGCCCATCGCGCCGCGGCCGAGCTCGCGCTCGAGCTCGTAGCGGCCGAGCTTCGGGCGCTGCGGTCGGCGCGAGCGCCCAAGCAGCATGTCGGCGACGTCGCCCTGGCTCGGCTCCTCCTCGCGCGCCTCGAGCGTGTCGCTGATCTGCTTCAGCGACTCCGATCCGGTGCGCGGCTCGGGCTCGGCAGGAGGCGCGCTCGGGGCGGCGGCTGCCGTCGCGGCGCGCGCGGCGACGGGCCGGACCTCGGCGCGCGGTGTGGCGGGGCGCACCGGCACGACGGGCTCGGTGCGCGGCGCGCGCCGCTCCTCGCGCGCGGGAACCAGCGCCGCGGCGAGCGTCGCGAGCGGCACCGCGAGCGCGGCGCAGGTCAGCGGCAGCCAGATGCGCGCCTCGGCGAGCAGCGCGAGCTCGAGCACGACGAGCCCAAGGCCCAGCAGCACCGCGAAGCCGAAGCGCGCCGGGGCGCGTAGGTTCGGGGCGAGGACGCCCGCATAGAGGATCGCGGCCAGGAACGCGAGCGCGGTCGCGAGCGGCGCGAGCCGCGGCGCGACGGCGTAGCTGTCGGTCTCGAGGCTGTCGAGGCGCTGCGCGAGCGCCTCGCCGGCCGTGAGGCCGGGCCCGGTCGGAACATTGAGCGTGCCGCTGCCGTTGCCGATCACCACGATCTGCTGCTGGAAGCGCGCCGCCGGGATCCGGTCGGCGACGACTTCCTTGAGCCCGACCCGGGCGGTGCCGCCCTGCTCGGCGGCCCGGCGCCCGTAGTGCGGGATCCAGCTCGTCGCGCGCCCGGCGCGCAGCCTCGCCGCCGCGGCCACGAGCTCGCCGTCGGCGAGCGGCGCTTCGGCCGGGGTCCGCGCGTGCGCGACGAGCCACGTGGCGAAGGCGATCGAGGGCACCGGGGCGCCGGCGGCGTCGGCGGCCGTCAGCCGCTCGCGGCGGCTGACGCCGTCGGCGTCCGCAGCCGCAGGCTCGAGGCCGACGCCGCGCGCAGCGCCTGTGAAGCGCTCAAGCGGCACCGCGCCGGGGCCCGTGATCAGCAGCGCGTTCCCGGCCGCGCGCAGCGCGCGCTCGAGCTCGGAGTCGTGGTCGAGCTCGGTGACCCAGGCCTGCAGGCGCGCGCGCATCGCAGGGTCGGGGGAGTTCTCCGCGCCCTCGAGGAACGAGCGCACCCGCGCGAGGTCGGCGCTGTCGCTGGGCTCGGCGACCGGGACCGCGACGACGATCGCGCGCGCGCCGCCCTGCGTCGCGAGGTCGATCGCGTGCGCCACCTCGCTGCGCAGCCGTCCGGCGTCGCCGCCGGCGTCGTCTTGTACCCACAGCACCCGCGCGGTCGCGGGCGCGTTCTCGGCGCGCTGCGCAAGGGCCAGCGGCGCGCCCTCGATCGCCGCGCCGCCGCCCGGCGCGAAGCCGAAGCCGATCGCGGCCGTGAGGATCGCGACGGTGACCGCGGCGGCTGCGGGGCGGAACAGCGGGTGCGCGTACATCTGTAATGATTCTGTAAAACCCGGGGAGTCTAGCGGACCCCGATGGGCGCGTCGCGGTTGGGCGCCTCAACCCAAGGACCGGGCCCGGAACCGCATCCCGCCTCTGCTAGCATCGCCGCGGTGACCGCCCGGCCCCGTACCGTCTACGTCTGCAGCGCCTGCGGCGACAGCGCGCCGAAGTGGCAGGGCCAGTGCCCGGCCTGCGGCGCCTGGAACACGCTCTCCGCGCATGCCCTCGCGCGCGAGGTCGCGCGGCCCGTGCCCGCCGTGCGCCCGGCACAGCCCCTCGGCGTTGCGTCCGCTGCGGAACCGGCGCGCCTCTCGACCGGCGCCGAGGAGTTCGACCGCGTGCTCGGCGGCGGGCTCGTGCCGGGCTCGGTGACGCTGATCGGCGGCGACCCCGGCATCGGCAAGTCGACGCTGCTGCTGCAGGCGGCGGCGGCGCTGGCACCGCGCGTCGCGGTTCTCTACGCGAGCGGCGAGGAGAGCCGCGAGCAGGTTGCGCTGCGCGCGCGGCGCCTCGGGCTCGCGGCCGAGGCGCTCGCCGTGCTCGCCGACACCGACGTCGAGACGGTGCTCGCGGCGGCAGCGGCCGCGCGCGTGCTGATCGTCGACTCGATCCAGACGATGGCCACGGCGGCCGTGGAGGCGGGCCCGGGCTCGGTGTCGCAGCTCAGGGAATCCGCGGCGCGCTTCGTCAAGTTCGCGAAGGCGAGCGGCACGGCGGTGCTGCTGATCGGCCACGTCACGAAGGAAGGCGTGATCGCGGGGCCGCGCGTCCTCGAGCACCTCGTCGACACGGTGCTGTACTTCGAGAGCGACGCCGGCAGCCGCTTTCGCGTCGTGCGCGCGGTCAAGAACCGCTTCGGCCCGGCGCAGGAGATCGGCGTGTTCGCGATGGAGGAGAGCGGCCTCAAGGAGGTCAGGAACCCCTCGGCGATCTTCCTGTCGCGGCACCCCTCGCCGGTCGCCGGCAGCATCGTCACCGTCGCGCGCGAGGGGACGAGGCCGCTGCTGATCGAGGTGCAGGCGCTCGTCGACGAGTCGCGGCTGCAGCTGCCGCGGCGGGTCGCGGTCGGCCTCGATGCGAACCGCGTGGCGCTGCTGCTCGCGGTGCTGCACCGGCACGGCGGCGTCGCGCTCGGGGCGCACGATGTGTTCGTCAACGTCGTCGGCGGCGTGCAGCTCGGCGAGACCGCGGCGGATCTGGCCGCGGTGCTCGCGGCGGTCTCGAGCCTCGAGGACCGGCCGCTTCCGGCCGACCTCGTCACCTTCGGCGAGCTCGGGCTCGCCGGCGAGATCCGGCCGGTGCCGTACGGCGAGGAGCGGTTGCGCGAGGCGGCGAAGCACGGCTTCAAGCGCGCGCTCGTGCCGCGCGCCAACGCGCCCAGGCGCCCGATCGACGGGCTCGAGGTCGTCGGTCTTGCGACGCTCGCCGAGGCGCTGGCCGCGATCCGCTAGGCCTCCGCGGGTTGCGCCGGCCAGATGCGCACGGTCTTGACCGCGTTGTCGGCGATCTGCAGCACCTCGAGCGGGTGGCCGGCGAGCTTGAGCGAGGTCCCCGGCTCCGGGATCGTCTCCAGATACTCGAGGATCAGGCCGTTCAGCGTCTTCGGGCCGCCGGTCGGCAGGTGCCAGCCGAGTGAGCGGTTGAGCGCGCGCACCGTGGTGCTCCCGGCGACGACGTAGCTGCCGTCGTCGTCGGCCTTCACGTCGCGGCGCAGCGCATAGGGGAGCGAGGTGAACTCGCCGACGATCTCCTCGAGGATGTCCTCGATCGTCACCAGGCCCTGCACGTCGCCGTACTCGTCGACGACGTAGGCATGGCGCCGGTGCGCCTGCTGGAAGGCGACGAGCTGCTGGTTCAGCGTCGTGCCCTCCGGCACGTAGTAAGGCTCGCGCTGGCGCGCGAGCTCGATCAGCTGCTCGCGGTCGAGCGCGCCGCGCGCCAGCGCGCGCGTGACGCGCTTCATGTGCAACACGCCGATGATGTGGTCGATGTCGCCCTCGTAGACCGGGATGCGCGTGTGCTGCACATCGCGCAGCACGCCCAGGATCCGCTCCCAGTCGTCGTTGAGGTCGATGCCGGCGACCTCGCTGCGCGGGACCATGATGTCGTCGACGCGGATGCGCTCGAGGTCGAGGATGCTGACCAGCATCTGCTGGTGCTTGAGCGGGATCAGGGCACCGGCTTCGGCGACGACGGTCCTGAGCTCATCCGCCGACAGCGAGTGCGCCGCGACGCGCTCGGCCGAGACGCCGGCGAGGCGCAGGATCGCGTTCGTGATCGAGTTGATCAGCCAGACGATCGGGTACGTCGCCCACAGCAGCGGCCGGTACACGAACGCCGCCGGCAGCGCCAGGCGCTCGGCGTGCAGCGCGCCGTAGGTCTTGGGTCCGAGTTCGCTGAACAGCAGCAGCACGATCGTCAGTGCTCCGTTCGCGGCCGCGAGCCAGTGCGCATCGGCGAGCCTGAGCGTCATCAGCGTCACGATGCTGCCGGCCGCGAGCGTCGCCAGGGTATTGCCGAGCAGGATCACGCCGATCAGGCGGTCCGGGCGCGCGAGCAGCCGTTCGGTGAGGCGCGCGCCGGCGTGTCCCCGGCCGGCGAGGTGCCGCAGCCGGTGACGGTTGATGCTCATCAGCGCCGTCTCGGTGCCCGAGAAGAACGCCGACAGCAGGATGCAGAGCACAAGCCCGGCGATCGGCGCGCCGAGCGACATGTCGCTCATTCAACCCCAGTGGCGACCGAGCAGGTTCTCGAGCACGAACTTCGAGCCAAAATAGGCGAGTGCGAGGATCACGAAGCCCGCGATCGTGAAGCGCAGCGCCCGGCGGCCGCGCCAGCCGTAGCGCACGCGCCCCCACAGCAGCACGCCGAACACGATCCAGGCGACGATCGCCAGCGTCATCTTGTGCACGAGGTGCTGGGCAACCACGTTCTGCACGAAGAACAGCCCGGTCACCAGCACGAACGTCAAGAGCACGAAGCCGCCGCCGAGGGCGCGGAACAGCGCCGTCTCCATCGTCTCCATCGGCGGCAGGTGCGCGAGCACGCCGAGCGGCGCGCGCGAGCGCAGTTTCGCATCCTGCCAGGCGAGCAGCAGCACCGTCAGCGCCGCGATCGACAGCCACCCGGCGGCGAGCGCCGCGAGCGCGATGTGCGCGGTGATCTCCCACTGCGGCGAGTGGATCTCCGCGAAGCCGGTGAACAGCCCGGTGCCCGCGGAGAGCAGCCCGGCGAGCGCGAGCCACGCGGCCGGCAGCGCCGCGAGCGACTGCAGCAGCATGCCGACCAGCGTCGTCGCGGCGACGACCCAGCCGACCAGCGAGGCGCTGTCGGTGATCGCGAGCGTCAGCGCGCCGCCGGCGCCCTCGATCGCGCCGAACAGGATCCGTGCGTGCAGCACGAGTCCCGCGACGACGATCAGCGCCGCGAGCCACGGGCGCGGCGCGGGCTGCGCACGCGCGTTGCGCACGACGAGCGCCGCGGCCGCGAGGTAAGTCACGAGCGGCGCGAGAGCCAGCACGATGTGGGAGGTCGCCAAAGCGGCAAGATCATTGCACAGCGGCCTGCGCGCGTGAAGCGCGTGCGCGCCCCAGTCCCTATAATGGCCGGCCTGGAGGAACGCCGATGTTCGATCGTCTGACCGAGCGGCTGTCGGGGGCCGTCGCGGCGCTGACCGGCCGCGGGCGGCTGACCGAAGACAACATCGCCGACGCGCTGAGGCAGGTGCGGCTCGCGCTGATCGAGGCCGACGTCGCCGTACCGGTCGTCAAGAGCTTCATCGACGCCGTCAAGGCGCGCGCGCTCGGCGCCGAGGTGCAGCAGAGCCTGACGCCGGGGCAGGTGTTCATCAAGATCCTGCACGACGAGCTCGTGCGCGTGATGGGCGAACCGGGCCAGGCGCTGAACCTGCGCGCCCAGCCGCCGGTCGTCGTGCTGCTCGCGGGCCTGCAGGGCGCGGGCAAGACGACCACCGCCGCCAAGCTCGCGCGCCTGCTCGAGACGCAGCAGAAGAAGCGCGTGCTGCTCGCGAGCGTCGACGTCTACCGGCCGGCGGCGATCACGCAGCTCGAGCGCCTCGCGGCGCAGGTCGGCGTCGCGTTCCACCCGGTCGCCGCCGGCGAGCAGCCGCTCGCGATCGCGGCGGCGGCGCTCGAGCAGGCGCGCCGCGGGCTCTACGACGTGCTGATCGTCGACACCGCCGGACGGCTGCACGTCGACGAAGAGATGATGCAGGAAGTGCGCGCGCTCGACGCGGAACTGAAGCCGCACCAGCGGCTGTTCATCGTCGACAGCATGGCGGGCCAGGACGCGGTCAACCAGGCGCGCGCGTTCAACGCGGCGCTCGACCTCACGGGCGTCATCCTCACCAAGGCCGACGGCGATGCGCGCGGCGGCGCGGCGCTCTCGGTGCGCCACGTGACCGGAAAGCCGATCCTCTACGTCGGCGTCGGCGAGAAGGTCGAGGCGCTCGAGCCGTTCCATCCCGAGCGCGTCGCCTCGCGGATCCTCGGCATGGGCGACGTGCTCTCGCTCGTCGAGCAGGTGCAGCGCGACGTCGATCGCGCGCAGGCCGAGAAGCTCGCCAAGAAGCTCGCCAAGGGCAAGGGCTTTGACTTCGACGACCTGCGCGACCAGATGCAGCAGCTCGAGAAGATGGGTGGCATCGGCGCGCTGATGGAGAAGCTCCCCGGCAAGCTCTCGCAGGCCGCGGCCCAGGCGCCCGGCCAGTTCGAGGGCAAGCAGGTCAGGCGCCAGATCGCGATGATCAACTCGATGACGCCCGCCGAGCGGCGCCGGCCGGAGCTCATCGACGGCTCGCGCAAGCGCCGCATCGCCAACGGCGCCGGCGTTCAGGTTCAGGACGTCAACCGCCTCCTCAAGCAGTTCCTGCAGATGCAGAAGGTCATGAAGCAGTTCTCGAAGGGCGGCGTGCGCGGGCTGATGCGCTCGCTCGGCGGGCGGCTGCCGCCCGGTTTTGGCCCCTAGCGGCGGCGGGGCTCTTTCAGTAGAATGCGCGGCTCTTTCACGGTGGGCCTCCGGGCCCGCCGTCGTCAACCACAGGTTTTTCTTAGGAATTCTCAGCTCATGGTCACGATTCGCCTGACGCGGCGCGGCGGAAAGAAGGAACCCTTCTATCACGTCGTCGTCACCGACAGTCGCAAGCGCCAGGGCGGCACGACCCTGGAGCTCGTCGGGTTCTACAACCCGGTCGCGCGCGGCAAGGAGACCAAGCTGCGGCTCGAGGTCGCCAAGATCGACGCGTGGCTCAAGAAGGGGGCGCTGGCCTCCGCGCGCGTCGCCGCCCTGCTCAAGGACTACCGCAAGCAGGCCGGGACCGCCGCCGCGGCCTGAACGGAGCCCGCGGCGCGTGCCGGCGACCGCGGAACGGATGGTGGTGCTCGGGCGCCTGCGCGCGCCCTGGGGCGTCAAGGGCTGGATCAAGGTCGAGTCGTACACCGATCCGCCGGAAGGCATCCTCGGCTACCGCGAGTGGTCGGTGGCGACGCCGGGCGGGGGCTGGGAGACGGTCAAGGTCGTCAACGGCCGGGCGCACGGCGCCGGGCGGCTCGTGGTGGCCGAACTCGAGGGGATCGCGGCGCCTGAGGCCGCGCGTCGCTACGCCGAGCGCGACGTCGCCGTGCCGCGCTCGACGCTGCCGGCGCCGGAGGCGGGCGAGTACTACTGGGAGGACCTGGTCGGCTGTCGCGTCGTGACGCTCGAGGGTACCGGGCTCGGAGTCCTGAGCCACTTCCTCGAGTACCCGGCAGGGCCGTTGATGGTCATCCGGGACGGCGCGCGCGAGCGGTGGGTGCCGCTCGGGGCCCCGCACCTGAAGGCGGTGGATCTCGGCGCACGGTGCGTCACCGTGGACTGGGATCCGGAGACTTGAGGCGATGAACGCGGCGGGTCCGCGGCTCGCGGTCGAGGTCGTGACGCTGTTTCCGGACGCGGTCCGGGCGCAGCTCGCCGTCGGCGTCGTCGGGCGTGCGATCGAGCGCGGCATCGCGCGGGTCGGGGTCGAGGACCCGCGCGCGTACGCCAAGGACGTGCACCGCACGGTCGACGACCGGCCGTACGGCGGCGGGCCGGGCATGGTGCTGAAGGTCGAGCCGCTCGCGACGGCGATCGCGAGCGCCAGCGCGCGACTGCCGGCCGGGAGCCCGAGGATCTACCTCTCGGCGCAGGGCCGGCGCTTCGACCAGGCCGCCGCGCGGCGGCTCGCGGGGCTCGGGGGTTTCGTGCTGGTCGCCGGGCGCTACGAGGGCGTCGACGAGCGGCTGGTCGAGGAGGCGATCGACGAGGAACTGTCGATCGGCGACTACGTGCTGTCGGGCGGCGAGCTCGCGGCGCTCGTGGTCGTCGACGCGACGCTGCGGCTGCTGCCGGGCGTGCTCGGCGACGCCGACTCCGCCGAGCAGGAGTCCTTCGCCGCGGGGCTGCTCGACTGGCCGCACTACACGCGGCCGGACGAGTGGCGCGGGCGCGAGGTGCCGGCGGTGCTGAAGGGCGGCGACCACGCGGCGATCCGTCGCTGGCGCCTGAAGGAGGCCCTCGGGCGGACGGCCGCCAGGCGCCCGGACCTGTTGGCGGGGCGGGAATTGACGAGCGAGGAGCAGCGGCTGCTCGCCGAGTATCGAGAGGAACACGAGCCATGCAGAACAAAATCATCCAGGAAATAGAGAAGCGCCAGACGGCGCGCAAGATCCCCGACTTCGCGCCGGGCGACACGGTCGTCGTCGAGGTCAAGGTCAAGGAAGGCGACCGCGAGCGCGTCCAGGCCTACGAGGGCGTCGTGATCGCGCGCAGCAACCGCGGCGTGAACTCCTCGTTCACCGTGCGCAAGATCTCGCACGGCGAGGGCGTCGAGCGCGTGTTCCAGACCTACAGCAAGGCGCTCGGCGGCATCACCGTCAAGCGCCGCGGCAACGTGCGCCGCGCCAAGCTCTACTTCCTGCGCGATCGCTCCGGCAAGTCGGCGCGCATCGAAGAGAAGGTCTGAGCCGCCGCGCGCCATCCGGCGCGCAGTCCCGGGGCCAGCGCGGACGCCCGTCCGGCTGGCCCCGGGTCGTTTTGGGCCCGATCGCGCTGAGCGCTCGCGCGGGCGCCCCGATACACTGAGCGCCGGCGCCGCGGGGCGCCGCGCCGGGAGAGATCATGGGCGTCGTCGGTCGTCTGTTGCACGGAGTGTGGCGCTTCCTCGACGGGTTGCGCCGGGTGCTGCACCTCGTGCTGCTGCTGTTCCTGCTGGCCATCGTCTGGGCCGCCGCGCGCCATCCGCTGCCGCTCGTGCCGGCGAAGGCCGCGCTCGTCGTCAGGCCGGAGGGACGACTCGTCGAGCAGCTGACGGGCAGTCCCTTCGACCGCTCGATCGGGCTCTTGAGCGGCGACCACGAGCCCGAGACGCTGGTGCGCGACCTCGTCGAGGCGATCCGCGCGGCCGGCAAGGACGAGCGCATCCAGGTGCTGGTGCTCGACCCCGCGCAGCTCGGCGGCGGCGGCCTCACCAAGCTGCGGGCGATCGCCGATGCGGTGCAGGACTTCAGGCGCACCGGCAAGCGCGTCCTGTCCTACGCCCGCTACGCGAGCCAGGAGCAGTACTACCTGATGGCGCAGGCGGACGAGGCCTACCTCGAGCCGACCGGCGCCATCGGCGTGATCGGCTATGCCGCCTACGGGCTCTACTTCCACGACGCGCTCGAGCGCCTCGGCGTCGAGGTCAACGTGTTCCGGGTCGGCACGCACAAGTCCTTCACCGAGCCCTTCACGCGCCAGGACATGTCGCCGGAGGACCGGGAGCAGACGCGCGAGTGGCTGATGCCGCTGTGGCAGGCGTACGCGAACGGCGTCGAGACGGCGCGCAAGCTGCCCGCCGGCACGCTCGATGCGTTCATCGCCGAGGCGGTGCCGTCCTTGAAGGCCGCCGACGGCGACGAGGCGCGCCTCGCCGAGGAGCGCCACCTGATCACCGGCCGCAAGACGGCGCTCGAGTTCGAGCGCCTGCTGGTCGCGCTGGTCGGCGAGGACCACACGAGCCACTCGTTCAACGCGATCGAGGCGTCCGACTACCTGACCGCGATCCGGCCCGAGGCAGCGCTCAAGCGCCACCCGGCCGGCGAGGTGGCGGTGCTGGTCGCGGCCGGCAACATCGTCGATGGCGAGCGGCCGGCCGGCGAGATCGGCGGCGACAGCTTCGCCGAGATCGTGCGCGGCGCGCGCTACGACGAGGACGTCAAGGCCGTGGTGCTGCGTATCGACAGCGGCGGCGGCAGCATGATGGCCTCCGAGGTCATCCGCCAGGAAGTCGCGGCGCTGAAGGCCGCCGGCAAGCCCGTCGTCGCCTCGTTCTCAAGCGTCGCGGCCTCCGGCGGCTACTACATCGCGATGGACGCCGACCGCATCGTCGCGACGCCGACGACGATCACGGGCTCGATCGGCGTCTTCGGGCTCGTGCCGACCTTCGAGAAGACGATCGGCAAGCTCGGCGTCGCGAGCGATGGCGTCGCGACCTCGAAGCTCGCGGGCTCGATGCACCTTGAGCGCGCGCTCGCGCCGGAGGCCAAGGACGTGCTGCAGCTCGGCGTCGAGCACGCCTACCGCGACTTCGTCGCGCGCGTCGCGGCGGCGCGCCACAAGACGCCGGCGCAGATCGAGGCCGTCGCCGAGGGCCGCGTGTACATCGCGCCGCGCGCGACCGAGCTCGGCCTCGTCGACGAGCTCGGCGACCTCGACAGCGCCGTCAAGGCGGCCGCCGAGCTCGCCAAGCTCGCGCCCGGCAAGTACGAGGTGACGTTCCGCGAGAAGGAGCTGAGCTGGAGGGAGCGGCTGCTGCGCGAGCTGCGCGCCGAGGGCCAGTCGGCGCTCGCGCGGCTCGGCCTTGCGCCGCAGGCGCCGCAGGCGCCGCGGGCGCTGCGTCCCGTGCTCGGCACGTTCGAGCGCCAGCTGCAGGCGCTCGGCGCGCTCAACGACCCGCGCCAGCTCTACAGCTACTGCGGCTGCGTCGCCGACTGAGCGGCCTCAGCGGTTCCAGTCGAGGATCACCTTGCCGCTGTGTCCCGAGGCCATCGTCTCGAAGCCCTCGCGGTAGTCATCGACGGCGAGGCGGTGGGTGATGACCGGCGAGATGTCGAGCCCGCTCTGCAGCATGCTCGCCATCTTGTACCAGGTCTCGAACATCTCCCGGCCGTAAACGCCCTTCAGCACCAGGCCCTTGAAGATCACCTCGTCCCAGTGGATGCCGGTGTCCTGCGGCATGATGCCGAGCAGCGCCACGCTGCCGCCGTGGTGCATCGTGCGCAACAGCTCGCGAAACGCCGACGGCACGCCCGACATCTCCATGCCGACGTCGAAGCCTTCCTCCATGCCAAGCTCGCGCATCGCGCCGTCGATCGGTTCGCTGCGCACGTCGAGCGCGCGCGAGGCGCCCATCCGGCGGGCGAGCCCCAGCCGGTAGGGATTGACGTCGGTGATCACGATGTGGCGCGCGCCGACGTGGCGCGCGATCGCGACCGCCATGATGCCGATCGGCCCCGCGCCCGTGATCAGCACGTCCTCGCCGACCAGGCTGAACGAGAGCGCGGTGTGCGTGGCGTTGCCGAAGGGGTCGAGGATCGAGGCGATCTCGTCGCTGATCGCCGCCGGCAGCTTGAAGACGTTCGCGGCCGGCAGCGACATGTACTCGGCGAAGCAGCCCGGGCGGTTGACGCCGACCCCGACGGTGTTGCGGCACAGGTGGCGCCGCCCGGCGCGGCAGTTGCGGCAGTAGCCGCAGGTGATGTGGCCCTCGCCCGAGACCCGGTCGCCGACGCTCAGGCCGCGCACCTCGCTGCCGAGCTCGATGATCTCGCCGCAGTACTCGTGGCCGACGGCCATGGGCACCTTGATGGTGCGCTGCGCCCAGTCGTCCCAGTGCCAGATGTGCATGTCGGTGCCGCAGATCGCGGTCTTGCGCATCTTGATCAGCACGTCGTTGGGGCCGATCGTCGGCTCCGGCACGTCCTGCATCCAGATGCCGGGTTCGGCGCGGGCCTTGACCAGAGCTTTCATGGGGTGGTTTACCTCGCGATGACGCCGAGCTCGCGGCCGGCGGTCGCAAACGCATCGATCGCGCGCTCGAGGTCCGCGCGGCTGTGCGCGGCGTTCATCTGCGTGCGGATCCGGGCCTGGCCCTTCGGCACGACCGGGAACGAGAAGCCGATCACGTAGACGCCGAGCTCGAGCAGCCGCTCGGCCATGCGCACCGCGAGCGCCGCGTCGCCGAGCATCACCGGGATGATCGGATGCTCGCCCGGCACCAGCGTGAAGCCGAGCGCGCCGAGCCCGGCGCGAAACAGCCGCGCATTGTCCGCGAGCTGGCGGCGCAGCGCATCGCCCTCGGCGACGAGGTCGAGGACGCGCAGCGTCGTCGCCACGATCACCGGCGGCACCGAGTTTGAGAAGAGGTACGGGCGCGAGCGCTGCCTCAGCCACTCGATCGCGCGCGCCCGCCCGGCGACGTAGCCGCCGGCGGCGCCGCCGAGCGCCTTGCCGAGCGTGCCGGTCAGGAGGTCGACCTTGCCCATGACGCCGGCGCGCTCATGCGAGCCGCGGCCGCCGGCGCCGACGAATCCGGTGGCATGCGAGTCGTCGACCGCGACCAGCGCGCCGTGGCGCGCGGCGAGCGCGCAGATCTGATCGAGCGGGGCGAACGTCCCGTCCATCGAGAACACGCCGTCGGTGACGATCAGCCGCGTGCGCGCGCCCTTGGCCTCGCCGAGCCGCGCTTCGAGCTCGCTCATGTCGCGGTTGGCGTAGCGGAACTTCTGCGCCTTGCAGAGCCGGATGCCGTCGATGATCGAGGCGTGGTTGAGCGCGTCGGAGATCACGGCGTCCTGCTCGCCGAGCAGCGTCTCGAAGAGCCCGCCGTTCGCGTCGAAGCACGAGGAGTAGAGGATCGCATCCTCGGTGCCGAGGAAGGCGGCGAGGCGCCGCTCGAGCTCCTTGTGCACCGCGTGGGTGCCGCAGATGAAGCGCACCGAGGCCATGCCGTAGCCATAACGGTCGAGCGCGCGGTGCGCGGCCTCGCGCACCGCCGGGTGCGAGGCGAGCCCGAGGTAGTTGTTGGCGCAGAGGTTGACGACCTCGCGGCCGTCGGCGCCGCGGATCACCGCGGCCTGCGGCGAGCCGAGCTCGCGCTCCACCTTGTACAGGCCCTGCTCGCGCAGCGCCGCGAGCTCCGTCGTCAGACGCTCGTAGAAGGCCGGATCCATCCGTCTTGCCTGTTGCCCGAAGGGGCCGCAAGTATAGGCAATAATGGCGTCGGCGAGGGCCGGCGGAATGGCAGACAGGGACGCACCGGACGAGGACGAGGGGGCGGGCGCTGAGCAGCGCCTGCGCCTCGACCGCTGGCTGTGGTGCGCGCGATTTTACAAAAGCCGCTCGCTGGCGGCCGCCGCGGTCGCGGGCGGCCACGTCCACCTGAACGGCGCGCGCGTCAAGCCCGCGCATGTGGTCCGGGTCGGCGATGCGCTCACGCTGACGCTCGGCGGCCGCGACCGCGATCTCGAGGTCAGCGCGATCCCCGAGCGCCGCGGGCCCGCGACCGAGGCGCGCCGCTGCTACCGCGAGAGCGAGGCGAGCCTCGCGCGCGGCGCGCGCCAGGCCGAGGCGCAGCGCCTCGCCGCGCTCACGACGCCGCGTCCCGACGGACGCCCCGACAAGAAGGAGCGCCGCGCGCTCTACGAGCTCGCGCGCCGCCACGGGCGGCGCTAGTGCATCAGCGAGGCCATGCGCCGGCGGCTGCGCGCGACGAGCTCGTGCTCGTCGCCGAGCAGCGTGAACGCGGCCTTCAGCGTGCGCGGCAGCGTCCGGTCGCGCGGCGCGGCACTTAAGAGCCCGAGCCACGCGTCGAGCGCCTCGGCGTGACGCCCGGCGAGGAACTCGCGGGCCGCCGCCGCCTCGCGTGCCGCGCTCGTTCCCGCCTCGGCGACCACCCCGGCGCTCTGCGCGAGCTCGAGGCGCGCGCGCCGCGCCGCGAGCGCGCCATCCGCGGCGAGCGTCACCGGTGCCGCGTCGAGCCGCGCCGCGGCGGACTCGAGCCGGCCGGCGTCGATCTCGACGTCGATGAGCGCGAGCAGGTGCTCGGCGCGCCCGGGCTCGGCGGCGACGAGCCGCGCCAGCGCCGCGACCGCGCCGTCGACGTCGCCGGCGCGCGCGGCGGCGAGCGCCGCGGCGCGCTCGCGATCCGACGGCTGCTCGAGGTGGCGCTCGATCAGCACGCGGATCACGGCCTCGGGCTGCGCGCCGACGAGCGCGTCGGCGAGCGCGCCGCCCTTGAACAGCGCGAGCGTCGGCAGACTGCGCACGCCGTAGCGCGCGGCGACCTCGGGCTCGGCGTCGGTATCGAGCTTGACGACCTCGGCGCGCCCGGCGTACTCGGCGGCGAGGCGCTCGAGCACCGGCGCGACCATGCGGCACGGGCCGCACCAGGCGGCCCAGAAGTCGACGACGACCGGCCGCGTGCCCGAGCGCTCGAGCACCTCGGTCGCGAAGCTCGCGCCGCTCACCGCACGCACGACCGGTTCGGGCTCGTTCATCTCGGCTCCCCTGCGTCGCGCGAGAGTGCGGGCACGCGCGGCGAGTATCAAGGGGTCGGGGCCCGTGGGATACTCGCCGCGTGCCGCGACCCACGACGCCGCCCGTCGCCGCCGACGTGATCATCGAGCTCGACGACCGGCCGGGCCGGCCGATCGTGCTCATCGAGCGGCGCTTCCCGCCGCCCGGCTGGGCGCTTCCCGGCGGCTTCGTCGAGATCGGCGAGACGGTCGAGGCGGCGGCGGTGCGCGAGGCGCGCGAGGAGACGGGCCTGGACGTCGAGCTCACGGCGCTGCTCGGCGTCTACTCCGACCCGGCGCGCGACCCGCGCGGCCACACGATCGGCATCGTCTACGTCGCGCGCGCCCGCGGCACGCCCTGCGCCGCGGACGATGCCAAGAACGTCGCGATCGTCGACCCGGCGCAGCCGCCCCCGCTCGCGTTCGACCACGCGCGCATCCTCGGCGACTACCTCGCGCGCCGGCGCGGCTGAGCCGGCTCAGCGCTCGTCGATCGGGATCGCGCGCGTCGACTTCACCTCTTCCATGACGACGTACGTGTGCGTCTGCTCCACGCCCGCGAGCGCCGCGAGCTCCTCCAGGAAGCGCCGGTACGCGCCCATGTCGCCGGTGCGCACCTTGAGCAGGTAGTCGAAGCCGCCGGCGACCATGTGGCATTCCTGGACGGGTTCGAGGCCGATCACGCCGTCGCGGAAGCGGTTGAAGACGTCGGGCGTCGTGCGGTCGAGCTGCACCTCGACGAAGGCGATGAGCCCGGCGCCGAGCTTCGCGGGGTCGAGGTCGGCGGCGTAGCCGCGGATGTACCCTTCGCGCTCGAGGCGGCGCACGCGCTCGAAGCAGGGCGTCGGGCTCAGGTGCACGCGCCGCCCGAGCTCGGCGACCGACAGGCGCCCGTCCGCCTGCAGCAGCGCGAGCAGCCGTCGGTCGATCCGGTCCAGCGAGTCCGCCATGGGGTGCTCCATATGCGGTCGAATCGCCCTGTAGCCTAATCCATTACGGATGAATCATCTACAGAACGCCAACTAGAGTAGTCGGATCACGCAGGGGGACCCGATGACGCCATTCCTTCGCCCGACCGGGGACGCTCTCGAATTGCCGATCGCCGGCGCGATCAACCGGCTGTGGCTCGCCGACGAGGAGTCGGTGATCCGCGAGCTCTTGCCGCTCGCGCGGCTCGAGCCCCAGGCGCGCGCGGCGATCACGGCCCACGCGGCTTCGCTCGTCGAGCGCGTGCGTGGCGTGCGCGTCGACAAGACCGGCATGGACGCGTTCCTGCGGGAGTACGACCTCTCCTCGCAGGAGGGCGTGATCCTGATGTGCCTCGCCGAGGCGCTGCTGCGGATCCCCGACGCGATCACCGCCGACCGGCTGATCGCCGACAAGATCAAGGCCGGCGACTGGGCCTCCCACCTGTCGGACGGCGGCTCGCTGTTCGTCAACGCCTCGACCTGGGGCCTGATGCTGACCGGACGCATCGTGCAGCCGGACGCCGGCACCCGGGCGGACCCGGCGAGCTTCGTCCGCAACCTCGTCGCGCGGGTCGGGGAGCCGGTCGTGCGCACCTCGCTGCGCCAGGCGATGCGGATCCTCGGCCACCAGTTCGTGATGGGGCGCAACATCGACGAGGCGCTCGAGCGTTCGGTCGAGGGCGCGAACGCGCGCTACCGCTACTCGTTCGACATGCTCGGCGAGTCGGCGCTGACGATGCCCGACGCCGAGCGCTACCTCGAGGCCTACTCGGCCGCGATCGAGTCGATCGGCCGTGCCGCGCGCGCGCAGCGCGACGCGACGCCGGACTCGGCGCCGAGCATCTCGGTGAAGCTCTCGGCACTGCATCCGCGCTACGAGTTCGCGAAGCGCGAGCGCGTGCACGCGGAGCTCGCGCCCCGCCTCGTGCTGCTCGCCGAGCGCGCCGCGGCCGCCGGCATCGCGCTCACCGTCGATGCCGAGGAGTCCGAGCGCCTCGAGATCTCCCTCGAGCTCATCGAGCGCGTGCTGACGACGCCGACGCTGGTCGGCTGGCAGGGCTTCGGGCTCGCGGTGCAGGCCTA
Organism: Steroidobacteraceae bacterium; assembly: GCA_035524495.1. Lineage (GTDB taxonomy): Bacteria > Pseudomonadota > Gammaproteobacteria > Steroidobacterales > Steroidobacteraceae > CAIKZZ01. Next base: position 27,660 of record DATKOR010000023.1, read on the forward strand.
CCAGAAGCGCGCGCCCGACGTGCTGCGCTGGCTGATCGCGCGCACCCGCGGCGCGGGCCGGCGCCTCAACGTGCGGCTCGTCAAGGGCGCCTACTGGGACAGCGAGATCAAGCGCGCCCAGGAGCGCGGGCACCCGGGGTATCCGGTCTACACGCGCAAGCAGAGCACCGACGTCGCCTACCTCGCCTGCGCGAGCCTGATGCTCGATGCGCCCGACGTCGTCTACCCGCAGTTCGCGACCCACAACGCGCACACCGTCGCGAGCATCCTGCACCTCGCGCGCGGCCGCGGCCGGGCGTTCGAGTTCCAGCGCCTGCACGGCATGGGCGAGGAGCTCTACGGCATCGTCACCGACCCCGCCGGCGAGGCGGCGCCGTGCCGCGTCTACGCGCCGGTCGGCTCGCACGAGGACCTCTTGCCCTACCTCGTGCGCCGGCTGCTCGAGAACGGCGCCAACACCTCATTCGTCAACCGCATCGTCGATGCGCGCCTGCCGGCCGCCGAGATCGCGGCCGACCCCGTCGCGTTCGTCGAGTCGCTTCCGACCGCGCCGCACCCGCGCATCCCGCTGCCGGCGCGCATCTACGGCGCCGAGCGCCCGAACTCCATGGGCCTCAACCTCGCCGACGGCCACGCGCTCGGCGAGCTCAAGCGCGGCGCCGCCGCGGCGCTCGCGGAGCTCGCGACCGCGGCGCCGATCGTCGCCGGCCGGGCGCGCGCCGCGCGCGCGGCGGTGCTCGAGCGCGGCCGGCGCCTGCGCAGCCCCGCCGACCGCGAGGAAATCGTCGGCGCCGTCGTCGAGGCCGAGGCCGCGGACGTCGAGCGGGCGCTCGCGGCCGCGAGCGAGGCGTTCTGCGACTGGGACCTGACGCCTGCCGACGCGCGCGCCGCGATCCTCGAGCGCGCCGCCGACGCCTACGAGGCGCGCCGCGCAGAGTTCATCGGCCTGCTGGTGCGCGAGGCCGGCAAGTCGGTCGCCGACGGCGTCGCCGAGGTGCGCGAGGCCGTCGACTTCCTGCGCTACTACGCGCAGCGCGCACGGCTCGACTTCGCGCGCGCGCAGCCGCTGCCGGGCCCGACCGGCGAGAGCAACGAGCTCTTGCTCCGCGGCCGCGGGGTCTTCGTCTGCATCAGCCCGTGGAACTTCCCGCTCGCGATCTACACCGGCCAGATCGCCGCGGCGCTGGCCGCCGGCAACGCGGTGATCGCCAAGCCCGCCGAGCAGACGCCGCTGGTCGCGGCGCTCGCGACGGAGCTCATGCTCGACAGCGGCATCCCGGCCGCGGTGCTGCAGTTCCTGCCGGGCGAGGGCGCGGCGATCGGGGCGCTGCTGACGCGCGATCCGCGCGTCGCGGGCGTCGCCTTCACCGGCTCCAACGACACCGCGAGCGCGATCCAGCGCGCGCTCGCGGCGCGCCCGGGTCCGGTCGCGACGCTGATCGCCGAGACCGGGGGCCAGAACGCGATGATCGTCGACAGCTCGGCACTCCCCGAGCAGGTCGTCAACGACGCGATCACCTCGGCCTTCGGCAGCGCCGGCCAGCGCTGCTCGGCGCTGCGGATCCTGTGCGTGCAGGAGGAGATCGCCGAGCGCGTCGAGACGCTGCTCGCCGGGGCCATGGACGAGCTCGCGATCGGCCCGCCGGGGCTGCTCGCGACCGACGTCGGCCCGGTCATCGATGCCGAGGCGCTCGGCCGGCTCGAGCAGCACGCGGCCTCGATCGTGCGCGGCGCGCGCTGGTCGCATCGCGTCGCGCCGCCGGCCGGGGCCGCGCGCGGCAGCTTCTTCGCGCCGCTCGCGGTCGAGATCCCGCGCATCGAGGTGCTGGAGCGCGAGGTGTTCGGCCCGGTGCTGCACGTGCTGCGCTGGAAGGCGCGCGACCTCGATGCGCTCGTCGACGCGATCAACGCGACCGGCTACGGCCTCACCCTCGGCATCCACACGCGCATCGACTCGACGGTCGCGCGCATCCGGGCGCGGGCGCGCGTCGGCAACGTCTACGTCAACCGCAACATGATCGGCGCGGTGGTCGGCGTGCAGCCCTTCGGCGGGACCGGGCTCTCGGGCACGGGTCCCAAGGCCGGCGGCCCGCACTACCTGCACCGCTTCGCGACCGAGCAGACGGTGACCGTCAACACCGCCGCGGTCGGCGGCAACGCCTCGCTGCTCGCGCTCGCCGGCTGAAGGCTCAGCGGCCCAGCAGGTCGAGGAGCTCGGTCGTCTCGACGCGGATCGCGACCCTGAGCGTCGGGGCGTAGTCCGGCGCCCAGGTCCCGCTGTGCAGCTGCGGCAGCGGCGTGCCCGCCTCGCGCGCCGCCGCGAAGCGCGCCGGGTTGACGCCGCCGACCCAGAAGTCGGCCGACGGGATGCCGGCGAGGTGGAACTGCGCGAAGTCCTCGAACACCATCGCCGGCGGCACCTCGACGAGGCTCGCCGCGCCGAGCGCGCCCGAGAGCGTCGCGACGAGGCGCGCCGTCAGTCGCGGGTCGTTGTACATCGCGTTCGCCGCGTGCGTGACCTGCACCGCAGGCTCCCTGGGCGCGCCCCCGGTCAGCGCCTCGCCCTTCGCGGTGCGCTCGATCGCCGCGATCACGCGCTCGCGGACCTCGGGCTTGTAGGTGCGCACCGTCAGCAGGAGCTTCACCTCGTCCGGGATGATGTTGTTCTTGCTGCCGCCGTGGATCGCGCCGACCGTGATCACGACCGGATCGAGCGGATCGTTCTCGCGCGACACGATCGACTGCAGCGCGAGCACGATGCGCGCGGCGATCACGATCGGGTCGACCGTGTTCTGCGGCCGGCCGCCGTGGCCGCCGCGGCCGTAGACGGTGATGTCGACCGAATCGGCGGAGGCGAGCGCGTAGCCGGGCGTGTAGCCGACCTGCCCGGCCGGCAGGTTCGCGTTGTCGTGGATCGCGAGCGCGTAGTCCGGGCGCGGGAAGCGCGTCAGGAGCCCATCCTTGATCATCGCGACCGCGCCCTCGCCGGTCTCCTCGGCCGGCTGGCCGATCAGCACCAGCGTTCCGTGCCAGCGACGCTGGTTCCCCGCCATCAGCCGCGCGGTCCCGACGAAACTCGCCATGTGGATGTCGTGGCCGCAGGCGTGCATCACCGGCGTCGCGACGCCGGCGGGGCTCGTCGCGACGACCTGGCTCGCGTACGGCAGACCGGTCTTCTCCTCGACGGGCAGCGCGTCCATGTCGGTGCGCAGGAGCACCGTGCGCCCGGGGCCGTTCCTGAGGACGCCGACGATGCCGGTGCCGCCGACGCCGGTCGTGACCTCGTAGCCGAGCGCCTTCAGCTGCAGGGCGAGCTTCGCCGCGGTCTGCTGCTCGTGCATCGAGAGCTCGGGCGTGCGGTGGAGGTCCAGGTAGAGCTTCTCGACGTCCCCGGCGATTGCGTCGATCTCGGGCCCCGACGGCGTCGTCCACGGCGTCTCGGCGAGGGTGGCGTCGCTCGCGAAGAGCAGCAGCGAAAGCAGCGCTCGATGCATAGCACGCACCCGCGCTACTTCTTAAGCTCGATCAGGATCGACTCGACGTCCTCGAGGCACTCGTCGGCATGCGTGACCGGGGGGCGGATCATCGCGTCGCCGGTCTTCAGCACCGCTTCCTTGGTCGTGCCGTCGGGGAAGGTGTACCGGACCTTGCCGCCCTTGACGACGTAGACGACCGCCTCCGGATGCGAGTGCATCGGCGTCTTGTCGCCTTTGTGGGGCGCGTAGCGGAGCACGCGCACCTTGTCGTCCTCGGCGACCACCGAGAGGTGTTTCAGGCCGTACTTCATCGCGTCCTGGGCCCACGCGGAGCAGGGCACGAGCAGTACGGCGACGGCCAGGAACTTTGCGAGGTGCTTCACGTTGGTCCCCCTGCGCCGGCCCGGGGTCGGGTGGGGCGCGATTGTTGTTCGGTCGGCCGCGTGCGGCCGTAAGGCATCGTGCGCCCGCGCGCCCGTCCGCGCCACCGTCAGGGGCCGGCGCCCCTGGGCCCGGCCCTGAAACCCCGGGTTCCCCGTCCGTAGGGGCTGACCGAAGGAAACCGCATCTGCCGCCCGGCCCCCCTACAGTTTTCCCGCAGGTGGACGACTACCGGGTTCGGGCCCGGGCGCCTGTGCGCGGGTTGTCGCATTGCAGCAGCGAACTGCCGCCGGGACGCCCGGCGCGCCGGCGGAAGCACCGGCCGGTCACTACGGAGAGTCGATCCGAGATGAAGGCAATCAACGACTTACGACTGGGTCCTCGGCTTCAGCTGGCGGTCCTCGTCGTGCTGGCATTCGCCGGCGTCATCGGATTTACCGCCGTCGCCCAGCTCTCGAAGGTCGCGGCGACCGCCGATCGGCTGGCGACCGAGTCGGTCGCCAACGTCTACCTCGTCTCGCAGATCGGCGGCGAGGTCGCCGAGAGCCGTTCGCTCGTGCTCGAGATCCTGACGCGCCTGCAGCTCAACAATGCCGCCGGCGCGAGCGAGTCGTCCCAGGCGCTCGCCGCGGTCGCGACGCGCATGAAGGCCGACACCGCCGCCTACGAACAGCAGCTGCGCACCGACGAGGAGCGCGCGCTGTGGGCTGACCTGCTCGCGAAGTGGCGCGACTACGACAAGGAGCAGCAGCGCGCGGTCTCGATGGCCGAGGACGGGCTGCCGGGCGATGCGCAGCGCGTGCTGATCGCGCAGGCGAAGGCGAAGTACGACGCGGTGTCCTCCGCGGCGCGCAAGCTGATCGACCTCAACAACGCCGCGGCCAACCGCGCGCGCGAGGCGGCCGACGCGATCGCGACCGGCGCGCGCCGCACGGTGTTCGTGCTGCTCGCGCTCGCCGCCGCGCTCGGCGTGATCATCGCCTTCGGCATGACCCGCGCGATCACCCGTCCGCTGCAGCATGCGGTCGGGCTGCTGCGCGAGATCGGCGCCGGCAAGCTCGACAATGCCATCGACACCACGCGACGCGACGAGGTGGGCGAGCTCCTGAGGGGCGTCGAGGCGACCCAGGCGGCGCTGCGCGAGCGCGCCGACAGCGAGCGGCGCCACGCCGAGGACGAGCGCAAGCGCGCCGAGTCCGACCGCCGCGCGCTCGAGGAAGTGCAGCAGATCGTCGCCGCGGTCGTCGACGGCGACCTCGAGCGGCGCTTGTCGGCCGAGGGCAAGTCCGGATTCGCGGCGCAGCTCGCGACCAGCATCAACGGGCTGGTCGACAACGTCGCCGGCGTCGTGATGGCCGTGCAGCGCATCGTCGATGCGGCGAACGCCGGCGACCTGACGCAGCGCGTCTACGTGATCGATCGCAGCGGCCTCGAGCGCAAGATCGGTGCCGGCATCAACCAGATGCTCGGCGAGATGGCCGCGTTGATTGCCAAGGTCAAGGAGGCCGCCGCCGACGTGTCGCGCGGCTCGCAGGAGATCTCGCAGGGCAACGCGAGCCTCTCGAAGCGCACCGAAGACCAGGCGGCCTCGCTCGAGGAGACCGCGGCCTCGATGGAGGAGATGACGAGCACCGTCAAGGCCAACGCCGACAACGCGCGCCAGGCCAACGAGCTCGCGCTCGAGGCGCGCACGCGCGCCGAGCGCGGCGGCAACGTCGTGTCGCAGGCGGTCAAGGCGATGGACGGCATCAGCGCGGCCTCTAAGAAGATCGCCGACATCATCGGCGTCATCGACGAGATCGCGTTCCAGACGAATCTGCTCGCGCTCAACGCGGCGGTCGAGGCGGCGCGCGCCGGCGAGCAGGGCCGCGGCTTCGCGGTGGTCGCCTCCGAGGTCCGCAACCTCGCCTCGCGCAGTGCCGAGGCCGCCAAGGAGATCAAGGCCCTGATCAACGACAGCGTCACGCGCGTCGAGGCGGGCTCGCGGCTCGTCGGCGAGTCGGGCGAGACGCTCGAGCAGCTGGTCGCCGCCGTCAACAAGGTCAGCGACATCATCGCCGGCATCTCGACGGCGAGCGAGGAGCAGGCGAGCGGCATCGACCAGGTCGGCCGCGCGGTCACGCAGATGGACGAGCTGACGCAGCAGAACGCGGCGCTCGTCGAGGAGGCCGCGGCGGCGTCGAAGGCGCTCGCCGACTCCTCGGGAGCGCTCAATCAGATGGTGAGCCGCTATCGCGTCGCGGCCGCCGACCCGGCCGGGATCGGCGCCAGCCCCGAGCGGCGCGCGTCCGACCGGCCGTGGACCGGTCGCCAGGCGCGCTCTTCAGTCAAGTGATCTAAGGAGGATCTATGGTGAGGTTTCTGAGCGTGGCCCTCGTGGGCCTCATGATCGCGGCGCTGCCGCAGGGTGCAGCGTTCGCGGCACCGAGCAAGGACGAGGTCGTCGCCCAGGTCAAGAAGGGCATCGCGTTCTACAAGTCGGTCGGACGCGAGAAGGCGCTCGAGGAGTTCAACAACAAGGACGGTCAGTTCGCCAAGGGCGAGGACTACATCGACGTCCATGACGTCGGCGGCACCTGCCTCGCGCACCCGACCACGCCGAGCCTCGTTGGCCTCAATCGCCTCGAGGCGGCCGACCCGAGCGGCAAGAAGTTCATCAAGGAAATCGTCGACGCCGCGAAGTCCAAGTCCTCGGGCTGGGTCACCTACCAGCGCAAGAACCCGGTCGACGGCAAGGTCGAGCACAAGCTGGCTTACTGGGAAGTCGCCGACGGCCTGATCTTCAAGGCCGGCACCTACGACCCGGACGCGAAGTAAGCCGACCCCGCAGGGCGGTCTCAGCCGCCCTGCTCGCCGTCCCCGGGCCAGCGCAGCGCCACGCGCTCGAACAGGCCGCCGTCGACGTCCGACCAGCGCTCGAGGTCGGCCTTGAGCGCGCAGAGCGCGGCCGGCGGCAGGTCGCCGATCGAGTCGTCATCGGTCAGCCAGCGCGCGAGGCGGCTGACGCCCGGGTTGTGGCCGACCAGCAGCACGTGGCGGCACCCGGGCGGCACGGCGCGCAGGATCGTCACGAGCGCGGCGCGCTCGGCGAGGTAGACGCGGTCGTCGTGGCGGATCTTCTGCAGCGGGAAGCCGAGCGCGCGCGCGAACTCCTTGGCGGTGCTGACGGTGCGCACGGCCGGGCTCGTGATGATGTGGTCCGGGCGCAGCCCGAGCGCGTGTGCCAGCTCGGACATCTCCTCGGCCTCGCGCCGCCCGCGCTTGTCGAGCCGGCGCTCGAAGTCCTCGATGTCCGCCTCGTGCTTCTCGGCGTGCGCGTGGCGCACGAGCGTGACGTGCTTCATGGCCGCCATTCTAGCGGGCGGCGCCTCAGCCAGTGCCGATCAGGATGCGCCCGCCGCGGGCCTCGACCGGGAAGCACGCGACCGGCTCGTAGGCCGGTGGCGAAAGCGCGGCGCCGGTGCGCAGGCAGAAGCGCGCGCCGTGCCGCGAGCAGATGACCTCGGTGCCCTCGACCGGGCCGTCCGACAGCGGATTCCCGTCGTGCGTGCACACGTCCTCGATCGCGTACAGCGTGCCCGTGACGTTGTAGACGGCGATGAAGCGCCCGTCGACCTCGTAGACCCGGTGCGCGCCGGGCGCAAGGTCCTCGCTGGGGCCGACGTCGACCCAGGCGGCCGGTCGGTCGCTCGCCATCACATCATCCCGGTCTGCAGGCGCGCCGCCTCCGACATCATCTCGCGGCTCCACGGTGGGTCGAACACGAGCTCGACGTCGGTCGAGGTGATCGTCGGGATCTGCTCGAGCTTCTCCTTGACGTCCTGCACCAGCACCTCGCCCATGCCGCAGCCCGGCGCCGTCAGCGTCAGGCGCACGGCCGCGGCGCGCGTGCCGTCGTCGCGGCGGGTGATCTCGCACGAGTACACGAGGCCGAGGTCGACGATGTTGACCGGGATCTCGGGGTCGTAGCAGGTCTTGAGCTGCTCCCAGGCCAGCTTCTCGACGTCAGCGTCGGTCGCATCCGGCGGCAGCTCGATCCGGGTCGGCGGCTCACGGCCGATCGCCTCGGCGTCCTCGCCGGCGACCCGGAACAGGTTGCCCTCGACGTAGACCGTGAAGCTGCCGCCGAGCGCCTGCGTGATGTAGCCGACGCTGCCGGTGCGCAGCTTGACCTCGATGCCGGCGGGCACCAGCACCGCCTTGACGTCGCGGCTGACGACGAAGGGTTCGCGATCGTGGGAACGCATGCGGGGCTCGGGCTCCTCTCGCTATTCGGTCGATACCGGCGCCGCGCCGCCCGCGAGCGCGGCGTTCAGCGTGTGCCAGCAGAGGCTCGCGCACTTGACGCGCGCCGGGAACTCGCGCACGCCGGACAGCGCCGCGAGCTTGCCGAGCGCCGCGGGCACGGGCGCATCGGCGCGGGTCAGCAGGTCGTGGACCTGCGCGTAGAGCGCGGCGAACTCGGCGCGCGTCTTGCCCTTGACGGCCTCGGTCATCAGCGAGGCCGAGGCGACCGAGATCGCGCAGCCGCTGCCCTCGAACTTGAGGTCCGCGAGCACCTCGCCATCGAGCGTCGCGTAGACGTCGAGCTGGTCGCCGCACAGCGGGTTGTGGCCGTGCGCGACGTGGGCGGGCGGAGCGAGCCGGCCGAAATTGCGCGGGCGCTTGTTGTGGTCGAGGATCACGTCCCGGTAGAGCTCCTTGAGGTCCATCGCCGCCGCCCTCAGCGGAACATCGCGCGCGCCGCGGCCACGCCCTCGGCGAGCGCGTCGATCTCGGCGAGCGTGTTGTAGAACGCGAACGAGGCGCGCGCCGTGGCCGGCACGCCGAAGAACTCGATCGCCGGCATCGCGCAGTGGTGGCCGGTGCGGATGGCGATGCCGCGCTCGTCGAGGACCGTGCCGAGGTCGTGCGGGTGCACGCCGTCGACGACGAACGAGACGAGGCTCGCCTTGTCGCGCGCCGTGCCGATGAGCCTCACGCCCTCGATCGCCGACAGCCGCTCGGTGGCGTGCGCCAGCAGGCGCCGCTCCCAGGCGGCGATGCGCCCGAGCCCGACGCCGTCGACGTAGTCGAGCGCCGCGGCGAGGCCGACCGCGCCCGAGATGTGCGGCGTGCCGGCCTCGAACTTGAACGGCAGCTGGTTGTAGGTCGTGCCGTCGAAGCGCACCGCGAGGATCATGTCGCCGCCGCCCTGCCACGGCGGCATCGCCTCGAGCAGCGCCTCGCGGCCGTAGAGGATGCCGATGCCGTCCGGGCCGTAGAGCTTGTGGCCGGAGAACGCGTAGAAGTCGCAGCCGAGCGACTGCACGTCGAGCGCGAAGTGCGGCACCGCCTGGGCGCCGTCGATCAGCACCGGCACGCCGCGCGCGTGCGCGAGCGCGACGATCTCGCGCACCGGCAGCACCGTGCCGAGCGCGTTTGACACGTGCGCGACGGCGACGAGCCGCGTGCGCTCGGTGATCAGCGCCGTGAGCGCGGCAAGGTCGACCTCGCCGCGCCGGTCGATCGGCGCGACCTTGAGCACGGCGCCGGTGGCTCCGCAGGCCATCTGCCACGGCACGATGTTGGCGTGGTGCTCGAGGTGCGTGATCAGGACCTCGTCGCCGCTTTTCGCGCGCGGCCGCAGGAAGGACTGGGCGACGAGGTTGATCGACTCCGTCGTGCCGCGCGTGAACACGATCTCGCGGGTCGAGCGCGCGTTGATGAAACGGCGCACGCGCTCGCGCGCGGCCTCGAAGGCGTCGGTCGCGCGCTGCGACAGCGTGTGCACGCCGCGGTGCACGTTGGCGTGCATTTCCTCGGCGTAGCGGCGCTCGGCCTCGATGACCGCGCGCGGCCGCTGGGCCGAGGCGCCGTTGTCGAGGTAGACGAGCGGCCGGCCGTTGATGCGCTGCGCGAGGATCGGGAAGTCGGCGCGCAGCCGCTCGACGTCGAGGGGGGCGGTGGTGTCGATCGCGGCGCTCATGCGACGAACTCCTTCAGCAGCTCGGCGGCCGGCAGCCGCCCGAGCACGCGCTGCTCGGCCGCGCGCTCGACCGCCGCCGGGTGCACCCGGCGCAGCACGTCGCGGACGAACGCGTAGGTCAGCAGCGCCTTCGCCGTGTCGCGCTCGAGGCCGCGCGTCAGCAGGTAGAACAGCATCTGCTCGTCGAGCGTGCCGGTCGTCGCGCCGTGGCTGCACTTGACGTCGTCGGCGTTGATCTCGAGCTGCGGGCGCGATTCGAACGCGGCGTCGCGCCCGAGCAGCAGGTTGCGGCTCGACTGGCGCGACTCGGTCTTGGCCGCGCCCGGGTGGACGACGACCCGGCCGTCGTAGCTGCCGCGCCCGCGCTCGGCGGCGACGCCGCGATAGAGCTGGTCGCTCTGGGTCCGCCCGGCGCGGTGCTCGACGAGCGTGCGTACGTGCTGCTCGCGGCCGCCGTCGGCGAAGATGAGGCCCGCGAGCTCGGCGCGCGCCCCGGGCGCCTCGAGGGCCACCCGCAGGTCGACGCGCCCCAGCTGACCGCCGAGCGCGGCGAGGCGATGCTCGTAGCGGGCGTTGGCCGCGACGCTGACCGCGACGTCGTCGAAGAGCACGCTGCGCGCGCCGTGGATCTGCAGCGACGTGTGCGTCAGGTTCGCGCTCTCCCCGAGCCGGATGTCGGTCGCCGCCGCGACGAACGCCTCGGCGTCGCCGAGCGAGAGGTGCGTCTCGACGACGTTCAGCGTCGAGCCGGCCCCGACGATGATCTGCGTGCGCGGATAGGCCCCGCCGCCGGTCGCGAGGTGCACGACGTGGAGGTGCGTCGCGATGCACGAGCCCGCCGGCACGACGATCACCGGGCCGTCGGCGGCGAGGCAGGCGTTCAGCGTCCGGATCCGCTCGTCGACCTCCTGGGGATCGCCGGCGAGCGGCAGCGCCAGCGACCCGGGGGTGCTGGCCTCGAGCCGCTCGCCGAACCTCGACAGCTGCAGCTCGCCGCTGCCGAGCGGGTGCGACAGCGCGGCGTTGAAGCGCCCGTCGACGAACACGAAGCGCGGGAAGAGCGCTGCGGGGGCCGGGGCCGCCGCGAGCGCGTCGGCGGACAGCGGCCGCGGCGGCGCCGGCGCGAGGTCGCGCCGGCCGAGCAGCCGGGTATTGACGTACTTCCACGGCTCGTCGCGCGGCGTGGGGAGCCCCGCGGCAAGCAGGCGCTCGAGGGCCGAGCGACGCCATTCGGCCCACGCCGGGCCGCCCGGCAGGCCGGTCAGCGCCGTCGCGAGGCCTGCGAGCGGCGACGTCGCCTGCGGGCTCGCGCTCATGCGGCCGCGCCTTCGGCGCGGACCCAGTCGTAGCCGCGCTTCTCGAGCTCGAGCGCGAGGCTGCGGTCGCCGGACTTCAGGATCTTGCCGTGGGCGAGCACGTGCACGTGGTCGGGGACGATGTAGTCGAGCAGGCGCTGGTAGTGCGTCACGAGCACCACCGCGCGGTCGGCGCGACGCAGGCTGTTGACGCCGTGCGCGACGACCTTCAGCGCGTCGATGTCGAGGCCGGAGTCGGTCTCGTCGAGGATCGCGAGCGTCGGCTCGAGCACCATCATCTGCAGGATCTCGTTGCGCTTCTTTTCGCCGCCCGAGAAGCCCTCGTTGACGCCGCGCGACAGGAAGCTCTCGTCCATCTGCATCAGCTTCATCTTGTCGCGAATCATCGTCAGGAACTCGAAGGCGTCGACCTCGGGCAGCCCCTGGTGGCGGCGGCGCGCGTTCAGAGCGGCCTTGAGGAGGTACACGTTGTTGACGCCCGGGATCTCGACCGGGTACTGGAAGCCGAGGAACAGTCCGCGCCGCGCGCGCTCCTCGGCGGGAAGCGCGAGCAGGTCCTCGCCGCGATAGCGCGCAGTGCCGGCCTTGACCTCGTAGTCGGGCCGGCCCGCGAGCACCTGCGACAGCGTGCTCTTGCCGGCGCCGTTCGGGCCCATGATCGCGTGCACCTCGCCGGCGCGGACCACGAGGTCCAGGCCGTCGAGGATCTTGCGCCGCTGGACCTCGACCGTGAGGCCGCGGACCTCGAGAAGGATGTCGCCCTGTTGGATGTTGCTCATCTCGCTCACTTCAGTCCTCAGCCGACCGCGCCCTCGAGGCTCACGGCGAGCAGGTTCTGCGCCTCGACCGCGAACTCCATCGGCAGTTCCTTGAATACCGACTTGCAGAAGCCGCTGACGATCATGTTGACCGCGTCCTCGGCCGAGAGCCCGCGCTGCAGCAGGTAGAAGAGCTGGTCCTCGCCGATCTTCGAGGTCGTCGCCTCGTGCTCGACCGTCGCCGAGGGGTTCTTGACCTCGACGTAAGGGAACGTGTGGGCGCCCGACTGCGAGCCCATCAGCAACGAGTCGCACTGCGTGTAGTTGCGCGCGCCCTCGGCCGACGCCAGCACCTTGACGAGTCCGCGGTAGGTGTTGCTCGCGTGGCCGGCGGAGATGCCCTTCGAGACGATCGTGCTGCGCGTGTTGCGGCCGATGTGGATCATCTTGGTGCCGGTGTCGGCCTGCTGGTAGTGGTTGGCGACCGCGACCGAGTAGAACTCGCCGACCGAGTTGTCGCCGCGCAGCACGCAGCTCGGGTACTTCCAGGTGATCGCCGAGCCGGTCTCGACCTGGGTCCACGAGATCTTCGAGTTGCGGCCGCGGCAGTCGCCGCGCTTGGTCACGAAGTTGTAGATGCCGCCGACGCCGTTCTCGTCGCCCGGGTACCAGTTCTGCACCGTCGAGTACTTGATCGCCGCGTCCTCGAGCGCGACCAGCTCGACGACGGCGGCGTGCAGCTGGTTCTCGTCGCGCATCGGCGCGGTGCAGCCCTCGAGGTAGCTGACGTAGGCGCCGTCGTCGGCGATGATCAGCGTGCGCTCGAACTGGCCGGTCTTCGCGGCGTTGATCCGGAAGTACGTCGACAGCTCCATCGGGCAGCGCACGCCCTTCGGGACGTACACGAACGAGCCGTCGGTGAACACGGCGGAGTTCAACGCCGCGTAGAAGTTGTCGGTCGGGGGAACCACGGTGCCGAGGTACTGCTCGATCAGCGCCGGGTGCTCGCGCACCGCGTCCGAGAACGGGCAGAAGATCACGCCGGCCTCGGCGAGCCGCGCCTTGAACGTCGTCGCGACCGACACGCTGTCGAACACCGCATCGACCGCCACGCCCGCGAGGCGCGCGCGCTCGTGCAGCGGCACGCCGAGCTTGTCGTAGGTCGCGAGCAGCTTCGGGTCGACGTCCGCAAGGCTCTTCGGCCCGTCGCCCGCCGCCTTGGGGGCCGAGTAGTAGGAGATCGCCTGGTAATCGATCGGCGGGTAGCTGACATGGGCCCAGTGCGGCTCGCGCATCGTCAGCCAGTGGCGCAGCGACTTCAGGCGCCACTCGAGCAGGAACTCGGGCTCGCCCTTCTTGCGCGAGATCAGCCGGATGACGTCCTCGTCCAGGCCGGGGGGCACGGTGTCGGCGTCGATGTCCGTCACGAAGCCGTGGCGGTACTTCTGGCCGACCAGCTCGTCGAGGTCCGTCGGGGTGCTGGCCATGGGCGGTCTCAGGCGCGCACGCGCACGCCGGGGCGGGCGCCGAGCGCGATCGTGAGGTCGGGGACCGGCATCGCGCCGCTCTCGCGCGCCGCCAGGTGCGTGAGCTTGACGTCCGCGAGCGCGCGCCGGATCGCGATGTTGACGCGCTGCCAGCTGCGGCCGACCCGGCAGCTCGGCTCGAGCCCGCACTGGCCGGGGTGCGTCGCGCATTCGGTGAGCCCGACCGGGCCCTCGACGGCGTCGATGATGTCGGCGGCGCTGATCGCGGCGGCGGGGCGGGCGAGCGCGTAGCCGCCGTGCGCGCCGCGCGTGGAGGCGACGAGGCCGGCGCGCTGCAGCTCCTTGAGGAGCTTGCTGACGGTCGGCACGCCGATCGACGTGAGCTCGGCGAGTTCGACGGCCGTGCGCCGGCTCGCCTCGTCGCTCGCGAGGTGCGCGAGGATCACGGTCGCGTAGTCGGTCATCTTGCTGATGCGAAGCATCGGCGGCGTCCTGTTTTAATGAGGACCATTTTAGTCCTATAAGGGCCAAGCGCCAAGCGCGGCGCCCGCGCGACGCCGTCGGTGGCGATCGATCCGCTATCATTGGGAACTTCGCTTCGCGAGACCGGTCCGTCCGCGTGGCGGCGGCGCCACAAGAGGAGTTGGGACATGAACCGCAGTGAACTTGCGCGTATCGCGCACGCCATGGTCGCCAAGGGTCGCGGCATTCTGGCCGCCGACGAGAGCACCGGCACGATCAAGAAGCGCTTCGACAAGATCAAGGTCGAATCGACCGAGGAGAACCGCCGCGCGTACCGGGAGCTCTTGTTCGCGGCGCCCGGGATGAGCGAGTTCATTTCCGGCGTCATCATGTACGACGAGACGCTGCGCCAGTCGACGAAGGCCGGCGAGCGCTTCGCGGACCTCCTGACGCGCCTCGGCGTCGTGCCGGGCATCAAGGTCGACGCGGGCACGAAGCCGATGCCGAACTTCCCGGGCGAGGTCATCACCGAGGGCCTCGACGGGCTCGCCGGGCGGCTTGCCGAGTACCACAAGCTCGGCGCGCGCTTCGCGAAGTGGCGCGCGGTCATCGACATCGGCGCCGGCATCCCGACGCGCACCTGCATCGAGACGAACGCCGAGCTGCTGGCGCGCTACGCGGCGCTGTGCCAGGAGGCCGACATCGTCCCGATCGTCGAGCCCGAGGTGCTGATGGACGGCGCCCACTCGCTCGAGCGCTGCGACGAGGTCACTAGCGCGGTGCTCGCCGAGGTGTTCCAGCGCCTCGAGGCGCACCGCGTCTACCTCGAGGGCATGGTGTTGAAGCCCAACATGGTGATCTCGGGCCAGAAGGCCGCCGAGCGCGCCGCTCCCGCGCAGGTCGCCGAGGCGACCGTGCGCTGCCTGAAGCGCCACGTGCCGGCCGCGGTCCCGGGCATCGCGTTCCTGTCGGGCGGGCAGAGCGAGAGCGAGGCGACGCAGCACCTGGACCTCATGAACCGCGCGGGCGGGCTGCCGTGGCCGCTGTCGTTCAGCTACGGCCGCGCGCTGCAGGCGAGCGCGCTCGGTGCCTGGGGCGGCGCCGCGGCGAAGGTCGCGGCGGGCCAGCGCGAGTTCCTGAAGCGCGCGCGCCTGAACGGCCTCGCGACGCAGGGCAGGTACGACGCGGCGCTCGAGAAGCAGGCCGCCTGACGCCCGGCCGCGCCGCATGACGACAGACACCGACCCGCGGGCGCGCGGCGATGCCGGCTGCATCGCGCGGCTGACCGACGTCGCCTACGAGATCGGCGGGCGCGCGGTGTTCGACGGCCTCAACGTCGCGATCGACCGTGGCAAGGTCACGGCGATCATGGGGCCGTCGGGCACCGGCAAGACGACGCTGCTGCGGCTGATCACCGGGCAGATCCAGGCGACGCGCGGCCGGGTCGAGGTCGACGGCGAGGACCTCGGCGCGCTCGACACCGACGGCCTGTACCGGCTGAGGCAGCGGATGGGCATGCTGTTTCAGAACGGCGCGCTGCTGACCGACCTCGACGTCTACGAGAATGTCGCGTTTCCGCTGCGCGAGCACACCGACCTTCCCGAGTCGCTGGTGGCGCGCATCGTGCTGATGAAGCTGCAGGCCGTGGGCCTGCGCGGCGCCGCGCGCCTGATGCCCTCCGAGCTCTCCGGCGGCATGGCGCGGCGCGTCGCGCTCGCGCGCGCGATCGTGATGGACCCGAAGATCCTGATCTACGACGAGCCCTTCGCCGGCCTCGACCCGATCGCGCTCGGCATGGTGCTGAGGCTCATCCGCAGCACCAACGACGCGCTCGGGCTCACGAGCATCGTCGTGTCGCACGACGTGCACGAGATCGGGATCCTGGCCGATACCGCCTACCTGCTGGCGGCGGGTCGCGTCGCCGCCGCCGGGACGCCCGCGGCGCTCGCCAAGGACCCGGCGCCGGTGGTGCGCCAGTTCATGAGCGGCGAGGCCGACGGACCGGTCGCCTTCCATTACCCGGCGCCCGACTACGAGGCGCAGCTGCTGGGCGCCGAGGTGCCGCAGTGAGCTTCGTCGCGAACCTCGCCGGCAGCGGCCGGCAGCTCGCCGAGAAATGGGGGCGCTTCACGCTCTTCACCGCGCGGCTCGTCGTCGTCTCGCCGCGCGCGCTCGGGCGTCCGCGGCTGATCGTCGACCAGACCCACAATTCCGGGGCGCTGTCGCTCGTGATCATCATGCTGTCGGGGCTCTTCGTCGGCATGGTGCTCGGGCTGCAGGGCTTCGACCTGCTGCGGCGCTTCGGCTCGACGGAACAGCTCGGATCGGGGGTCGCGCTCTCGCTCCTGAGAGAACTCGGCCCGGTCGTGACGGCGCTGTTGTTCGCCGGCCGGGCGGGGACCGCGCTGACGTCCGAGATCGGGCTCATGAGCGCCACCGACCAGCTGTCGGCGATGGAGATGATGGCCGTCGATCCGGTCCGGCGCGTGTGCGCACCGCGCTTCATCGGCGGCGTCATCGCGATGCCGCTGCTCGCGGCGATCTTCAGCATGACCGGCATCTTCGGCGGCCAGCTGGTCGGCGTCACGATGATGGGCGTCGATTCCGGGCAGTTCTGGTCGCAGATGCGCGGCGCCGTCGAGATGCGCGACATCACCGAGGGCGTCGTCAAGAGCCTTGCGTTCGGCGTCGCCTGCAGCGCGATCGCCGTCTACGAGGGCTACCACGCGGTGCCGACCGCCGAGGGCGTCGGGCGCGCGACGACGCGCACGGTCGTCACCTCGTCGGTCGTGGTGCTGGTGCTCGATTACATGCTGACCGCGGTGCTGCTGTGAGCGAAGGAGCAGGGCGATGAGACAGTCACGGGCGATCGACCTCAGCACGGGCCTGTTCGTCATGCTCGGCTTTGCGGCGCTGTTCTTCATGGTGACGCAGATCACGAGCCGCGGCATCGTCTGGCACGAGCACGACTACCGGCTGACGGCGCTGTTCGACAACGTCGGCGGGCTGAAAGTCGGTGCGCCGGTCTCGATCGGCGGCGTCACGGTCGGGCGCGTCGAGTCGATCGACTACGACATCAAGAGCTACAAGGCGGTCGTGAAGCTCATCGTGCAGAGCCGCTACGACAAGATCCCGCAGGACAGCGACGTCGCGATCTACACGGCGGGACTGCTCGGCGGGCAGTACATTGGGCTCACCCCCGGCGGGTCGGAAACTTATTTCAAGGACGGCGATCAGATTGAGCTGACCCAGTCCGCCGTCGTGCTCGAGAACCTGATCAGTAAGTTCCTGTTTGACAAGGCCGGACAGGGCGAGTCCAAGAAATCTGAAGGAGCCGCCAAGTGACGTTACGCCTGACGGGGCTACGCCTCGCCCTGATCGCCCTCGTGTTCGCGCTGCCCGCGGTGCTGACCGTGTCCGGGTTCGTGCCGGTTGCGCGCGCGGACGCCAAGAGCAGCAGCCTCGGACCCCAGGAACTCATGGACAAGGTCTCGAAGGAGATGTTCGAGGCGCTCGACGCCAATCGGGCGGCGATCAAGAAGGATCCGGATAAGGCGACTCCGCTCGTCGACGCGATCCTGCTGCCGCACTTCGACACCGACTACGCCGCGCAGCTGGTGCTCGCGCAGAACTGGCGCACGGCGACCCCCGAGCAGCAGAAGCGCTTCGTCGCGGCGCTTTACCGCGCGCTCCTGAAGACCTATGGCGGCGCGATCGCCGACTTCACGGCCGACCGGCTGAAGCTGCTGCCGTTCCGCGGCGACCCGGCGGCGACGCAGGCGACCGTGCGCACGCTCGTGACCCGCTCGAGCGGCGCCGTGGTCCCGGTCGACTACCGGCTGCGCAAGACCGACGACGGCTGGAAGGCCTTCGACGTCATCATCGAAGGCATCTCGTACGTCAAGAACTACCGCACCGACCTCGGCGCCGAAGTCAGCCAGAAGGGCCTCGAGTCGGTGATCGAGCGCCTGGAGCACGAGGGACTCGACGTCAAGGTCGCGGGCGAGAGCGTCGCCGGCGCGACGCACCACCAGCGCTGAAGCGGACGTGCGCGGCGCGCCCCTGTTCACGCTCGATGGCCGGGACGGCCGCTACCGGCTGAGCGGCACGGCCGGCATCGCGAGCGCCCGCGCGCTGCTCGAGGCCGGCAGCACGGCGTTTCGCGGCCAGCCGCAGGTCGAGCTCGACCTCTCGGGCGTCTCGGCGGCCGATGGCGCGGGCCTCGCGGTGCTGCTCGCGTGGCTGTCGCGGGCCCGAAGCGCCGGCCAGACCCTGCGCTTCGTCGCCATCCCCGAGAACCTCACGGCGCTCGCGCGCGTATGCGGGGTCGATTCAATGCTAGCCTCAGCCGGCGCGAGGGCCTGACCAGCACGAGCCTGGCTCACAGGGCCGGACCGAAGAGTCCAGCACGTCCGCAGGAGCCGCCAGATGACGTTGCGACTGAAGGGGCCTGGCCTCGCTCTCGGCGCCGCGTTCGTGCTCGCCCTGCTCGCGGTCCTCGCCGTTTCCGCACGCGCAGTGCCCGCGCGGGCGGATGCCGGCGTCGAGGGCCCCGGGCCGCAGGCGCTGATGGACAGGATCTCGAAGGACCTGTTCCAGGCGCTCGACGCGAATCGCGCGGCGATCCGGAAGGATTCGGAGCAGGCCTATCCGATCATCGACCGGATCCTGCTGCCGCACTTCGACGTCGACTTTGCCGCGCAGCGCGTGCTCGCGCAGCACTGGCGCAGCGCCACGCCCGAGCAGCGCAAACGCTTCATCGCGGCCCTCTACAGCGCGCTTCGCAGGTCCTACGGCGGTGCCATCGCCGACTTCACGGCCGACCGGCTGAAGCTGCTGCCGTTTCGCGGCGATCCGGCGGCGACGCAGGCGATGGTGCACACCCTCGTGCGGCGCTCGAGCGGCACCGAGGTGCACGTCGACTATCACCTGCGCAAGACCGCCGACGGCTGGAAGGCCGACGACGTCATCATCGAGGGCCTGTCGTACGTGAGGACCTTCCAGAGCGATCTCGGTGGCGCGATCAGCAAGCAGGGACTCGAGGCGGTGATCGCGCGCCTCGAGCGCGAGGGTCTCGATGCGAAGGTGCCGCTGGAGGGCACCGCAGCCGCCGCCACGCGTCACGAGCCCTGAGGCTCGAACACCAGGGCGTTGCTAGCGCGAGTCCGCGGTCGCGCCCGCCGTCGCATCACCCGCGGTCGGCGCCTCGGGCGGCGGTTGCTTCGGCGGCTCGGGTGCCGGCACGGGCGCTGATGGTGCCGCGCCTTCGGCGGCCGGAGGCGGTGACTCCGGCTGCGCCTGCGTGGTCGGCGGTGGCGAGGCGGTCCCGGCCGGGGCCTCGCCCTCCGGCTCATCGTAGGTCTCTTCGGGCATGTTGCCGTCGCGCACCAGGTATTCGCGGTGCGTCACATAGGCGTTGCGAATGACCGCATAGCGATCGAAGGCCTGCTTGAGCGCCTCGTCGGTCGACAGCAGCGCCGTGCGCGTGTCGACGACCCGCAGCGCATACAGGCCGTACTCGGTCGTCTTCGAGTTGAGGTAGGTGCGGTGCGTCCTCGTGAGCCAGTAGTCGCCGCCCGAGTAGTGGTCGACGACCCGGCCCGGCGCATCGCGCACGTCCGACGGCCCGAGGAACGGCAGCATCAGGTAGGGTCCCGGCGGCACCCCCCAGCGGCCGAGCGTCTGCCCGAAATCCTCGTCGTGGATCGGCAGGCCGAACTTCGTTGCGGGATCGAAGAGCCCGCCGATGCCGATCGTGGTGTTGGTGACGAAGCGCAGCGCGTCGCTGCCGGCGTCGCTGAACTTCGCCTGCAGCGCGTCGTTGAGCATCACGGTCGGATAGGAGAGGTTCGCGAGGAAGTTGCCGACGACGCGCCGGGCCGGTGCCGGGACCACGGCGCGGTAGGCCTTCGCGACCGGGCGCGCGAGCATCCGGTCGAAGGCGTCGTTGAACGCGAACGTCGCGCGGTTGAGCCTCTCGAGCGGGTCCTTCGGCGCGTTGTCGGCGAGCGCCGGCTGCGCCGCAAGCACCGCGAGCAGCGTGGCCGCCAGCGTCCGTCGGGCGTTCCGGCCCGCAAGCCTTGTTACGCGCATTGCTCCCTCCCTGCCGCGCGAGGAGTCTAGCAGTACCTTCGGGATCAGCGCCGGCCGTCGGGGGGCTGGGTCGGCAGCGGCTCGCCGCGATCGACCGCCGCTTGGACGCGCGGCGGCAGATATTCCTTGAGCTCGTCGATGCGCGCCTTGTAGCGGCTGCGTTGCACGAGCGTCAGGTTCGGCGTCGCGAGCGCGAGCCGCAGCGTCTCGATCGCGAGCGTCAGGTCGCCGCTCATGACGTGGTATTCCGCCATGTAGTAGTTGGCCTCGGCGGCCTCGCCTGCGGCGCTGGCCGCGAGCGCGATCTGGCGCACCTGCGCCTGGGTCGGCGGCACGTTGTTGAAGAGGTCGAGCAGCACCGCGTGCGCGAGGCGCGCATCGCCCGCGCGCATCAGCGTCTCGGCGTAGCGCACCGTGACCGGCACGTTGCGCGGAAAGAGCTCTTTCGCGCGCGCCAGCACCGTGCGCGAGCCCTCGATGTCGCCCGCCC
This sequence comes from Steroidobacteraceae bacterium, assembly GCA_035524495.1. GTDB lineage: Bacteria > Pseudomonadota > Gammaproteobacteria > Steroidobacterales > Steroidobacteraceae > CAIKZZ01. The sequence continues at coordinate 48,091 of DATKOR010000023.1, forward strand.
CGAGCAGCGCCTGGCCGAGCGCCGAGTGGTACTCGATGGTGTCGGGGTGGCGGTTCACGAGGTCGCGCAGGATCGGCACGGCCTCGTTCGGCGCATTGGCCTGCATCAGGCCGAGCGCGCGCCCGTAGTAGCGGTAGTCGGCGACTGCGAAGTCGGCGGCCGCGGCGTCGGCGTAGACGTCGCGCGGATTGTCCTCGGGCCCGAGCGTCATCACGCGGATGCGCTCGCGGGCGAGCCGGTAGCCCGTGGTGTCGACCGGCCGCACGATCGGGTACTGCGTCGCGCGGCTCTTGGCCTCGGCGACGCGGCCGCTGGTCACCGGGTGGGTCTGCAGGAACTCGAGGATCTTGGCGTTGGGGCCCGGATGGCCCATCCGCCGCTCGAGCGTCTCGAAGAACGAACCCATCGCGTTCGGGTCGTAGCCGGCCGCCGCCATGACGCCGATGCCGACGCGGTCGGCCTCGTACTCGTTCTCGCGCGAGAAGTTGAGCTGGTGCTGCAGCGCCGCGCTCTGGCCCGCCATGACGCCCGCCATGCCGACGTTGGCGTTGCCGGACACTGCGCCAACGAGGATCGCCGCGAGCATCGCGGCGGCGGAGGCGAGGCTCGCCTTGCTCTGGTTCTGGATGCTGCGCGCGATGTGGCGCTGCGTGACGTGGGAGATCTCGTGCGCGAGGACGCCGGCGAGCTCGCTCTCGCTCGCGGTGGCGAGCAGCAGGCCCGCGTTGACGCACACGAAGCCGCCCGGCAGCGCGAAGGCGTTGATGCCGCGGTCCTTGACGACGAAGAACGTGAACTTGATCGTGCCTTCCTGCGCGTGGCTCGCGAGCCGCGCGCCGACCGAGTTGATGTACTCGTTGATTTCCGGGTCGTCGAGGATCTGCCCCTGGTCCTGCAGGCCCTGGATGATCATCGCGCCGATCTTGTACTCGTCGCTGCCGGTCAGCACCGCGTCGGCCGGGGTCCCGATGTCGGGCAGCTCCTGCGCGGCCGGCGAGGCGGCGAGCGAGGCCTCGACGGTCAGCGCCGTGATTGTCAAGGCGAGGAGCAGGCGGCGCAGCGGGGCGGCGAGGGCTGGCATGACTGGCCGTTAGGACCGTGCGCCGCGGGGATGGTTCACTGGCCGGGCGTCACAGGCTGTCGGAGGCGAAGTCGGCCAGCCGCGAGCGCTCGCCGCGCACCAGCGTCACGTGGCCGGAGTGCGGCCAGCCGCGAAAGCGGTTGACGACGTAAGTCAGGCCGGAGGTGGTCTCGGTGAGGTAGGGCGTGTCGATCTGCGCGATGTTGCCGAGGCAGATCAGCTTCGTGCCGGGGCCTGCGCGCGTCACCAGCGCCTTCATCTGCTTCGGGGTCAGGTTCTGCGCCTCGTCGAGGATCAGGAAGCGGCTCAGGAACGTGCGGCCGCGCATGAAGTTCAGGCTGCGGATCTTGATCCGGCTGCGCAGCAGATCGTTGGTCGCCGCGCGCGCCCAGTTGCCACCCTCCTGGCCCTGCGTCAGCACCTCGAGGTTGTCCATCAGCGCGCCCATCCACGGCTCCATCTTCTCCTCCTCGGTGCCGGGGAGGAAGCCGATGTCTTCGCCGAGCGGGATCGTCACGCGCGTCATGATGATCTCGTTGAAGCGCCGGTTGTCGAGCGTCTGCGCAAGTCCTGCGGCCAGCGTCAGCAGCGTCTTGCCGGTGCCGGCCGGGCCGAGCACGGTGACGAAGTCGATTTCGGGGTCCATCAGCAGGTTGAGCGCGAAGTTCTGCTCGCGGTTGCGCGCCGTCACGCCCCAGACGTTGTGGCGCTCGGTCCGGAAGTCGTGCACCAGCTCGACGACCGCCTCGTCGCCCGCGACGCTGCGGACCGTCGCCTCGACGCCGTTCGGCGTGTCCTCGTAGAGGAACAGGTTCGGGTGCCACTCGCGCACCGCCGGGCCGCGCAGCCGGTAGAAGGTGCGCGCGTGCTCCTTCCAGGACTGCATGTCGGCGCCGTGGCGCTCCCAGAAGTCCGGCGGCAGCGCCTGCGTGCCGGTGTAGAGGAGGTCGGCGTCCTCGATCGTCTGGTCGCTGAAGTAGTCCTCGGCGTGCACGCCGAGGATCGCGGCCTTGATCCTCAGGTTGATGTCCTTCGACACCAGCGTCACCTCGGCGTCGGCGTGCGCGCGCTTCAACGCCAGTGCCTGGCCGAGGATCGCGTTGTCGGCGCCGTGGCCGGGAAGATCCGGGAGGCCGGCGTCGAGGTTCTTGGTCTGGAAGAACAGGCGTCCAGCCGGCGGGCGCTTGCCGCTGCTGCCGTTCAGCACGTTCGGCATCGCCAGCCCGACGTCGATCTGCTCCTTGGTCGCGCCCTGCATGAGCTCGTCGAGGAAGCGGCTGACCTGCCGCACGTTGCGGGCCGATTCCGACAGGCCTTTCTTGCCCGCGTCGAGCTCCTCGAGCACGATCATCGGGATGTAGATGTCGTGTTCCTCGAAGCGGAAGATCGCGGTCGGGTCGTGCATCAGGACGTTGGTGTCCAGCACGAATATGCGGCGCTTGGCGCGCGCGGTTCGCGTCATCGTGGGCCCTGCCTACAGCGCGCGGGCCGCGGCGAGCACTGCTTCGGCGTGGCCGTCGACCTTGACCTTGCGCCATTCGTGGCGCAGTACGCCCTCGGCGTCGAGCAGGAAGGTGCTGCGCTCGACGCCCAGGTACTTCCTGCCGTACATGCTCTTCTCCTTGATGACGTCGAAGAGCTTGCAGACCCGCTGCTCCGGATCGGCGAGCAGCTCGAACGGAAACCGGTACTTCTGCTTGAACTTCTCGTGCGAGGCGACGCTGTCGGGCGACACGCCGACGATCAGCGCGCCGGCCTTCTTGAAGTCGGCCGCGAGGTCGCGAAACGCCTCGCCTTCCTTGGTGCAGCCGGAGGTGTTGTCGCGCGGGTAGAAGTAGAGCACCAGCGCTGTGCCGGCCGCGTCCTTGAGGCGCCAGCGTCCGGCGGTCGAGTCGCCTGCGAAATCGGGAATCTTCTTGCCGAGGGCCGGTGCCGCCATGTCGTCGTCGGGCCTCCGTCAGCTCTTGACCGGTTCGAGGATCGCGTCGAGGTTGAGGTGGTCGCAGAAGTCCATGAACTCCTCGCGCAGTACGCCGAGGTGGATCCGGCTCGGCACGTTGATCACGAGCCGGAGCGAGAACATCGGCGCGCCGGTGTGGGCCGCCGGATAGCTGCGGGTGTCGAGCTCGGCGATGTCGATGCCGCGCGCCGAGAAGAACCCCGACACCGACGAGACGATGCCCGACTGGTCGAGGCAGACGATGTCGACCGAGTACGGCAGCATGTCGCCGCGCACGGCGCGCTGCTCGGTGCGGCGCATCTGCACGGCGATTTCGCCGGCGTCGGCGACCTTCTTGATCTCGGTCTCGATCTTGGCGAGCGAGTGCCAGTTGCCCGAGATCAGCAGCGCCATCGTGAATTCGCTGCCGAGGGCCGACATCCGGCTTTCGACAATGTTGCCGCCGCAATCAGCGATCACTCGGGTCAGGTCGTGCACCATGCCGGTGCGGTCACTGCCAATGGCAGACAGGGCGATCAGCTGCTTCATCCGGGGCGGTCGGCTCAGGGCGGGGGCGGTAGAACGGCTAGTGTACCCCCGGGCCCCCGGCCGTGGGAAACCCGCGGCGACCGTTTGCTTGCGCCGGCCGGCGCCGGATCAGTACCATGCCCGGCCCACGCCTCGCGAGACCCCGATGTACAGCGGCAGCATTGTCGCCCTCGTCACGCCGATGACCGCTTCGGGCGAGATCGACTTCGCCGCGTGGGATGCGCTCGTGGAATGGCACCTCGCCGAGGGCAGCGACGGGCTCGTCGTCTGCGGCACGACCGGCGAGTCGCCGACCGTCACGCTCGCGGAGGCGGTCGAGCTCACGCGGCGCGCGAGCGCCCGGGTCCGCGGCCGCGTGCCGCTGATCGCCGGCAGCGGGACCAACGACACCGCGCGCAGCATCGAGCGCACGCGCGAGCTTGCCGAGGCGGGCGCGGACGCGGTGCTGGTCGTGACGCCGTACTACAACCGCCCGACCCAGGACGGGCTCTTCCAGCATTTCACCGCGATCGCCGACGACTCGAGCGTGCCGGTGATCCTCTACAACGTGCCGTCGCGGACGGGCGTCGACCTGTTGCCCGATACCGCGGCGCGGCTCGCGAGCCACCCGCGGATCGTGTCGCTCAAGGAGGCGACCGGGAACCTCGCGCGGCTCGCCGAGCTCCAACAGCGCTGCGGCGCGGAGCTCGAGCTGCTGTCGGGCGACGATCCGACCGCCGCCGACGCGATCCTCGCCGGCGCGCGCGGCGTGATCTCGGTCACGGCGAACGTCGCGCCGCGCGCGATGCGCGAGCTCGCCGGCACGGCGCTGCGCGGCGACGCCGAGCGCGCCCGCGAGTTCGATGCGCGACTGCAGGTGCTGCATCGCGCCCTGTTCGTCGAGCCGAACCCGATCCCGGTCAAGTGGGGCGTCGAGCGACTCGGGCTGATCGGCGCCGGGATCCGGCTGCCGCTGACGCCGCTGGCGGGCGAGTATCATGGAACGGTGCGCGAAGCGATGCGCGCCGCGGGGGTTCAATGCGATTGATTCGACGACTCATGGCCGCCGGTGCGCTCGTCGCGCTCGGCGGCTGCCACCTGATGACCGAAGACTGCACGAAGCGCCAGCCGTACGAGGGCGCGAGCAGCGTCCCGCAGCTGCGCGCGGCCGAAGGCTTGCCGAACGCGAACACCAAGAACGCGCTCAAGATCCCCGACGCCGCCGGCGAGCCGAAGCCGCGCAAGTCGACCGATGCCTGCCTCGACCGGCCGCCGCCGTTCTACGCGGACCGCCCGAAGCCGCCGGCGCCCGCGCCGTAGCGGCATTGGCCGCGTTGCCTCGCGACGTCCCCGCGGTTAGGCTTCGCCCCGCCGGAGAGGTGGCCGAGCGGTCGAAGGCGCTGGACTGGAATTCCAGTAATACCCAAAAGGTATTCGTGGGTTCGAATCCCACCCTCTCCGCCACTTCGATCGCGGGCGCGGACGCGCGCGGTGTCCGCACCGGCAATCGGTTAAAATACAGTGAGTTAGCAGATCATTCTCGCGTTCGGGCTTGCGAATTGACGCTCCGGATACCCCCGTGTAACGTCGCGCAGCCTCGGCAATCCCCGGTTCCGGCTCGCGCGGCGTTCGACGCCGGGCCCCTCAACACTGGACGATGATTTCCATGGTGGCCCGCGCCGGTTCCTCCGCGACGATCAGCCGTAAACCCCGTCAGGCCCGGAAGGGAGCAGCGGTAGCGGTGCGATCGGGCGCCGGAGGGGTGCTGGCGCGGGCCGCCTCCCTCGGCCGGGGTCGTTCGTGAGCTACCTCGTCCTCGCGCGCAAGTGGCGACCGAAGGCCTTCGCCGAGCTCGTCGGCCAGGAGCACGTGGTGCGCGCGCTCGCCAACGCGCTCGATTCGGGACGCATCCACCACGCGTTCCTGTTCACCGGGACGCGCGGCGTCGGCAAGACGACGGTCGCGCGGCTGCTCGCCAAGGCCCTCAACTGCGAGACCGGCGTGTCGTCGCGACCGTGCGGCGTATGCAGCGCGTGCCGCGAGATCGACGAGGGCCGCTTCGTCGACCTGATCGAGGTCGACGCCGCCTCGCGCACCAAGGTCGAGGACACGCGCGAACTCCTCGAGAACGTGCAGTACGCCCCGGCGCGCGGCCGCTACAAGGTGTACCTCGTCGACGAAGTCCACATGCTCTCCGGCCACTCGTTCAACGCGCTTCTGAAGACGCTCGAGGAGCCGCCGCCGCACGTGAAGTTCCTGCTCGCGACCACCGACCCGCAGAAGCTGCCGGTCACGGTCGTCTCGCGCTGCCTGCAGTTCCACCTGAAGCGGCTGCCGCCGGCGCTGATCGTCGAGCGCCTCGCGGCGATCCTCGGCGCCGAAGGCATCGCGGCCGAGCCGCCGGCGCTGCCGCTGCTCGCGCGCGCGGCGGACGGCAGCCTGCGCGATGCGCTGTCGCTGCTTGACCAGGCGCTCGCCTTCGGCGCCGGGCGGATCCAGGAAGCGGACGTGCGCGCGATGCTGGGCACGATCGACCGCGGGCACGTCGCGCGGCTCGCCGAGTGCGTCGCCGCCGGCGATGGCGCGGCGCTCGTCGCGACGCTCAAGGCGCTCGACGAGCAGGCACCGGACTACGACCAGGTGCTCGCCGAACTCGCCGCGCTCCTCGAACGACTGGCGCTCGAGCAGGTCGTACCCGGCGCGGGCCGCGATGCGGGTCCGGACGGGGCGCTCATCACGGCGCTGGCCGCGCGCATCGCGCCCGAGGACGTGCAGCTCTACTACCAGACGGCGCTGGTCGGCCGGCGCGACCTCGGGCTCGCGCCCGAGCCGCGCATCGGCTTTGAGATGACCCTGCTGAGGATGCTCGCGTTTCGCCCGCTGCCCCCCGGCACCGGTGACGGGCCGGCAAGCACGCGTGTCGAGACGCCGCGCGCCGCCGCGCCGCGCGTCGAGGCGGCGCCGCGTGCGACGGGCACGACGGCGGCACCGGGCGCGAGCGGCGAGTGGGCGGAGCTGCTCGCAAGGCTCGACCTCGTCGGAGCCGCCCACCAGCTCGCGGCGAACTGCGTCTGGCTTGGCCGCGAGGGCGACACCGTGCGCTTCCGGCTGGACAAGCGCAGCGACGCACTGCGCACGCCGCAGACCGAGGAGCGCCTGACGCAGGCGCTCAGCCGGCACTTCGCGACGTCGATCCGCGTCGTGATCGAGCGCGACGAGGGCTCGCTGGCCGCGCCGTCGGGCGCCGACACGCCGGCGCGGATCGAGGCGCGCGCGGTCGCCGCGGAGCTTGCACAGGCGCGCGCCGCGCTCGAGGTCGAGCCCGCGGTGCGCCAGCTCAGGGAACGCTTCGGCGCCAGCGTCGCGCCGGACACCATCAAGCCGAACCGTTGAGACCGAGGAGCGTTCGATGAAGGGTGGAATCGGCAATCTGATGCGCCAGGCGCAGCAGATGCAGGAAAATCTCCAGAAGGCGCAGGCCGAGCTCGCGGCGCTCGAGGTCACCGGCGAGGCCGGCGGTGGCATGGTCAAGGTGCTGATGAACGGCAAGCACGAAGTGCGCCGCGTCACGATCGACCCCAGCGTCGCGGGCGACGATCGCGAGCTGCTCGAGGATCTCGTGACCGCGGCGATCAACGACGCCGTCCGCAAGGTCGAGACCACGACCCAGCAGAAATTCGCGGGCATGATGGGCGGCATGCAGCTGCCGCCCGGGTTCAAGCTGCCGTTCTGAGGCCGTGAACTACTCGCCGGCCCTCGCGCAGCTGATCGCGGCCCTGCGGCGCCTGCCGGGCGTCGGGCCGAAGTCGGCGCAGCGCATGGCGTTCCACCTGCTCGAGCGCGACCGCGAGGGCGCGCTCGACATCAGCCGCTCGCTCGCCCAGGCGGTCGCGACGATCGGCCAGTGCCGTCGCTGCCGGATGCTGTCGGACTCCGAGCTGTGCCCGATCTGCGCCAACGCGCAGCGCGACGCCTCGCTCCTGTGCGTCGTCGAATCGCCGGCGGACGTCGTCGCGGTCGAGCAGTCGGGGAGCTTTCGCGGCCGCTACTTCGTGCTGATGGGGCACCTGTCGCCGCTCGATGGCATCGGTCCTGCCGAGCTCGGCATCGCGCAACTCGAGGTGCTGCTCGACAGCGGCGAGGTGCGCGAGCTGATCCTCGCGACGAACCCGACCGTCGAGGGGGACGCGACCGCGCACTTTCTGGGTGAGCTCGCCACGCGGCGCGGCGTGCGGGCGAGCCGCATCGCGCATGGCGTGCCGATCGGCGGCGAGCTCGAATACGTCGACGGCGGCACGCTCGCGCACGCGCTCGCCGGCCGCCAGACGCTCACCTGACCCCGGGCCCCCGTCCGGGGCGACGCTCCGGATAGCGCTCGGCGAACTCGCGCGCCAGCGCCAGCAGCCGGCGGTAGCTCTCGTAGCGCCGGGCGCGGATCTTTCCGGACGCGACGCCGCTGCGCACCGCGCAGCCCGGCTCCTGGTCGTGCAGGCAGTCGAGGAAGCGGCAGCCGGCCGCGGCGCCGGCGATCTCGGCGTAGCCCGACGCCACGGCGCGCGGCGCCGGCAGCGGCGGGGCGTAGTCACGCACGCCCGGCGAGTCGATCAGGTCGCCGCCGCTCGCAAGCCGGTGCAGCACTGCGTGCGTCGTCGTGTGGCGCCCTTCCTCGGTGGCGGCGGAGATCTCCTGCGTGACGGCGCGCGCCTCGGGTGCGAGCGCGTTGAGCAGGCTCGACTTGCCGGTACCGGACTGGCCGACCAGCACGCTGACCGCGCCCTCGAGGCGCGTGGCGAGCGCCTCGATGCCCGGCGCGCCGCGCGCCGAGGTGCGCACGATCGCGATCCCGAGCGCCGCGTAGCCATCGAGCTCTTCGGCATCGGCCGGCCCGAGCCCAAGCTCGGACTTGTTGCAGGCGATGAGCGCGCGGATGCCGCACCACGCGGCCGCCGCGAGGTAACGGTCGACGACGAACCAGTCGGGCGCGGGCCGCGGCGCGACGACGGCCACCAGCTGCGTCAGGTTCGCGACCACGGCTTCGACGCGGCCGCTCGCGGTCGACCGCTCGAGCGTGTTGCGGCGGGGCAGGAGCTCGTAGACCGTGCCGTACGACTCGCCGGCGTGCGCGTAGCCCCAGCGCGCCTCGTCGCCGCAGACCGCCGCGAGCCTGCGGCCGTGCAGGCGGCAGGGCACGCGATGCCCGTCGGGGTCCTCGACGGTGAGCTGGCGTCCGTGGCTCGCGACGACGCGCCCGGACCTCAGGTCGACACCCGCTGCGCCGGCCGCCGCGCCGCGCGCCACTCACGCCCTCCGCTCAAGCGCCGCGATCCGCGCCAGCGCGGGCGGATGCGAGTCGTGCCACGCGGAGTACCACGGGTCCGGCGTCAGCGTCGAGGCGTTGTCGCGGTACAGCTTGACGAGCGCGGAGGCGAGCTGTGTGCCGTCGGCGTGGGCGGCCGCAAAGCGATCGGCCTGGAACTCGTGGCGTCGCGACCACCAGCTCCCGAGCGGCGCCAGCAGGAACGTGAACACCGGCACGACCATGACGAAGAGCGCGAGCGCGGCGTGCGGCGAGGCGCTCGGCACGCCGAGCGCGGAATAGAAGCGGGGCTCGAGCGCGGCTTGGCCGAGCAGCGCGAACCCGAGGAGCGCGGCCCCGAGACCGAGCGCGAGCCGCTGCCGGATGTGGTGCAGCCGGAAGTGCCCGAGCTCGTGTGCGAGCACCGCCTCGACCTCGCCCGGCACGAGCCGCTCCAGCAGCGTGTCGAACAGCACGATGCGCTTGTGCCGTCCGAGGCCCGTGAAGTAGGCGTTGCCGTGGCTCGAGCGGCGGGAGCCGTCCATGACGAACACCCCCTCGCTCGCGAAGCCGCACTCCTGCATCACGCGCTCGACTGCTTCGCGCAGCGCCCCGGCCTCGAGCGGACGGAACTTGTTGAACAGCGGCGCGATCAGCCGCGGCCACAGCAGCGTCGCCACCACGGCGAAGGCCACCCAGGCGAGCCACGCGTACAGCCACCACAGGCGCCCGGCGGCGGCCATCAGCGCCAGCACGAGCGCGAGCAGCGGCACGCCGATCACGATGCCGAGCAGCAAGGACCGCACCAGGTCGATGCAGTAGAGCCGTGGCGTCGTGCGGTTGAAGCCGAAGCGGGCCTCGATCCCGAAGGTCGCGTAGAGCTCGAACGGCAACCCGGCCAGCGAGAGCCCGAGCACGAGCAGCGACAGCGTCGTCACGCCGTGCGCGAGCGGCGCGAGGTGCAGCCGCGCGACCGCGGCGTCGAGCGCCGCGAAGCCGCCGCCGAGCGTCACGGTCAGGAGCAGCACGGCGTCCCAGACGAGCTCGAGCCGTCCGAACCGGAGGCGCGCGCTGCCGTAGTCGGCGGCCTTCGCATGGTCGGCGGCGCTGATCGTGGCCGCGAACGGCGCCGGAACCTCGTCGCGGTGGCGCGCGAGCGCGTGCAGCTGGCGGGTCGCGAGCACCAGGCGAACCGTCACCATCGCGAGGAGCGCGACGAGAAAGGCGATTGTGAGCGACTGCATCCGGCGGCCTTGCGGGAGGCGGCACTCTAGCCTCTGCTAGAATGACCGGCAACCGCGCCCCATGCCGCAGCACGCCGACAACCTCGCCTGGATCGATCTGGAAATGACGGGGCTCGCGCCCGAGTCGGACCGGATCATCGAGGTTGCGACGATCGTCACCGACCGCGACCTCAACGTGCTCGCCGAGGGGCCGGTCATCGCCGTGCGCCAGGACGAGGCGGCCCTCGCGCGCATGGACGACTGGAACCGCCGCACGCACGGCGACAGCGGGCTGATCGCGCGCGTGCGCGCGAGCCGCGTCGAGGAAGCCGAGGCCGAGCGCCTGACGCTCGCCTTCCTGAACGAGTGGGTCGCGGCCGGCGTCTCGCCGATGTGCGGCAACAGCATCTGCCAGGACCGGCGCTTCCTGGCGCGCTGGATGCCGGCGCTGGAGCGCCACTTCCACTACCGCAACCTCGACGTCAGCACCGTCAAGGAGCTGGCGCGGCGCTGGGCGCCGGCGGTGCTCGCCGGTGTCACCAAGGGCAACGCGCACCGGGCGCTCGACGACGTGCGCGACTCGATCCGCGAACTGCAGCACTACCGCGATACGTTCCTGCGCGTCGCCGCGCCGTGACCCGTCCCCCCGTCGCGCGACTCCTGGTGCTGCTCGTGCCGGTCGCGCTGGCGGGGCTCTTCGCCCGCGTCTACTACACGCCCGATGAGCCGCGCGAGGCGAGCCTCGTCGTCGCGATGGCGAGCCAGGCCGATCACGCGCTGCCGGAACTCGCCGGCCGGCCGTTCGCGGAGAAGCCGCCGCTCCTCTACTGGCTCGGCGGTGCGTCGGTCGCGGCGCTCGGCGCCGAGCCCGCGGCCGCGCGCCTGCCGAACCTCCTCTATTTCCTGGTGACCGTGCTCGCGGTCGCCGCGCTCGTGGCGCGTGCCGTCGACGCCACGGCGGGGTTCGCGGCGGGGGTTGCCAGCGCGACGATGCTGCAGCTCTACCTCGCCGAGATCTGGCTCGCGACCGACGCGCCGCTCGTCGCCGGCGTCGCGCTCGCTGTGCTCGGCGCCTACCTCGGGCTCGCGGCCGCGGCGCCGCGCGAGCGGCTCGTCGGCTACCTCGTGATGCACGGCGGTCTGGCGCTCGCGTTCTTCGCCAAGGGCTTCGCCGGCTGGCTGGTGCCGGGCTGCGCCTGGCTCACGGTCGTCGTGCTCGAGCGCCGGCCGCGCGAGTTCCGCGCGCCGGCCCTGTGGACCGGCGTGCCGCTGCTCGTCGCGGCCATCGGCGCCTGGGTGCTGTGGGTGGCCGCGCGCCCGGACGGGGTGGCCGCGCTCAAGGTGCTCTTCTGGTACAACCTCGTCGGGCGGGCGGTGCCACTCGCGGCGCCCGAGCAGTTCAGCTACGCCGCCGGGCACGCGAATTCGCCGGCGAAGTACCTGCTCGAGCTGCCGCTCTACCTGCTGCCGTGGACGGCACTCGCGATCGCGGCGCTCAAGCGCGCGCCGCGCGGCCTGCGACGCCGTGACGCGGAGGGCACGGCCTGGCGCCTCGCGGCGGGCGCGATCGTGCTGCCGACGCTGGCCCTGTCTCTCGCGGCGACCGCGCGGGGCGTCTACTACGCGCCGCCGGCGCTCGGCTTTGCGATCCTCGTGGGTCTTTACGTCGGCAGCGCGGGCACGGCGCTCGACCGGACCGACCGGATCGCCTGGCGCACGACCGGCGTGCTGCTCGCGCTGCTCGCGGCGGCCATTGCCGCGCTCGCCGCGCTCGCCGGCTTCGCGCCGGCGACCCGCACGACGACGTCCGTCGCGCTCGGGGTCGTGGCGCTCGGCGCCGGCGCCGCCGCGGCATACCTTGCGCTGACGCCGCGGGCGCTCGGCGCGGCCTCGCTGCCGCGGCTGGCGAGCGCCGCGGCGCTCACGCTCTCGCTCGGCGTCGCGCCGCTGTATCTGATCGTCAATGACTGGCTCAGCCTCGAGGCGCTCGCGGCGCGCGTCGCGACGGCGGCGGGCCCGGCGCGGCTCAGGCTCCTCGACCCCGACGAGACGACGCTCGCGCTCGCCGCGCTCTACCTTCCCGCAGCCGACGTGCGCGATGTCCTCGATAGCCGGGACGCCGCCGCGCTCGCGTCGGCGGGCGCTGCGCTCGGCACGAACGAGCGCGTACTCTGGCTCGTGCCCGGCGGCCGCTGGGACCGACGCGCCTGGCTCGGGTTCCTCGGCTATGCGCACGCCGCGCCGACCGCTCCGACCGTGGCGCCGCCCGCGGCGCTCGGGCCGCTCGCGACCGAATGTGTGCTGATGCGGCCGGGTGGCCGCGCACTCGCGTTGCTCGCGCCGTCGCAGGCCAGCCCCGCGGGTGTGTGCCGCTGACGCCCGTCCGTCGACAGCGCGCGGTCGAGTGCCTATGATCGTGCGCGAGGTGCCGCGATGCTGCTTCGCCGTCTGGGATTCCTGCTGGCGCTGACGCTGCCCCTGTGGGTCGTCGTCGGCGCGCGCCTCGGCGGCGCCTGGAATTTTCTGACGCCGGCCTGGGTGTTCGTCGCGCTGCCGCTGCTCGATGCGCTCGCCGGCAAGGACACCGCGCTCGTGCTGCCGCGCGGCCCGGACGGCCGCGGCTGGAGCCGCTTCTTCGACGGGCTCCTCTACCTGTGGGTCGCGATTCAACTCGCGCTGCTCGCGTGGGCGGCGGCGCGGGTCGCGGCGCTGCCCGACTTCGCGAGCCGGCTCGGGCTCGCGTACTCGGTCGGGATCGTCACCGGCGGCGTCGGCATCGTCGTTGCGCACGAGCTCGGCCATCGCCGCCGGCTCTTCGATCGCGCTTGCGCCTCGGCGCTGCTCGCGACCGTCGGCTATGCGCATTTCACGATCGAGCACAACCAGGGGCACCATTCGCGGGTCGCGACGCCTGACGACCCGGCGACGGCACGCGCCGGCGAGTCGTTCTGGCGCTTCCTGCCGCGCACCGTGGCCGGCCAGTTCGCGAGCGCCTGGCGCATCGAGTGTGCGCGGCTCGTGCGAGCCGGCCGGCCGCGCTTCGGCCTCGCGAACCGGATGCTGTGGGTCGTCGCGGCGCCGCTGGCGATCGCCACGGCGCTGGGCCTGTGCTTCGGCGCGGCCGCGGTGGTGATGTTCGTCCTGCAGGCCTCGGTCGCGATCACGCTGCTCGAGCTTGTCAACTACCTCGAGCACTACGGGCTCGAGCGCCGGCTTCGCGCCGACGGCCGCTACGAGAAGGTCACGCCGCGCCATTCGTGGAACTCGAGCCAGCGGGTCGGCAACTGGCTGACCTTCAACCTGCAGCGCCATTCGCACCACCACGCCGACGTGACGCGGCACTATCCGCAGCTCGAGCACGTCGAGGCGGCGCCGCAGCTGCCGGCCAGCTACGCGGCGATGATCCTGGTCGCGATGGTGCCGCCGCTGTGGCGGCGGATCATGGATCCGCGCCTTGCCGCGTGGCGCAGTCTTGAGCGTGAGGTCGTCTCGTGAGCACAACGCCTGTTGTCACGCACCGCGGCGGCTGCCATTGCGGCGCCGTTGCCTTCGAGGTCGACGCCGAGGCGGCCCCGGAGGTCTTCGAGTGCAACTGCTCGATCTGCACGATGACCGGGTACCTGCACCTGATCGTGCCGAAGGAGCGCTTCCGGCTGCTGCGCGGGACCGAAATGCTGACCGAGTACACCTTCGGGACGCGCACCGCACGGCACCTGTTCTGCCGGCGCTGCGGCATCAAGTCGTTCTACGTGCCGCGCTCGCACCCGGACGGCATCAGCGTGCACGCGCACTGCCTCGAGCAGTCGACGCTGCAGGGACTCAAGGTCACGCCCTTCGACGGGCGCAACTGGGAAGCGGCGCGCACGTCGATCGCCTAGTTACTTCGGCTGGCCGGCGAGGAACAGCCAGGTCTCGAGCACCGTATCGGGGTTCAGCGACAGGCTGCCGATGCCCTGGTCGACGAGCCAGCGCGCGAACTCCGGGTGGTCCGAGGGGCCCTGGCCGCAGATCCCGACGTACTTGCCCTGCGCGCGGCAGGCCTTGATCGCGAGCGCGATCGCCGCCTTGACGGCCGGATCGCGCTCGTCGAAGAGCTTGGCGACGATGCCCGAGTCGCGGTCGAGCCCGAGCACCAGCTGCGTCATGTCGTTCGAGCCGATCGACATGCCGTCGAAGTACTTCAGGAACTCGTCGGCAAGCAGCGCGTTCGTCGGCAGCTCGCACATCATGATGACGCGCAGGCCGTTCTGCCCGCGGCCGAGGCCGTTGGCGGCCATCAGCGCCGTGACCTGCTCGGCCTCCTTCAGCGAGCGCACGAACGGCACCATGACCTCGACGTTCGTGAGTCCCATCTCGTCGCGCACGCGCTTGAGGGCCCGGCACTCGAGCTCGAAGCACGGCCGGAAGGTCTCGTCGATGTAGCGCGCGGCGCCGCGGAACCCGAGCATCGGGTTCTCCTCGTGCGGCTCGTAGAGCTTGCCGCCGATCAGGTTCGCGTACTCGTTGGACTTGAAGTCCGAGAGCCGCACGATGACCGGGTTCGGCGCGAACGCGGCCGCGATCTGCGCGATGCCCTCGGTCAGCTTGTCGACGAAGAACGACACCGGATCCTTGTAGCCGGCCATCTGGGTACGGATCGTGTCCTTGAGCGGCGCTTCGAGGCGGTCGAACTCCAGCAGCGCGCGCGGGTGCACGCCGATCATCCGGTTGATGATGAACTCGAGCCGGGCGAGGCCGACGCCGTGGTTCGGGATGCCGGCGAAGTCGAAGGCGCGGTCGGGGTTGCCGACGTTCATCGTGATCTTGACCGGCGGCGTCGGCAGCGCGTCGAGCTCGATCTGGCGCTTCTCGTAGTCGAGGGTGCCGGCGTAGACGTGACCCGTGTCGCCCTCGGCACAGGACACCGTGGCCTCGCGGCCCTCGGGCACGGTCTCGGTCGCGTCGCCGCAGCCGACGACGGCGGGGATGCCGAGCTCGCGGGCGATGATCGCCGCATGGCAGGTGCGTCCGCCGCGGTTGGTGACGATCGCCGCGGCGCGCTTCATGACCGGCTCCCAGTCCGGGTCGGTCATGTCCGCGACCAGCACGTCGCCGTTCTGCACGCGCGCCATCTCGCGCACGTCGCGGATCAGGCGCGCGGGACCGGTGCCGATCCGGTTGCCGATCGCGCGCCCGGTCGCGAGCACGCGCGAGGTGGTCTTCAGCGTGAAGCGCTGGATCGAGCGGCCGGCGCGGCTCTGCACGGTCTCGGGACGCGCCTGCAGCACGTAGATCTGCCCGTCGGTGCCGTCCTTGGCCCACTCGATGTCCATCGGGCACTGGTAGTGGTCTTCGATCAGCAGCGCCTGGCGCGCGAGCGCGGTCACGTCGGCGTCGCCGATCGAGAAGCGCGCGCGCTCGGCCGCCGGCACGTCGACGGTCTCGACGCGCCTGCCGCGGGTCGCCTCGCCATCGGCCGCGTACACCATCTTGATGGCCTTGCCGCCGAGGTTGCGGCGCAGGATCGCCGGCTTCCCGGCCCTGAGACCCGTCTTGTAGACGTAGAACTCATCGGGATTGACGGCGCCCTGCACGACGGTCTCGCCGAGACCGTACGAGGCGGTGATGAACACGACGTCGCGAAATCCCGAGTCGGTGTCGAGCGTGAACATCACGCCGCTCGCCCCGAGGTCGCTGCGCACCATGTGCTGGATGCCGACCGACAGCGCCACCTGCGCGTGATCGAAGCCCTGGTGCACGCGATAGGCGATCGCGCGGTCGTTGAAGAGCGAGGCGTACACCTCGTGCAGCGCCCGCAGCACGGCGGCGCTGCCGCGCACGTTCAGGAACGTCTCCTGCTGGCCGGCGAACGAGGCCTCCGGCAGGTCCTCGGCGGTCGCCGAGGAGCGCACCGCGACCGCGATCTTGGCCCCGCCCATCGCCTCCCAGGCGGCGAGCACGTCGCGCTCGAGGCCGGGCGGGAAGGGCGTGGCGAGGATCCACTCGCGGATCTGCGCGCCGGTGGCCGCGAGCCGGTCGACGTCGTCGACGTCGAGCGTCGCGAGCGCGGCGTGGATGCGGCCGGCGAGGCCGCCGGCGGCGAGGAACTCGCGGTAGGCCGCCGCGGTCGTCGCGAAGCCGCCCGGGACCTTCACGCCGACGCGCGCGAGGTTGCCGATCATCTCGCCGATCGAGGCGTTCTTGCCGCCGACGCGCTCGACGTCGTGCATCCCGAGCTGCTCGAAGGGAACGGTGTACGTGCTCACGCGACAAACCTCGGCCGGCGGGTGCCCGGCCGCGAATTGTGCCGCATTCGGGGCCCTGCCGCGTGAGGGGCTGCGCCGACCCGAGGCCGGCGCCGGCCGCTGCGGCGGCGGGGTAGACTTGAGGCCGGGAGGTGCGGCCTTGCCGAAGCGCACAGTGTTCTTCGTCTCGGACCAGACCGGCGTCACGGCCGAGACGATGGGCCACAGCCTGCTGACGCAGTTCGAGGGATTGACATTCCGCGCGGTGACGCTGCCGTTCGTCGCGACGCGCGAGAAGGCGATCGAGGCCCGGGCGCGCATCGACGCGACGGCCGAGGCCGAGGGCGAGCTGCCGATCGTGTTCAGCACGCTGATCAAGGACGACCTGCGCGACGAGGTCAAGGGGGCGCGGGCGACCTTTCTCGACTTCTTCGACGCGTTCCTCGGGCCGCTCGAGGACGCGCTCGGCGTCAAGAGTTCGCACGCCGCCGGCCGCGCGCACGGCATGGCGGATCCCGAGAGCTACACCGCGCGCATCAACGCGACGAACTTCGCGCTCGCCAACGACGACGGTGCGCAGACGCGCGAGTACGCGCAGGCCGACCTGATCCTGGTCGGGGTGTCGCGCTCGGGCAAGACGCCGACCTGCCTCTACATGGCGCTGCAGTACGGCATCTACGCGGCGAACTACCCGCTGACCGAGGACGATCTCGAGGCCGGGAAGCTGCCGGCCTCGCTGGTGCGCTACCAGGCCAAGCTCTACGGGCTGACGATCCTGCCCGACCGGCTGCAGCAGATCCGCAACGAGCGCCGCCCGAACAGCCGCTACGCCTCGCCCCAGCAGGTGGCCTTCGAGGTCCGCGCCGCCGAGGCGCTGTTCGAGCGCCTCGGAATCCCTTTCATCGACACCACCAGTTGCTCGGTCGAGGAAATCGGCAGCCGCATCATGCACGCCACGGGCATCGAGCGGC
This sequence comes from Steroidobacteraceae bacterium, assembly GCA_035524495.1. Taxonomy (GTDB): domain Bacteria; phylum Pseudomonadota; class Gammaproteobacteria; order Steroidobacterales; family Steroidobacteraceae; genus CAIKZZ01. The sequence continues at coordinate 65,353 of DATKOR010000023.1, forward strand.
GCCTGCGCCCCTGAGCAGGACGTGATCCAGTTCGCAACGCTGGCGCGATTCTTGCGCGTGCGTTCTCATCTCGTCAGTGCGCGCCGGACCGTAAAAATCCCTGTGTTATATTCAATCCATGGTCAGCGATCACCTCTGTGTGGCGTCGTGGCGCGCGCGTCCGGGCAGCTTCGTGAGCCTGATGACGCTCTACGAGAGCAACTACATCCGGCTCGGCTGGCTGGCGGGTGATCTGCGCGTGCTCGCCGGCGAGCACCGCTCGCGGCGAGCCGGCGACGTGGAGCTCAAGCTCACGGTCCTCGAGCGCAGTCCGTACACGACGATGCTGCAGCTGACCTACGCCTTCGGCCGCGACGGCGAGGCGCCGGACGCGCCCGATCTCGCGGTCCGGGTCTATCACGATGCGCGGGTGGCGGAGGCGCACGCCTTCGGCCACGGCCGCGCGCGGATGGCGGCCGACGAGGCCGACCTGTCGTCGCGCTGGGCGCGCAACGTGATGCTCAACAAGTGGCTCGAGTACTGCGTCGATCGCGGACACCGCTTCGGCGCAGCGAGTGGCTGAGCGCGAGGTGGCGCGCCGCGAGGTGCCGCTCCCCATGAGCATCGGCGACAAGATCAACGCCCTGAAGCTGCCCCTGCTCAGCGCCAGCAAGTCGGCCGAGGAGCAGGAACGGCTGCTCAAGCTCTACTGGAACCGCGCCGAGCTCAAGAAGGAGCTCGCGAGCCTCGACGACCAGCTCTACCAGCTGCGCGACCGGCTCAAGCAGCAGGAGGCCGCGACGCAGCGCGCCGTCGACGAGCGCGAGTCGCTCGAGACGCTGCTCGGCAACCCGGAGCTCGGCTTCGGTGCGCTGGTGCACTTCCAGCTGAACGGCCTGTGGCGCGCTTGCCGGGCGCAGCTCGAGCAGTTCGCAAGCGAGCTGCGGCGCCAGCAGGAGGACCGCGAGCGCAAGCGCCAGCTGGTCGAGTTCCACCAGGAGCGCCAATCGCGCACGCAGCTCGCCGCCGAGCGCATCGCCGAGGCCGAGGAGGCGCTGCGCGTCGAGGAAGAGACGCTGGCGGGCCTGCGCGCGCGGCTCAAGGCCGCGACCGGCTTCTGGAACTACTTCCGGCGCCGCCGGCTCACCGACCAGATCGCGCGCCAGATGCCGCAGGCGAATGGCGCGCGCCGCTACCTCGACGACATGCAGGAAGCGAAGCGCACGATCGAGAAGGAGCCGTGGCCGGAGTTCGGCGGGCTGTCGCTGGAGGGCCGGCGCGCGATCAACAACGCGGTGATCGCCTACACGCAGCTGCTGTACGCGCGCCTCGCGGAGTCCGGACTCGCGCTGCATGCGCGGCAGTCGCGCGTCAAGAGCGTGCACGAGAGCAACTACGGCTCGCGCGCCGAGTGCGAGGCGCTGATGAGCGAGATCGCGGCCGGGGCCGCGATCGTCAAGTCGCAGAAGGACATCGCCGGCGAGATCCGCACGCGCACCGAGGCGATCAAGAACGCCGCGACCTACCGCCACCCGGAGGACACGGTGCCGGACCCGGGTTCGCTGCCCTCGGCCTTCCTCGGGCGCGGCGTGCCGGTGCGTGAGCCGAACGTGCTGATCGACGACTACTGGGACGTCTACGCAACGCTGCTGCGCTGAGCGGCGGGCGCCGCGCGCGCCGCGAGCCGCCGCCGCCAGGCCGCGAGTTCGTCGAACCACGGAAGCGCAAGGACGCGCTGGCCCCGCTGCGACGGTTGCGCAGCAGAGGAGCTGCGGCAAGTCATAAGCCGCTCAGGCCGCGCTCGTGACCGCCGCCTGAGGAGCGCGTTTCTGCATGAATGCACGAGTAATTCGGCGATGATTTAGGACGCGCCCGGTGTACAAGACGATTCGTGGCTGAGACCGCCGCGGCATCAACCCCCACCGTTCGTACCTACCGGTTCAAGGTCCGCGGCGAGTGTTATCCGTGGCTGAACGCCGCGGCGATCGAGGTCAACCAGGTCTGGAACTGGGCGAACGAGACGAGCTACAAGGCCGCACGACCGTTCTTTGGCCCGCCGAGCTTCCTGAGCGGGTTTGATTTGTGCAACTTGTCCTCAGGAGCCACCGAGCACTTCGAGCACATCGGCGCCGACACGATCCAGAAGGTCTGCTGCGAGTTCGCGATCCGGCGCCGACAGTTCCAGAAGGCGAAGCTGCGGTGGAGGGTGAGCAGGGGATCACGACGATCGCTGGGTTGGATCCCGTTCAAGGCAGCGAGCCTCCGGCGGAACGGCCATTCGCTTCGCTTCTGCGGCAAGTCGTTCCGGGTGTTCGAACGACCGCGATTCGTCGAGATCAAGCGATTTCGGGACGGCAGCTTCAGCCAGGACTCGGTCGGGGATTGGTGGCTCA
>DATKOR010000024.1:0-13321 GCA_035524495.1 Steroidobacteraceae bacterium
AGCAGTTGGGCCCGGTGAAGGGCAGCGAGCCCGCGTTCGCAACGAGCGCCCGCGTCAGCGCGCGCCCCTCCTCGGTGCCGGTCTCGTCGAAGCCGGCCGCGAAGCAGACGAAGCCGCCGGCGCCGCGCCGCGCCAGCGCGCCGGCGATCCCGGGCACGTCCTCGCACGGCGCCGCGAGGAACGCGGCGTCCGGGACGGCCGGCAGCTCCTCGACCGAGCGGTAGTAGCGCGTGTGCGCGTCCGAGGCGCGCGTCGGGTGGATGCGGAAGACCTCGCCTCGATAGCCGATCGCGCGGCTCGCGGCCGCGACCGCGTCGGTCCAGGCGCCGCCGACCAGTGCGATGCTGTTCGGCGCCAGCAGGCGCGCGAGGCGGCCGAGGCTCATTCAGCGCTTCTTGAGCGCGAGCTCGCGCGAGCGGGGGCCCGGCCAGGCGCTGCCGTCGGCCTCGACGCGCAGCCGCTCGATCGCGGCCTGCACGTCCGGCGGGAAGGTCGCGGCGCTCGGCTTTTCTCCCTGGTGGACGTGCAGCAGCACGAACTCGGCGGTCGCGACCGGCGCCTCGCGGCGCGCGATCTTGACGTCGCAGCCGATGTGCAGGCGCTTCGTGTCGGCGGCGAGCACGTAGCCGACGATCTCGAGCGCGTCGTCGGCCTTGACCTCCTCGAGCCAGTGCATGTGCATCTCGAGCGAGTAGAGGGTGTTGCGCGTGCGCTCGCGGTAGGCGGCGTCGATGCCGACGCGATCCATCAGCGCGTCGATCGCGTCGCTCAGCACGACCACGTAGTAGGCATCGCGCAGGTGCCCGTTGTAGTCGATCCACTCGGGCCGGATCGCCGAGCGGAAGATCGTCGTGCCGGCCATCGGGTCAGTGGATCTTGAGGCGCTCGCGCACCTCCGAAGGCGCCATCACGCGCGCGCCCATCGCCTCGATGATGCCGCGCGCCTTGGTCACGAGCTGGGCGTTGCTCGCGTACACGCCCTTGCTGAGGTACAGGTTGTCCTCGAGCCCGACGCGCACGTTGCCGCCGACCAGCACCGACTGCGCCGCCCACGGCATCTGCATGCGGCTGATCGCGAACGAGGTCCAGACGGCGTCGCCGGGCAGCGTGTTGACCATCGCGAGCAGGTGGCCGGTGTCGGCCGGCATGCCCCACGCGATGCCCATGCACAGCTGCACGAGCGGCGGTGGCACGACGAGGCCCTCCTTGATCATCTGCTTGACGAACCAGAGGTTGCCGGTGTCGAAGATCTCGAACTCGGGCTTGACGCCGAGGTCCTTGCAGATCGCGGCGCCCTGCCGGAGGTAGTTGGGCGTCGAGACGTAGGCGCGGTTGCCGTCGCCGAAGTTGAGGCTGCCGCAGTCGAGCGTGCAGATGTCGGGCCGGTACTTGCCCTCGTGGCACAGGTCGATCACGTGCCGCATCCGGTCCTCCTGCGTGCAGAAGTCGCTGCCCGGCGCCGGCGTGTCCTTCAGGCCCTCGTTGCCGACGACGATGTAACCGCCCATGCCGCAGGTGAGGTTCACGATGACGTCGCTGCCGCTCTCGCGGATCGCCTTGACCACCGCGCGGTAGTGGCGCGTCTCCATGCTGAACTGCCCGGTCTCCGGGTCGCGGACGTGGATGTGCACGATCGCGGCGCCGGCCTGGGCGGCCTCGACGGCGGCGGCGGCGATCTCGGTCGGCGTCACGGCGCAGTACGGGCTTTTCGTGACCTTCGTGTCGTCGCCGGTGATGGCGCAGGTGATCATCACGTCGTGGTTCATGGCTTCCCCTCAGGACCGCGGATCGTCATATTATCGCGTCCATAATATTTACACCACCACGTACCCGGGGGTGTGCGGCGCCGGTCGGGACGCCCGGGACGGGTCCGGGCGTGGGATACTGAGGCTGGAGGGGTGTCCGATGAAACGCACGCTGGGTACGTACCTGATCGAAGTCCTCGAGGCCCACGGGGTCCGCCACGTCTTCGGCATCCCGGGCGTTCACAATCTTGAACTTTACCGCGGCCTTGCGGCCTCGAAAATCCGCCATGTCGCAGCGCGCCACGAGCAGGGGCTCGGCTTCATGGCCGACGGCTACGCACGGGTCTCGGGCCGCCCCGGAGTCTGCTTCACGATCACGGGACCCGGCCTCACGAACATCGTGACGGCGATGGGCCAGGCCTACGGCGACTCGATCCCGCTGGTCGTGATCGCGAGCGAGAACCGCCGCGGCGAGTTCGGCAGCGGCCGCGGCTTCCTGCACGAGATGCCCGACCAGCTCGGGGTCGCCGCGCGCGTCGCGGGCCTGACGCGGCGCATCACGGCGCCCGAGCAGCTGCCCGAGGCGCTTGACCTCGCGCTGAACGGCACCGTCGCCGGCCGGCCGCGCCCGGCGTACATCGAGATCCCGCGCGACGTGATCGCCGAGGACGCGAGTGCGCTCCCGGCGCCGTCGCCGCCGCGCGCGCGCAAGAAGCCCGCCGCCGAATCGGGCGCCGTCGCCCAGGCCGCCCGCCGGCTCGCCGAGGCGCGCGCGCCGCTGATCCTCGCGGGCGGCGGCGCGCTCGGCGCGGCCGCCGAGCTGCGGCGCCTGGCCGAAGCGCTCGGCGCCCCGCTCGTGATGACGATCAACGCGCGCGGCGTGCTCCCGCCCGGCCACCCGCTGGCGGTGCCGTTCAGTCCCTCGCTCGAGGCGGTGCGCGCGCTGGTCGCCTCGTCCGACACGGTGCTCGCGGTCGGCACCGAGCTCGGGCCCACGGACTACGACATGTACTCGGTCAGCGACTTCCCGCAGCCGCCGCACCTGATCAGGATCGACATCGACGCCGCGCAGCTCAAGCGCAATGCGCGGCCCGAGATCGGGCTGCTCGGCGATGCGCACGCGACGCTCGCGGCGCTCCTCGCGCACGACCTCGGCGCGGCGCGTCCCGCCGCCGGTGCCGGCCGCGCCGCGACCGCGCGCACCACGGCGCTGGGTGCGCTCAGTCCCGCGATGCGGCGCGAGCTCGAGTTCCTGGACACCATCCGCGACACGCTGCCGCAGGCGATCCTGGTCGGGGACTCGACCCAGCCGGTCTACGCCGGCAACCTCGGCTTCGCGGCGCAGACCCCGGGCTCGTGGTTCAACAGCGCGACCGGCTACGGGACGCTCGGCTACGCGCTTCCGGCCTCGACCGGCGCCGGACTCGCGGCCCCCGAGCGTCCGGTCGTGTGCCTCAGCGGCGACGGCGGCATCCAGTTCTCGCTCGGCGAGCTCGCGGTGCCGCGCGACGTCGACGCCTGGAGCGCGCTCGTGGTCTGGAACAACCACGGCTACGGCGAGATCAAGTCGTCGATGGTCGCCGTCGGCATCGAGCCCGAGGGCGTCGACGTGCAACCGCCGGACTTCGCGGCGCTGGCGCGCGCCTACGGCTACGCGCACCGGGCGGTCGATTCGCTGCCGACGCTCGAGGCCGCGCTCAGCGACTTCGGGTCGCGGCGCCAGGTCGTGGTCATCGAGGTCCGCGCCGGAGCCTTCGAATGAACCCGCGCTTCTCGCCGTTCGTCGGGCGCGTCGCGCACGAGGGCGCCGATCCCTGGGCGCTGCACTGGGAGGCGCGCCAGGACCACGCCGCGGGCAAGGACGTGATCGTGCTCAGCGTCGGCGATCCCGACCTCGACACGCCGGGGCGCGTCGTCGACGTCGCGATCCGCAGCCTCAGGTCCGGCGACACGCACTACACCGAGACCGCCGGGCGGCCGAAGCTGCGCGCCGCGATCGCGGCACGCCACGCCTGGCGCAGCGGCCAGCCGGTCGGGCCTGAGAACGTCATCGTGCTCCCGGGCACCCAGAACGGGCTCTTCGTCGCCTCGCTGTGCCTCGCGGGGCCGGGCGACGAGGTCATTGCCCTCGATCCCATGTACGCGACCTACCCGGCGACGATCCGCGCCTCCGGTGCGCAGCTGGTCGCGGTCCCGATGCCGGCCGCGGCGAAGTTCCACACCGACCTCGAGGCGCTCGAGGCCGCGGTCACGCCGAAGACGCGCGCGATCTTCGTCGCGACGCCGAACAACCCGAGCGGCGTGATCCTGAGCGACGCGGAGGTCGAGGGGCTGGCGGCGATCGCGCGCCGCCACGACCTGTGGATCGTCTCCGACGAGGTCTACGCGGGCCTCGCCGACGGCGGGCGCGTGCCGAGCCTGGGCGCGCGCCTGCCCGAACAGGTGCTGACGGTCTCGAGCCTCTCGAAGACCCACGCGATGACCGGCTGGCGGGCTGGCTGGCTCGTGGGGCCCGTGTCGTTCATCCAGCACGCCGACGCAATGGCGCAGTGCATGCTGTACGGCCTGCAGGGCTTCATCCAGGAAGCGGCGATCGAGGCGCTCGCGATGGCGGACGAGGCGGAGGCCGAGGTGCGCGAGTACTGCCAGAAGCGCCGGCGGCTCCTGTTCGATGCGCTGAGTGGCGTGCCGTTGATCCGGCCGTGCTGGCCCGACGCCGGCATGTTCATGCTGCTCGACGTGCGCGACACGCGGCTCACCGCCGACGAGTTCGTCCACCGCCTCTACAAGGCCGAGGGCGTGTCGCTGCTCGATGGTGCGGTGTTCGGGCGCGAGACGCAGGGATTCGTGCGCGCCTGTTTCGCCGCCGAGGAAGCGACGCTCAGGGACGCCGCGGCGCGCATCCGCCGCTTCTGCACCTCGCTCGTCCCGATCCGCTGAGGCGGTTGCCCCAGCGGACCGGGCTGCGGCCTACAGCCGGTACGTCGCCGTGATGCCGAAGGTGCGCGGCCGGAACGTGTAGGCGTTCTGCTGCACCGACGAGGAGCCGTTCGGGCTGTTGGAGTCGAGCTGCGACAACTGGTAGTTCGTGGTCGTGCGCGAGTCGAACAGGTTGTCGACGAAAGCCGCGATCTGCAGGTTGCCGAACGTGACGCCGCCGCGCAGGGACGTGAACGAGGTCGACGACAGCGTGTACGTGAAAGGGCTGTACTGCGTCGTGCTCGGGTCCTGCACCGTCGCGAGCCAGGGATTGCGCGACTCGTACTCGTAGTCGATTCGCACGAAGGCATCGCGCGTGCCCAGCTGGAAGTTGTACTGCAGCCCGACCGCGGCGTTCCACGGCGGGATCGTGCCCGGGCCCCCGTCGATCGCCGCCTGGCCGGAGATCGCGTCGCCGCTGGCGGCCAGCGTGTGGCCGACCGGCGGGTCCTGCGTCGTGTCGTACAGGACCCGCGACGCCGAGTAGCGGGCGCTCGTCCAGCCGACCGCGACGTCGGCCGAGAGGCCGCCGCCCAGGATCATCTCGGCCTGGAGGTCGAAGCCCTTGGCGATCGCCGTGCCCAGGTTGTCAATGAACTGCAGACCGCAGTTGTAGGGCACGTAGACGCTCTGCTGGATGTCGTTCCACTTGATCCAGTAGACGCTGGTCGCGATCCTGAACCGATTGTTGAAGTTGTTCTTCGAGCCCAACTCGAGGCTGTCGGTCGAGTCCGACTTGTAGGTCAGCGGCGCACCGTTCGGGTAGCCGGTCTGGCTGAGGCCGCCGTCACCGTTGCAGTAGGCCGGCAGCGGCGGGTTGCCGCCGCCCGGTCGGAAGCCCTTCGCGTAGGTGAAGTAGAAGAGATTGTTGGAATCGGCCTGGAACGAAACGCCCACCTTCGGCGTGAAGGCATTCTCGCTCTGGTGCGCGACCGCGTAATCGGGGCCGTAGTTCTCGAGTCCGTCGCCATGGTGCGAGAGATCAAAAGTCATTCTCGCGAAGCGCCCGCCCGCCGTCAGCTTCCACTGATCGCTGAGGCTGTAGGTCAGTTCGCCGAAGCCCGCGATCTGGTGGTCGAACACGACGTTGTGGTTCAGGTAGATGTCGCAGTCCGGAACCGTCGTCTGCGGGGTCCCCTGGCCGTTGCAGTAGTAGTAGTCGCCGCTGGTCGCCGGGTCGAGGTAGAACCAGTCCTGCGGATTGATGCCGAACAGTGTTTGCCACAGCGGCATGATCTGCGAGTCCTTGAGCTCCTCGATGCTCGTCGACTTCGTCAGCGACCAGAACGCGCCGACCGTCCACTTGAAGCGACTGGTGTCGTCGTTCGACTGCAGGCGCACTTCCTGCGTGTACGACTCCTGCTTGTTCGTCATCACGTTCGGCGTCGAGTAGCCGGCCGGATCCCAGCCGGTCGTCGGATCGGCGGCCGGCAGGTGGATGCCGTGACCGTCGAGCAGCGGATACCACGGGCAGCCGGTGTTCGCGTCAAAGGCCGGGTAATTGGCGCCGCAAGAGCCGAGCAGCCAGACCTGCGACTGGTAGAACGCAAGGTCGTAGATCGTGCCCTGGTAGGCAGTCTGCTCGGTGCGGTGGTAGTAAGAGGTGTTGGAGACCAGCTTCACCTTGCCGAAGTCCGCCTCGATCTTGAGCGCCGGCAGGTAGTACTCGTCCGGCACCGGCATCCGCTCCGGCGTCAGGTTGTAGAAGCTGCCGCCGCTCGAAAACGCCGGCCAGTAGGTCGACTCATCGTGCTTGCGCGAGTTCTGGTAGATCAACGAAGGCGTCACCAGCACGCCGTCGGTCGGCTGCCAGACGAACGCGACGCGTGCCGCGATCGTGCTGGCGCGGTTCGCGTGCTGGTCGGTCACCTGCATCGTGTAAGGGTCCATCCGGTCGATCCAGCCGCCGTCGTAGCGGTACCAGACGCTCGCGCGGTAGCCGAGCACGTTGTCGATGAGCGGGCCACCGTGCGCGATGCCGGCCTCGTAGCTCGGCTCGCCGCCGCGCGTCGTCGACACTTCGCTGCGGACGTATGTCGACTCCTTCGTCAAGCTCGGCTGCGTCATGATGTAGCGCACCGTGCCGCCCTCGGAGCCCGAGCCGAACAGCGTGCCCTGCGGGCCGCGCAGCACCTCGACGCGGTCGAGGTCGAACGCCTTCGGCAGCGTGTCGTCGGGGTTGAAGCCGATCGAGCGCATCTGGATCGGCGTGTCGTCGATGTAAATGCCGGTGGTGCCGGCGCCGGCCGACGAGGAGATGCCGCGGATCGAGATCGCGTTGGTGCCGGACTGGTCGATCGAGACGCCGGGCGTGAAGCGCACGATGTCCTGGAAGTCCTTGATGCCCTTCTGGTCGAGGGCCTCCTGGTTGAGTGCCGTCACGCTGAGCGGCACCTTGCTGAGCGATTCCTCGTGGCGTGTCGCCGTGACGACGATTTCCTCGAGCTGCCCTGCCTGTTTGGTGTCGGCGGCGTAGGCTGCCCCGGCGAGCACGCCGGCGGCGGTTGCCGCGGCGCCAAGCAAGAAACGGTATCGATATTGCTTCTTCATGGCCTGTCTCCCCCGATCTGGCCGTTGATGCCGTTGATCTCTTGGCCGCCGCGCGCGACGGCCGATTGCCCGGTGTGGTTCAGGACTGCAGCAGGACCGCGGCGTTCGCGTCCCAGCTGAGGTACACCTCGTCGCTCCAGTCGATCGACCAATCGAGCGTGCGCCGCTCGTTCTGCGCGAAGGCGGTCACGACGGTGCCGCTTGGCGTCTTGATCTGGTACGTCGAACGGTTGCCGAGATAGCCGAGTTCCCAGACAACGCCCTTCAGGCGGTTGCGGCGCGCGCCCTCCGGCGGCGTCTTGCTGAGGCGCACCTTTTCCGGACGCACCGCGACGCAGACGCGCTCGCCGACGCGCACGCGTCCGGCGTCATCGACGTAGAGCTCGCAGCCGAGGTCGCCGCAGTGGACCGTCACGAGCCCGGGCTCCGCGGCCGTCACCGTCCCCTCGAGCAGGTTTGCCGTGCCGAAGAAGTCGGCGACGAAGCGCGTGCGCGGGAACTCGTACACCTCCGCCGGGGTCCCGACCTGAACGACCGCGCCGCGGTCCATGACGGCGATCCGGCTCGAGAGCGCCATCGCCTCGTCCTGGTCGTGCGTCACGACGATGAAGGTGATCCCGACCTCGTATTGCAGGTCCATCAGCTCGAACTGGGTGCTCTCCCGGAGCTTCTTGTCGAGCGCCGACAAGGGCTCGTCGAGCAGCAGCACCTTCGGCCGGCGGATCAGCGCGCGCGCGAGCGCGACGCGCTGGCGCTGGCCGCCCGACAGCTGGTGCGGCTTGCGCGCGCCGAGGCCGCCGAGCTGCACCATCTCGAGCGCCTCGTCGATGCGCTTCTTGCGCGTCGCCGCATCGAGCGACAGGCGCTTCAGGCCGTAGCCGACGTTGTCCTCGACGGTCATGTGCGGGAAGAGCGCGTAGGACTGGAACATCATGTTGACGGGGCGCTCGTACGGCGGCACGGCCGTCATGTCGACGTCGTCGATGACGACCCGGCCCGCGCTCGGCTCGACGAACCCCGCCAGCATCCTGAGCAGCGTCGTCTTGCCGCAACCCGAGGCGCCGACGAGCGCGAACATCTCGCCCTTGTAGATCGACAGGCTGACGCTGCCGACCGCCGCGAATGTGCCGTAGGTCTTGCCGAGCCCCTCGAGCACGATCTGCGGCCTGGCCGCCGGATCGAGCCACGGCCGTTCTGCGACGTTTTGCCGTTGCGAGGAGATCAACTCAGGGCACCCGTATGGCCCGCCGCGGACCGCGGCCTTGTGTCGAGCGTAACCGACCTCGGGGCATGACGGGAGCCCGGCGCCTAGCGATCGGCCGGCGGCGTGGCGCGCCGTCGCTCGGGGGCGAAGAACGGCCGCTCGACGACCCGGGCGGCGACCATGCGCCGTTCCCAGACGAGCTCGCGGTTGAGGTAGATGTCGGCCCAGACGCTCGATCCGGTCGCGTAGTGCGGTGCGGCGACGAGCGCGAGTGCGATGTTGCGCTTGCAGGTCGGCGACCAGGCCGCCGAGGTGACGCTGCCGACCTCGTTCCGGCCCGCGGCCTCGGCATACAGGAGCGCGTTGTGTGCCGGCTTGTTGCCGGCGACGTCGAGGCCGACCAGCAGCCGCTCAAGGCCGCGCGAGCGCTGCGCGAGCAGCGCGCGCCGGCCGTTGAAGTGCGGCTTGTCGAAGTCGACGAGCCACCCGAGCCCGAGCTCGAGCGGGGTGCGGTCGCGGCCGACCCGGACCGTGTGCTCGGCCGACACGAAGTCGACGTTCGGCAGCAGGAAGCCCGCCTCGATGCGCGCGATGTTGAGCGCCTGGGAGCCGATCGGCCGGATGCCGCGCGTGCGCCCGACCGCCATCAGCTCGTCCCAGACGCCGAGCGCGTGATCGGGGCGCATCCAGAGCTCGTAGCCGAGATCCCCGGTGAAGCCGGTGCGCGACGCCATCAGCGGGCGGCCACCGACGATGAATTCGCCTACCTCGAAGGGCCTGAGGCGCTCGATGCCGTCTAGGCCGAAGCGCCTGAGCACGCCGCACGAGGTCGGGCCCTGCACCGCGAGCGCGGCAATGTCCGCCGTGACCTCCTCGATCGCGACCTCGAAACCGATCGCCGAATCCAGGAACCAGTCGAGCTGGCGCTCGGCGGTGCAGACCCGAAAATCCTGCGCCCCGAGCCGGAACACCGTGCCGTCGTCGATGATGTGGCCGGCGTCGTTGCACCAGACGACATAGCTGACGCGACCGACCTTGAGCTTGCGCACGTCGCGCGTGACGAGCCGGTTGAGGTAGCGCTCGGCATCGGGGCCGGTGATCCGGTACTTCACCATCGGCGTCAGGTCGTAGAGCGTCGTCGCGTTGCGGATCGCGAAGTACTCCTGCTCGACCGTCGTGTAGACGTCGACCGTCGTATAGCCCGCCCACGGCACGTAGTGGTCGTTCTGCTGCAGCTCGCGGGCGCGCGCGTGGAACGGCGTCTCGAGGAGCGGCTTGCGATAGTGCGGCGCGGTCGTCGTCATGCGCGGGCCTCCCTGAGGACGCGGCGCGCGGCGTTGCGCCCGGCGATACCCATGACGCCGCCGCCCGGGTGGCAGCTCGCGCCGCACAGGTAGAGTCCCGCGAGCGGCGTCGCGTGCTGCGCGGCCCCCGGCACCGGCCGCACCATGTAGAACTGGTCGAACGCGAGGTCGCCGTGGTGCCAGTGGCCGCCGTGCATCCGGAACTCGCGCTCGAGGTCTGGCGGCGTCGCGAGCTCGGCGGCGACGATGCTGGACTTCAGTCCGGGCGCGTGGGCCTCGAGGCGCGCCAGGATCGCCTCGAGGAACGGCGCCTGCTGCGCCGCCCAGCCGCCTTCGACCGCGTACGGTGCGTACTGCACGATCGCCGACAGCACGTGGCGGCCGGCCGGCGCGAGCGCGGGGTCGTGGACCGTCGGGATGCTGATCTCGAGCGCGGGCTCGGCCGACCACTCGCCGTACTTCGAGTGGTTCCAGGCGCGCTCGACCGCATCCGGCGAGGGGGCGATCAGGAGCCTGCCGCCGAGGGCGCGCGGCGTGCAGCCGGTGAATGCCGGGGCGCGGTCGAGCGCGAGGTGCAGCTTCGCGGCGACGCCGCGGCTGCGGAAATGGTCGACGCGGCGCACGAAGCCGGTGTCGAGGTGCTCAGCGCCGAGCAGGCGCAGGAACGTCGTCTTGGCGTCGGCGTTCGAGATCACCGTGCGCGCGCCGATCGACTCGCCGGACTCGAGCACGACCCCGGCGGCGCGGTCGCCCTCGACCGCGACGCGCGCGACTGCGCTGGCGGTGCGGATCGTCGCGCCGGCGGCCTTCGCCGCCTCGGCCAGCGACCGGGTCAGCGCCCCGAGGCCGCCGCGCGGCAGCGCGAGCCCCGCGGGTCCGGCCGCGGCCTCCGCCGCGAGGCGGTAGAGCAGCGTCAGCACCGTACCGGGTGCGCGCGGCCCGAAGTTCGCGCCGAGCACCGCGTCGAAGGCGAGCGCGCCCTTCAGGAGCTCGGTCTCGAACTCGTCCTCGACGAGGTCGTAGGCGTTCATGCCGATGATGCGCAGGAGCTCGCGCATCTCGCGCCTTCCGAGGAGGCGCAGGCCGAGCCCGAGCCTGGCGAGCGCGAGCTTGTCGCCGAGCGCGCCGCTCCCGAGCCGCGGCGCGGGCGCAGCGAGCAGCTTGCCGATCAGGCCCGCGAAGCGCCTGAGCCGCGCCGCGAACGGCGGGAAGGCGCGGGCGTCGGACGGCGAGCGACGCGCGAGCGCCTCCGGGTCGCCTATTTCCAGCGGCGCGCCCTCGGCCGAGAGCGCGGTCGTCGGCAGCGCCGTCGCCGCGTAGTCGAGGCCGTGGCGGGCGAGCCCGAGCTCGGCGACGAGCGCGGCCGGCATCTGCGACAGCAGGTGCGCGCCGGCCGAGACGCGAAAGCCCGGCGCGAACTCGCGCGTCACCGCACAGCCGCCGACCGTCTCCGCGGCCTCGAGCACGAGCACCCGCTGCCCGGCGCGCGCGAGCAGCGTCGCGCACACGAGGCCGTTGTGACCGGCGCCGATCACGATCGCATCGTAGGCGGGCGAGAGCGGCCGCGCGCTCACGAATGCGCCCGGCGGCCGAGGTCGGCGAGCACGCGTCGCGCGGCGTTGGCGCCCGGCGCGCCCATGACGCCGCCGCCCGGATGGGTCGTCGAGCCGGAGAGGTAAAGGCCCCTGATCGGCGTGCGGTACTGCGCGTAGCCCGGCACCGGCCGGTTGAACAGGAGCTGATCCATCGTCAGCTCGCCCTGGAAGATGTTGCCTTCGGTGAGGCCGACCTCGTTCTCGATGTCCCAGGGCGTGCGGATCTCGGCGTGGCGGATCAGGCTCTTGAAGTCCGGGCTGTGGCGCGCGATCGCGTCGATGACGGTGGCGCCGAAGGCCTCACGCTTCTCGGCGGTCCACGGCCCGTCGGCGAGCTGGTAGGGGCAGTACTGCACGAACACCGACATGTAGTGCTTGCCCTCGGGCGCCATCGTCGGATCGATCTGCGAGGGGATCAGCATGTCGACGTAGGGCGCCGCCGACCAGCGGCCGTCCTTCCAGTCGTCGTAGGCGCGCTCCATCATCGCGATGGTGTCGGTGATGTGCAGGTCGCCGCGGATGCACGGCGCGCCGGCCGGTATCGCTGGGAAGCTCGGCAGCCCGTCGAGGGCGATGTTGAGCTTGCCGGACGAGCCGCGGATCTTGAAGCGCCGCACCGCAGTCAGGAAGTCCTCGGGCAGGTGCTCGGGCGCGACGGTCTTCAGGAACGTGCGTTTGACGTCGAGGTTCGAGATCACGGTGGCGGCCGTGATTTCCTCGCCGCTCGCGAGCACCACGCCCTGCGCGCGACCGCTTCGCACGAGCACCTGCTCGACCGGCGCCGCGGTGCGCACGCTGCCGCCGCTCGCGCGCAGCGAGGCCGTCAGCGCCTGCGTGACCGCGCCCATGCCGCCGCGCGCGAAGCCCCAGGCGCCCACGGTCTCGTCGATGTCGCCCATGTAGTGGTGCAGCAGCACGTAGGCGCTGCCGGGCGAGCGCGGCCCGAGCGCCGTGCCGATGATCGAGCTGCCCGAGAAGTGCGCCTTGACGATCTCGCTCTCGAAGTACTCGTCGAGGAAGTCGGATGCGCTCATCGTCCAGAAGCGGATCGTGTCGTACATCCGCTCCTCGCCGACGTTGTAGAGGCGCTGGCCGAGGTACAGGAGCTCACGGATGTCGCGCGGCCTGAACGAGGTCGGGTCCGGCGGCTCGCGCATCAAGAGCGGCTTGATGAACTTGCACTGGCGGATGATGTCGCGCGAGAAGCGGTGGTAGGCCTCGGCGTCGCGCCTGGAGTGGCGCGCGATCTCGCGCCTGAGCGCGTCGTGGTTGTCGTAGAGCGCGAGGTGGCCGCCGTCGCGCATCATCGTGCAGCCGCCCTCGTAGGGGATGATCTGCAGCCCGTAGCGCGGCAGCTCGAGCGCGCGCATGATCTCGGGCCGGAGCAGGCTGCAGACGTAGCTGCAGTTCGAGTAGGTGAAGTCCTCGTAGAGCCGGCGGCTGACCGCCGCGCCGCCGATGTAGTCGTTGCGCTCGAGCACCAGCACGTCGAGTCCGGCGCGCGCGAGGTAGCAGGCGGCCACCAGCCCATTGTGGCCGGAGCCGACCACGACCACGTCGTGGCGGTTCGAGCTCGCGGTGCTCATCCGCGGCGCGACCGGCGCGTCAGGCGCGGACCTTGTCGGCGGTGCGCGTGCGCAGCGTCGCGTCGACCGCGATCTCGAAGCCGCGCAGCGTGTCCGCGAGGCAGGAGTCGTCGTGGGCCGCCGAGATGAACCACGGCTCGCGCGAGTCGGGCTCGCACAGCACGCCCTCGTCGTGCAGCACCTGCGCCATCGCGTCGTAGAAGGCGTAGTCGCTGCCCTTCCAGTCGCGGTAGTTGCGCGGCGGCCTGGCGTCGAAGTAGAGGCCGGGCATCGACGGATGGCCGACGAAGCTGTGCGCGATGCCACGCGCGTTCAGCACCTGTGACATGCCCTTCATCAGCCGCGTGCCGTAGTCGGC